>NZ_JBVJIP010000025.1:0-146654 GCF_055586225.1 Actinoplanes sp. NPDC051388 | reverse complement strand
ATACTCCGGAAGGGCGACCGCTACCTGCTCGTCGTGCGCAACACGAAGACCAAGCGGGCAATCGTCTCCTCGCTGGGCAGCGTCCACTGACCCGCCAGGTGCCGCTACCCCGGCGGGCGCGGCTCGCACGTTCAGGCATGCCAGATCCGTGCCCGGGCGCGGCTCGCACGTTCAGGCATGCCAGATCCGTGCCCGGGCGCGCGACGCTCAGCGATAGGGCACGTGAACCGTCGTCGCCGTCGACGGGCCTCGTGGTTGACAGGCCGCGGACAAGTCGTGCCACAGGGCTGAGCTCCCCCCGCTTTCGTGGAGCTTCGAGCGGTACAGGGCGGTCGAGGTCGCCGAGCCGTTGGAGACCAGCGCCGCCGCGGTCAACAGTGCGTTGCGACGCGCCCGTACCCAGCTCAGCCAGGTGGCGCCGGCGGAGGACGAGGTTTCCGAGCCTGCCGAGCCGGAGCGCCGCGCGCTGCCGCCGCGCGCTGCCGCTGCGCGCTGCGCTTGAGCAGGGCATTTGTGTTTGTCTCGTTGCTTGTCTCGGCGCGTCCCGTCTCACCTCGAGGATGTCCCTCCGGTGGCATCGGCGGCCTCGGCCGGAAGCAACCAGCCGCTGACGTAGTACCTGGACGTAGAGATCGCACGTAGCGGCGTTTCGCAGTGCAAATGCAGGTAGCCGGTGCGGACGGCCTGTGGCTGGCAGGTAGCACAGATCCATGCTGGCAGCGGCGACACGCAGGCCGCGATCGGCAACGCTGGACGTATGAGCGCACTCGATCTCCCCACCCGGTCTGAACAGCACGACAAACAATCCGTTCTGCTGCAACGCGTGCAGCCCGCGATGACCGGGCTGATCGACGGCTCGCTGTCAACGCTGGCGCCGATCTTCGCCGTCGCGCTGGCCACCCACCGCCCCCACATCGCGTTCTTCGCCGGGCTCGCGACCGCGATCGGCGCCGGCGTCAGCATGGCCTTCTCCGAAGGACTTTCCGACACCGGTGAGGAGACCGGCCGCGGCAACCCGTACGTGCGCGGCTCGATCACCGGGGCCGGAACCTTCCTCGGCGGCTTTTTCCACACCCTGCCGTTCCTGATCCCGCAGTACGGCACTGCACTCGCTGTCGCCATTGTCGTGATCGTGATCGAGCTCGTCACGCTCGCCTGGATCCGCTGGCGGTTCTTCAACACCGGCTTCCTGCGCTCCTTCGCCTCCATCACGCTCGGCGGCGCGATCATCGTCGCGATCAGCGCGGCGCTCGGCGCAGCCGGATAAGACCGAGCAGACGCAGCAGGACTGGACGATTGTTGCGCTGTTCCACCCCGCAGAGGCGGACTCCCTGACGCCGGCCTACGAAACGTCGTGCGGCGCGGCGGGAGCATACGGAATGACGTACCAGCGGCTGTCCGCTGCTCAAGCCCTCGCCCATGACCACCAGCGGCGGCAGCGACGCCCGCGCGGCAATGTCCCCGCAGACACGACCACCGGAAGGGGGTGCGTTGATGGCTATCAAGCGGGCCACAACGCGGCTACGAAGGATCACCAGTGAAGCGATCGCCGAAGCGACCGGACGTGACTTACGTGCCGACGCCATTGTGGATGGCAGTGGCGGTCCAGCCGGCAACGCCCGGCTCACCGCATGGACGGGCCTGCTGCTCCTGGCGCTGTTCGCCGCCGAGTTGGTCACCCTGATCGACATACGCCAAATGATCACCTGGCACCTCGCGATCGGCACCGTGCTGGTCCCGCCAGCACTTCTCAAGACCGCGAGCACCGGTTGGCGGATCCTTCGCTACTACACCGGCAGCCGCCCGTACCGCGACTCCGGTCCTCCACCGCTGATCTTGCGGGCACTCGGGCCGCTGGTGGTGCTCACCGCCATGGCGCTACTCGGTTCCGGCCTGGCGCTCGTCGTCGCGGGCCCTCGCACCGGGCAAGGGCCGCAGGTGGACATCCTGGGCCAGCGTATCGATGTCCTGACCATCCACCAGGCCGTCTTCGTCGCTTGGGCCGTCGTGACCGGACTCCACGTCCTGAGCCGGCTGGTTCCGGCGCTGAGGCTAACTGTTCGACCCGCAACGGGGGGTGGCGTACAGGGTGGCTTCCGCCGGGTCGCCATCCTGTTCGTGACAGCCGCCGCAGCAGTCCCCCTCGGCATCGTTGTCGTGCAGGCGGGCCATGCCTGGAGCACCCTGCCGGCGTACCCGTTCGGAGGCCCCGGTCACTAGCCGGCCCATGATAAAGGGGCCACGCGGTCGCACCGACGACGCATGTGCGCCCGTGCATGGGCCGGACCAGGGACACGCTCAACAAGAAGAGGACACGCGAATCCCGAACCTACAACGGTCACGAGCGCCGCCAGGTCACGGTCCTGGCCCAGATCGGGCAGGGCGAAGACGTGCCAGAGGGTTCCCCGGCAGGCCAGGTGTCCGTGCCTGCCGGAAGACGAACTCTTTCATTCGCATACCTCCACTGTTCAAAGCTTGATCGGTGAACGGCGTCTGGCGCTACGCAACGGCGCTGTCGATCAGCACGGCCAGGTCATCGACGTGCTGCTGTCGGCCAGACGGGACGCCGCGGCGGCGCGCCGGTTCTTCACCAGGACTCTGCGCACGCTGAAGGTGATCCCAACAAAGGTGGTCACCGACGCCGCCCCGGTTTACCCAGCCGTTGTTGATGAGCTGCTGCCCTCGGCGTGGCACCACGTCGAGCAGTACGCGGACAACCCGATCGAAGCCGATCACAGTCAACCCAGGAATCTTCGTCGTGAACGATGCGTTGCGGCGACCGGTGAAGGCCGGCTTGCTCAACCGGTTCGGCCGCGGCGGACGACTGCGTCGAAGCCGGCGGCGAGCAGTAGCACCGCGCCGGTGACGACATATTCATAGCCGGCCGAGTTCGCTCCTTGAATGAGATCGCTCATGCCGTTGATGATCACCGCGACGACCAGTCCGCCTAGCACGGCGTCGATGATGCGGCCATGTCCGCCGAACAGCGAGGTGCCTCCGATGACGGCCGCGCCGACGGCCAGCAGCAGTGTGTTGCCGGCGCCGGCGTTGGACTGCACCGACTGCAGCAAAGATGCGGCGACCAGTCCGGAGACGGCAGCCATGCCGGAGCAGATGACGAACACCGAGATTCGGATGCGGGACACGACGATGCCCGCGCGCCGGGACGCCTCGTCGTTTCCGCCGACGGCGTACACGTGCCGGCCGTACTGCGTCCGGCTCAGGACGAAGTGCCACACCGCGAACAGGATCACGAGCAGGACGACGACCCAGGGCATGCCCTGCGCCTTGTTGCTCAGGAACGCGTTGGTGGTCACGTTCCGGTTGATGCCCATCTCGTAGGTGAACGCCGCACCGAGCGCTGCCAATGCGCCGACCTTGGCCACGATCACCGTGAACGGTGTATGCGACAGCCCTGCCCGGCGGCGTCCGAGCGCGTCGTTCACCTTGATTGCGGCGTACCCGGCCACGAACAACACCAGGAGCGTCCACCCCAGCCATCTCGGCACGAAGCTGTTCTCCAGCTTGATCAGCGGCGAATCGTCGGGCAGGATCACCGAGCCTTGGCCGCCGATGAGGATCAGCGTGACGCCCTGGAAGGCCAGGAACGTGGCCAGCGTGATGACGAACGACGGAATGCCCACCCGAGCGCGCAGCCAGCCCATGCCGAGACCGATGACGACGCCGGCGATCAGGCTCAGCACGAGCGCGAGCCACCAGGACGCTCCGTGCCGCAGCATCGATACGGCCATGATCGCCGAGCAAAGGCCGCCCGTGGTGCCGGCGGAGAGATCTATCTCGCCGAGCAGTAGCACGAAGACCAGGCCCATTGCCATGACGATGATCGGTGCGGCCTGGATGACCAGCGCCTCGAGGTTGTATGCGCTCAGGAAGCCCTGGTGCACCGCGGCGAAGACGACGGTGATGCTGACGAGACCGACCAGGGCGGGAATGGAGCCCAACTCGCCGCCGCGAACGCGGGCGACGTAGCCCCTGGTGTAGGCGCTCAGCGCGGCCAGTCCCTCGACCTGCTTCCGGCCGTCGAACTCGTCCTGCTCGATGATCTCGTCGGTCTGCGCGCTCATACGGCCGCTCCGGATGACTCGGCCGGAGACAATCCCAGCGCTCCCGAACGACCCGTGGTGATCAGCTCGACCACCCTTGTCTGGGTCACGTCCGTTCGTCTGACCTGTGCGGCCATCCGACCCAGGAAGAGCACTCCGATCGAGTCGGCGACCTTCATGACGTCGTTCATGTTGTGCGACACGAGGATCACGGCCACATTTTGGCCGGCGAGCCGGCGAATCAGATCGAGGACCTGTTCGGTCTGCGCTACGCCGAGTGCGGCCGTCGGCTCGTCCAAGATGACGACCTTCGACTTCCAGAGCAGCGACTTGGCGATCGCCACGGTCTGGCGCTGGCCGCCGGACAGGCTCGCCACGAGTTGCCGTACCGATCGGACCGTCCGCACCGACAGTGACGCCAGTGCCTGCCGGGCCAGGTTCTCCATCGCGTTCTCGTCGAGCGTGCGGAGGCGGGTGATCTCCTCGCGGCCGAGGAACATGTTCTCGACGATATCGAGGTTGTCGCAGAGCGCAAGATCCTGATAGACGACCTCGACCCCGAGCGACGCGGCCTCGCGCGGACCGTGGACGGTCCGGCGCGATCCGTCGAAGATCAATTCTCCGGCGTCGAGGCGATGGATGCCGGCGATGCATTTCACCAGTGTCGTCTTGCCGGCGCCGTTGTCGCCGACGAGGGCGGTCACTTCCCCGGCAGTCGCGGTGAAGTTCACGGACGACAACACGTGGACCGGGCCGAACGACTTGTCGACGCCACGCAGCTCCAGCGTGGGAATGGTGTCCATGATGTATCACCTGATTTCATGAGCGTGAGGTTGGCGTCGGCGCGACCCCAACCCCACGGATCGATACGGTCAAGATGCCTTGATGCCGTTGGCCGTGCACAGCTTCACCATGGACACGGTCGGGCAGACCGCGGTGTAGGTGAGGTAGCCGTCGGTCACCGGCAGAGCGACGTTCGCCTTGGTGATGACGGTCGGGTCTGCCAGGTACGAGGGCACCTCCCGGCCCGTCGTCGGATCCTTGGTCGTCGCCGGCGCCGTGGGTTTCTGGCCCGCGAGGATCTGGCCGGCCAGCTTGATCGCGACGTCGGCCTCGCCGGCCACCGGCTTGTAGACGGTGAAGCACTGGCTGCCGGCCATGACGTTGTCCAGGCCGCCGACGGTCGCGTCCTGGCCCGAGACGGCCACCTTGCCGGCCAGGCTCTGCGCCTTCAGCACGTTGATGACCGACTGCGCCATGGTGTCGTTGGCGACCATCACCGCGTTGATGTCGGGGTGCTGACCGAGCATCGTCGTGAACAGGGTCTGCGCGGTGGCGGCGTCCCAGTTCCCGCTCTGGTCGGCGAGCAGGTTCCAGCCGGGCTGCTTGGACAGCACGGAGTTGTAGCCCTGGGCGAACTGGGTGGCGTTGTTGTCGGTCGCCGCCCCGTCGATCTCCACGTAGTTGACCGCGCTCTTGCCCACCACCTGTGAGCACTGGGTCAGCGCGGTGCCCTGGTCCGCGCCGACCTTCACGTTGTCGTACGAGACGTAGTAGGAAGCGCTGCCGCCGGCGGTCAGGCGGTCGTAGTCGATGGTGACGACGTTGTGCTGCTGGGCGAGCGACTCGATGGCCTTGCCGGAGCCCGAATCCAGATTCACCACCAACAGCACACCGACGCCTGCGTTGATCATCGCCTGTGCCTGCGATTGCTGGGTCGTCGCGCTGCCGTTGGCGTTGTCGACATAGCAAGTGAGCTTGTAGACGGCGCACTGCTTGCTGAGTTCGTTCGGGTCGGCCGAGACCCAGCGCGGCGACGACGCCGTATCCGGCAACAAGATGCCCACCTTCGTGTTAGCGGGCGCGGCGCCGCCCGAGGAACTGCTGTTGTCGCCGCAGGCCGCCGCCCCGGCCATCAACGCGGCGGCTCCCGTCATCGCCACCGCCATGCGGAGTGTTGTGCGCATCGGTGCGTCCTTCCTCATCGCTGCAGGGGACAACGCGCGCGTCAGAGATTCGCCCGCACGCCAGTCGTCATTTCTCGCTCGCGGCGGGCCGCGCACCGGTCGTGCCGCGTGGGCTCCCGATGTCAGGTCCTGGGAGTTCGTTGTTCTGGCCAAGCATGTGACGCGGCCGGCCGCACGTCGTCGCAGCAGGCGTCCATCTCGACTACCGGCTGACGGGAAGCGAGCGATGCCCGGTAGCACTACCGGGTCGCCGGCTCCGATCAGCGCGCGCTGACCCCGCCCTGGCCGAGCCGACGGGCCGGCACTGAGTCGCGCAGTGAGCAGGCCGGCCCAGCACGTCCCGAGGCTGCCCACTCCCGCTAGCCGGTAGGCGGATTGGCGGCTCGCCGTGACGACAGGGCGGCCGCCATGGGCGATCGTGGTCCCACGACGGATGCGAGAACGAAGCTGGATTCCAGCGCAGTGCCCGACCGGAGCGCAGCATTTGTCGCCCAGCACCCACCGGCCCTTCTGCGGAGGACCCGATGCAAGTGACGAAACAGCCGACGGCGACGACACTGCGCACAGCGTCGGGCGTCCGCCGCTTTCCAGGCATACGCGGGCATCATTGGTCCCCGACGGAGCGGGCCGTCGTCATCGCCATCGTGGCGATCGTCATGGGCTCAATCTTCGTGACGTCGTATTCCCTTGCGCTTGGCGACCCGGTTCCGCGTCGCATCGACGCCGCGGTCGTGGGGGACCCGGCAAGGTACGCGGGCACGGTGGACGCGGTGGAGAGCGTCGCGCACGACGCCCTCGTCTTCCGCCGGTACGACTCAGTGTCGGCCGCCCTGCAGGCCATCGATGATCAGGACGTCTACGCGGCGCTCGATCTGACGTCGACGAAGCCGAGGTTGTATGTGGCCAGCGCGGCGGGAGCGTCGGTCGCGCGAGTGTTGGAGGGGGTGTCCACCATCGATCCGACGGTTCATGTCATCGACTCGCACCCGCTCGGGGAGGCCGATCCGAACGGCACAGAGATCTTTTACCTGCTCGTCGTCGCGACCATCGTCGGCTTCATCACGGTCTTCCAGGTCCGCGCGAACGCGGGCAATCTGTCCCTGCGCCGCTGGGCGGTCTTGGTCGTCGCCCTGGCGGTCGTCGCGTCGTTCGTCTTCACGCTTATAGACGGACCGCTGTTGCATCGGCTCGATCTGCCGGTACTGCAGGGGTGGGGCATCCTCGCGCTTCATCTCATGGCGGTCGCGTCCTTCACCTCGCTCATGGTTGTGCTGGTCGGCCGCTGGGCGATCGTGCCCAGCTTCCTGTTCTTCGTCGTGCTGGGCAACAGCGCCTCCGGCGGCGCCGTCGCGACACCGCTGCTTCCCGCTCCGTTTGCCTTCGTCTCGCAGTGGCTGCCTTCAGGCGCCACAGTGACGGCGCTACGCGAAGCGGTCTACTTCCCGGCCTATCAGCACGCCCGTCCGATTGTCGTCCTCGCCACATGGGCGACGGTGCTCTTCGCCGGGATGCTTCTGGTGTCGAACCGCCTCGGCCGGAGTCCAGGAGTTGCCTGACCTCCGGACGGCCGCGACACGAGCCTGCTCATCCAGGTCTGCACCCGCGGCCTCGCGGTCGCCAGCGTTAGCGTGCTCGAACTGAGCCTCGTACTCGGACGACACGTAGCTCAGTGGTGCCGCTGAGGACGGTGCTTCGTCCCCGGACCCCCGCTATCCGGTAGTCGGGTTTGCCCGCCAGCCGGGCAGACCGCGCGCGGCCGTTGCGCGATCGTGAAACGGACGGCACAGCACACGCGTGCCGCGCTGTTCCCGGACAAGAGGAGACACCGATGTCGGCCAACACGTTCACCGCCGCCGGGATGACGGTCCCCGATACGAAGCTGGCCCGTGAAGCAACCGAGTTGGTGCGCGAGTCCACGACCGACCTGGTCTACCACCACTCCCGGCGGGTCTTCTGGTTCGGCAGCCTGCTGGGCCGAAACCGAGGGCTCAGTCTCGACCCCGAACTGCTCTACGTCGGGGCGATGTTCCACGACCTCGGGCTGAACGAGCAGTTCCGCGGCAGCGGCCGTCGCTTCGAGGTGGACAGCGCCGATGAGGCCCGCCGCTTCTTGCAGGGACACGGCATGCCGGAGGACAGCATCCGCCGGGTGTGGACGGCCATCGCCCTGCACACCACGCCCGGCGTCCCCGAGTTCATGGAACCCGAGGTCGCGCTGGTCACCGCGGGTGTGGAGTACGACGTGCTCGGCATCGGATACCACGACATCAGCGACGCCGACCGGGCCGAGATCGTCGCACTGCACCCGCGGCCGGACTTCAAGCGCAGCATCCTGCATGCGTTCGCCGAGGGCATCGCACCTAAGCCGGAGACGACGTTCGGTAACGTCAAGGCTGACGTCCTGGAGCGATTCGTCCCTGGCTACCGGCGTGCCAACTTCGTGGACATCATCGAGACCTCGGATTGGTCTGATTAGCCAGATGTCCTGCGCATGAGCCCGAAGGGCCTGGGCGGTCGCGGCGTCGTCTGGCCAGTCTGCCCGAGCGTTCCGGCGTGACGGCCCGCTGACCGGCTCAACCCAGGCGTCGCCGCGCTGCCCGTCGGGACATCCCGTGCTCTGCACCCTCCGAGTCTTGCCGCGTGCGGTTCTCAGCGGCATCGACGCCATCGACCAAGTCGTCTTGGTGCTGGCCACAGGTCGCGGATTCCGGTTGGCAGGTAGCCGAAATGGGCGCCAACCGTGACGACTAACCCGCCCTCGTGGCCAAGGGTGGAAGTGATCCCACCGGCCCACGCACGTACCAGGAGGTACACCCGTGACCAACACCCAGCCGAAACCGGCGACAACTGACGCCGGCATCCCGGTTGCGAGTACCGAGCACTCGCTCACCGTCGGGCCCGACGGTCCGATCGTGCTCAACGACTTCTATCTCGTCGAGCAGATGGCCAACTTCAACCGCGAGCGCATCCCGGAGCGGCAGCCGCATGCCAAAGGGGGTGGCGCGTTCGGGCACTTCGAGGTGACCGGCGACGTCAGCGCGTACACCAGGGCCGCGGTGTTCCGGCCGGGCACCAGAACCGACACGGTGATTCGGTTTTCCACCGTGGCGGGCGAGCGGGGCAGCCCCGACACGTGGCGCGACCCGCGTGGTTTCGCGCTGCGCTTCTACACCTCCGAAGGCAACCTCGACATCGTCGGCAACGACACCCCGGTCTTCTTCATCCGCGACGGCATCAAGTTCCAGAACTTCATCCGCTCGCAGAAGCGCCGGCTGGCGAGCAACCTGCGCGACAACGACATGCAATGGGACTTCTGGACCCTCTCGCCGGAGTCTGCCCACATGGTGACGTGGCTGATGGGTGACCGGGGCATCCCGAAGGACTGGCGCCACATGAACGGGTACAGCAGCCATACCTACAGCTGGATCAACGCCGCCGGCGAGATCGTCTGGGTCAAGTACCACTTCATCTGCGATCAAGGCGTCGAGTATCTGACCCAGGCCGAGGCGGACGATCTCGCCGGCCGGGACGGCGACTACCACCAGCGCGACTTGTACACCGCGCTCGAGCGCGGCGAGTACCCGAGCTGGACGCTCAAGGTGCAGATCATGCCGTACCAAGACGCCAAGACGTACCGATACAACCCGTTCGACCTGACCAAGGTGTGGCCGCACGCCGACTACCCGCTCCAGGAGGTGGGCAAGCTCACGCTCGACCGCAACGTCAGCGACCACCATGCCGAGACCGAGCAGGCCGCCTTCGCGCCGAGCAACCAGGTGCCCGGCACGGGTCTGTCACCGGACAAGATGCTGCTCGCCCGCGGGTTCTCCTACACCGACGCGCACCGCGCCCGCCTCGGCGTGAATTACAAGCAGATTCCCGTCAACGCGCCGAGGGCCGAGGTGAACAGCTACTCCAAGGACGGTGTGATGCGGATGCGCAACGCCTCCGAACCGGTGTACACGCCGAACTCCTATGGCGGTCCGGTTGCTGACCCGAGTCGTGCCGCCGAGGTTCACTGGGAGGCCGACGGTGACATGGTTCGCACGGCGTACACCCTGCGCCCGGACGATGACGATTGGGGCCAGGCCGGCACCCTGGTCCGGGACGTGCTGGATGACGCTGCCCGCGACCGCCTGGTGAGCAACATCGTCGGTCACCTGCTCAACGGCGTCAGTGAGAAGGTCCTGACTCGCGCGTTCGAATACTGGCACAACGTCGATGCGGAGCTGGGTGACCTCGTCGAGAAGGGTGTTCGCGCCGGCCAGGCCGGAAGAGACCCGCGGGAAGCGTAGACGCGGCTCGGCGGGCGGCGACGTGTAGCCGGAGACCCGTGGTCAGAAATGGCGGGCTCGTCCGCCAGGCCCGGCAATCCCATGGTTGCCGGGCTCTCCCGCGCACCGGAAAGGACGTCATGCCTGGTACGGAGGTTGGGATGAACCTGCTCGTAGCTGGACTGTCACATCGCTCGGCACCCATCGGCGTTCTCGAGCGGGCCGCCGCTGGCCCCGGCGATCTCCCCAGGCTGATGCACGAGCTGCTCAGCAGCGAGAACATCACCGAGGTGATGCTGCTGTCCACCTGCAACCGAATCGAGGTCTACGCCGTGGTGAAGGGCTTCCACGGCGGTCTGGCCGAGGTGTCCGCGGTGCTCGCCCGGCAGGCCGGCCGGTCGGTCGACGACCTGGCCGACCACCTCTTCGTGCAATACGGCGGATCGGCCGTCGAGCACCTGTTCCGGGTGGCGGCCGGGCTGGAGTCGCTGGTGGTCGGTGAGGCGCAGATCCTCGGGCAGGTCCGGGACGCCTACGCGAAAGCCGGTGCGGCCGGTGCGGTCGGGCCCGTGCTTCATGAGCTGGCCCAGCAGGCGTTGCGGGCCGGCAAACGGGTGCACAGCGAGACAGGTATCGACGACGCAGGTCCTTCCGTGGTGTCCGAGGCGCTCGCCGAGGGGGCCGCCGCCCTCGGTGGCCTGCGCGGGCGGCACGCGCTGATCGTGGGCGCCGGTTCGCTGGCCGCCCGGGCGGCCAGTCAGCTGCGCCGCTACGGAGTCAGCGAGATCGTCGTCGCCAACCGGACGCCGGCCAAGGCCGGTCGGCTGGCCGGGGACGCGGCGGCTGCGGGCACGTCCGCCCGTGCCGTCGGACTCCACGCGGTGGCGGCCGAGCTGGCGACTGCCGACATCGTGATCGCCTGCACCGGCGCGGCCGAACCGGTGGTGACCGCGCCGATGGTCGCCACCGTTGCCGGTCCGCTGGTGATCTGCGACCTGTCGCTGCCCCGCGTCGTCGAGCCCGCGGTGCGCGGGCTACCCGGCGTCACTCTCATCGATCTTGACGGGCTGGCCCACCGACTGCACGGATCGGCGAGCGGCATCGGCGTCGGAGCGGCACACACGCTCGTCGCCGAGGAGGTGCGCCGATACCTCGCCACTCAACGCTCGGCCGAGGTGACCCCGACGGTGACCGCGCTGCGCCGACGCGGAGCGGAGGTGGTCCGCGCCGAGCTGCTCCGGCTCGATGCGCGGCTTCCGGAGTTGCCCGATGAGATTCGCGCGGAGCTCGCGCGCACCGTTCACCGGGCGGTGGACAAGTTGCTGCATGCCCCGACCGTCCGGGTCAAGCAGCTGGCGGAAGGGCCGGCGGGGGGCGCCTACGCCGAGGCGCTCCGTGAACTGTTCGCCTTGGGTCCCCTCGCCGCCGCCGAGCTCGCCACTCCACGAACCGAGCGCTCCGGCCCTCGACCCGCCGGTCAGCGGACGTCGACGCGGATGCGGGCCCAGGAGTTGTTGACGTAGCCCCGGGGATTCCACAGGTGGGTGGGGAACTCCGGCTGCGTGCTGCCGGTGTCGTCCCACGCCCGCACGGTGATCTCCTCGGCCCGGGTGGGAAGGTCCACGGTGGTGTGCCACTGTTGCCACGCCTGCGGGCCGGGCGGGGCGTCGACCGCAGCCTGGATCCAGGTCTGCCCGGCGTCCGCCGAGACGTCGACGCGGACGACGGTCCGGCCTTCCCCGGCGATGGCGTAGCCGGTGACGGCCGTCGGACCGGCGGCCAGACAGGCGCCGTCGTCCGGAGTGAGGATCTCGGCGTTCAGGGCCACCGGCCCAAGAGAGATGCCCTGGCCGGGTCGTGCGGGATCGGCCTGCGGTGGCAGCAGCCGGTAGTCCACCGCCTGGAAATAGTTGTCCGACGGCAGGGACTGCGCTGTGACGCGTCCCACCCATTTGACGCTACGGGCACCGATGTAGCCGGGCACCACGACACGCACCGGCCCACCGTGCACCGCGGGCAGCGGCCCGCCGTTCATCGACCAGGCGAGCAGCACCTCACCGGAGAGGGCTTTCGGCAACGGGATGGAGCCTCCGTAGGGCTGGGGCGGATGCACGCGTTCGACGACGTCCACGGAGACGAATGCGATGTGCGCCGTGCCGGCGCGTAATCCGGCTGCGGCCAGAACGTCGGCCAGGCTCACGCCGGTCCATTCGGCCGTCGAGATGGCGCCCGGCCCCCAAGGCGTCTCACCGGGGAGAGCCTTGACAGCGATCAACCCGGCGCGCCGGTTGCCCGCACACGCGAGCGTGGCCACCTCCGTACTGATTCGGAATCGCTTCTGCAGAGCGGCGAGCGAGAGATCCAGCTCCCTGTCGACCAGACCATCTACACGGAGCCGCCAGGTCATCGGGTCGATGTCCGGGATATGTCCGTGGTTGCGGCTGTAGAAGGCCTCGATCGGCGTCACCGGCAGGCCGGCCAGAGCGTTCCGCGGTGGCTCGGCGTTGTACGGATCCTTCTCACGAACCACCATGTCATTCCGCTTGCCCCACATGTCCGGCCCCTCTCGCTCGCTTCCGCGGCACCAGGATCGCCCGGTCCGGCGGCTGTGTCGCCGTGGCTAGCGGCCGATTCGCCTACCGGCTAGCGGGAATTGCCGGACTGGAGCTACCGGCAGTCGGGTACGGCGGCTGGCGGCGATGCCGGTCGGCTTCCGCATTGAGAGGCTCGTTGACGATCGACTCGACGAGGCCGAGAACAGGCGTAAACCATCATCACGTGCAATTCCAGGAGGCAATGTTGAGCCTGCTCGATCTTTCACGATGGCAGTTCGCCATCACGGTGATGTTTCATATGACCTTCCCGGCGATCACCGTCGGGTTGTCGATCCTCTTGTGCGCCCTCTACGGGATGCACTGGAAGACCGGAAAACCGGTATATCTGCAGATGTTTCGTTTCTGGCGGCGGATCTTCGCGGTGGGTTTCGCGATCGGGGTGGTAGCCGGCATCGTGATCACGTTCGAGATGGGGCTGAACTGGGGCGTCTACGCCGCTCAGACCGGGCCGATCATCGCCCCGATCATCGGGATGGAGGTCGTCACCGCGTTCTTCGTGGAGGCCGGATTTATCGGCATCCTCCTCTACGGCGACGGCCGGGTCAGGCATGCCACGATGTTCGCCGCCACCGTGGCCGTCGCGATCGGAACGATCATGTCGTCGAGTTGGATCATCGCCGCCAACTCGTGGATGCAGACGCCGGCGGGCTACGCCGTACAGAACGGGCGATTCGTGCCCACCGACTGGGTGGACACCATCTTCAACCCGTCGTTCGTGTGGCGGTGGCCGCACATGGTGGTCGCGGTGCTGATCTCCGCCGCCTTCTTCGTCGCCGGCATCGGCGCCTATTACCTGGTCAAAAGACGAGCGCTGCCATTTGCCCGCCGCTCGGTGTCCATTGCGCTCGGCGTCGCGGCGATGTTGCTCCCGGTCCAGGTGTTTCTCGGCGACAGCGTCGCCAATCACGAGTTCCCGCTCCAGGCATCCAAGGCGGCGGCGGTCGAGGGCAACTGGAACAGCGAGAACACGGGCTGGGTGGTCTTCGCGATCCCCGACCAGCAGGCCCGGCGAAACATCGCGGAAGTCTCCATACCCTGCTTGGGTAGTGCGTTCTATCGGGATCTGAGCTGCACGACCGCGACACCCGGTCAAGACTTGATCGCCGAGGCGGACCGGCCCTTGATGGCGCCGGTCTTCTGGGGATTCCGGATCATGTACTTCGGGGCTGTCCTGATGTTCGGGACGGTTTTCTACGCGACGATCCTGCGTTTCCGGCGCAAGCTGTGGACGTCGCCGCGGTTTCACCGATTCCTGCTGTGGACGACTCCCCTGGGGATTCTCGCCGTCCTGGGCGGATGGGTGACGGCGGAGACGGGCCGCCAGCCGTGGGTGGTGTTCGGCCGGCTCCGGACGTCTGCCGCGGTTTCGCAGCTGGCGCCGGGCGAGGTTCTGTTCTCGGTTGTGGGCTTCTCGCTGCTCTATCTGGTGATGCTGGTTGCGTACCTCGCCTACATCGTGCGCGCGATGCGCATCGGACCCGAGCGTGATCACCCCGGCCAGGCCGACCGGAGGCCACAAGCAGCCACCGATCTGGTCGCGGTGGCCGATGTCGGCGGGTCCGGACCGGCAAGCAGGGAGACGAGCTGATGGCTGCTGCGTGGTTCTTCCTCATTCTGCTGTGCCTGTCGATGTACGTCGTGCTCGACGGCTATGACATCGGGATCGGCATCGCCACGCTGATCGAGCGTGACAGGCAGCGTCGGCACGACATGTTGGAACTGGTGGCCCAGGCCTGGGACGCGAACGAGACCTGGCTCGTTCTGGCGGCGGTGGGCCTCTGGGCCGGCTTCCCGCTGGCCTTCGGCGCGATGCTGCCGCACACCTATCTGGCGTTGATCGTCATGCTCCTCTCGTTGATCGTCCGCGGGATCAGCGTGGAGATGGCGTCTCAGTCGCCGCCGGCGCCGGGATGGGAGAGGGCATTCGGAATCACCTCGCTCGTTGTCGCATTGGCACAGGGACTCGTGCTGGCCAGCCTGACCGAGAACCTCGCCGTGGTGAACGGTGCGTACTCCGGCTCGGCCTTCGGGTCCATCGGTTGGTTCTCCGTGCCGGCCGCGGCAACCGTCGCGTGCGGCTACCTGGCGCTGGGCTACGCCTACACCAAATGGAAGACGACCGGGGACCTGAGGGCGCATGCCGGACGCCGCGGCACGGTGACCGTGGCACTCGCGGGGATCCTCGCCGCGGTGTGTCTCGTCGCGGTCAACAGCACAGCCGCCCCGCTGAACCTGCACAGTCCGGCGCGCGCGATCGCCTTCGCCGGACTGTTGCTGTTCGCCGTGACCGGAATGGTGATGGCCCTGGCGACGCTGCGGCCCGCCGCGCCCAACGACGCGCTGCCCACCGCTGGGCTCACGACCGCCACCGTCGCTCTGATCATCGCCATCGTGGTGGCACGCTACCCGGTTCTGGTTCCGCCCGCGCTCACACTGGACGACACGGTCTCGCCGCCCAACACGATGGCGTTTCTCGCGGTCGGGATCGGTCTCACCGTGCCGCTGCTGTTCTTCTACAACTGGTTCGCCCATCGCGCTTTCCGGGGCAAGCTCATCAGCGGCCCCGAGGTCCGCGACATGTCTGATGTGAGGGAGGAGTCACCCTATGACCGCTGAACCCCAACCGGTGCGGCGAGCGCTGCGGACGGTGCGGCGATCTCTCATCCGTACGCTGCTGACCGTGGCCGGCGTCATAGGGGGCCTGATCTGCATGTTCGTCTGCCAGGACGTGTTCGCCGGCTATCCCCGGTACCACACCTACGTGCTCAGCATCATCGCCATGATTCTCATCGCCCTGACCGGGGGCGTTGCGTGGATCATCGACGAACGCAGAATCGATGATGACAGCTGACCAGCGCGACCTCGGCCGGTCGGAGGTACCGCGCAGGTGGCTGGACGCCGCCGCGGCGCCGGGTCGCACCCCGTTGCGGCTTTCCGCGATGTGCCGGGTGCTGGAGACGGTGTTCACGGTCGTCCAATGGGCGGCGCTGGCCTGGATCGCGCAAGGTTTGCTCGCTCGCCGGGCGCAACCCGGCTGGCTCGAGCTGGGTGTCCTGTTCGCCGGCGGACTTCTCGCCGGTGGGGTGGCCTGGATTGCGGCACGGTTCCAGGCCGCGGGTCGACGGCGGATCGCCCACGCCGTTCGGCGACGTCTCGTGGCCGGCCTGTTGCCCGCGCACCCGCGGCGCGGCGAACCGGACGCCGCGGCGGCGGCCCTGGCGAGCATCGAGTTGACCGATGATGTCGCCGACTACCACGCCTCGACCCTTCCCCAGCGCTGGTCCGCTCCGGTGTCAATGGCGATCGTCTTCCTGGTCACCGCGGCGGTGCAATGGCCGGCCGCCGTGATCCTGCTTCTCGCGAGCCTCCTTGTCCCACTGAACATGCGCCTCGCCGGCCTGTTCGCCAAGGAGGGGGCGGACGAGCGCGTCTCGGCCGGCAACCGACTCGCTGCTGTCGTCCTCGACAGCTTCCGCGGCATGCGCACACTGCAGAGCATCGGAGCGCTGGAACGCCGACGGGACGAACTCGCCGATGCCGCCGGACGCCTGAACGCCACCACCATGGCCGTCGTACGGCGAACCTTCCTCTCCGGGTCGGTGATGGACGTGGTCATCACCTTCTCCATCGCCGTCAATGCCACCTACATCGGACTGTCGCTCCTCGGCTACGCCCGGTTGGGCGCGGCCCCTACGATGACACTCTTCAGTGGCCTCCTCGTTCTCCTGCTCTGTCCGATGTACTTCCAGCCACTGCGTGCGATGGCCGCCTCGTATCACGCCGAGCAGAGGGCACTGTCCGCCGTCCCGCCGATCACGGCGTTGCTCGCCGAGACGGAGGCTGAGCCGGACGTCGGCGAGCGCGCGACACCGCCACCCGCCGGACCCGTCGCGGTCGTCCTCGACAGGATCACCTATCGCTTTCCCGATTCGCATCAACCGGTCCTCGACCGGATGGTCATAACGGTGCGGCCGGGCCGCTGGACAGCAATCGTCGGGCCCTCAGGGGCGGGGAAAACGACCCTGCTTTCGCTCATCGCCGGCGTGCGCCGGCCGACCACCGGAACCGTACGGTGGGTGACCCCTGCCGGTGCGTCGCCGGCACGTCTGGGTGGCTGTGCCTGGATCGGCCAGCACACGGTCCTTCTCCCCGCATCCATCGGAGACAACATTCGTATCGGGCGACCGGCCGCCGGCAAATCCGAAGTAGAGCAGGCGGTGGACGCGGCCGGACTGGCCGGCGTCATCGCAGGTCTTCCTCACGGACTGGACACCCTGGTGGGGGAGGGTGGCTCGGGTCTCTCGACCGGCGAGGCCCGTCGCATCGCCATCGCCCGTGCTTTCCTGAGCGACGCCGGGCTCTGGATTCTCGATGAGCCGACGGCTCACCTCGATCCGGACGCCGAAGCGAAAGTGATCGACGCGATGCAGAACGCGACGCGAGGGCGGACGGTCATCGTTGCCACGCACTCGGCCGCCCTCGCCCGTTCCGCCGACAAGGTGCTCAGCATTGTCGACGGCGTCATCCACCCCGGACGGGAAGTGATTCCGGCATGAATCAGAACGTGCGACCGCGCGACCGGGATCGACCGAGCCGTTACGCCCTGGTGTCCGCCGTCGGGTTGGCTCTCGCCGTTCTCGCCGAGAGCTGCACGGTCGGGCTGGTGGGCCTGTCGGGATGGTTCATCGCCAGCTCGGCCGTCGCGGGAGCCGGCGCGTACAGCGCATTCTCCTACCTCGCCCCGAGCGGAGGAGTGCGGGCCTTCGCCGTGGGCCGCATCGCGACGAACTATTCCAGCCGGGTTGTTCTGCACGCTGCGGCGCTGCGCCGGATCAGCGCCGCCCGACTCGGGTTCTACGACCGCGCTGCTGCTGAACCCCGTACGCACGGAGCCTGGTCGGGACAGTCCCTGGATCGCGCCATGGCCGACGCCGACACCACGGGTATGGCACTTATCCGAGCCACCGCGCCGATGACCGTGGCGGCGGCGATGGTGGTTGGTGGTTGCCTCGCGATGACGCTCGCGGGCTGCCCCCTCGGGGCGGTGGTTCTGGCCGTCGCGGCTGCGGCGTGCGCCATGCTCGCGATCTGCACGGCGCGTCGGACGGATGACGGGAGCCGTGCTCGCAGCGCTCTGCGAATCGAGCTGGTCACCGCGGTGGGCGCCTGGACCGAGATGGCGTCGCTGGGCGCGGCGGACAAACTCGCGGATCGCGCCTTGCGCTGCCTATCGGCATTCGAGGACCGTCGATTTCGCTACGCGCTGAGGACCGCGGGTGCGCTGGGCGCCGCTCGGATGGTGAGCTCCGCGGCGTTGTTGCTCACTCTCGGACTCGCCGCGAATCGTGGTGCCACCGTCGCCACGCTGGTCTTCCTTGCTCTCCTCGCCGCTGGTGTGCTGACCAATATGGAACGGCTCGTCGCCGCAGCCGGCGCGTGGGCCCTTGGCCGCCAGGCCGACAAGCGTCTCGCGTCGTTGGATGGCGACGAGATCCGCGGACCCGGACCGGCCCCCGTCGTGCAGGCGAATTACGACGGCCGCGGCCTGACCGTGGCCGACTACTGGTTGCCGGGCACCGCCACCCGGGACGGACGCCGGGTCGCATTCGCGGTCCCCGCCGGCCGGACGCTGATCGTGACCGGCGCATCCGGAAGCGGCAAGACCACGCTCCTGCGCGCAATCGCGACAGCGCTGCGACGGCCGGTCGACCGGCCCGGGCAAGGGGTGGTGACCGCTGTGCTGGCGGATGACTACCTCTTCACCGGAACAGTGTCCACCAACGTGCGTCTCGCCCATCCCACGGCAAGCGACGGCGACGTCAGAGACCTGCTCACCAGCATGTCGCTGGACCGCGGCGGACTCGGCCCGAGCAGCAGGATCGGCGTCGAAGGCCGCAATCTGTCGGGCGGCGAGCAACGCCGTCTCCACGTCGCGCGTGCCCTCGCCACGGAGCCCGACGTGCTGCTCGTCGACGAACCCACGACGAGCCTCGACGCCGGCACGGCCCGCCACGTCCTCATGGCGATACGTCGCAGACTGCCACAGACGGCGCTCGTGCTGGCCATGCATGAGGCGCCGGCAGACCTGGGCAACCTCGGCTTCGCCTGGTCGACGGTGTCGCTGGATCAGTGACGTTCGGTGATCAACTGGAATAGCCTACTTTGGACCAGTCGACTGCCTCGCCGGCGTACCAGTTGATCCCGGTCACCTCGCGACGCGTGCTCACCTGGAAGCCGGGCTGGGCGATCCAGAGCCAGGGGGCGTCGTTCGCGACGATTTCCACGCACCGCTTGTGCTCCTGGACCCGGTGGCCCCACGTGAGTTGGGGCCGCCCCGCATCGGCCAGGCAGGCGTCGGCGCCGGCGCTCCGATACCTGCTCCAGTTGTTGGAGCTGCCGGACTGGTAGAAGACCCCCAGGGCATAGGCCGGGTCCGGCGAATCAGCCCCGAAGCTCTGGAAGAACATCGGCCGCTCGCCGCGGAAGAGCGCGTCCGTGTACGTCGACGCTGGGATCGCCTCGAGGTCGAGCGTCACGCCGACCTCGGCAAAGGCGCTCCGCAGTTGTGCGCCCACAGGCTCTCCGAACGGCTCCGCGGTGCTGTACGCGAGCGTGGTCCTGAACCCGTTCGGGTGGCCGGCCTCGCGCAGCAGCTCGCGGGCACGTTCCGGGTCGTAGTTGAACGGGCTCTGGTTCGGGTCGAATCCGGCGGCGTGGTCCGAGAGGGGGCCGTGCGCCGGCCCGGCGAAGCCGAGGTACACCTTCTCGATGAGCTGCTCATACGGCGTCGCGTACGACAGAGCTCGCCGGACGCGGACGTCGTCGAGCGGCGGGTACTTCACATTCATCGGGCACGAGTGGATCACGTAACCTTGAAAATTCCACAGGCGCAGCTCATCGCGTTCCCGCACCCGTTGCATGTCTGCGGGCAGCAGGTACTGCGCGACCTGCGCTTCTCCGCTCGTCAGCATGGCGAGCCTGGTGGACGACTCGGTCGCCTGCCGGAACGTTATCTGGTCGAGCACGGGCGGGAAGGGATGCTCCTTGTGGGCCTGCCACACGACCTGCCGGCCGGGGCTGAGCTCGACCATCCGGTATGGACCGAAGCCGACGTCATGATTCTTCATCCAGTCCTTCGCCCAGGGATCGGCGGCGGTGGCATGGCTTCGGGCCAGCTTGGAGTCGACGATCGCCCGCCAGAACTCGCTCATCGTGAGCAGCAGGTCCGGCCCGGGCTCCGCCAACTCGATGCGGACCGTGTGCCGGTCCAGCACGGTCACGTCCTCCGGCCGCTCGATCTTGGCCAGCTCGTTGTAGAAGCTCGTGATGCCGTGAAGCGCGAAGCTCCGGTCGAACGTCCACTTCACGTCTGCGGCGGTGAACTCGTTCCCCGCATGACTCGGCCAGCCCTTGCGCAGCGAGAAGGTGTAGGTCCGCCCCCCGTTGGTGACCTCCCAACCCTCGGCCATGCGCGGCTCGGTGATCTCCTCGAAGTTTCCGGCTTGCCATGCAAGGTCGAACCCGCCCGGCTCGTCGGGCGCCGGGACCTGCTTCCAGCTGGTCAGACGATCGTTCAAGTTGAAGACGTGGTCGTACACCTCTTTGCCGAAAACGAGCTCCCAGTCGAGGCTCGGCGGGGTGGTCGCGGCCGCGACCACCAGTTGGTCAGCGCGTCGCGCGCTCTGGCCGCAGCCGGTGAACGATGCTGTGACCGGCGCCGCCAAGATCCCCGCCGCGGCGGACCTCAGGAGCGACCGACGGGACAGCCCGTTCGTCATCAGGCGACGCTAGCCCACCTCGTCCGGCGTTCCAAACTGTCCTTTCCCCCGTGCGAACCACGGGGCAGACTGGTCCGATGGCTCCGAGGGGTTGGCGTATCCCGCCGCGGCGCATCGCACCGGTCGCGCTGGCCCTGGGGCTGACCCTTGCCGGTTTCGCGGCGGCCGGCCTGCTCGGCGAGCGCGACGCGCGACGCGAGTCCGAGCACCGGGCCGAGGTTGCGGCCGCCCAGATCCAGGGACGTGTGGTGGACGCGGCGTCCCTCACCGCGAGTCTCGGGCGCTACATCGCGAGCGTGGGCGAGGCCGGTGTCACCAACGAGGACTTCGCCGGCAACGCGTCGAGATGGCTCAGCCCGGCGGGCTTTCCCGCCGCCGGGTGGGTGGAGGAGGTCCGGGCGGCGGACCGCGCGGCGTACGAGCAACGGCGCGGCCATCCCATCGTGACGCGTGACCAGCGCCGCAGGATCGTGGCAGCCGGATCGCGGTCATCCTATCTGCCGGCGTCGCTCGTCTCGGGGATCGCACCGATCACCGTGCAAGGACTTGATCTCGGCGGTGATCCCGGGATCTCCGGGGCGCTCCTTCGTGCGCGCGCGCTTCATCAGCCGAGCGCCACACCGTTGGTGACCCTCCCAGACGGGACGAATGGTCTCTTTCTGGTCAGCTTGGCTCAGCGTGGGGGAGTCGTCGAACCGGGGTTCGCGGTGGTCTTCGTGCCGGGCGAGTCGCTGCGTGCCGCGGCTGCGGACACGGACACCGTGCGGCTGTCCGTCGACGGAGCTGCGACCGGAGGTCCTCAGGGTGGATCGCACGTCCGCAAGTCGTTCACCGAGGCGGGACAGCGATTCGACGTCGTCGTGCCGTTGAAGTCGGCCGACGGCGCCGCGACGGCGCTGCCGTGGATCGTCCTCGCCGCCGGGCTCGTCCTGGCCACCCTCGCGGCGGCGCTCAGCGTGAGCGGGGCCCGGCGAGCCCGGGCGCAGGAGGAGCTCGATCGCATCTTCATGCTCTCCTCCGACCTGATCACGGTCGCCAACCTCCACGGCTATTTCACGCGCGTCAATCCCGCCATCAGGCGGATTCTCGGCTACACCGAGGACGAGTTCCTCGCCCGGCCATACCTCGAATTCGTTCACCCGGACGATCGCGAGCGGACGGCGGCGGAGGCGGCCGCGGTCGGTCAGGGCGAGGCGAGGCGATCGTTCGAGAATCGATACCTGCGCAAGGACGGCTCGGTCCGGGTGCTCGAGTGGACATCCACGCCTTTCGTCGAAGACAGAGTCACGTACGGAGTGGCGCGCGACGTGACGGATCGTCACCTGGCGGAGGCGGAGCTGGCCCGTCTCGCGGGGGAGCAGGCGGCCCTGAGGCGGGTCGCGACGCTGGTCGCACGCGTGCTCCCGCCGGAGGAGATGTTCGCGGCGGTCACCGCGGAGGTGGGTCGGCTGCTCGGCGCGCACCTCGCTGGAATGGCCCGTTACGACAGCGATGACACGCTGACTGTGCTGGCCGCCTGGGCCGACGAAGGCGATCACCCCCTGGTCCCCGGTCCGTGGCCGCTGGAAGGGGGCGATCTGGCGTCGGCGATCTGGAAGACGGGCCGGCCGGTCCGGATCGACGACTACCACGGCGTTCCCGGGCACATCGCCGCGTTTGTTCGAGACGAGCTGGGGATCCGCGCCTCGGTGGGCAGCCCTATCGTCGTGGAGGGACGGTTGTGGGGCACCCTGTACGTCCACTCGACGCAAGTGCACCAGCCACTCCCTCCGGACACCGAATCGCGTCTTACGGGCTTCACCGAACTGGTGGCGACGGCGATCGCGAACGCGCACAGCCGCGCCGAGCTGGTGGCCTCGCGGGCGAGGATCGTCGCGGCTGCTGATGAGACCCGCCGGCGGATCGAGCGTGATCTGCATGATGGCATCCAGCAGCGGCTGGTCTCGCTCGGGCTGGAGGTGCGCGCGGCGCAGCCGACGGTGCCACCGCAGCTCGGTGAGGTCCAGGGGGTCTTGTCCCGCGTGGCCGGGGAACTGGCGAGCGTGTTCGACGAGCTGCGGGAGATCTCCCACGGCATTCACCCGGCCATCCTGTCCGAGGGGGGCCTGGGCCCGGCGCTTCGTGCCCTGCGCCGGCGTTCGGCAGTGCCGGTCGAGCTCGACCTGCACGTCGAGCGGCGGCTGCCGGAGCCGGTCGAGGTTGCGGTGTATTACGTGGTGTCCGAAGGCTTGACGAACGCCGCCAAGCACGCGCATGCGTCTGTCGTGACCGTCGAGCTCGATACCCGCGACGCGATCCTGAGGTTGGTGATCCACGACGACGGGATCGGCGGAGCCGATGCCGCCCACGGATCCGGTCTGGTCGGGCTCAGCGACCGGATCGAGGCGCTCGGCGGCACGCTCGAGATGACCAGCCCCGCCGACAAGGGGACCACGCTGCTGATCGAGATTCCGCTGGAAGAACAGAGCTGGTAGCGAGCCGCACGGTGTGCAGGGGCGGCCCGATCGAGGCCGCGTAGGGAGCGGCAGCGGTCGCCCGTCGTGCTGACGGGAGTCCGCCGACTGCTGCTGGCCGGTAGTCGAGTTGGGGGTTGGCCGCGCAGACGTAATCGGATCCGGCGACGAAGCTGAACGGCAAGCGGCACCACCCCGTACGCCGCACAGTAGGAAGCGAGGGAAGAACGATGGTGGAACTTCGGGTTACGAAGACGTTGCTTCCCGAACGTGAGTGGCCTACCACATTCGAGACGATCCGGGCCGAGGCGCTGTTCGCGTCGACCCTGCAGTCCTCCGGGCCGGCGTCGCCCGACCTGGTCCGGCGCGCCGTCGCGATGACGCTGACGCGGCTCGGAGTCCGTGGCTGTGCCGCACAGATGGCCTGCGAGTTCGGCGACCATCCGGACACCGCGGTCGCCAGGATGAGCTGGGCGCTGGCGACGATCCGCAGCGTGTATCCGACGATGCCGGCCGCCCCGACGCCCGACCCGCGACCACTCGCCTTCGCGAGCTGATCGTCGGGACGCGGGCCGAGCCGCGGCCGCGCCCCTCTTCGACCTCAGTGCGGGTGGGTGACGACATGACCGAATTCACCGCGCGGGCGATCGTCCCGGCGAGCCGTCCTGTGCGAATGGGAACCCGGGGGAGCCCGCTCGCACTGGCCCAGGCAGGCTGGGTGGCCCGGCAGCTGGGCGAACAGTGCGGCCGGTCGGCCGTCTTGGTGCCGATCGCGACGCCGGGCGATGACTCGGCCGCTCCGATCGAGCGGCTCGGGACGACCGGGGTGTTCACCAGCACGCTGCGCGAGGCGTTACTGCGCGGCCATGTCGACGCGGTCGTGCACTCCTGCAAGGACCTGCCCACCGCGCCGGTACCGGGACTGCGGGTGGCGGCGTACCCGGCTCGGGCGGATCCGCGCGACGCGCTGATCTGGCCGGGCGGGACCAGCATCGACGAGTTGCCGGACGGGGCACGCATCGGCACCGGGTCACCCCGCCGGGCCGCACTGCTGCGCGCCGCCGGACGTCATCTGCAGATCGTGCCGCTGCGGGGCAACGTCGGCACCCGGCTCCGCAAAATCGCCAACGGCGACGTCGACGCTGTGGTCCTGGCGATGGCCGGGCTGTCGCGGCTGGGCCTGCTCGACGTGGTCGCCTCGCCCCTCGACCCGTCGCTGCTCATGCCCGCCCCGGCGCAGGGGGTGCTGGCCGTCGAGTGCCGCACCGACGACCAGGCGACGACGGCCCAGCTCAGCGGCCTCGACCATGCACCCACCCGGGCTGTGGCCACCACCGAACGCGGCTTCCTGGCCGCGCTCGAAGCCGGCTGCAGCGCGCCGGTCGGCGCCTTGGCCGAACTGATCCTCCGGCCTGGTGCCGAACCGTCGGTGCGCCTGTCCGGAGTCATCGCCGCACCGGACGGCTCATCCGTGGTCCGCGCGCAGGCAACCGATGCCGGCGGCGACGCGCTCGGCCGCCGGCTCGCTCACCAGGTCCTCCGGGACGGCGGCGCTGAGTTGTTGAACCGGACGCCGGACTTGGTCGCCAGAACACAGCCACCAAGGGAGCAGGACATGACAAGGCAGGCGTTCCTCGATCCGGTCCAGACGGGATGGGTCGTTCGGTGACGGCCCACCATTCAGCGGGAATGAGGTGAGTCCGATGTGGCAGCGGACGATGGGTATCGCAGCGGTGACCCTGCTGCTGATGTCGGCCTGCGATGCGGACAAGAACGCCGAGACAAGTCGTGAGGTGGCCGCGATCCCCGGTGTGAACGCCCAGGCCGGACCGATAGCCCTTCGCGACCTGCTCGTTCCGTTCCGCGAGGGAGGCTATCCGGCGGGCAGCGACGTGCCGATGGTGGTCCGGCTGTTCAGCTCGGCGAACCAGGCCGTCAAGGTCAGCCAGGTCACACGAGGCTCAGGTGGAGCGATGACCGTCCGGCCGCGGAAGGTCGGACTTCGACAGTCAGGTACCGGCGCCGGTAGCGGAGGCAATACGCCACTGGTGATCCCGCCGCAGGGCTATCTGCTGCTGGTGCCGGAGTCCGGACCGTACCTGGCGGCCGAGGACATCGCGGCCGCGCTGCCCTACGGCGAGACATTGTCGGTGCGCTTCACGTTCAGCACCGGCGACTCCGTCGAGATCGACATGCCGATGGCGCCCCCGGCGTACCCTGTGACCGGGCAGTCGCCATCGGCCCAGGCCACGGCATAAGGGCGGCGCGGTCGCCGGCCAGAGCACCTCTTCGATCCCTGGCGAAGGGAATCTCCATGTCGTCCACGCAGATCGATTTGGCCGGGACCGAGCCGTCGGGCCCGACCGGCCAGGCTTCAGACCGGTACGGGCGCGGGTTGGTCCACCGCTGGACAGGGCGGTTGGTGCGGACATAGGACGTCGAGCGCGCGGCGACGATCCGGCCGATCCGGTTGCGGCGACGGAGATTCGCCCGGCGGGTCCGGCCACGTCACCGCTGTCTCCCGGCTGTGGGCCGAAGTGGCAGCGCGCGGAATCCGGTGCTGACCGTCCGAGCCGCCGGCCGGTCGTCCAACCCACGGCGGAGCTGCCCGATCGCCTTGTTCAGGATGCGCCAGACGTGCATCTGGGAGCAGCCGACCCGGTTGGCGATCTCCGTCTGGGTCAGACCGTCACCGAATCGCATCGCCAGCACCCGTTGTGTGCGCTCGGGCAGGGCGGCCAGCAACGGGCGCAATGTCTCCACATTCTCCACGTGCGTGTATGCCCTGTCCGGGCTGCCGAGCCCGGCCGCCACGGTGGTGCCGTCGGCAGACCGCAGGGGGACGTCGAGCGACAGTGGCCAGGCGGCCTCCCCGGCACGAATGGCCTCGCCGACCTCGTCCGGCGAGCAGGAGAGGTGGTCGGCGAGGTCCGCGGCGGTGGGTACGCGTTGCAGGTGCTGCGCGAGTTGGTCAGTCGCCGCCCGGATTCGCGTACGCAGGTCCTTCACGGGCCGCGGCGGGTGCAGCATCCAGCTGTGGTCACGGAAGTGACGTTTGATCGTTCCCGCGATGGTGGGCGCCGCGAACCTCCAGAACGGCGTTCCCCGGCCGGGATCGAACCGGTCGACCGCCTCCACCAGAGCGAGCGCGGCGACCTGACGGATATCCTCCGTGCCCGGTCCGCGTGAGCGGTACCGAGCCGCGAGGCTGTAGGCCAGACCGAGGTGAACTTCGACGAGCCGGTCGCGCAGCGCGGCCCGGACGATCGGGGCGGCGGTCGTGGCCAGCGCCGCCAACGCGTCATGGCAGTCGGCCCAACGGCAGCAGCAGTCCGCTGTGGAAGCCTGCTCGGAGGGCCGGCGTTGGGGATCTTCTGTCGTTCGCACATTGCCACCCGTGTGTCCGGACACCGCTCTCAGTCGCCTTCGCCGTTCAGGGAGGCGATCTCGGCGGCGGCGAGCGGGATCGCGGCGGCGGCGATGTTGTCGTCCAGGTGCGACACCGAGGCGGTGCCCGGGATGGGCAGCATCTGCGGGGACCGGGCCAGTAGCCAGGCGAGGACGATCTGCCGGGGAGTGGCGTGGTGACGGCGGGCCAGTCGCGTCACGGCCGGGCTGCCGTCAAGATCCTGGAGCGGCGCCCAGGGCAGGAAGACCATCTGCTCCTGCTCGCACAGGTCGACCAGTGACTCGGACCGGCGGTCGTTGAGGTTGTACCGGTTCTGGATCGACACGATCGGGGTGAGCCGCTGCGCGCGCCGGAGCTGTTCCTCTGTCACGTTCGACAACCCGATGTGCCGGATCTTGCCCTGCTCCTTGAGGTTGACGAGGGCGCCGACGGAGTCCTCCAGCGGCACCGACGGATCGGGCCGGTGGAACTGGTAGAGCGGGATCTGGTCGAGCCGGAGCCGCCGCAGGCTGCCCTCGCAGGCCTCCACCAGATGCTCAGGCCGGCCGTTGACCGGCCATTGTCCAGGCCCGGTGCGGTCCAGGCCGCCCTTGGTCGCGATCACCAGATCATCAGGGTACGGGTGCAGCGTCTCGCTGATGAGCTCCTCGCTGACGTGCGGCCCGTAGGAGTCGGCGGTGTCGATGAAGGACACGCCGAGCTCGATGGCCCGGCGTAGCACCGCCTTCGCTTCGTCCCGGTCGGCGGGCGGGCCCCAGATGCCGCCCCCGGTGAGACGCATGGCGCCGAATCCCAGACGGTTGACCGTCAGATCGCCACCCACGTCACTCGTGCCGGCCATCCCGGCGTGCAGAATCCTCGCCTCTGACATGTCGCGCGACTCCTTCGATCTGCGTCAGGTCTAGGCGATACGATCCCGGTCCGCGGCCGTCCCGTCGTCCCGGCAGGCAGGCAAACGGGCTACCGGCTAGCCGGAAAACTCGGGAGCCGTCAGCCGAATCTATCGACTGGGCGTCACCGTCACGACGAGATGCTTCGTCACCGGCTGCTCGCTCTGCGTACTGACGTCGGCGATTCCGCAAAGAACGTTCAGCTCCGGCATGTAGCCGGCCGCGCAGCCGGGCGGAATCTCGTAACGGACAGCTCGGTAGCCGTGCACCGTCCGCGTCGTCCCGTCCTTCGAGAAGCTCGTGACGTCGACGAGGCCGAACTCCTCGAGGCCGCGGTCGCGCATGTCGTTCTCGTTCATGAAGATGACGGTGCGCAGGCCCTTCAGGCCGCGGTAGCGGTCGTCGTTGGAGTAGATGGTGGTGTTGAACTGGTCGTGCGAGCGGACCGTGGCCAGCACGAGGCGGCCCTCGCCCGGATCGACGTCGTCCGGCAGCGGCGGCGATGAGAACTCGGCGCGACCGGAGGCGGTGGCGAAGACTCGCTCCCGTGCCGGTTGATGGATGCGGAAGCCGTGCGGGCGGCGGACGCGTGTGTTGAAGTCCTCGAACCCCGGCAGCACCTGTGCCATCGCATCGCGGATGCGATCGTAGTCCTCGGCGTAGGCACGCCAGGGGATTCTGCTCTCCGGAAGCGTGGCCTGGGCCATTTCGGTGAGAATCGCGCACTCGGAGCGAAGCTGCGGCGAGCCGGGCTCCTTCATCCCGTAGGACAGGTGGACCATCGACATCGCATCCTCCACCGTGACCCCCTGCGCCCCGCTCGCCTGGTGGTCCCGGTCGGTGCGGCTCAAGCAGGGGAGGATCAACGCTCGCTTGCCGTGGACGATGTGGCTGCGGTTGAGTTTGGTGCTCACCTGCGCGGTCAGCTCACACCTCCGCAGCGCCTCGAAGGTGTACGCGAGATCGGGGCTGGCCAGCGCGAAGTTGCCGCCCAGCGCGACGAACACCCGGACGTCGCCACGCTGCATCGCCTCGATCGTGTCCACGGTGCCCAGCCCGTGTGCGCGTGGCGGTTCGAACCCGTACACCCCGGCAAGCCGATCGAGAAACGCCTTGTCCGGACGGTGGTTGATGCCGCAGGTGCGGTTGCCCTGGACGTTGCTGTGCCCGCGGATCGGGCACGGCCCCGCCCCTTCGCGGCCGATGTTGCCGCGGAGCAGCAGCAGGTTGACGATCTCACGCACCGTGTCGACGCCGTGCTCGTGCTGCGTGAGGCCGAGGCACCAGGCGATGATCACCCGCTTCGACGCCATGTACGAGTCGGCGAGCCTGCGGATTCCGGGCTCGTCCACGCCGGCGTCGCGGACCAGGTCGTCCCAGGAGGTGGTCTCGACCTGTGCGCGGTATTCGTCGATGCCGTGCGTGTGGCCCGCGATGAACTCCCGATCGAGAACGTCCGGATCCTTCTCGGCCGCCTCGAAGACGGCCTTGGCGACGCCACGTAGCAGCGCCAGGTCGCCCCCGATCCGGACCTGGACGTTCATGGTGCCGGTCCCGGTCGTGTGGAAGGTCGCCATGTCGACGAATTCGTGCGGGACGATCGTGCGCCGCGAGGCCGCCTCGATCAGCGGATTGATGTGGACGAGCTGCGCGCCGCGCCGGTCCGCCTCGGCGAGCCAGGTGAGCATCCGCGGCGCGTTCGTCGCCGCGTTGTCGGCCATCAGCCAGATCGCGTCCGCGTCCTCCCAGTCCTGCAGATCGACGGTGCCCTTACCGGTCCCGATCGCCGCCGTCAACGCCCGGCCGCTCGCCTCGTGGCACATGTTCGAGCAGTCCGGGAGATTGTTCGTCCCGAACTCGCGCACCCACAGCTGGTAGAGGAAGGTGGCCTCGTTGCTGAGCCGCCCGGAAGTGTAGAACGAGGCCTGATCCGGACTGTCCAGCTCCCGCAGCATGCCGCCGACCAGCGCGAATGCGTTCTCCCAAGAGATCGGCACGTACTTGTCGCTCGCCGGGTCGTAGCTCATCGGTTCCGCGAGCCGCCCCACCGCCTCGAGGTCGTGGTCGCTCCACCCGGCCAGCTCGCTGACCGTGTGGGTGGCGAAGAACTCCCGGTCGGCCTTCGCCGGGGCGAGCTCCCAGGTGGCGTGCTTGACGCCGTTCTCGCAGATGTCGAGGCGTAGCCCGGTCGGGTCGTCCGGCCACGCACACCCCGGACAGTCGAAGCCGCCGTCCTCATGGTTCATCACCAAGAGCGCACGAAAGCCCTCCAGCGGTTCCCCGGCCCGCTTGAGCACCTCTCCGACGCTGCGGGCGGCGCCCCATCCCGCGGCGGGATGGTGGTACTCATGGCGCGAATGGTCACCCTGTGGAGTGGGACCACGCCCGAGCGCGGGCACACCCGGTACCGCGCCGAGCATCCGCTGCTCCGCGTCGTCCTGCCTCTCGTGAGGTGGCGATGCCATCGTTCCTCCTTGCGAGTGCCATGGGTGCGGCGAGGCGGCAAGGATGAGGCGGCCGGGCGGCATCCGTGCCGCCGGCTTGATCGTCTTCCTGCTCGCTGCGAGGCCGCTTCTGCGTGAACTCTCGAGCGTGTGGCGCCGTCTTGTCGGCGTCGACGATGTCCGCCAGCCAGCGTAGCCCTGGAGCCGGACCGGAGGAACCCCGCGATAGCCGTAGCCTGCAAAGCAGTGTCTAGTAAGGACGGATGCGATGGCACGCCGGCGGGCGGCATCGAGCGTATCGTGTGTCTCTTGTGGTCAAACGCGCGCGGGTTTTCTTGCCGGTCGTCGCCGCTGAGATGGGTTCATCGCCATGCTCCACGCCGCAGTCAACAACAGCCTCGCCGTCCTCGCTGACGCCCCGTTAGTACAGGTTGACCGGGAGTATCTGTTCGAGGCCCGGCAGATGCAGGCGCTCTCGCTCGGGCTGCACATCCCGGGCGTCCCTCGCAGGTTCGCCCGTGGCCGGCCCGGTGTCGTCCCGGCCAGCACCTCACTTCGCTACCCACCAGCAGGTATCCGGGCGCGCCTGCCGGCCGCGGAGACCGTGCGGCCGGGCACACCCGTCGCCGGCGACGGGTGCGCCCGGCCGCGTCTGGTGGAACCCGCCGGATCGACGAACCGGATCACTTGTCGGCAGGGTTCAGCGCCCGGAAGGCGAGTCCTGCGACGACACCGCCGAGCAACTGGGCCACCAGGTACACCCAGAGAGTGGACCAGGCGAAAATGCCTGCGGTGTCAACGCCGAGGGCGACCGCCGGGTTGAACACCGCCCCGGAGACGCCGCCGACGGCGACGGCGCCGGCCACGACGGTGAAGCCGATGGCCAGGCCGTAGAAGGAGTTGACCGGGTGGTCGCGGCTGGTGGCGACGTTGACCACGACGTAGCAGAGCGCGAAGGTGAACACCAGTTCGGCGACGAAAGCCGCGGCCGTGGCATGGCCGGACAGCGTCTGCGCGTGGACGTCGGACGGCTGGATCACCCAGCGGGCGACCAGCGCGCCCAGCACGCCACCGACGACCTGGGCGAGCCAGTAGCCGATCAGGTCAGCCGGCTTGAGCCGGCCGCGGACCAGCGCTGCCAGGCTGATCGCGGGGTTGAAATGGCCGCCGGAGATGTGCCCGCCGGCGTAGACCATGACCATGATGACGGCTCCGACGGCCAGCGGAGCCAGCGTGCCGCTGACCAGTGCGGTGGCCACGACCGTGAAGACCAGCAGGAAGGTCCCGATCAGTTCGACAGCGTACTTCCGAGTGGCCACCGCTTTGCGATTCGGTACCGCGTTTTGCGGACCGGCCTGAGCCTTGATCCCTGGCGCAGCTGTTGCAGTGCTCATCGGGATCCCCTTTCCCTTTCGATGGATTCCGGATTCGGATCGTGATTCCGGACATTGCGAAGTCTTGCCGTGCGCACTGGTCGGCGGCATTGAGGTCAGTGGCCAAGGTGCTCTGGATGCTGCCCGGAGTTGGCGGGTAGCGGCTGCCGGGTAACGAAGTCGGCCGCTGGCCGCCATGACGAGGCGCCTCGCGCCGTCGATCGTGGATGTGTGGTGTGTGCGGGAGCGACGCTGTTGGCGGCCGTGGCCGTGGCCGCGGCCTGGCGACGGAAGGTCCGGCGCAGCACAGGGCAGAATGAGATTCCGCCAGCCGGTAGCGGGGCGTGGCCGGACGTTGGCCGATAATGCTGCTAACGAGTGGGATGGAGCCGCCGATGGCCGGTCCGGGATCCAACAACGACAGCCCAAGCAAGAGTGAGACACGCGTGGTGCTGGCCGAGGACGACCTCCTGCTCCGTGCGGGGCTGGCCAGCCTGCTCGAGCGGTCGGGCTTCGCGGTCGTCGGGGAGGCCGGCGATGGCGAGCAGCTACTGCCGTTGGTCCGCGAAACCAGACCGGACCTGGTGGTGGTCGACATTCGGATGCCGCCGACCCACACCGTCGAAGGACTGATCGCCGCCCGGCAGATCCGCCAGGAGCTCCCCGGGACCGGCATCCTCGTCCTGTCCGCCCATGCCGACGTCGAGCACGCCATGGAACTGCTCGCGAGCGGCCGGGGTATCGGCTACCTGCTCAAGAGCAGGGTCACCGACGTAGCGGAGTTTCTCGACACGTTGGAGCGGATCGCCAAGGGCGGCTCGGTGGTGGACCCGGCGCTGGTCCAGGAGCTGGTGGGCGCCCGCCGTCGCGACGACCCGCTCGCGGTGCTGAGCGTGCGGGAGCGCGAGGTGCTGGCGCAGATGGCCGAGGGGCGTTCCAACGGGGGTATCGCCCGCCGGCTATGGGTTACCGAGGGCACGGTGGAGAAGCATGTGCGCAGCATCCTGGCCAAGCTCAGCCTGCCCGAGACCGATGACGATCATCGCCGGGTCCTCGCCGTGGTGGCTTTCCTCGACGCCCGCTGAACCCGTCCGGTCAGGCCGGTCGGCCGAGCAGATCACGGATGGCGTCGGCGGACAGGGTGGCCTTGGGCAGGAACCCGATCGCCGGGCTCGCCGCGATCAGCTCGGCGTAGTCCTGTTTGGCATGAGTGGAGATCAGGATCACGGGCCCGGTGGACCCGTTCGAGCGGCGGTGGAGTTCCCGGGCGACCTCGAAGCCACTCTCAACGCCGAGCTCGATGTCCAACAGCGTGACGTCGGGTCGCAGATCCCTCACTCGCCGTAGTGCCTCGGCCCCCGTCGAGGCCACTCCGACAACTACGATCCCCTGGCCTTCCAGGACGTCACGGGCAGCGTCAAGGAAGAGCGAGCTATCGTCGACGATCACGCAATGAAGCATGTCCCCAGGATGCCAGGCCCCGGCGCCGGCGGCCTTGCAGCTACCCGGACACTCCCTCGGCACCGAGGCTGGCCTGTGCATATACCGGCCAGCCGGTAGTCAGGTTGGGCGCTCGCCGTGACGACAGGCGACCCGCCGATCGCCATCGTGATAGAGCATGAAGGCCCTCTCGTACGAAGCCGGCCGGAGCTCCCGCCGCACGGAGCGCCCGCGTCCGGGCGACCGGCTCACGGTCGCCACCATCGCGGCGGATCAAGCAGGCGGCTCGGTGCCCGAGCCTGCCGGCCGGCTTGTGGCCGGCCGTTACCGGCTCTGGTCCGTGCTGGGCCGCGGCGGCATGGGATCGGTGTGGCTCGCCGAGGACGAGCTGCTGGAACGCCCGGTCGCGCTCAAGCAGGTCACCTCGATCGACTCGCTGTCCGAAAAGTCCGGGAAGGCGGCCCGTGCGCTTGCGCTGCGGGAGGCGCGTGCCGCCGCCCGGGTCGACCATGTCGGTGCGGTGCGGATCCACGACGTGGTCAAGGAGAATGGTGACCCGTGGATCGTCATGGAGGCGCTGTCCGGGCGGACGCTGGCCGAGACGATCAACGACAAAGGGCCGCTGCCGGTCGACCACGTGACGACGATCGGCCTGTGCCTTCTCGACGTGCTGCAGGCGACCCACCGGGCCGGCGTCATCCACCGCGACGTCAAACCCGGCAACGTGCAGCTCTGCGACGACGGCCGGGTCGTACTCACCGACTTCGGCATCGCCTACACGTCGGCCGGCGAGTCCGGCCCCCCGACCGGCGGTCTCGCCGGCAGCCCCGGCTATGTGTCGCCGGAGCAACTCCACGGCGCCGAGCCCGAGCCGGCATCCGACCTGTTCTCACTCGGCGCGACGCTGTTCGCGGCTGTCGAGGGAAAGTCACCCTTCGACAAGGGCGACCTGTTCGCCACGATTCTGGCCATCATGGACGCCACGCCGGCGCCGTTCCGGCGTGCCGGTCGGCTGCGTCCGGTCATCGAAGGTCTACTCGCCACGGAACCCGATCGGCGGTGGAGCATCGACCAGGCCCGTGCCGCCTTGCGGGCATCCGGCGCTAGCTGACGCGGCGAAGGCTCACACCGACCACGGCGACCGCGGCCAGTGGCGGTAACCACCAAGCGGGCACGGCAACCGTCCGCAGCAGCCAGGTCAGCACCAAGGCGGTCGTCACCGTCGCGGCGATGGTCCAGTCGTCGCCGATGATGAAGCGGTACCAGAACCTTCCGAAGCCCTTGAGCCAGGTCAGGCCGCGGGCACCTGCGCGGTTGAGCGGGGGAGGAGCCATGGTTCACCTCGAGTACTGGGAGACGGTCTTGCCGGAGCGCTGCCGCAGACGCCCGATGTACCAGCCGGCAGCGAGCACGTACCACCCGATGAGGGCGAGGAGCGCCTGGTCGCCGCCTGGCCACGCCACCCCGAGCCCTTGCACCGCCCAGAACGTCCCGAAGCTCGACAGCAGCGTTCCCACCAGGAGTTGCAGGGCGCTGCGGGGAATGCGCTGCACGGCCCCGCGGGCGAGCACCCCGGCGCCCGCGATGATCACAAAGGCGGCGGCCGCGCCGAGCAGCGCGGTCGGGAAGGCCTGCGCGGTGGCGCCGAAGCTGACCACGATGAGCGCGATCTCCAGGCCCTCGAGCAGCACACCCTTGAACGACAAGACGAACGCGGTCCAGTCGACCCCGTGATCGGGGATGTCCTCGGTGGACGCGGAACGAGCACCCATGCCGCGGAGACCGTTGGCGCTGACTCGGCTGATGCCCTTGCGAAGCCACTGCAGGCCGAACACCAGCAGAAGTGATCCGACCACGAGCCGCAGGGCGCCGATCGGGACGAGGGTCAGCGCCGTGCCGAGCGCGGTGACGAGCACGGCCAGGACGGACAGGCCGGCGGCGGCGCCGAGCCAAGTCGACCGCCACCCCCGGACGCTGCCGACACCGACCACGATGACGACCATCTCGATGACCTCGACGGCCGCAGCCAGAAATGTGGTGACGAAGACCGACGAGGGACTCACCGGAACTTTCCTTTCGCACGGTCGACGGGAGCGCAGTGCTAGGTCCTGTTTCAAATTCGGTCGCGTGGCTGGTTCCCCGGAGGTGAATTTGAACAGGGCCTAGGCGCGGTGGCTCGTGTCGCCCAGTGCCAGCCGGGCGGCGCTGATGTCCTGGCGGCCGTGACCCGCGGCCACGGCGGCGTGCCACTGGCTGGAGAGCGCGGCGAGGAGCGGCGGGGCATCGCCGGGCGCGGCGCTGATCGCAAGATCGACGTCTTTGAGCGCCCATTCGAGCGGGAACTCGGCGCCGAAGTCGTTCCGGTCCATCTTCTGGAGTTTGGCATCGGCGATCGGCGCGTCGAGTGGTCCGCCCTCGATGACCTCGGCCAGTTGCTGGTGACCGATGTGGAGTCGATCGGCGAGTTCCATGGTCTCGGCAACCCCCTCGATGAGGATGGACATGTAGGCGTTGACGACCAGCTTCATCTGGCTGCCCTTGCCGGCCTCACCGAGCCACACGGTCCGACGCCCGAGGACGTCGAAGACCGGGCGCGTCCGGTCGGCCGCCGCGGTGGGTCCCGACGCCAGGATCAGCAGACGACCCTGCTCCGCCGGTCCTTTGCTCCCCGACACCGGGGCGTCCACGAACATGACCCCGGGCCGCTGCCCGGCCAGCCGGTCCCTCGTCCGCAGGGTCGCCTCGACGCCGATCGTGCCCATTTGCGCCCACACACATCCCTCCGCGAATGCGCCGATCACCCCGTCGTCGAAGATCACCGAATCCAAAGCGTCGGCCGTGGGCAGCATCGTGATCACCACCGCAGCGCCCCGGATCGCGTCCCTTGCGGACGAGGCGACCACCGCGCCGGCGTCCGCGAGGGGACCGGTCGCAGCCGTCGACCGATCCCATACCCGGGTGTTCAGGCCCGCGGCGACCAGGTTCCGGGTCATCGCCGAACCCATGATCCCGGCGCCGATCACCGCGACCGTCGCGGGTGTCTTCCGGCCGTCGATTTCTGCCATGACAGCTCCCTTCGCTCTGTGCTGACCTGTCCAGAGTTGCGGAGCGTTGTGCGGACCCGCATTGCAGCTAGCCGTGATTTCGCGGCGGCCGGCAGTCCGGACCGTTCGCTATCGCCAGACTTCGGACCCGGGCGAGCGGGCGCTGCCGTACGCGGTCGCGGCGCCGACCAGCAGCAGGGCCGCGGCCAGCCACAGCGGCGCCGAGGTCGTCACCAGTCGCAGCAGCACACCGCCGATCAGGGCGCCTAGCATCATGGCCAGGACCGAGAGCACCCGGCGGACTCGTACCGGTGTGGGGGAGGCGTCCGCGACCAGGCCGGTGACCGTCATGGTCAGGACCGTGGTCGTCAGGTCGGGCACGCCGAGCCGGCGCACGACCGCGTTCTGACCACCCATGGCCAACGCGAGCAGCACCACCAGGAACAGCCGGGTCACCGTCAGTCCGGTGCCCGCGACGGCCACCACGACGGCCGACGCGAGCACGAGTACGGCTTGGAGCGAGCAGGCGACCGCGAGCAGGAAGCCGCGGTGTGGCCGCGGTTCTCGGCCGAGCCGGCCGCCGAGCGCCGCGCCGGCCGCGAACGCGACGATCGCGAAGAGACTCGCGACCGCTGATATCTGCCCGGCGCCGGCCATGGCGAAGCCGAAGAACACGATGTTGCCGGTCATGTTGGCGACGAAGACGTGGCCGAGAGTCAGGTAGCTGAACGCGTCGACCAGCCCGGTGACAACGGTGAGCCCGATCAGCAGCCGGGGCAACGGCCCATGCCCGGCCGCGGCGTCCGACGGCTTGCCCGGCAGGGCCGGTTGGTGCGGTGTGCGTCCGAACCTTGTCATGTCACCCTCCGTCGCGCCTACTCGCGGCGGCGTGTGCGCCGCCCCGGGCAAGGGTGGCGCTCCGGGCTTGGGGGCGACCTCGTGGCCAGTGTCCATCTCGTCTTCCCGCTGGCCGGAATTCCGGTGCTCGCCGGGTCACGGGTTCCAGTCAGCCGGAAGGCGGGACGGCCGCTGGCCGTGATGGCCGGGACCCGTCCGGACACCACCCTTGGCTGGGACGGGTGTCGCCGGCAGGCCGGACTGGGGAGACGAATGACCAACCACGGCACGACGACCGCGGCTGTCCCGGCGGTCCAGCTGAAGGAGAGACTTGGGCAGCGATCGACGGTGCTCACGCTGCTGACCGCCGTCGTCATACTTGATCAGTCGACGAAGTGGTGGGGCTGGCGGCACGCCCCTGCCGCGATCATCAACAGCGGCGGCAACCAGCTTGTCGGGGAGACGGTCAGCGGCTGGTACGCGGATCCAGCCATCGGCGCCGTGCTCGACCTGTTGGATTTCGGTTTGTTGACCATCGCCGTGTCCGTCCTGGTGCGCCGCCGGCGCCCGGTTCACGTCCTGGCTCCGGGCGCAATGATGGCCGGCGGGTGGATCAGCAATCTGCTCGACCGTTTGGGGACGCACTACTGGACGGCCCCGGGCAGTGTGCGTGGCGCGGTCGACTTCATTCACCTGGGTGACCGGTATTACAACGTGGCCGACTTCTTCATCGTCGGTGCGACTCCCGTGTTCCTGCTGGCGGTCATCGGGTCTTTGGGTATACGGGCCGCGAACGGGCGTGCCACGATCCGGCCGGTGGCCGTGACGACGCAGCGTACGGCGGGGAGACGGATGACGGCATTGGTCGGCATCCTGGCCCTCTCCGTCGTCGTAGCGACCGGCGCCGTGAACTACGGCGGAGTCCGCGAGCCGCGCACGCCGGCCGGCGCCGACCTGACAAATCAACGCGGACTGCCGAGCGCATCGTTCTTCCGCTAGCGTTTGCTGGTGGACGCGATGAGATGGCACGGCGCCGGCTGAGCCTCCCGCCCAGGCTGTCCGGCCTGGCGGCAAGTGTGGCGGCGGTCGCTGCGGTGACCGGCGTCGTCGCGCTGCTCCAGCCGCACGTTCCCGTGCTGAACCTTCTGGTGCTTTACCTGTTCGCGGTCCTGCCCGTGGCGGTCTTCTGGGGAGCACGGCTCGCGGCGCTGACATCGGTTCTGAGCATCGCCGGCTTTGCGGTCCTGTTCCTGCCACCGGGCTCGATCTGGGGGGCCGGAACGCCGAACGTCGCGGCTCTCGCGGTGTTCCTGGTGACGGCCGTGGTCGTCGGGGAGCTTGCGGCTCGGTCACGGCGAGCGGCGGTGGTGGCGAGCCGGCTGACCGAGCAGCAGTCGGCGTTGCGCCGGGTCGCCACCCTGGTTGCGCAGTCGGATGCGCCGTCGACAGTGTTCGAGGCGGTCACCCGGGAGGTCGGCGTGCTCTCCGGCGCCGATCTGGCCCGTATGGAGCGCTACGAGCCGGACGGGACGGTGACCGGCGTCGCCTCGTGGAGCAGAGTGCCGGATCAGTTGGTCATCGGCACCCGGTTCGAACTCGACGGACTGAGCGTTGCCCGCGACGTGCAGCAGACGGAAGGTCCGGTCCGGCTGGAGAGTTTCACGGGGGCGACGGGCGCGATCGCGCAGGAGGCTCGCGGAATAGGCATCCGCTCGTCGGTCGGCTGTCCGATCATCGTGGCCGGGCGCCTGTGGGGGGTGATCGCCGCGTCGACCAAGAATGAGCAATCCTTCGCCTCGAACACGGAGTCACAGATCGCCAGCTTCACCGAGCTCGTCGCGACCGCCGTGGAGAACGCCGAGGCGCGGGCGGAGCTGCGCCGGATGGCCGATGAGCAGGCAGCTTTGCGGCATGTGGCGACGTTGGTCGCCCGGGGCGTGGCGCCCGATCTGGTGTTCGCCACGGTGGCCGAGGAGGTGGGCGCGCTTTTCGCTGCGGACGCCACCGCGCTCGTCCGGTTCGAGGCAGGTGAAGAGGCCACGTTTCTGGGGGGCAGCGGGTGGTTGTCGCCGCAGCAGCCGGGCTCGCGGTTCAAGCCGCCGCCCGGCCACGCTCTGGCGACGGTGCGGGAAACGGGCCACGCCGCCCGCACCGGCGAGGATGTGACACTGCCGGAGGACGTGGCTGCGGAAGGCATCTGCTCCACGGTGGACGTTCCGGTCGCGGTCGAGGGCCGTCTCTGGGGAGCGATCAACGTCGCGTCGCGTAGCGGACGGCTTCCCGCGGACACCGAGCAGCGGATGGCCGACTTCACCGAACTCATCGCGACGGCGATTGCGAACGCCGAGGCGCACACCAAGCTGACACAGTCACGTGCGCGCATCGTCGCCACCGCGGATGAGACCCGGCGGCGGATCGAACGGGACCTCCATGACGGGGCCCAGCAACGGCTCGTCTCGCTGGCGCTCGAACTGCGCCTCGCGCAGGGCACAGTGCCCGCTGATCTGCCGGCGCTGCGCGACGGCATCGGTCAGGCCGCCGACGAGCTGACCGCGGTACTGGACGGGCTGCGCGAGATGTCGCGAGGCATCCACCCGGCGATCCTCTCCGAGGGCGGCCTCCGCCCGGCACTGCGCACCCTCGGTCGTCGTTCGACCGTCCCCGTCCAACTGACCGTCGAAGCCGACTCGCGGTATCCCCCCTCGGTTGAGGTGGCGGCCTACTACGTTGTGTCCGAGGCACTCGCCAACACCACGAAGCACGCCGACGCATCGCACGCCGAGGTAGTGGTCGAAGAGCAGGACGGAACGCTGCACCTGCGCATGTCCGATGACGGTGTCGGCGGGGCGTCACCCCAGCGGGGTTCCGGCCTGGCCGGGCTGCGCGACCGGGTCGAGGCGCTCGGTGGATCGATCGATGTCAGCAGTCCCGCTGGACACGGCACGGTCATCCGGGTGCGCCTCCCCACCGACCCCGGCTGACTGACCAGGCCGCCGTGCGTCGCTGACGCCACAATGCCTCAGCCGGCAGAGTTGCCGTCCGCCATCTGCTTCAGGACGGCGAAGAGGGAGGCGATGTCCCGCCGCTCATAGCCGAGGCGGCCCGCGACTTCGAGGATCTCATCGGCGCGGCTCGCGGTGGGCAACGGGATCTTCAGCTGTCCTCCCGCGGCCAGGGCGAGCTCGATGTCCTTGTGCATCAGCCCGACGTCGAACCACGCTTCCTCGGGGAGGTGGAGCACGAGCGGGGCCCGGGCCTTGAGCATCGGCGAACCGATCGGGCTGTCGGTCATCACCTGGAGGGCGACCTTGCGGTCCAGCCCGGATCGGTCGGCGAGCAGCAGTCCCTCGGCGAGGGCGAGCATCTGGACGGCGAGGTTGATGTTGATGGCCAGCTTCAGCGCCAGACCGTGCCCGTTGGCGCCCACGTGCGTCGGGGTGCCCAGTTCCCGCAGGAGCGGCTCCACGCCGCGGTAGACGTGCTCATCGCCGCCCACCATGATCGTCAGGGTCCCGGCGCGAACCTGCGGAACGCTGCCCGACACCGGCGCGTCCAGCAGGGAAGCTTCGCGCGCCGCAACCCGCGTGGCCAACACCTGGCTCGCGCGCGGGCTCACCGTGCTCATGTCGACCCAGATCGTTCCCGGCCTGAGCCCAGCCAGAACACCATCCGCTCCGGATGCCACCGCCTCCAGCGCCTCGTCGTCGGGAATGGAGGTGAACACGACCTCGGCGGCATCGGCGACCGCGCGGGCGGTGTCGCGCCAGCGCAGCCCCTCCGACACCAGGGTGAGCGCCTGCTCACGGGAGCGGCTCATCCCGTATACCGGGTATCCGGCCTGTAGGAATCTGGTCGCCATCGCGCCGCCCATGTGACCGAGACCGATGAAGCCGATCCGAGGAATCCCGTTGGTCGGCACCGTCATGCTCCGGTCTCGATGATGGTGAAGCCGAATTCACATCCGCCGCCACCGATCGCCCAGGCGCCGAATCCGATGCGTGTGATCTCCATGCCAGTCCCGCCGAGGGAAGCCGTCTTGAGGCCGGTGGTGTTCATCTCGCTCCTCACCGTCGCAGGTTGCGGACGGAGTCTGATGGCCACCCGCAACTGCATCCAGGTTCTCGCGGCCCATCCGGTGTGTCATTGCGGTCAGTGGCACTCCTGGTGGAGTGCTGGCAGGAGCAGCGGAACTCCGGCTGGTAGGTACTCGATTTGGCCGCTGGTGGTGCAGACCAAAGCAGCTCCCGGAGGGACCGTGAGTCGAGGTCTCGAGGACAGCGGGAGGAACAGCCGTGAAGATGCAGCCGAAAGGTACCTGGCGCCGACGAATGCTCGTCCTGTTCGCCGTGGTGATCGGCGGCGGGGCACTCGCTGTGGTGACCTTCGGCCGATCCGCGCCCGACGGCGTGGTAGTGATCGGTCACGGCCTGCTGCTGGTGTTGGGGATGATGGCGTTGCGCGCATCGGTCGTCCACGTTCGCCGGAGGCTGGCGGCCGCGTGGCGAGCCGCCGGGGACCGTCGTGCGGCCCGGACTCCGCAACCCACCAATCCGCCGATCGAGCGGATCGCCGTGGACCTGCGACGGCTGCTGTGGCAACACGACATGTTCTCCCGACCGAGTCGGTCGCTCAACCACGCTCAGCGCTTGGCTGTCCTGGAGGCCGCGATAACCGATTGCGCCATCCAGGCGGCCCGCGCTCTCGATGTGCCGTGCCCGGCTCGGCCGTCCTGGGGCAGATACGACCGGCCCCAGCTGCGCCGGCTGCTCCGCGGGCTCGCGGCTGAAGGTCTGGTCCTGCCGACCGAGGTCACGTTGCTGACCTCGTGATTCCGGCTACCTGTAGTGCGCAACGATCGAGCCGAGTGCCATGCTCATGGCGTGGTACTGCGCTGCTTCATCGTCGACGACAACGAACGGTTCCTGGCCGTCGCCACCGCCAGCCTCGAACATGATGGGCTGGTGGTGGTGGGAACCGCGCGGACGACGACGGAGGCCTTCGAGAAGGTCGAGGCGGCGCGGCCGGACGTGGTGCTGATCGACATCAACCTCGGTACGGAGAGCGGATTCGATCTGGCCCGGCTGCTCGTGAACCGTTACCCGGAGTTGCGAGGCCGGCTGGTATTGATCTCCACGCATCAAGAAGAGGACTTCGCCGAGCTCATCGCCGCCAGCCCGGCCGCCGGTTTCCTCTCGAAGGTTCAGCTGTCTGCGACCGCGGTCTGCGACCTGGTGCGACCAGCGGCGTGATTTACCGCTAGCCGGTATGCACGACGGCCGCTGGCAGCGACGCCGGAAGCGAGGGACTTTGCCAGTCTGAAGGCATGACACAGCTGATGGAGACGAGGCAGGGTCCGCGCGCTGCGGAGCGACGGGGGCCGGTCAGCTGGGTACGGATTCTGCTCGGCGGTGGCGTGTTGTGGATCGCGACCGTGGTCACCAGCTTCATCACCGGCAACGTAAACCTCGTCCCGACGGTCATCCTGCTGGGCAGCTTCCTGGTTCCGGTCACCTTTGTGGTGCACGCCTTCGGCCGTACCGATGGGGTGCTGACCGCTCAGCGCATTTTCGTCGCTTTCGTCTGTGGCGGCGTGCTGGGGGTGTTGGGCGCCTCGGTCCTGGAGTCCGCGATACTGCCCCACGCGTCCGGGCTGGGCTACCTCGGCGTCGGGTTGATCGAGGAGGCGGTCAAGCTGGCGGCGCTCTGGTGCCTCGCCCGCCGGCTGCCCCGTTACACCGTACGGGACGGGATGGTGCTGGGCGCGGCCGTGGGATTCGGCTTCGCGGCGCTGGAGAGTGCCGGCTACGCCTTCACCGCCATGTTCACCTCCGACGGGTTGTCGCTGCTCAATGTGGTGGAGACGGAAGCGCTGCGCGGCGTGTTGGCACCGGTCGGCCACGGCCTGTGGACCGCGATCCTGGGCGGTGCTCTGTTCGCCACCGCCGCCCACGCCAGGCGCCGCCGGCCCCGGCTGCGCGTCTCGCTGGTGGGTTGGTATCTGGTCGTGTCCGTGCTGCACGCCCTCTGGGATGCCGCGGCCGGCATGGCGGTCTGGCTGACCCTGGTGCTGACCGGCGGCTCGGCACAGTGGACTCTTGTTCGGGTGGGCGACCTGCCCGACGTGACCCAGGCGCAGGTGCACCTGTCCACCGTGCTGACCTGGGTACTGATGGGACTCGACGCCGTAGTGGGCCTCCTGATCCTGCTGGTACGCCGCAAGCGGATTCAGGCCCGCACGTGGTCGTCCGCCGGGGGATTGCCCGCCGGTCCGGCGACGGTGGAGGCACCGAGGTGACGGCAGCGCTCGCTGCGACCCGCGCGACCGGCTACCCGGGGCGCTGGCGGGCGTTGGGAATCAGCCAGGCTGCAGCGTTCATGGCGTTGCTCGACGTGAGCATCGTCAATGTCGCCCTGCCCTCCATCGAGCGTGGGCTCGACGCCTCGGCCGGCACCGTGCAGTGGGTGGTCTCCGGCTACGCGTTGACGTTCGGGCTGGCCCTGGTGCCCGCCGGGCGCCTCGGCGACAGCCTCGGCCGACGTCGGATGTTCCTGATCGCGCTGTCGGCGTTCGTGGTGACCAGCGCGCTGACCGGCATGGCGCCGACGATGGGTCTGCTGATCGCGGCCCGGCTCCTGCAGGGCATCGCCGGCGGCATGCTCGTACCGCAGAATTCGGGTCTGATCCAGGAGCTGTTCGAAGGCCCGGAGCGCGGCCGTGCCTTCGGTATTCTCGGCGCCACCGTGGGGCTGGCCACTGCGGCGGGGCCGGTGGCCGGTGGACTCATCCTGACCGCCGTTCCCGGCCCGGCGGATTGGCGGTGGGTGTTCTTCATCAACGTGCCGATCGGCCTGGCCGCCTTACTGCTGGCCCGGCGATTCGTGCCGGCGGCCGCCGGTCGCCGGCCGGCCCGCGCCCACCTGGACGTGACCGGCGCGCTGCTGCTCGGCGCGGGCATTCTCAGCCTTCTGCTGCCCCTCGTCGCGGCCGACGACGGCGGACTGGGCGGACTGGCGTGGCTGTTCGGATTGGCTGTCCTGCTCCTTGCCGGCTTCGTTCGGTGGGAGGCGCGCACCGCGCGGCGCGGGCGGCAGCCGCTGCTCGATCCGAAGCTGGTCCACGTTCCCGGCTATGCCCCGGGAGCGGCGATCGGGCTGGTGTATTTCCTCGGTTTCACCGGCATCTGGCTGGTGCTGGCGATGTTCTTCCAGCACGGTCTCGGCTATTCGCCGCTGCGCTCGGGCCTGGCCGTGACCCCGTTCGCGATCGGGGTGGCGGTCTCCGCGGTGATCGCCGGGCGGCTGGTGCCCCGCCTGGGGCGCTGGCTGACGGTGTGTGGACTGGCCTTCACCGTCGCGGGGCTGGTGGTGACGGCGGCGCTGCTTGGGGTGTCCAGCGGCTCCACGCCGATCTGGATGGTCGCGCTGCCGTTGCTGTTGGCGGGCCTCGGCGGTGGCATGGTCACCTCGCCTAACATGACGCTGACACTGCAGGGCGTGCCGGTCGACATGGCCGGTGTCGCCGGCGGCGCGCTGCAGACGGCGCAGCGCATCGGTTCGGCGATCGGGACAGCCGTGTTGGCCACGATCTTCTACCACCTGCTCGGGAGGGCCGGCGACGGCTATCACGCCGCGGTGCGCGACACCCTGCTGTGGGCGTCCGGGTTCATGCTGCTGGCGCTGGGGCTCGCCGTCGCCGACCTGATGGCGCACCGGCGCGGCCAACTGTCGGCCAGGGCCGGTTCGATTGCTGTACCCGATGATGATCCGGCTGGTCGGCGCTCTGGGGCGGCTGGTCCGAAGTGTCACGGCTGTGCTGGCGGAGGTCCTCATACTGCGTCATGAGGTGGCAGTGCTCGGCGGCAGCTGAATAGCCGGCCCCAGATGTCCGGACCGGGCGATCCTGCCCCGGCCCGGCCGGGTGATGCCCTCGACGGTCCGGGCTCACCGGATCGGCACCCCAGCGACGCTGCTGGCCTGGTACAACACCTCGCGCAAGGCAACCCGCAGTGGGGTCACCGGCGATCCAGGGCGAGCTGTCCGACCCGACGTCGAGACCGTTGTGGCGCTATCCAGCACGACGACTGTCATTTGGCGGATGTCTGCACGGCCGCGGACCGGCACGGTGAGCTGACCCTGACAGGGAGGCGAAGCCGTGAGCGAGAGCACCGTTCACCAAGTCCTGCTCGCCGCTCCGCGCGGCTTCTGCGCCGGCGTCGAACGGGCGGTGACGATCGTCGAGCGCGCCCTGGAGGTTCACGGGCGTCCCGTGTACGTGCGGCGGCATATCGTCCACAACCTCACGGTCGTGGCGAGGCTCAGCGACCTGGGTGCCATCTTCGTCGCGGAGACGGCCGACGTGCCGTCGGGAGCGGTCGTGATCTTTTCGGCGCATGGGGTGGCGCCGACCGAGTACGAGGAGGCGGCGCGGCGGGACTTGACGGTCATCGACGCGACGTGTCCGCTGGTCACGAAGGTGCATCGGGAAGCCCGGCGCCTGCGGGACGCCGGCTACGACGTCCTGCTTGTCGGCCAGCCGGGCCACGACGAGACCATCGGCACGCTGGGCGTCGCCGCGGGCAGCATCCAGATCGTCGATCCATCCGCGGCGGTCGCCGACGTCGACGTACGCGACCCTGCCCGGGTCGCCTGGCTCTCGCAGACGACCCTCTCCTTCGGTGAGACCGGATCCGCCGTGCGTCAGCTACGCCGCCAGCTACCGCAGCTGACTGATCCGCCGAGCGACGACATCTGCTACGCCGCAGAGAACCGGCAGAACGCCGTCCGGGAAATCGCCGGGCAGGCCGATGTCATCCTCGTCGTGGGTTCGGCCCATTCGCACAATTCGGCGATGCTGGTGCGGGTCGCTCGGGAGTACGGGTCAGCAGCGGCATATCTGGTGGACGGGCCGGAGGACGTCGATCCACGCTGGCTGGCCGCCGCGTCCACCGTGGGCGTGACGGCTGGCGCCTCCGCGCCCGCCGACCAGGTCGCCGCCCTGCTCGACTGGCTCGCCGGACAAGGCTACGGCGACGTCCGCGAGGTAACGGTCGCCCGCGAGACCCAGCGATTCGCCCTTCCGGCGCCGCTGCGCAAGGCCCTCGCCCAGCAGCGTTCGTCTGCGTAGGCGTCAGATGGGCGGATGATTTCGCCCGCCGCGGCGGCCAGCGGATTCGACCAGGTGTCTTCGTCCTACCGATGGCCAGCGCGGAACGGATCACTCGAGCGCGTGGATGGCAGCGTGTCACGACGGCGATGTGCGGCGCAGGACCTCCCGGGTGATGTCGACCCGGGAGCGCACGCCGAGCTTGGTCAGGATGTGGGAGACGTGCGTCTGCACCGTCCTGCGGGATAGGAAGAGCTGTTGGGCGATCACCGGCGTCGAGAGGCCCTCGGCGACCAAAGCGGCGACCTTCAGCTCGGTCTGGGTGAGTGCCGGCCATCCGTGGCGAGCGCGTTGCGGCCGCGGCCCCCGTACACCGCGCCGTACGCCGTAGCTGCGCAGCCGGTGCTCCGCGCGCCGGATGTCCCACTTGGCGCCCAGGTCGCCGTAGAGGTCTATAGCCTCGTCCAGGACGCCTTTTGCCAGGGCCGTGGATCCGTAGTCGGCGAGCACCGCGGCAAGGTCCTCCAGACTGCTCGGCAGCTCGGCTGCCGGGCCGATTGTCCGGTAGTGCTCAACCGCCACCCGCAGCAGCGCCGGATCACGGTTGTACAGTCCGTCGCAGCGCAGCGCCGCCACGGCCGCCCGCGCCGGTGTGCTCTCCGCATCGGCCTCCGCCCGGCAGGTCCGTACGGCGGCGAGACAAGCTGCGGAATCGCCTGCGGCGATCGCCAGCCGGGCCAGCATCGGGAGCCACTGGTGGGTCAATGTCATCTCGGCGGGGCGCCGGGACAGAAGCGGCGACAGCGCGTCCACCGCTGCTGGGAGGCTGCCGGCCTGTTCGAACGCCAATGCCCTGGCGGCCAGCAGGAAGTCCCGGTTCTCCCGGTCGCCGATCGTCAGGATCGGCATGTCGGAGCCTTTGCGAAGGTGTTCCTCGGCGGTGAGCCGCTCGTCGCGGCGGCCCGCTATGACCGCCGCGACGCCATGGTGCAGCAGGATCGGCCCGCGTTCGCGGAGGCCGGCGTACGTCACGTCGCCCGCGTCCTGGTCGGACGCGGTCAGCTCGACCAACGCGTCGTCCCATCGGCCAAGCCAGTAGAACAGGACGGCCGACGTCAGGTTCGACGCCGCGGCGCCGGCGTGCTCCACCCGTCGCCCGAGGACGTATCCGTGTCGCATGGTCTGCTCGGCCTCGGCCCAGCGGTCGAGGTTCTGCAGGGTGAAGACGCGTCCGTCCAACGCGAACGCCCGGAGGTCCGCGTTGTCGCGGTCGACGCCGAGGACGTTCAGCGCCCGGTCCAGGCAGTGCAGGGCGCGCGCGTGGTCGCGCCGCACCGAGTGGTGCAACCAGAGACCGGTCAGCGCGTAGGCGGTGGCGAAAGGGTCGTCGGCCTGCTCGGCTACGGCCTGCGCATTCTCGGCGCTGATCCGGGCGGCGTCGAGGTCACCGAGGCCTGCGCGTTGGAACATCGCCAGGGAACCCAGTAACCGGGCGTGCCACCGGTGGGGCAGATTGTGCTGGATGAGTGCCCGTTCCACCGTCTCGCACGCCGCGTCGTTGTGACCCAGGCAGAACAGCGCCCGGGCCAGCACCCAGTTCATCTCGGCCCGGTGGTCCGGGTGGACGGCAGTGCCGAGGGCAAGGCGGGCCGCGGCCGCCGCGTCGTCGTGACGGCCCATCCCGAGCAGCACCCGGGCGAGGGCGATCGCGAGCGCATCCCGGTTGCCGTCGTCGACCCTGGCATGATCGGCTTCCCGTTGCAGCAGCTCGGCGGTGACGTCGGGGGCGGTCGCCGCCAAGGTCGGCGCCGCCTCGGCCAACCAGGAGCGGGCCCAGCCGTCACCTGGCCGCGCGGCCAGGAGCAGTTGTTGCGCCACCCGGAGTTGCTCCGCGCCCGTGGCCTCCAGCGCCTGCGCGGCCTCACTGTGCAGGGCTTGCCGCAAAGCGACGGGCATGGCCTCGTAGAGGGCCTGCCGGATCAGCGGGTGCCGGAACACCAGCCGTGCTCCGACGCCGACGAGCAGGCCCGCCGCCAGCGCGTCCTGCACTCCCGCGGACAGGTCGGAGGCCGGTCGGTGAAGCAGCGCCACGAGGTCGGTGACGGCGAACTCACCGCCGAGCAGAGCTGCCGCGTTGAGCATCTCCGTGGTGTCGTCCGGAACCAGGTTCAGCCGGTCGCCCAACGCCGCCGCGAACGACGCCGGGACACGTTCCAGCAGGTCGGCAGAGGGCTCGGTGTCCAATGGAATCACGGCGCCGTCCAGGTCGCGGCGCAGCGCGTCGATGAGTTCGGCAAGGTACAGCGGATTGCCCATGGCCTGTGCCGCCAGGCGGGTCAGCCCCGGCCCGGGCGGCGCACCGGTCATCCCTGTGACCAGCGCGGTGACGTCGGGCGGGTCGAGCGGATCGAGCCTGATCACTGTCCCACCGCGGCGCTGGACGGCGCGTCGCAGCTCCCGCAGGTTGTCCCGGCGTGGAGCCCGCCGGCACGCTCCGACCAGCAGCAGGGGGAGCTGGTCCACCGTGAGCGCCAGGCGATGCCAGACCATGATCGACGCGTCATCGGCCCAGTGCAGGTCGTCCAGGACGATGACGGTCGGTGCCTCGGCACAGAGCTCGTCCACGAGAGCGACGAGCTGTTCGGCGGTGCCGGAGACCACATCGTCCAGGGCCAACATGCCGGTCCGGCGGTCGCGCATCAGCTGTGCGATGCGCGAGCGCCGGGCATCCGGGGAGTGCGCCCGGACCCCGAGGCAGTCGAGCATCGCTTGTAGGGGAAGTCGCTGGGACAGATGGTCGGCGGTGCCCCACAGCACCTCGAAGCCGCCGCTGTCGTCGGCGGCCTCCGTGCCCATGGCAACCAGGGAAGACTTGCCGATCCCCGGTTCGCCCTCCACCCACACCACCGAGCCACGACCGTCCGCCAGCAGGTCGACGGCGGAGCCGAAGATCGCGAGCTCGGCCCTGCGGCCCACCCATGTGTTCGGGCGTACGGCATGCGACACCACAGCAATGTATGTCGCCACGACCTGGTCGGCTACAGCTGCGTAGTCACCTTGTTACTCCACCGAACCGGTGAGCCCTCCGTCGTCCTCGAACGTTGTCGGCGCCGTGAAGCGGCCCCCGGGATCCGCTGGACTAGCCGCAACGCCGTTCAGTTAGGCGGTGGTGTGGGGTGTCAAGGCGTGTCTAAGACGTAAAGCAGCGGAGCTCCGGTATAGAGGGTGGTCACTCTAAGACGCCCTTGAACCTGGAGCTCCGCTGGCCGATCAGATTGCCATAACTCGGACGGTGAGGGTAGCTGCGGGGGTGTTCGCGCCGGGGCATCTCGGTGAGCTGACCCGGCTGGTGCCGTTCGAGATGGTCGATGATGTCCTGGCCTCGACCGGGGCTGTGCAACGCCGGGTGCGGCTGCTGCCCGCCCGGATCGTGGTCTATCTGTTGCTCGCGTCCTGTCTGTTCGCTGAGCTGGGATACCGGCAGGTCTGGGATCGGCTGACCGCGGGCTTGTCCGCTCTGGCGCTGGTCTCGCCGAGCGGCAGCGCGTTACGGCAAGCGCGGCAGCGACTCGGACCGGCTCCGATGCGGGCCTTGTTCGATCTGCTGCGCGGGCCTGCCGCGACCACCGCCACCCAAGTGCGGTGGCGGGGGTTGCTGCTGACCGTGCTCGACGGCACGTTCCTCACCGTCGCGGATTCGGCAGCCAACGGCCGCCGCTACCGCAAACAGCGCGGCAACAACGGTGGGTCCGGCTATCCGCAGATGCGGTTAAGTGCATTGCTGACCTGCGGAACCCGGTCGGTGCTCGACGCCGTGGCCGGCCCGGTCAGCGTGGGGGAACTCGACCAGGCCCGGTCCCTGGCCCGCAGTCTGCGGCCGGGAATGCTGCTGCTGGCCGACCGTAACTACGCCGCCGCCGGCCTGCTGGCCACGCTGACCGCGACCGGGGCGGATCTGCTCATCCGCTGTAAAAGCAGCCGCAACCTGCCCGCGCTGCGCCGCCACCGGGACGGGTCCTGGCAATCAGTGATCGCCGGCCGGCCGATCCGGGTGATCGACGCGCAGATCGCCATCACCACCACCGCAGGCCGCCGCACCGGCCACTACCGACTCCTGACCACCCTGCTCGACCCGGCCACCCATCCCGCCGCAGAGCTGATCCGGCTCTACCACCAGCGGTGGGAGATCGAAACCGCCTACCTCGAACTGAAATCCAGCATCCTCGGTGGCCGGGTCCTGCGATCGCGCACCCCTGAAGGCATCGACCAGGAAATCCATGCCCTGCTGATCACCTATCAGATCTTGCGCACCGCCATGGTCGACGCCACCGACAGCCAGCCCGGCCTCGATCCCGACCGGGCCAGCTTCACCACCGCCCTGCACGCCGCCCGCGACCAGATCGTGCACGCCGCCGGTGTCATCACCGACACGATCATCGACCTGGTCGGCGTCATCGGCTTGCACGTCCTGGCCAACCTGCTACCCGAACGCCGTCTCCGCACCAAAACCCGCATGATCAAACGCTCGAACAGCAAATACCAAGCCCGCGGCCCCAACATCGACGACGAAGCTACCCCGCCGCCACCAGCATCGACATCATCAGCCCCGGACCTTGACCACCACGGCTCAGCCCTAACTGAACGGCGTTGGGACTAGCCGACCTTCATTCGCGTGCCTGCGGCTCGACGCTGAACCCTGGGATAGCGCCACGAGTAGCCCGAGCCCGGCGGCTGGTTCGCGCCACAGCGGACCTGGCGGCCGGGGAGCACTCAATTGGTGCTTGGGCCACTTCGGCACCGGCTTGGGTAGGTGGCAGCTGCTTCTCCGTTCAGGCTCGTAGGAGGTGGCCCTGGTGTCGTGACGCCGGGGCCTCTGTGAATCGCGGCCGGGTTCAGGTCGTGATGGCCTTGGCGGCGAGGCGGATGACGTCGGCGGCGGTGGTCGGCCGCGAGACGTAGATCGCGTGGCTGCCAGGTGCTTCGCTGGTTGTTGCGCCTGCCCGTTCCGCCATCGCGCGCTGTGCGGGTGGTGGGATCATCCGGTCGTCGGTCGCGACGAGATACCAGCTCGGCTTCGAGCGCCACGCCGGCTCGGTGATCGCCCCGGCGAGCGCGTCGACGCCCCATGGCACCTGTGCGGCGGCGAGGAACCGCCCGTCTTCCGGGGTCAGATCGGCGGCGAAGGATCCGTGGAACTTAGACTCGTCGAGCAGCAGGAATCCCTCTCGCGGCGGCAGGATCGGCGGGACTGGAGCTCCGGGCGCAGGGTCGGCGATCAGCGTGTTGACAGACTCCCCGGCATCCGGCGCGAACGCGGCGATGTAGACGAGGGCGGCGACCGCCGGGTGCGTTCCGGCTTCGCTGATGACGGCCCCGCCGTAGGAGTGGCCGACCAGGACGACGGGACCGTCGAGGTTGTCGAGCACCCAGCGGGTTGCAGCGACATCGCCCGCGAGAGAAAGCGTGGGGTTCTGGACGACGATCGTCCGATAGCCCTCGGCGGAGAGCGCGTCATACACCCCCCGCCACCCCGATCCGTCGACGAAGCCGCCGTGCACCAGTACGACCGTAGGACCGCTCATGGTGATCTCCTGTCACAGAAAGTGCGACGTCCGCGCACTGACGACCTGGTCAGCGCCAGCGTCCGCGTGCCGACGCTGCGATTCGCGGACGGGGGTGCACACGGTACGGACGCGAGTGCACCCTCGCGGCCGGGCGTTGACGGGTTCGACCGCCGGTGCTGTACTTGTGCTGCATCGGCAAGGAGCGGGGATGCAGATACCGTTGTCAACACCAAGACGGTCGACCGCTCCGATCGCGAAGGCTTCTGGCACCAAGTGCTCGCCGACACCTTCGCCCCCGTCCAGCTCGAGGGGTGGGCCGACTACCGAGATCCTGCCGCCCGTCTGACAGGAACGCGGCGCGGCCGGCTCCTGTTCGCCGAGCTGGAAGCCACCCCTCACGTGCACAGGCGCACACCGCGTCAGATTCGCCAAGCGGATGCCATGTACTTCCAGATCGCGGTCCTCACCGGAGGTGCCGCGTCGCTGCAGCAGGACGGCCGGTTGGCGCAGGTCACGCCCGGTGACGTCGTCGTCTACGAGAACTCGCGACCGTTCACCTGGACCTTCAGCGAACCCTGGGCGGTCGCCGTCCTCTCGATCCCCCGTGAGGCGGTCAGGCTCACCGAATCGGAACGGCGCGCCATGAGCGCGCGGCGACTCTCCGGGCGAGACGGTCTGTCCGGTGTAGTGGCGCGATTTGTGCTGGACCTCACCCGACACGCATCCGAGATCCGCGACGCGCAGTCGGAACGCGTGCTGGCGCAGGCGAGCGACCTCGCGATTTCACTGCTCGCCACGCCCAGCAACGCGGAGTATGCGGACGCCCAGCGTCGGACCATGCTGGGCCGCATCAAGGGATACATCGCGACGCACTTTCGTGATCCGGCACTGAAACCGGACGAGATCGCGGCGGCCGCGAACATCTCGACGCGTTACCTGCACAAGCTGTTCGAGGGGGAGCACGAGACCGTCGCCCTCTACCTGCGCGGCGTGCGACTGGAGCGGGCACGAGACGACCTGCTCGACCCGCGCCTGACCCGACGCAGCACCGCCGCGATCGCGCACGGCTGTGGATTCGGTGACATCAGCGGGTTCAACCGCGTCTTCATGGCGGCATACGGCATCAACCCGAGCCATCTGCGGCGCGGCATCCCGCCGGAACACGTCCGTCGTCCCGGTATCCAGACCATCAACAAACTACACAGATAGGCAGTTGTCAATCTCAAGGAGATCCGATGCGCCTCCGGCGGCTGGCTACCAGCGCGGTGCGGCGCAGCCCCGACCCGGCCGCGACACTTTCCGCCGTACCCGTGCTCGTGTATATGTGATCGCATAGCGCAGTTCATCGAGGGTCTGGCACACACTGGCCTGACGGGTTCACGTGGGGTAATCGGCTCTTTCTCAAACGGATCCGACTGGTCCGCGGCGGATCTGGGCACGCACGTCGTCGGGACCGATCTCCCAGGGCAGCCAATCGCGGACGATCCAGGTCACCCCGACTCGTTCGTACTGCTCAACCTCATAGGCGGCCTTGGCGGGTTCATTGAGGGGCAACTGGTGACTGATCACGAGATCGAATGGCTCACCGCTGGGCCTGTGTCGTTCGACGTAGCGGCGGACCTCCTGGACGTCCTTTGGTGCGAACGGGATCGCGGCAAAGCCATCGGCTGTCGGAACTACCTGTGGCGCCGGGAACGCTCCTTGCCACTGGGCGGCGCGGCGCATCGGTCGCTTCCGTGGCCAGTAGCCACCGATCCACACCGGAACCTTGCTCTGGACCGGGCCGGGCCGGAAGACCGTTCTCTCGATCGTAAAGTGCTGACCGTGATGCTCGAAGGCCGCCCCTGAGCAAAGGCCGGCGATGACTTGCAGGCTCTCGTCGAGAAGACCCGCTCTTGTCCGGGGATCCGAAGGTAGGCCGAAATGCGCGAAGTCGGCCTCACCCGCATATCCCAACGCGGCGCCGAGGATGAAACGCCCCTGAGACAGCCGGTCCAAAGTAACTACCTGCCGGGCGACGTCCCATGGGTGACGGCGCGCCAGTTGCGCGACCATCGGCCCGATCTTTACCCGCGTCGTTCTGCTGGCCACCACCGCCAGCACGGCCCACGGGTCGAGCACCGGCGGCATCGTCGTGACGTCGAAAAGCAACGTGTCCCAGACGAACACGCCGTCCCAGCCGGCTTGCTCGGCCTCCACCGCAAGCTCCGTGAGCAGGGCCGGGTCTGCGAACTCTCCAATGATCGGAAGGTTAACTCCGTGATACATGCCCATCTCCTGACAGCTCGGTAGACAAATCGGCCTCCAACCGGTGGTCGGTGCCAGCCCACGCCGCATCGGCGGACAGCCGGGCCGCACCGATCGAATAGATCCGCCGGTCGCCGTGCGGTTGGTCCGGCACGGCTTCCACATCGACGATCACTGTCCGGTCCACCCGTTCGATAGGTGAGGATGCCGGTGGCCTTCGCAGTTTTTCGTCGTGTCGGCTGGAAGTCGAACCCGCTCCAGGTGATTGACACCCGACAACACCAGCGTGCCGGGACGGCGATCCCCGCACAAGCCGCTGCTGGCGCATGGTGGGCGGACCGCAACCGATGCCTAGCCGCCCGAATGATCTTCTGCTCCACCACTCCTCCGTCGCTGAGCTCGACCTTCGACCGCAGTGAGACGTAGCCCGCGGAGAGCCGCGTGCACCACAGCCGCGTTCGGCAGCGACCCGCTGCCCGGCGTATCGAAATCCTGCTACCTCACCCAATAGCGGCGCAGCGAACCGGTCCGACGTGACCCGACAAGGCACGCCGGACCGGCCCGGCGGAGCGCGGCGACGGGCCTGACGAGCGACGTGACAGTCCGTAAGTGACCCGGTGGGTGCCGGGTGGGTACGCACGCCTCGCCCACGCAGGCGCAGATCAGGTTCTGACGAGCTGGTCACCTAGCCACGCGGTCGGGATACCCGGATGTTCATGTTGATCAGAGTTGTCCGGGGCTGGCCATGCGATAGAAGAAAGGCCCGAATCCAGCGGAGGCGACGGCTTGGATGAGCGGAAGGTGGTCCTCCAGCATGCGGGCGTGCCCGAGATCTCCGACGAAGACCGGGTCGAAGCCGGCGTCGACGATCAGCCGCTCGGTGACCTGCCGGGCCTCCGGGTCGGCAGCAAACAGGTTTCCCGGCCGGACCCGCTGTTCACCGATCTGGTCGTAGAGCACCGCCCAGTTGGTGTTGAAGCTCTTGGCGGTCGGCCCACCGATGATGGACTTGACCTCGTGCGCCTGGGACACGAACTGGTCGGAACGCTGCCCATACGCGTTGGTGGCATCGATGGTCACCTTGCCGGCGATGCCGGTCACGGTCGCCAACGCCGCCGCGATTGCCTGGCCTGGCACGGCGACCAGGACCACGTCGGCCGCCGATCCGTCACCGCCGTGACGCCCCAACGTGATGACCTCGTGCCCGCCCTTCGACCAGATCCCGGCCAGCCCACCGCCGATTCGACCCCGACCAACCGTGACGATCTTCATGTACGCCCCCCATCGGTTGCCTTACCACGACCCCCGGGGGCCCCGTGTTCAGATCCTTCCACGATCTCGGCAACCGGAACACGAAGCCCAGACGCCAACCCGTCAGGCAGCGAGCCCGCCTTGGCAAGATCCACCTCACGATACGTTACGAACCTCGGAAGGGGAGATCGCTCGGGGTGGGGCCAGCCGTGACCGCTTGAGTTCCAGGGAACGTCGCAACCACCTGATCATCTTGGGAGTTGCTGTGGCACCGTCTGGTCGTCTTCGAAAACTGCCTGGGCTCGCCCCGTTAACGGCGCAACGTGATCTCTACCTTGAGCTCGTGAACGAGGCATGAACAACTCGGCGGCGTGCCAGATGGTCGGCGTCAACCGCAAGACCGGCAACCGGTGGTTCTACGGGGGTACGACCACCGACCGAGCCGGACACAAGCGCGCCTACCCGCCGATCACGAAGTTACTGTCGCAGTTTCGCCGCGGTATCTGCACCAGGACGAGCGGATCGCCGTGGCAGACGCGTTCGCGGTGGGTGAGTCGATTCGTTCGATTGCCCGCTGGCTGGATCGTGGCCCGTCCACGATCAGCCGGGAGATCAAGCGCAACCGTGAGCCGGGTCGCGGCGCTTACCGCCCGTTCGCCGCCGAGCAGCGCGCCGTCGACCGCCGGCCACGCCCGAAGACCGGCAAAGTCGCCCGCCACGACGGGCTGCTCGCGTTCGTACAGGAGCGCCTGAATCGGCGATGGAGCCCCGAACAGATCAGCAACGTGCTGTCGGTCGAGTTCACCGGCCGCCCCGACATGCAAGCCGCCACCGAAACGATCTACCAGGCGATCTACCGCACCCATCGTGCTGACCTGCGGCGGGAGCTGCCGTTGTCGCTTCGCTCGGGGCGCATCGGACGACGACCCCGGCGCCGCCCGGCCCGGCGCACCCACCGGTTCGTCGACCCGGCCGACATGGTCGATCAACTGCTGTTCGACGCCATCGACCGGATGATCGCCGGCCATGGGGAGGGAGACCTCATCATGGAAGCCACAACAGGTCCGCGATCGGCACGCTCGTGGAACGCACCACCCGCTACGTCCTGCTGCTGCACCTGCCGGACGGACACGGCGCCGCTCAGGTCCGCGACGCCCTAATCGCCGCGCTGTCTGCGTTACCGGCCCATTTGACGAGGTCGCTGACGTGGGATCAGGGTGTGGAAATGAGCAGCCACAAGGGATTCACCACCGCGACCCGAGATTCCGGTGTTCTTCTGCGAACGCGCGAAACCGTGGCAACGTGGATCGAACGAGAACACGAACGGGCTACTGCGCCAATAGTTCCCCAAGGGCACCGACCTCACCGCCACAGCGCCGACCACCTCTGCGCAGTGACCGCTGAACTCAATGGCAGACCCCGTAAATCCCTCGCCTGGAAAACTCCGCAACAGCGCCTTGCTACCCTGCCAACCGGTCGTCTGACGGCCTCTGTTGCGACGATCCCGGAATTCGTCCCGTCTGGGTGGGCCAACCGAGAGGATCTGGCACACATTCCGTGAAGCGTGACTCGGCATGACGACTGCCTTGAACAACTTGCGGTGTCCGTTCGATGCCCGAGAGCCCGTCTCGGCTGCTCATCGAACACGCTCCGCGGCGCCGGGAGCCGGGTGTGACCCACGTCGGCCTCACGTCTGGTCAGCAGTTCAGGAATGTGTGCCAGAACCAACCGAGACCGTCAGAACCATCCTCAGCCATCCACTCCAACTGCTCCCGAGTGCGGGCGTCGGCGGGCAACGCGACGAGACCGTCACCGAGGCGGGCCACGCCGACCCACTCCAGCGCCCGCCACCGCAACCGCGGTCGCGACGGCTCACGAGGAATCCGATACGCCAACCGCACCCACTGGCCGACCTCCGTCACGCGGACCACGTAACCACGGTTACTAGATCAGAAGAAGTCTCGGCGCGTCCGACCGCTGCCATGGCCGCATTCACTCCAGCGGCCCGCCACCGCGTCCGCACCGTTGCCGTCGTACGGACATCTTCCCGGCTTTCGTAGCCGGTGCGGATCATCTCGCCGTGGCTGATGTCGCGGTCGCGCACACGGCTTCGCGGCCAGCAGCCAAGTCGGCTATCGGCCGCCAGGAAACGCGGCACTCCGGTCAGCACCAGAGCACGACTGCGGCACCCGGTCCAGCACCCGACGCCGGTGCGGCAAGTGAAAGTCGATCGTATACCGGTCGGCTACGCCGACGTGACGAACAACCCGAGCTTTCTCTGGCTTCGAACGCCGTCTGCCCCGGCGCTGGCGGCCCGGGGTGTCGCTGTGACACGGGGTCCTCAGTCGACGGTCAGCTCCGGCCTACGAGCGGCGCGCCGACGCCAGGCGGTGGTAACCCGAGAGGCGCGAACGTGTCCGGCGCGGCCCAGAGCCATCCAGCAGCCAAGCCCGATAGGAAGAACCGCCCAGCACGATAGCACCCGGTAGATGATGATCGCGGCCGCCGCGGCGGCGTAACCGGCGCCGGCCGCGGTCAGACCGACGAAGAGGCTGGCCTCTATGATGCCCACGCCACCAGGGGTAACCGGCACCTGACGGACCAGCTGGACGGTGACGTACGCGGTCGCCACCGCGAACGCCGGCACGGCCACACCGACCGCGCGGATCGAGGCGAGCAGGCATGCGAGATCGGCGAGCCAGTTGAGCAGCGCCAGGCCGGTGACAGCCAGCCATTGCCTGAACGTCAGGGCGCGAGCGAGTGTGCCAACGTGCCGCAGAGCCTGGATGGGGTGGCGCAGCGAAGCTTCAGCGGGCAATGTGCTGTCGTCGAACGACCGGGCCGCCGCGACGGGATCGTGGTGTCCGCGTGCAGCCATTGCAACGGTCGCCGCAAGGCCGGCGACGGTAGAGGCTGCGATCGCCCCCGCATTGCGGCTGCCGGACGAGACGGCCGACGCGAGTGCGTCGCCCGCGTACAGCAGCGCCAGGCCGACGAACGAGGCGACGCCGGCCAGGAGCATCACGGCGACGGCCACCGGACGGTTCGCTCCACGGGCGCGGAACTGGCGGAAGGCGTACCCGGCGGAGACGGCCGAGCCACCTGGAAGGCTGATCGAGATGGCGGATCGGGCGTACGTGAGTGCCTGTGAGCGAGTCACGGACATCCGCACGTCAAAGGCGGCAAGGAGCCGGCGCTGTTGTTCGGCGAATGCCGCCATCGACGCCGCCTCCAGAACGCCGGCGGCGGTCAGCCACCATCCGCTCGTCCCGCGCAGTGCCGCCCAGGTCGATGCCGGTGCGGGGAGCTTGTCCCGCAGCGAGAGGACAGCGAGGAGGGTGACTGCGGCCAGCAGCGCGAGTCGCCACGCGGCCACCGATCGCCTCACTGCTTCAGGCCGGTACGGGTGCAGGTGCCGTGGACGGGCGGTGCGTTGGGTTCGCGCAGTGGTCCGGGTGGTTCTCGGGGGTGTCATCGAAGACGATCATTCCGTTGCAGAGCATGCTCCAGCCCTGTTCCGGATGTCGGGCAATGGTCCGGGCAGCGGCCCGGTCGGGGCGTTCCACCGGTGGGCACGGCGGTTGGTGGGAACACGTGACGTTCACCTCGCTGTGGTGTCCCGGACCGGAACTGTCGTCCCTCTGCTCCCGTTGCTGCGGCATGTCGTGAGTGTCGATCGGATGACGGGTGAGTGTCGTCGTGGCTAGCGGCATCTTTGGCGTACCGCCTCCCGCCATTGTCTGATACCGGCTAGCGGGAGTTGGCCCGCGGCCGGAGGTCGATCTCGGACAGGGCCGCACGGGCTTGCCCGGCGTTACCCCGTCCGGGTCGAACTGGCCCGATGGATAGCCGCGATCGAGCAGTCGTCCGCCCGGCCCGTCCGCACAGTGCGGTTGGTGCGTGGCGAGCGCGACGGCGAAGATCGGCGCAAGCGTCGACAGAGAGCCGTAGATCAAGCCGCTGATGGCAGGTTGCGCGCGTTGGAGCAGAAACGACTGCCCTGCCGCCGATTCGGTCGCCTTAATCATTCCTCCATGACTGGCCGAGCTTCTGCCGACGGCCATGGCGTGTGGCCGCTGCGTGCTTTCCAGCGGCGCCATTCCCCGCTTCACGTCGTGCGATGCTGGTCTGGTGAGAACGCCGTGGCACCAGGCGCTCTGGGTACCGCGGTGACAGGTACCAAGGACAAGGGCCGGGCCACGGCTTCGAGCGGCATCCGTTCTGCGGGGACCCCGAGGAACAGCTCGATGACTCCACCGAGGATCATGACTCCGGCGCCGATCAGGTAGCCGATGAAGAGTTTGGACGGGTCGGCGCCGTTGCCGATGAGGTGGCCGTAGAAGATCGGGCCGACAGCGCCGAAACACTGAGCGATGGCAAAGAAGACGGCGATGGCCTTGGCCCGTACCTCCAGTGGAAAGATCTCGCTCACGGTGAGATAGGCGGCGCTGGCTCCGGATGATGCGAAGAAGAAGATGACACACCACGCGATCGTCTGGGTCAGCGCGTTGAGCAGACCCTGGTCGAACAGGTATGCGGTGAACGCGAGCAGGACGCCGGAGAGGACGTATGTCCCGGTGATCATTTGTTTGCGGCCGATCGTGTCGAACAGCCGGCCGATCAGGAGTGGGCCGGCCAGATTCCCGACCGCGAACGCGATCAGGTAGATCGGTGCGTCCGACGGGTTGACGTCGTAGAACTTGGTCAGCACCAGCGTGTAGGTGAAGAAGATCGCGTTATAGAGGAACGACTGAGTGATCATCAGCGTCGCGCCTAGCACTCCTCGTCGCCAGTATCCAGTGAAGATCAGCTTGAGGAGGGTGAGGTAGCCGGCGAGCGGCGTCGGCCTGATCTCGATCGCTCTGCTCTCGTCGACCGGGGGGAGTGGAGCACCGGTCGCTTGTGCCTGGCCCTCGATGGCTGCCATGGTCCGGTCCGCTTCGGCTGCCCTGCCGTGCATCAGCAGCCAACGCGGGCTTTCCGGCAGGTTGCGCCGGACGAACAGGATGACAACCGCGAGTGCGGGCCCGATCAGGAAGCCGAGTCGCCAGCCCAAAGAGGGCGCCAACACCTGCAGGAACAGCAGTGATCCGAGAGTGCCGAGGATGGCGCCGGCCCAGTAGGTGCCGTTGACGGCGATGTCGACGCGTCCCCGGTAATGGGCGGGGATCATCTCGTCGATTGCCGAGTTGATCGCCGCGTACTCGCCGCCGATGCCCATACCCGCGATGAAGCGGGTGGCATAGAGAAAGGCGATCCATCCGGCGCCGCTGCCCAGCGTCAGCGCGGTGAGACCACTGCCGATCAGGTACACCGCCAGCGTCACCATGAAGAGGTTCCGCCGGCCCAGCCGATCGGACAGCCGCCCGAAGACCAGTGCGCCGACAACCTGTCCGACGAGGTAGACAGCGGCGACGGCACCCACCGCGGTCGAGCTCATGTGCAGCGTGTCCGTCTGAGTCAGGGCTCCAGCCACGGAACTGGCGACCGTGATCTCCAAACCGTCGAGCACCCACGCCACCCCGAGTGCCGCGACCAGCCTGGTGTGAAAGGGCGTCCACGCAAGCCGGTCCAATCGGGCAGGTATCGAGCTCCGCACCACTCCGTCAGATGCCGGAGACCTGGTAAGGCGCATGGCTGTGCTCCCGTCCGCTGTGGGGTACTTCGCCTTCGGACAGCGTGCCGCCGTGCTGGGCGCCCGGCATCACGGCCAGCATCCGTCGTCGCGTGACGCTGACTGCAGCCTCGGACCCCCGCTGGCCGGTAGCGGAGCACATCACCGTTTCGGGGATGGCACCCGTCTCACGCCACCTGGAACAGCAGCCTTCCTGTTGGCAGGGGTGTCCAAAGCCCGCTGGCCACGATGCGGCCGAGGCGCCACCAATGCGATCTTTGGGCACAAGGCGGTGAAGCGGAGGTGGGTAAGGACAAGGCGCGCTGTGCCGACTACGTCGAACGGCGGACCGTCCGTGACTCAAGCGCATCGGGAATCCTTTTCAGCGCCGGTGTAAAGCGGTCGTCGTCAGGGAGACCCGACTCAGCGACGACGACCCGTCCTAGAACGAAGTCCAAGCGAGATGGCGTGAACGCAAAGGAGCGAGAAACATGAGCGCTGGAGATGAGCTGACCGAGGAATACGCCAGTCGCCTGGCGCTCACAGCGGTCACGGCGGACCTGGAGTACTGGGCGCGCAACGCCTCGATCGGCGGCCACGTCGGCCTGAACGATCTGATCCAGATCCTCGACCTGATACGCCTTGCCAGCGCTCTCGATTTCGACAGCTGCGACCTGCCCTTCTTGACGAGCGGGCGCAGGGACTGACGTGCCCGCGCAGGTGCATCCGCAGCCGTTTCGAGGCGGCTGGAACACAGGTCTCGACGGTGGCCGGGAAGACTCAATGGCGCTTGACGGCGGAGCTCGACCCTATGAATGGCTGCGATGACATGGGCGGCGGCGATCCGCGCGAGCGGTGGATCCGAGCCCAGGCGGAGCAGGCAGCCCACAACGGCTGGCCTCACCCCCCGCCCGTGGAGGCGGCACAACAAGACCTTTCGGTATGCCGGGCAGATCTGCCGCATCGGCCGTCTTCTTCTTCACCCTCGCCGGGTTCGTCGCGATGATGGCCACCGCGGCCCGCCCCAAGGCGGCGCTGTTCGCCGTCCTTGTGACGGCGGTGCCACGCTTCTTCTTCTCCGGTCTGGCGGCGGCCGGCACCGAGGCATTGACCAAGACGGCCGGCGAATTCGGGTACCTCCTTGCCGCCGTTGCGATCCATACGGCCTGGGCGCTGCTGTTGGAGGACGTGCGCGGGCACCCCGTCCTGCCAGTCGGGCGAACGGGGCCTGCCAGAGATGCCATCGAAGGACCACTCGCTGCTCAACTGACAGCCTACGAGTACCTGGCCGGTATCCGTCGAACGCTCTGACACCCCGCGCGGTGGTCCCTGCTCGAATCAATCCAACGGCAGCGAAACGTGTACGGCTGTTCCAGCCCCGGCCGCGCTATCGACGGTGATCGTTCCGCCCATTGCCTCGACTCGGTCGTGCAGGCCGATGAGACCGGAGCCGCGGGCTGGATCAGCGCCGCCGACGCCGTCATCGCGGATCGACAGGCGAAGCGTCGCGTGCCGCTGTTCAACCGCGACGCGTACGGCGGAGGCACGTGCGTGTTTGACCGCGTTCGTGAGCACCTCGGAGACGACGTAGTAGCCCGTCACTTCGATTCGCTCCGCGAAGCGTCCAGAGGTGGAGATCTCGAGTTCTACCGGAATCGCGCAGCGGCGGGAGAGCGCCCGTAAGGCGGGCCCGAGCCCGCCTTCCGACAGGATCGCCGGGTGGATCCCGCGGGAGATCTCGTGCAGGTCGACGAGCGCGGCCGTCACCTCGCTCGACGCGCGAGCCAGCATCATCCGGAGGTCGTCCGGTCCGGCCGAGGCATTGGCCGCTGCTGCGCTCAGTTCCAGGGCGAGGGAGACAAGCCGCTGCTGCGCCCCGTCGTGCAGATCACGTTCGATGCGGCGGCGAGTTTCATCCGCGGCCGTGACGATGCGGGCGCGGGAATCATGGAGCTCTGCCCGTGCGACGGCGTTCGAGATCGCAGTCGCTGCCAGCTCCGCAAAACCCATGAGCCGAGACTCGGTGTCCTCGGTGAACACTTGAAGCCCTGTCAGACTTGTGAGGATCAACCCCCAGACGCGACCCTCTACCACAATGGGGGCGCCGACCGTTGAACCCGTCGCGGCGCCAAGAGCGCTCGCCGGCTCGACGGCTGGCCCGGAAAGTCCCTCGTAGCTGTCGATTCGGCAAGGGCGACCCGACTGCTGCACCCGGGCCGCGACGCTGTCGCCGTTAAGCTCGACGCGAGTGTCGACGGGAATCGCGTGGTCTCCACTCGTCCAGGAGGCGGTGACGGTCATCGTCTCGTCGGGCTCATAGCGGCAGACGGCTCCGCGTCCTGCCCGGAGAAGCCGAGCGACCTCCTCGGCGACCGTCGCGAAGATCTCGTCCGCGGTTGCCTGGCCGGCCACCATCGTCGCGACGCGCCGTAGCGCGGCCTGCTCCTCCGCGAGCCGACTGAGCTCGAGCTGCGATCGTCGCCACTCGGTCAGCTCCGAACGAGCGTCCGCCACTTCTTCCTGGACGACGGCTGTCGGGATCGGCTCGGGCCGGTGGCGTGAAACCCGGGACTCGGGGAACCCGTGGACAATGTAAGCGTCTTCGCGGTCGAGCGCCTCTGCGAATCCGGGTCGTCCACCCGGGAGCACGACGACACCACCGCCGATCGGAATCTCGACCCGCTCGGCGTGGAGGAATCCCTCGGGATGATCTGCGATGACTCGCCCGCCGCGACTGACGAGCGCGAGCTTCCCTCTGCCAGACGCCATGCGTTCCAGGTAGCGGACACGCAGTTGCGCGTCGCGCACCTGCGCCCGGACACGCAAGTCCGCCTCGACTGCACGGGCAGCTGCGAGGGCGGCGGGGAGGCTGTCCGGATGCGCGGTGGTAATCAGCCCGGTGAGATCGATGACTCCGAGCAGCCTGCCGTCTTCGGGATCGTGGATAGGCGCGGCCGAGCAGGTCCAGCCGTGGACCACCTCGCTGAAATGCTCGGCCGCGTGAACCTGCACCGGATGGTCGGCCGCCAGGGCGGTCCCGATCGCATTCGTACCTGCGCCGGCTTCGTTCCAGAGAGTGCCCTCGACGAAGTTCATCGCGTCGGCCGCGGCGGAGCGAACCCGCGCGTCGCCGTCGAGCCACAGCAGCAGACCGTCAGCATCGCTGACGACGATCAGTTGCTCGCTTTCGTCGGCGACACGCCCGAGCCAGCGACGAATCAGAGGCGCTGCCGCCTCGAGCGGATGGGCCTCCCAGCGGTCCCTGACCTCACGGCGATCCGTGAACACGGTCGGTGCGCGTGAGCGGGAGGGGCTGATGCCGGCGACCTCGGAGCGGCTCCAGGATTCGGCGATCGGTGCGCGCACCCGATCGAGGCGGCCGTGACCAAGGTAGTCGTACCAGATCTGCCGAAGCTCGCGCGCCCGCAGCGACGGTGACTCCGTCGCGTTGATCGCGATCCAGGGGTTAGTGGGCATGCTGCGGTCCCGTCCTGTCGCCCCACATGCTAGCCGCCAGCCGAGGCTGCGCCCAAGTTGGTCGGGGGATCCGCCGCGGCGTCGCGCCGCGCGGTCTTCGCGGCCGGTCCGCCACGTTCCGTACCAGTGTCGAACGCGACGCTGTAGCCGCGGAGGCGACCTTTGCTGCAGCGAGTGGTTCCCGCTGCGTGGAGGGCTTGCTGGTCCGCTTGGTTTTTGCATGTCGGCCATGCCTTCGACGGTGGTGATGATCCGGCGCGGCACGAGCGCGCCGGCGGACTCACCTACCGGCTAGCGGGAATCAGAGGACTCGGGCCAACAGCAGGCGGGAACGGCCGCTGGCGGCAATGCCAGACAGGCATCCGCGCGGGGAGGCTGATTGGCGACCGACTCGACGGAGCAGACAAGTTCGATGAGCGCCTCGATGCCGGCCCAGCAGTTGATCGAGGTCCCAAAATGCAGCTAAGCGGCGGCTGGCAGACCCGCTGTAGGCCCATCGAGAGCAGGAGTTCTCCAGTGCCTTCCCGAAAGCTCACCGGTTCCCTTGCGGCAGGCGCCGCAGTCATCGCTGTGGCGATCGGTGCCTACGCCGCCGCGCACCCAAGTTCCGGCAGCAGCATGTCAGGTGCCGCTGCCGGCAGCGGCCCGTCAAATGTCGCCTCCGGCGATCCCGGATCCCGCGGCGGGGGATCCAACGCTCGGTCTGGACCGGCTGCGGGGGGATCATCCGGCACCGTCGACAGCGTATCCACGTCGAGCTTCGCCATGACGACATCAGCGGGTCAGAACGTAACCGTAAACGAGGCGTCCACCACGACGTACCAGAACGGAACGAGCTCGACCTCGGCCAGTGCCATTGCCACCGGCGAACCTGTCCTCGTGTTGGGCACGACCAGCGGAACGACCATCACGGCCACGCAGGTCATCGTGCAACCGACTGGCGGCGTCGGATCTGCGCCTTCCTCGGCGGCGGCAGGGGTGGTCCCTTTCCAGCAGGGTGCGCCGAGCATCGCGAAGCAGGCCGGTCAGATCCCGGCGAATTACACCGAGGGTTCGGGGACGATCGTCAGCGGAACGACCGCAGACAAGGCGACCGAAGCCGCGCTGGCCACCTACCCGGGGGGTGTCGTCGACCGTGTCGTGCAGCTGAGTAACGGCGAGTACGAAGTCCACTACATCGGCGTGAACTGGCCGCACCACATCTTCGTCGTCCAGGACTTCACGGTCGTCGGCGCCGACTAGCTCTCGCCCTCCCTACAGACCGACGAACTGTGCCTCTTCCGGTCACTGTCAATCACCCAGGCCAAAGGCGGGCGACATGCCAGATCCGCACACCTTCTTCATCACGGTGACCGTTATGCCGGAGCGGCGGCGTGCAGACCTCGTCTTGTCCGGTGATATCGATCTACAGACACGCCACGTACTCGCCGCCGTCGTCGACCTGCTCGCCGACGTCGCACCACAGACGACGGTGGTCGACCTCGCCGCCGTTACCTCCGCCGGCTCCGTCCTCGCGAGCCTCCTGGCAAGGGTCCGCACCGCCATCCCGGCCGGGTCCCTGCTCGTGGTATCAAACCCGACGCCGACGACACACAAGGTGCTGCAATTAACGGGCATGGAACAAATAGCAACAATTCTGAATAACGTGTGCGCATGACGATGTCAGGCGCACGGTCCTGGCCTGGTAGGTCTTGCCGACCGCGTCGAGGCTCTGGGCGGCTCGATCCAAGTCCGCAGTGGTGCCGGCGCCTGCGCGCACATCACCGCGAAGCTTCCACTCGAGAAGATTCAGGATGTCGTCAACGGCGCGGAATACGGCGCGACCTGTCGTGGTGTCCGTGCCCATCCCGGCCACCCGGGCCGCGGTACTCCCGGACTTCGAGCCAGGATGGAAGCAATCCGGGACGACGCCTGAGCTGCGGCGGAACACCATTGCGGGACTGACGTAGGTCAGATCAATCGCAGAAGGGAAAGCAGCATGCGACAGGTTCGGCTAGGACAAACCAACCTCCAGGTCTCCGCGATCGCGTTCGGGACCTGGGCCTTCGGTGGGGACTGGGGCGCCACCGATCTCCGGGAAGGCAAGAACATCATCCAGCACGCCCTGGAGCTGGGGATCAATCTGTTCGACACCGCGCAGGGCTACGGGTTCGGCGTGGCCGAACAACTCCTCGCCGACGCGCTGCGAGGTCGGACGAAGCGCGAAGACGTAGTCATCGCCACCAAGGGCGGGCTGCGTATGGACGGCGACCGTCTGCTCCGCGATGCCAGCAGGCAGTCGCTACGCGATGGAGTCGAGTCCAGCCTGCGCAACCTCGGCACCGACTACATCGATATCTATCACCTTCACTGGCCCGACTTGCGCACCCCGCCCGAGGAGACGGCCGAGGTGCTCGAAGAGCTGGTCGGCGAAGGAAAGATCCGCCATGCCGGCGTGTCGAACTACGATGCTGATCAGATGCGGGCGCTCGGCCGCTTCGGACGGATAGAGACGCTGCAGCCGCCATACCATCTGTTCCGCAGGGACATCGAGGACACGATCCTTCCCTTTACCACCGAGCACGACATAGGCGTGCTGGTGTACGGGCCGATGGCCCATGGTCTGCTCTCAGGCCGGATGACCGAGTCCATGACGTTCGATCCCGACGACTGGCGCAGCAAGAGCCCGGACTTCGCCGGCGAGACGTTCCGCCAGAACCTGGCGGTGGTGGAGCGGCTGAAAGGTCTGGCGCGGGAGCGAGACATGAGCCTTCCGCAGCTGGCGGTCGCGTGGACGCTCACCAATCCCGCCGTCGACGTCGCCATCGTCGGCGCGCGCCGACCCGCCCAGCTCGAGGAGACCGCCTCGGCGGCCGACATCGAGGTCTCCGCGGCCGACCTTCAGGAGATCGACGCGATCCTCGCAGATGCCCTGCCGGTATGGGGCCCGCATCCAGAAGGAATGTGAGGAGCGACCCAAAGATCGCAAGCCGGCGGGTCTTGGCCTCCGGATCTCGTGACGTCCACGCGTTCCGCCGACTCGAACCCGAACCACTGACCACCCGCCTCGGCGAGGTTACCGAACCTGCCCGCAGTATCGGCCGCATAGGAGACTCATGAACAGCCTTGGAAAGCCCGGCACATCGGCCAGGTCTTCGGCCAGACCATCGGCAACCGGATCCGGATCACCACACTCACCGAGGTCCCCGGTCTGTCGGTGATCAAGATCGACCCGCAGGCCGCGGCGATGGCCTACCGGGACCGCATCGTGGCGCCGCTGCGCGGCACCGCCACCAACGACGTCAACCCACCGCCCGGCACCGCACCGGGCGTGGTCTCGGTCTATCTGAGTGGGCATCACCTCGACCGGCCTCTGGCCCGGGCCGGGCCGTTCTTGCTCTGGCGGTTCCTCGACGGGCCGGGCTGGACGCGGGCTCACCCCTACTCCCTATCCTCTGCGCCGGCCGGTGATCTGCTGCGGATCACGGTCAAGGACCTCGGCGACGGCAGCTCGCGCGTCGCGACCCTGCGACGGGGCACCCGGGTGCTGGTCGAAGGGCCATACGGTGCGCTGACCGCCGATCGTGGTGCCGGCGAACGGACGGTCCTGCTGATCACGGCAGGGATCGGCATCACCAGCATGACCGTCGAACTCGGCGCGGACCACGACACGGTCACCGTCGTGGTCCGGGACGACGACACCGGCTTCGACCCCACCGACACCGAACGGCTGTTCGCCCGCCTTGCCCGTGGCGGCCACGGCGATCACCGCCGCTTCGGTCTCGGTCTCGCGCTCGCCCGGGAGGTCATCACCGGGCACGGGGGCACCATTGAGGCGTGGGGCCGTCCCGGGCAGGGCGCTGCCTTCACCATCCGCATTCCCGCGCCGTAAACCACAACGGGCCGAGCCGGAGCGGCACCCCGCAAACCTGAAACGGTCGGTTGAGGTCGCCTGGCCGGACAACATCAGGAGAACCCGACGGAAGGAACACGTATGCAGACCGTACCGCTCGCAGTAGGCCCGGCGTTCCTCGATCCGGAGTGGCTGATCTCCGCCTTCGGCCTGATCGGCATCCTCACGATCGTTTTCGCCGAGTCGGGTCTGCTGATCGGCTTCTTCCTGCCCGGCGATTCCCTGCTGTTCACCGCCGGGCTGCTGGTGGCCGGCGGCACCTACTTGTATCAGCCGCTGTGGCTGACGTGCCTTCTGGTATCGGTCGCCGCGGTCCTGGGCGACCAGTTTGGTTATCTGTTCGGGCGCCGTTTCGGGCCAGCGCTGTTCCGGCGCCCCGACTCACGATTGTTCAAACAGGACAACCTGACCCGGGCGCAGGGCTTCTTCCGCAGATACGGGGCCCGCTCAATCTTGCTGGCGCGGTTCGTGCCGATCGTGCGAACCTTCACGCCGATCGTGGCCGGGGCAAGCCACATGCAGTACCGGAAGTTCCTGGCATACAACGTCGTCGGTGGCACATTATGGGCCTGCGGCATCACGATCCTGGGCTACTTTCTGGGGCAGGTGGCGTTCGTGAAGGACAACATCGAACTCATCCTCATCGGCATCGTGGCGGTGTCGGTCGTGCCGATCGGCATCGAACTTCTGCGCAGTCGCCGTCGGGCCCGAGCCACCGCCGCCGGGCCGCGCTGATAGCCAGCACGACAGCCCCGTACACACCCCACCTACCAGCCAGATGCCCAGCAAGCCCGCGCCGAGGTCTTCCCGCCCATGCCGTCGCGGCCGTGACGGCATGGGGCGATCGGTCTCCACGCTCATCACCTCACACATCTTCCACGGTAAATACCCCATTAGGGACGGTAAACCACCCCCGACGGGGCTGGTCGCAAGGGCCGACGTCCGGGACCGAGGCGCATGGGGCTGCCGTGTCCGGTCCGGGTGTGACGCTCGAAACGTTCGCCGGATACCCCCGCGGGTATGTGCCCGGTGTTGGAGGTGGTCGACATGCAAGCTGACAAGCACGAGCACGAGGTCCGCGACGGCGGTGCACCGCGCGCGGCGAGCGGCGTGTCCACCCACGACCACGCCGGCCACTCCGGCGCGTCTGAAGCGCCGGCTCGCCCGATGCCCGCGTCCGAACACCACCCGGCCGGATACGACATGCCGGGCCACGCCGGTGGGCATGCCGCCGGACACCAAGGGCACGACAAGCACGCCGGGCACGACCCGGAGGCGTTCCGCCGCAAGTTCTGGTTGAGCCTGGTCCTCACGCTCCCGATCGTCGCGACCAGCCACATGATCATGGACTGGTTCGGCTACACATTGGACTTCCCCGGCATGAGCTCGGTCGGGCCGGTGCTGGGTACCGTCGTGTTCTTCTACGGCGGGTGTCCGTTCCTGCAGGGAGCGGTCCGCGAGGTCCGGGACCGGGCGCCGGGGATGATGCTGCTGATCTCGATGGCCATTACCGTCGCGTACACGGCGTCGCTGGTGACCAGCCTGGGCTGGTTCGACCTGGACTTCTGGTGGGAACTGGCCGCGCTGGTGACCATCATGCTGCTCGGGCATTGGCAGGAGATGAAGGCCATCGGGCAGGCCCAGGGCGCCCTCGCCGCCCTCGCGGCGTTGCTGCCCGACGACGCCGAACGGCTCACCCCGGAGGGCACGATCGAGCGCGTACCGGTCGCCGACCTGGCCGTCGACGACACGGTCCTGGTGCGCTCCGGCGCCCGCGTTCCGGCCGACGGCCGCATCGTTGAAGGCGCCGCCGAGCTCGACGAGTCCATGATCACCGGTGAGTCCCGGCCGGTGGCCCGTGCCGTGGGTGACCGGGTGGTGGCCGGCACGGTCGCGACCGACTCGGCCCTTCGGGTTCGCGTCGACGCGGTCGGGGAGAACACGGCCCTGGCCGGCATCGGCCGCATGGTCGCGCAGGCGCAGGCCGCCGGCGGTCGGGCGCAGGTCCTGGCAGACCGGTTCGCGGCCATGCTGTTCTATGTCGCCGCCGCCGCGGCGTTGGTGACGTTCGTCGTCTGGTGGGCGCTCGGCAGTCTGGACCAGTCCGTGGTCCGCACGGTCACGGTTCTCGTGATCGCCTGCCCGCACGCTCTGGGCCTGGCAATCCCACTGGTTATCGCGCTGTCCACGGCGCTGTCGGCCAAGGCCGGCATCCTGGTCAAGGACCGGCTCGCGCTGGAGCGGATGCGCACCGTTGACACGGTCCTGTTCGACAAGACCGGCACCCTCACCAAGGGCGCGCACACGGTCACCGCGAGCACCCCGGCGGATGGTTTCACCGTGGACGAGGTGCTGCGCCTGGCCGGCGCGGTCGAGGCCGACAGCGAACACCCCCTCGCGCGGGCGTTGACCGCCGTGGCCCGCGGGCGCGGCCTTGCGGCGGCGGCGACCGACTTCCGGTCGCTGACCGGGCGCGGGGTGCGGGCGCAGGTCGATGGGCACGTGTACGCCGTGGGTGGCCCCGCCCTGTTGCGCGAGCTCGACGCGACCGTGCCGCAGGAACTGGCCGGTCCTGCGGAGCAGTGGTCACGGCGCGGCGCCGCCGTGCTGCACCTGCTCCGCCTCCACGAAGCCGGCGGGCCGGTGCAGGTGATCGGCGCGTTCGCGCTGGAGGACGAGATCCGCCCCGAGGCACGCCAGGCGATCGACCAGCTGCGCCGCAACGGCATCCGGAAAATCGTCATGATCACCGGGGACGCCCGGCCGGTTGCCGAGGCTGTCGCCGCCGACCTGGGTTTCCGCCCCGGCGTGGACGAGGTGTTCGCCGAGGTTCTGCCGGCCGATAAAGACCGCGCGGTCGCCGAGTTGCAGGCCCGCGGGCTGAAAGTGGCGATGGTCGGCGACGGCGTCAACGACGCCCCGGCGCTGGCCCGCGCCGACGTGGGTCTGGCCATCGGGGCCGGCACCGATGTGGCGATCGAGTCGGCTGGCGTCGTCCTGGCCTCTTCGGACCCGCGCGGGGTCACCGGAGTGATCCGGCTTTCCAAGGCTTCGTACCGCAAGATGATTCAGAACCTGGCGTGGGCGGCCGGCTACAACGTGATCGCGATCCCCCTGGCGGCCGGCGTGCTGGCCTGGGCTGGGATCTCGTTGAGCCCGGCGATCGGGGCGGTGCTGATGAGCGCCTCGACGATCGTGGTGGCACTCAACACTCAGCTGCTGCGCCGGGTCCGGCTGGCCCCGCAGGAGCAGTAGCCAGCCCGGCCAGCGCGGATGGCGCAGCCTCGGCCCTGTACGGGCAGGTCCCGGTTCCACAGCGGCAGCCGCGGACCGTTATCGACGTAGAACCCCGTGAGCAGGGCGATATAGGTGCCGCCCAGACCGCGGGGCATTGTCACTTCCTTGGCGGCGAGACCGAGCCGACACCGCAGGCGCTGCGGGCCGCGGACAGCCCGGTGTGGGGTGCCACTTCAGGGTGATGGCGCTGGCCTGGGCAAATGCCGGTGCGGCACGCTCGGTGAGGTGGTGGTTCATACGATCGCACCGCTGCTCGTTCGGCGAATTCTGCGTGTGCTGGGGTGTGGTCCGATACCCGACGCAGATGCGGTAGAGATCGCGGTACTTCGGCACCAGCTGGCGGTACTACACCGCCAGGTGGTGCGTCCGCGGTACACCGTGGCCGATCGGGCGTTGTTGGCCGCGCTGGTGAAACTGCTGCCACGGCAACGGTGGGCGGTCTTCCTGGTCACACCGGCGACGCTGCTGCGCTGGCATCGGGAGCTGATCGCCCGCCGGTGGACCTACTCGCCGGCGGGTCGTGACCGGCGCCGGCCTGCATGTGCAGGGCGTCGACGAGGCGGTCGTTGTGGATGAACCGGGCGTGGACGGTCTTGGATTTGCCGGACTGGCGGGTGATCGGTGCGGTGCCGGCGTAGTTCTTGCGAGACTTGGCATCGGCGTAGCGGCCTGCCGCGTCGCCGAACTCTGCGAGCACCCGGGCGCCAAGGATCACGCCGATGCCGGGCTGGCTGAGGTAGACCTCAGCGTCCGGGTGCTGGCCAAAATGGGCCTCGACCTGCCCGTCGACGGTGCGGATCTCGGTGTTCAGGGCTTGCAGGACCGCGACGGTGGCGCGGACGGTCGCGGCGTAGGCGCCGGCGACGACGTCGGATTGGCTCAGGTGTTCAGTGCGCAGGGCCTGCTGGGCGCCGATGCCCTTATGTTTGTCAAGTCGCTGACGGGGCGTGGGTGGCGAGATCGTGTTGTTGGATCAGCTGGTAGATCTCGCGGGCGATGTAGCGCTTCAGGCAGCGGATGGTCTCGCGTCGGGTGAGGCCTTGGGTGGCGCGTCGGTCGAGGTAGTCGCGGGTGCGTTGGTCGCTGCGGGAGCGGGTCAGGGCGATGCGGTGGAGGGCGGCGTTGGCGCGGCGGTCGCCGCCGCGGTTGAGCCGGCGTCGGCGGGTTTTTCCGGAGGATGCTTCGATCGGGCTGACTCCGCAGAGTGCGGCGAACGAGGCTTCGCTGTTCATGCGGTCGGGGTTGTCGCCGACGGTGATGGGTAGGGCGGCGGCGCTGTCCGGGCCGACGCCGTGACGCTGAAGCAGTTGCGGGGCGTGGGTGTTGAGCACGGCGGTGATCTGCTGCTGCAGCTGGCGTTCCTCGATGGTGAGTGCCTGGATGCGTTGGGCCAGGAGGCGCAGGGTGTAGACGGTGGCGGTGGCTACGTCGGTCGGGCTGAGCGTCGGCAGGTTGGCGCAGTGCCGGATCAGGGCGGTGCGGCTCAACCCGCTCAGCGTGTCGCGCAGGGCCGGGTCGGCGCCGGCGAGGACGGCCTTGAGTTGGTTGATCGCTTGGGTGCGGGACTTGACCGCGGAGGCTCGGGCCAGTCGGAACATGCGTAGCGTCTCGACCGGCCCGTCGCCGGTCTTGGCGGTGGTGGTGGCCCGGGCGGACAGCACGGCGTGGGCGGCGGCGGTGGCGTCGACGGTGTCGGTTTTGCCGTGGCGGCGGCGGGCGGCCCGGTCGGGCCGGTTGACCTCCACGACGGTGATGTGTTGCCGGCGCAGGTAGCGGGTCAGCGCGGCGCCGTAGGAGCCGGTGCCTTCCACGCCGGCGCGGCGCAGCACGCCGAGGCTATTTGCCCAGGCCAGCAGCTGCCGGTAGCCGGCCGCGGTGGTGGGGAACGCGGCGGTAGTTATCGGCACGCCGAGGATCGTGATCACCGAGGCGACGTGGGTGTCCTTGTGGGTATCGACGCCGAGGATGATCTCCTCACGGCGCGGGTCGTTCTGGCTGGGCGCGCCGGACTGCGCCATGCTGGTCATTGGTTGTTCGTCTCCCGATCGGCTCGCGGTGGCGGATGGCCATCGCCGGGCCGGCCGGGCGGTCAGAACTGTGACGGTGCCCTGTTCCAGCAAGGCCCCTATCGGGACACGCCCACCGGTCCGGCGGTAGCTCGTCCTCCGCAGCCGACAGCCGACAGATCGGAGCCAAGGCATCGACTGAGCCGGTTGCGTTGCGGGTCAGACCATCGGCCGCGGAAGAGCGGCTCCACAATGTCAGAACCGCCCACCGAGGCTCACAGTTGCGTTGAGCCCTCATCAAGATCGCTCGCCGCAAGGCTTCCTGCGAGATCCCATTGCATCTCGTCTGCCCTGGGCACAGACAGGGCAAATCGGCTTCGATGGCCGGTGCATCCCGCTGCGGACCGACGCTAGTGACGAAGCCTTGTGAAGGATTTACGGCGCTCGCGAGTGTCAATCGCTCAATGCAACAGAACCGCCTGACCGGCCACCAGCGAGCCAACCAGTTGCGCATCGGCTTCGGCCCCGACCGGTTGTCCTTCGATGTGGACATCAACGGCCCCGGCGACCCGTTCGTCATCGACCCGGTGGCGCTCGAGGCGACCTTCGGACCCGGAGACCTGCCACCGTACGGCGAGGTGCTCCGCGGCGTCCTGGACGGTGATCCAACGCTGTCGGTACACGGTGACACGGCCGAACAGTGCTGGCGCATCGTGGAGCCGGTACTGCACGCATGGCGGGCGGATGACGTCCCACTTCAGGAGTATCCGGCCGGCAGCACCGGGCCGGGGAACTCGTTACTGACCCCCGACATGCACCTGCTCCACGCCGATGCCGAGGCCTGACGTCGGGGCCGAGCGACCGGAAGCCGCCCTACTCGCCCGGTCCGGGCCGGGGGAATTTCGGCACGTAGGCACGCCGGAAGCCGGTGATCCGCCGGACGAAAACCGTAGACAGGGTGACGGCGGCGCCCGATGCGACACTCACTCCCAGCGCCACCTGCAGCCACCTCGGCCCGCCGAGCGCTTGGCATACGATCGTGACGAACACACCGCTGATCACCGCGTTGATGAGGCCGACAATCGTGGGTGAACCGGCGAGAAGGTGAGTGAAACCGATTCGCCGGCGGAAGCTGTAGGTCTGCAGGAGATGCGGCTCGTCGTCGTAGGACCCGGTGACCAGGAAATTTTCCAGATCGGGCACCATCTCGACATAGGCGTGCCTCAGGCGGTTCATCCCGACGACGATCCACGTGTCCTCGATATCGGCCTCCAGCAACCGGATGTAGGTCGTGAATCCGACCAGCAGGACCAGCGGAAGCACCAGCAGCGCGACAGTGCGGAAGCTCGAGCCGAACCCGGTTGCCTGAACCACCAAAGACAACGCCACCATGGTGGCCGACAGGATGGTGAGGAAGGTGCCGGTTCGGCTGAAGATCTCCTGCCAGATGAGGCCGCGGGTCGCCAGCAGGCTCCAGTGCTCCACTCCGAGGATCTGAGCACGCAGCGAAGCCTGGCTCTCCGAGCCGTTGGACGGGGGCGGGGGCGTGCGGGCCGGGATGTGTGTCATGACTCTCCCGCGATTGTCGGAGGTTCGGTTGTCGTCATGTCCGCCGGATCGTGCACCGGCATGGCACCCTCGGCGAGTTTAAGTCGTGTCCAGATGTTCATGTTGATGACGACGGCGACGATCTCCAGGATTTCCGTCTCGCTGAAGTGCACGACCAATTCGTCGTGGACCTGTTGCAGCCGCGACGCCGCGTCGGTGTCGGCCGCTCGGGTCAGAACCTCGGCATAGTCAAGCGCGGCGCGTTCCGCGTCACTGAACAACCGCGTCTCCCACCACGCGGTCAGAATGTCTATCTTGGACTGAGCGATGCCGGCTCGCCGGGCGGCTGCGTGATGCACCATCAGGCAGTAGGCGCAGTTGTTGACCTGCGCGACGCGCAGTCGCAAGAGCTGCGCCACGGCCCGGTCGGTTCTGTTGCATTGAGCGATTGACACTCGCGAGCGCCGTAAATCCTTCACAAGGCTTCGTCACTAGCGTCGGTCCGCAGCGGGATGCACCGGCCATCGAAGCCGATTTGCCCTGTCTGTGCCCAGGGCAGACGAGATGCAACGGGATCTCGCAGGGCGCTGTTGCGTTGCGGAATCCGTGGAGACACCGCCATGCAGGACCGGCGTCAGATCGCTCCGGCGAGTTCAGTGAACGCCGCGGCGACCCTGTACCGCTCGAAAACAGGGTTTCAGGGGTAGACCTGCGGTTCTGTGCGCTGCCGGTTGCTCGATGGGCGGCAGTCTGAACGGCATGGTCCTGTCGTTCGGATACCTGGTCCTTCGTCATGTGCTGCAGTTAATCGTTTTGGGATTGCGAGGCGAGCGGGCGATCGAGATCGAGATCCTGGTCCTTCGCCACCAGGTCGCGGTGCTGCGCCGTCAGGTCAACCGTCTAGATCTGGAACCGAACGACCGGGCGGTGCTCTCGGCCCTGGCTCGGTTGCTGCCCCGCCGGCGGTGGGCCACTTTCATGGTCACCCCGGCCACCCTGCTGCGCTGGCACCGCACCCTGATCGCCGGGAAATGGACCTATCCCCGGCGCCGGCCGGGCCGCCCACCGATGCGGGCCGCCATCCGGGCGCTGGTCCTGCGCCTGGCGACCGAGAACCCGAGCTGGGGCCACCGCAGGATCCAGGGCGAACTGGCCGGCCTGGGCTACCGGGTGGCGGCCAGCACCGTGTGGACCATTCTGACCAATGCCGGAGTGGATCCGGCACCGCGGCGGACCGGGCCGACCTGGAAGCAGTTCCTGAGCACGCAGGCCAAGGGGATCCTGGCCTGCGATTTCCTGCACGTCGACACAATCGGGCTAACCCGCATCTACGTGCTGTTCCTGATGGAGATCGGCACCCGCCGGGTGCACGTCCTCGGCGCGACCACCCACCCGACCGGGGACTGGGTGGCGCAGCAAGCCCGCAACCTGATGCTGGACCCGGGGGAGCGGGCCGGGCAGTTCCGGTTCCTGATCCGAGACCGGGACGCCAAGTACACCAACGCGTTCGACGAGGTCTTCACCAGCGAAGGCATCGAGGTACTACGGAGCCCACCGCGAGCGCCGCGGGCGAACGCCTACGCGGAACGCTGGGTGCGCACGGTGCGTCGGGAGTGTCTTGATCGGATGCTGATCTACCACCCTCGGCACCTGCTGACTGTCCTGGGTGAGTTCGTCGCGCACTATAACGAGCACCGGCCCCACCAGAGCCGCGACCAACGCCCACCCGGGGCCACGGACACGGGGCCCGCCATCGTTGATCTCGCCTCGGTGCGGGTCCACGGCAGGAAGATCCTCAACGGACTGATCAACGAATACTCGCAGGCAGCGTAGCCCGAACCGCATTTCCGAGCGGTACAGGTTTGGTATTGCCCGTACCGCTCGGGCATGTCCGCCCACGGCGACCCGGTCCGCTTCACCCAGCAGATCCCATTGATCACCTGACGGTGATCACGCCACCGGCCGCCACGTTTGCCCTGCTCAGGCAGCAACGGCTCCAGAATCGCCCACTCGGCATCCGTCAAATCGAAACGCGCCACACTCGTTCAACGATCCACATCATGATCCGTCAGTTACGCCCTAGCGGCGCATCCGTCAGATGCGCCCTGGACCGACGTCGCGGCAGGTCAGGTCGCCAGGCGGATCACCGCCGCAGGGCAACGGTCGACCGCCTGGCGTACCGCCTCGAGCTCGGACGCGGGCGGCGTCTCGTCGAGCAGGACCACGATGGCCTCCTCCTCGTCCTGGTCGAAGACCGCGGGCGCGGTCAGGACGCACATCCCGGCGCCGATGCAGCTGTCGCGTTCCACCGAAACCTTCATCACCAGGCCACCGGCAGCTCGACGGGACCACGGACCACCGTGTCCTGCTTCCAGACGATCTCCTCGAGCGGCACCGCGAGCCGCAAGGTCGGCACCCGCCGGGCCAGCGACCCGAGCACCGTGGTCAGCTCCATCCGCGCGATCTGCTGGCCTACGCACGCGTGTGCGCCGTGCCCGAATCCCAGGTGCGGACCGGGCTTGCGGGTCACGTCGAGCGTTTCGGCGTCGGGGTACAGGGCCTTGTCCCGGTTTCCGGACTGCACCGCCGCCACCACGTAGTCGCCGGCCTTGATCTGCTGGCCGCCCAGCTCGGTGTCCACAGTGGCCCGCCGCAACAGGCCCGTACCGACACCCAGGTAGCGAACGAGCTCCTCGGTCGCCGAGGTGACCAGCGACGGGTCGGCGCACAGGCGGTCCCACTGACCCGGCAGGGTGAGCAGCGCGACCATGCCGTACGTGATCATCGACGCCGTCGTGTCGAAGCCCGCCACCAGCAGCGCCCCGTTCATCGCCGTCAGCTCCGCGTCGGTCAGCGGCCGCTCCGAATCCTGCGAGTGCACGATCATCCGGCTGAGCACGTCGTCACCCGGCGCCGCACGCCGCTCGGCCACCGCCTGGTAGAGGTAGCCGAACAGCGGCTCGAGCGCGGCCTGCAGCTCCTTCGGCGTGGTGGAACCGGTGAACAGCACGGTGGCCGCGTCCCGCATCAGATATTGCCGATCGCGAGGCACGCCGATCAGCTCCGAGATCACGTCGGTGGTGATCGCGGTGGAGAATTCGGAGTGCATCGGGTACGGCTGGGACGAGGCCAGCATCCGGTCGATCGCGTCGTCGGTGATCCGCTCGACCAGCGGTCTGAGCTCCGCGAGGCGGTGGGTGTGCGACACCTGCGGCGCGAAGTTGCGCCGGATCCGGATGTGCTCCGGCCCGTCCAGCTGACTGAATCCCACCGGCGGCCCCTCCGGATCGAAGCCGGACAACACGTGGGATGCCATTCCGGGCCGGGTCGAGAACCGCCGCCCATCACCGAGGACCTCACGCACGCCTGCGTAGTCGGCGACCAGCCAGGCGCTGATCCCGGTCGGGCACATCACCCGGACAGGTCGTGCGGTGGCTCTGAGCTCGGCATACTCGGGCGGTGGATCGAACGGCCAGGCATCTTCCTGCGGAATCGGCAGTGCGGGCGTAGCCATCGCGGAACCTCCACTGTGGGCAACCGGGACAACACGTTACGCCAGATCCGCCAAGGTCAATATGACTTCGTCCGGGATCAATCAGAAGTCATGTTGCCGATCCGTTCGCCACCAGCACCTCGTGTCCGCGCCCGGTGACGTGTGGGGTGCCATTACTCAGCCAAGCCCGTGACCTGGGCTGCATCGGATACTTCGCCAGCGATGGTGTGCTGGAGTTGAGCGTGTTCAAGATTCGACGTGCGATTCCTGAACGCGTTCAAACGACCTGAGTATCTCGAACGGGTTCGAAGACGAAGGGCCAGGTCAGAGGCCCGGATGAGTTTTCGGCACCCACAGGCTCACCCGGCGCCCGCTTTTACTACCAATCCCTTCGCGAGCGTGGCACCGGCCATCAAGCCGCTCTGCGCCAGCTCGGCAACCGCATCGTCGGCATCCTCCACGGATGCCTCAAGACCGGCAGCACCTACAACGAGGCCACCGCCTGGGCCCATCTCCAGCCCACCACTTGACTTCGAAAAACATGGGATGTCTGCCGCGATTGGTGCGCCGGCTGAGAAGCGGGGGCGTCACGCCTTGTCCGAGCGCCAGACCCGTTCGAACTCCGTGTTGGTGATCTCGAAGATGCTCCAGTCCTCGTCGGAGTCGTAGAGGCTGGCTTGGCCGAGACCTCCGTAGCGGTCTTCGTCGTGTCCGGGTCCGTATCGCAGGACGTGGCCAGCGTCGTACATCTCGACCTGACGGATGGGCCAGCCCTCGTCGTCCGTCTCGAAATACCAGAGTGAGTGGCCCCAACTGTCGAACTCATCGCCTCGGGTTTCGTCCCAGCGGCGGCTATAGAAGCGGTTCGGCATGGCCGCACGGTACCGCCACTTCCATATCAGGCTCGATCTGCGTCGGAGAGGACCGGCGCCGACTCGAACGATCCGCGAGCCCGGTTAGCCCTTCCTGCGTCACTAGATCGAGCGCGGGCTCGCTAACGGTGGGTTCGCTGGCGAGGCGGCAGATTGGAGTCGATCAGGGCAATGGTGGGCTTGAACCCGAGGCCAGCCACCCGTCGAGACTCCAGCACCAGGCTTATACGGGAGAACAGGGGAAGGCTGGTGATGGATCGCCCGCGCCAGTCACCCAGGAAGCCGAACACGACTTCCACGCCGTTGCCGGAAAGCTTCGCGGTGTGGGACTGGGAGATCTCCGCCGACAGCCCGGGCGAAGCGGCGTTCGCACGGATCATCTCGTCAAGCGTGCGCCTTGCGATCACCGAGCGCCTCAGCAGCTCGCAACTGTTCGCTGCCTGCAGGAACAAGTGGCTGAGGGTAGAGGATTTGCCTTTCCGCTTCAGATGGATCAGTGCGCCGGACCTGGCCACTAGATCGCTGGCCTCGATGCCGGCCTCATTTTCGAGTCGAATCAGTTGGCGGTCGAGGACAACGAAGGCATGGCATTCATTGGTCCGGATTTTCTCAATGTAGGTTGGCTCGGTCTCCCCGTGGTAAGCAGGGAACGTGACACTGCTGAGCTCAAGCTGCTGCAGTTCGCCGTCGATGGTGCGCACGAAAGAGCGGTCGACCCGGTAGAAGTCCCCGTCGTAGGCGAGATATTGCTCATCTCCGATGATCATGTCAGCGCAGATGCAGTCAATCAGCCGTACCTTTCCCAGAGATTCATGAGAATCGTCCAAGAAGCGCAGGTCGGCCGTGAGGGTACGGACCGGATCGCTGCTGCGACACACATGTGCTGCGATCGTCTCTATGGTCAGGTTGACCCGGCTGGCTTGGTACCGGCGTTCACCGGGGAAGAGGATGAAGTTGATCGGCCGGTCGTCCTCCATGTCCAGGTCGTCGGGCAGGATGGCGTCCACTGATGCGGGAATTGGCTCGGTCCGTAGCTGCTCGATCAGATGGTCTTGAATGATCGCCGCGATGTCGTCGTTCTCAACCATCTTGATGTTGTCCACCCACGGTAGCGCCTCTGAGTAGTCGGTGGCGCAGGACAGTTGCATGAGCGAGACAGACAAGTCGTGTAGGTCGGTCAACGCGTGAAGGTCCGCGTTGAACCGGGCGCTGCGCCCGCCGCGGATGGATTCGGTGAACGACGGCGTACTTAGGCGGCCCCCGATCGATGCGAGCAGGTCGCTGCGCCGGTCGATGCGGAAACCGTCGATGGGGATGTCTCGCGACGCCCGATGTCCGGTCTGTTGAAACCACGGAGCGGTGGTCCGGTAGCCGATCTGACGAAACTGCGGTGACTGCCTGTTGTCGCGTTGCTGCGCTATGGACCCACCCTCAGCAGGTGCCTTTAAAGCGAGCATGTTGAGCGCGATTGTGAGGCCGAAGCGAGAATCCTGGGCCGAGCGTCGAATGGCGCGCGATCCAGTACCAAAGGACCAGGCCAGCCACCGCAGTTCCGCATCACCGGGATCGCTAATCGCGCACAAGACGATCGCGCCGTAGTTCAGTGAGGGCTCCTGAAACACCAATGCCGTGACGTGCTGGCTGAGGAAATGCTGCCATCGAGGAGCGGATCGTGTTCGGGCAATGATGACGACGAAAATGTCGCCTGGGCGCGCCGCAGAGATGGTGCCGGCCTCCTCCCACGGAAGAGAAAACCAGTCGTTGCCGTCCAAATAGGCCAGAGTTGGAAGTGGGTCGAGGTCCAGATCGGTGAAGGCGTCGAGCGGCTCGACGGCGCGCTTGAGCAGGAACGCGTTCAGGCTGAGCACCGGCGAGCACCCCTCATTGCACTGGGACATACTGTCGCAACGCCGAGAGTAGTCAAGGCAAAGCGGAGTGTCATCAGGCTTCTCATGAATGACCGGTATAAGCTACTTCCCAATGTCGGTTCGTACGCATGTTCGGATGGCCACTGTCTGCGGTCTAAAGCGAACGGCGACTGCACGGGCCTTACAGCTTGGGCTTGCTGGCGGGTTCGCTGCGGCGACCCACGGCCCTAGGTCTGGACCAAGGCAGCCGACCGGATCCTCGAATTCATCAACGCTACTGCGTACGCATGAACGACTCACGACACTAGGTCGTCGTCGGTCCAGTCGGCGAAGCGCCGGCCGGGAAGGCCCCGGTTGAGGGGGCCGAGCCCCCGCGGGACGCACCGAGCCGCTCCGCAAGCGGCGAGCCGTCCTGGTCCTGGTCACCGCTCTGCATCAAGCCGGTGTCACAAGTGCTGAGCTGGCGACGGCTGTTCCGCGTTCCCGCTTCTTGCCGGTGGAGGGGGACCCTGGCTGGTGAGCAACTCGCCATGGCCTTCATGAGCGCTTACGTCGGCTCGAACAAGCGGCTCGGGCGATGGTTCATCGAACGGCCGCTGCACGATGACGGCAAGACCTGGGTGCTGTCGAAGATGTGGGGCACCAACACCGAACCCGTTCTCGAACACCTGCTCACCCTCGCACCCACCGACGGTTACGGCTACGAGGCGGTCTCCGACAACTGACGCAGCCAACGCCCGTCAGGCAACCGCCGATATCACTCCGGATGGATGCCCGCTCATGCCGATGAGCGGGTGTTCCGCTCGTTCTGCGTGAGGGTGGTCGTCCTGGACTCGAGCTGATCGTCCTCAGCGGGCGCACAGAGGGTCTGCCGCATCATCGTCGGCATGCGAGCGGTGATGTTCGACCGGTATGGTCCGCCCGATGTGCTCACCCAGGTCGACCTGCTGACGCCCGTGCCCCGTGCGGACCAGGTGCTGGTCCGGGTGCACGCCACCACGGTTACCTCGGCCGAATGTGGGATGCGCCGGGGCGAGCCTCGGTGGGGGCGGATCATCATCGGTCTGCGTCGCCCGCGCCGGGGTATCCGGGTGCTCGGGTTGGAGTTCGCCGGCGAGGTCACGGCGGTCGGGTCGGCGGCGTGTCGGTTCGGGGTCGGGGATCGGGTCTTCGGCTTCACCGGCTTCGGCGTCGGCGCGAACGCCGAGTACAAGAGCCTGTCCGAGCGGGCGTCCATGACGACGATGCCGGCGGACGTGACGTACGCACAGGCCGCGGCCACGGTCGATGGATTCACCACCGCTTGGTACTTCCTGCACGATCTGGCCGAACTCCGACCTGGACAGAGAGTGCTGGTCATCGGCGCCTCCGGCAGTATCGGCGCGTATGCCGTCCAGCTCGCCAAGCACCTTGGCGCCGTCGTGCACGGCGTGTGCAGCGGCCGGAACGTCAAGCTGGTCGAGTCGCTCGGCGCGGAACGGGTGTTCGACTACACCGTCGAGGACTTCACCGTCAGCGGCGAGCGCTACGACGCGGTCTTCGACACGGTAGGTCGCAGTTCGTTCGCCCGGTGCCGGCCGGTGCTGGCACCGCGAGGCTGCTACCTGCCGACAACAGGCCTGGTGAACAATGTGCTCGCGGTCCGCACGGCGGTCACCGGTGGCCGGCGGGTCCGGACCGGGATGTCGGTACGCAAGCACGCGGCCCTGGCCGCGTTGCGCGACCTGCTCAGCGATGACCGGCTCCAGATTGTCATCGACCGGAGCTATCCGCTGGCCGAGATCGTCGAGGCCCACCGGTACGTCGACAGCGGACACAAGGTCGGCAACGTCGTGATCACTATCGTGGACGCGGGACACCCTGCCCTGCCGTGATCTAGGAGGGGCGCGCCACAGCCGAACAGCCCGGGGACGCGACCGTCGATCCCTGATCGGCAAAGACGAGCTGCACGCCGAGATCTCGCACCGCCTCGGCAGGCATCCGCTCATGCCGCCTCGAGGGCGTTGGTGCTCTTGCTAATGCCCTGACTACAAACGTTGGCCGGGTTGGGTGACACACCGGGCCGGGTCCGCTGTGCGGGACTGGTGTCGGTTGAAGCTGTCGGGGTGGCAGAACCCGTGCGAGTACGCCGATTAAGTGATCCCGAAGGTCAGAAGCTGCAACGTCTCGTCCGTCGTGGGACCGGCTCAGCGGTCCGGCTGCGCCGGGCGATGGTCGTGCTCGCCTCTGCCGACGGCAACAGCGTGCCGGTGATCGCCCGACTGGTCCAGGCCGACGAAGACTCCATCCGCGATGTCATTCACCGGTTCAACGAGATGGGGATGCCCAGCCTGGACCCTCAGTGGGCGGGTAGCCGTCCCCGCCAGATCAGTCCTGACGACGAAGCATTCATCGTCTCGACGGCCAACACCCGCCCGACCAAACTCGGACGGCCGTTCACCCGGTGGAGCATCCGCAAACTCGCCGATTACCTCGCCGGCAACGGCGACCGCAGCGTGCCCGTGGGCCGCGAACGGCTACGGCAGTTCCTCCGCAAACACGAGATCACCTTCCAACGCACGAAGACATGGAAGGAATCCAACGACCCGCAACGGGAGACGAAACTCGCCCGGATCGAGCACGTCATGCACCACTTCCCCCAGCGGGTATTCGCCTTCGACGAGTTCGGCCCCCTGACCATCCGCCCGCAGGCAGGCTCCGGCTGGCAGCCGAAGAACCATCCGGACCGGCTCCCGGCGAACCATCACAAGCTGCACGGCGTCCGGCAGTTCCACGGCTGCTACTCGATCGGCGACGACACCATGTGGGGTGTCATCCACCAGCAGAAATCCGCGGTCAACACTCTCGCCGCCCTGAAATCGATCCGGGCCAAACGGCCGGACGGCGCCCCGATCTACGTCATCCTCGACAACCTCTCCGCGCACAAAGGCGTCGCCATCCGGCGATGGGCGGCCCGGAACAAGGTCGAACTCTGTTTCACCCCTTCGAAGCCCTACTCACGACCGCGCGGCTGTCGCCCAACCGCAACGACTTCGCCCTGATCGCGATGCTCGGCCTGCTCGGGCTACGGATCTTCGACGCCTGCGGCGCGAACATCGCCGACCTCGGCGAGGAACACGGCCACCGGGTCCTGAAGATTCGAGGCAAGGGCGGCAAGACGGTGCTGGTTCCGTTGCCGCCGGCCGTTGCTCGCGGCCCTCGGCAATGCGGACCTGCTCGCGCAGCTCCTGCAGGATCCGCTCGGTGACCTGGCGTTGCTCCCACTGCTGAAACTGCCAATACACCGTCTGCCAGGGCGGGAAATCGACCGGCAACTGCCGCCACGAGCAGCCAGAACGGACCACATACAAAATCGCGTCCACGACCGCCCGCCGCGGATGCTTCGGGATCCGACCCGGTGACTTGATCAGCGGGAGCATCGGCTCCACGATCTCCCACTGCCCATCGGTCAAGTCCGACGGATACCGCCGCTCACGCTCCACCCCAACACCTTCACGGCGTCACGAACCACAACGTGGACACGCCGTGCGACACCACTCTCGAACACTCACTGAGGCCGACAACGCAGCGCCGGCCGGCCCGGCCGCGTTGGTGATCGCCGCAGGTCCGCGCTGGGCGCGGGGGCCGGCACGATGCTGGCCTTCCTCGGGCGGCGGCAACACGTCGAGTACGAAGGCCGTGCCATCTGCCCGCCCACCATCGTGCAGTAGGCGGCTGATCTCATGGGATTCAAGCCGGCAACGCAGCTACCTCGAGGGGTAGCCCACGATCCTAGGATGTTCGCCGCTGGTGACCTTGACGCCACCAGCCGAGCGAGGTCACCGGGGGCGGCAAAGTCAAGGATTCACCACAATGACGCTCTGGCATACAGTGCGTAGCGTGTCCGTCTTGTTGACGATCCGTTGTCACCTGCCCTGTCAGCGGCCGGGCTCGATGAGCGGCGGATCGCGGGAAGGCCGGGCATGAGAGGAACCGGAGTTCCGTCGTTGGCCGGGTCAGCCGGTCGGCGCCGTCGGGCTCTGGCGCACCTCGCGCCGATCTTCGACCTGCATCTGTACCGGGCTCGTAATCCCTCCGGCGTCGCTTGGGCGGCCTACGACGTGATCGCGCTGGTTCAGGTCACCGTGGATGTGGTGGCGCTGTCGTCCGGCCTGGACGGCAACCTCGGTGCACCACGTGAGCTCGTTCTAGCCGAGATGTCCCGGACGGCAGCCGCGATGGCTCCCGGCCGCCCCGCCGACGAACATGCGCACGTCGCGGCGCACGTTTTGGATCATCTGCTACGCCACGGCGAGCCGAGCCCGTACTTCGACGTGGAGTACGCCGATCCGGACGCGGGCTGGAAGATGGTCATGTTGCCCGTGCGGGTGTTGTATGAGACCTTGGCTGCCGATGGCGCATCGCTTCACGTGAACGTGGACAACAGCGCGGTGGCGCTTCTTCTGATCGCGACGAATCGATCCCTGGAGGATGAGCACGAGGCGGTCATCGCCGTGATGCAGGCCCAGGCCGACAGCGGTCGGCTGGACGCGGCGATCGAGTCGGCCGGCGACGCGTTGACCCTGTCGCGCACCTATGCCGCCAACGTGCGCCGGATGATCGTGGAGGCGGAACGGGACGTCACGCGCGTCGACTACCTACACACTCTGCGCCCGGAGCTGGTCGCGGCGACTATTCACGTGGAGCGGCGTATCCACGTCGACGGGACGCTGTTGCGTCACCTGGAGAGCCTGCGGGCGGACGCCTCCGACGAGGAAGACCCGGCGGCCGTACGGGCGTTGAGTCGTGCCGCATCGCGGCTGGGTGACGCAGTGGAAATCCTCGCCGAGCTGCAGACCGATGTGATCGGCGCGACGCCGCGTTGGCGGGACGCACAGGCAGCCCAGGCCTTCACCGCGATGCCCGCCGGTGACATCGACCCGACCGCGGACGTGCTGTCCGCGCTGCTGACCGGTGCTCAGCTGCCGCATGGCGCCGATTGGGGCCCACCCATCGCCGGGGTGCTGCTGAACTTCACGGCGCTTACCGATCGGCTGCTCGCGGCGCCCCGGCAGACAGTCGAAGACGACGGGACAGAGGTTGCAACCGAGGCGCTGGAGGACGCCGACGGCGTCTACGAACAGTTCCCGGAGCAGTTCCACAACGTGGCGCATGCCCTGCGAGCGCGCCGTATTTTGCCTGGGGACAAGGCTCGGCTGGCAGACCTGCTCGCTGACTGCGACGAGTTGTTCGCGAATCCGCAGGTGCCGTTGGTCGCGGAACTGGTCAAGCTCTGCGGGTCGTTGCGGACGGCGCATCGCCGCCTGCGGCTGCTCCTCGTGCTGGACGCGATGATGTTATGGCGCCCGGACGGTGCGCCGGACTTCCAGGACGACTGGTGGGCGATCGACGACGGCAGACGCGCGCGACACCCAGACCTTGATCTACCTGATCTGCTCGTCTATCGCACGGAGGCGCAGGGTGTCAGTTCGTGACGAGGCCCGCGACGCGGGTCTCCTCCTCCGCTACGGGCTGGACGCGGAAGCGGCTCCCGGCCGTATCGATGTCTACAGCCGACTGCTGGACCGCTACCACACAGACCCGGACCTGCGAAGCGTGTTCGATGAGACAGCGGCAGCGATGGGGATACGGGTGCTGGGCGCCGACCGGGTCGCCGGGCTGGTGCTGACCGCAGAACCCGACTCGCCTCTGGCGGTGAAGGACACCAGCGGCTGGCTACGCATCCGTGGCGTGGCCGACCGCATGGTGTACGGATTGGCGTTGGGTGCCGCCGCGGCCTGGTGCTATCCCAATGCGCGCGCCGTGCGCGACCCCGGCACCCGCCGGCTCACCGCCGTCGACGTGGACCGGCTCATCCGCGAGCACGCCGCCGCGATCGACACCGACGACGCTGAACCCGACGAAAGGCTCGGGGAGGCGTGGCGTGAGTACGCCCACAGGCGCAAGCAGGTCGCCGAAACCCCGACCGGGCAACTCAAACGCGACTGCACACTACGGATGTGCGAGGACGCCTTGACGATGCTAGCCGCGTTCGGCCTGCTCGTCGTGGACCGGACGATGCGCGCACCTCGAAACGAGTTGAAGGTGTGGCGTTCCACCGACCGTTTCCGTGCCCATGCGGCTGCCTCCGGGGGACCCTTGGTCTGGCAGACGATCATCGGTACGGGCCTGCCGGATCGTCTTCAATCCCAGCCAGCAGCGAAACCAACGGGTACGGACGAACTGTGACCCAAACAGGCTGGCGGCTGGAGCGCACCTACCTGGCGGGGGCCGGCTTCCGCGAGTCGCGCTTGGAAGGTTTGGACATCCGGTGGTCCGACCCGCTCGAACCCACCGGCCACGCGGCGCTGTGGGCGGACAATGGCAGCGGCAAGACCACTATCACCGCGTTGCGGTTCGCCCTCTATCTGCCAGACGCACGTGATTTCATCCGCGGCGGTTCAGACCGATCGCTGGCCAAACTGGTGCGCTCCGGCGACGTCTGCCACGTCGTAGAGCAGGCAACACGGGTGGTCAACGGCGAGTTGCAGCGCATTGTCATCGGCTTTGTCGCGCACTGGGCCGACGGAGTGCAGGACCTCGAGAACCCGTCGAAGCTGTTGCGCCACTTCTATGGATGGGTCGGCGGCCAGCATGATCCGACCATCGACACCCTGCCGTTTCGCACGGACACCGGACGATGGGCAACACGCACGCAGTTCACCGACCTACTACGCGGCATACTGCCGCATGGCGGAGCCTTCCCGCCCCATACCCCGGCAGAACACCAGCGACGGTGGCGCGACTGGCTCGTAGCCGCGGGCATCGACCTGGAACAGGTCCGGTTTCAGACGGTCATGAACGCGACCGAGGGCGGCGTCGACCGGGTCATGCGGTTCCACGACTCCGACGCGTTCGTCAGCTGGCTGATCGGAGCCATCACCCCCACCTCCACGGTCGAACAGATCCGTAAGAGCATTGACGTCCTGCGCACCAACGCCGCCGCCCGGCCTCGCTGGGCTGACGAGCTCGGCCTGTGGGAACGGCTCAGCGACCCGCTGCTGGGCCTGGCAGTGGCTTACGAGGACGTTGCCGCCCGCCGGCGTGCACTGGCCACTGCGGAGGCCAACGCCAGCAGCGTCATCGCCGATGCGGACACCACGATCGCCGGACTGTGCCTCGAACGAGACACCGCCACCGAGCGGAAGGGACAGCACGACCAGCGCCGACGGGAGGTGACCGCGACTCTGCGCCGCGCACAGGCCCACCGACTACGCATGCAGATGCGCGCAGCCCAACTACGCTCTGAGGCAGCCGCTGCCGAAGCTGAAACGCTGCAAGAACGCAGAGACGAGGCAGCCGCGATGCTGGCCGCCTGGGACATCGTCACTGACGTCCTCGAGGCCACCTCCGCGGCCGGCCAGCTTGCCCGCCTCACCGAACGCCTACAGGCGGCCGAGAAAGAACACTCCGTCCTTCATCAGGACGAACTCCGCTACCGCCACGATCTCGCCCGGCTCCTCACCCATCACCGTGACCAGGCCGCCAATCACCTGATGCAAGCCCGGGCCCGTAAACAGCAAGCCCAACGCATACTCAGCGAGGCAGACATCGAACTGCAGGCCGCCGTCGGTGAGCACGCCACCGCTGCAGAGAAGACGCGGCAGGCCGAACTGACCGTCACCCACGCCGAGCAGACGATCGCCGACGCCGTGACCAGTGGACTGCTCGACGAGGGAGCCGACCCGGCAACCGTCGACCAGACATGGGCTCAGCGGGTCGCCGAGGCCCGCCTGGCCCGGGAAACCGCCGGGCAGAGGCTCCGCGACATCGGCTCCCAGATCGCCGTTGAGCAGCGACGGGAATCCGACGCGCGTCAACGCGCCGCCACCGCCCGCGCCGAGGCTGCCGAAGCCGACCGGCGCCTCCGCGAGGCCAGTCACCGCGTCGAAGAGCTCGCCCGCGACACCCGGCTGGTGAATGTCGTCGGCAACATCGACACCATCGATCTATGGGCCCAGCGGATTATGCTCAACGACGCCTGCACCACACACATCTCCACTGCCGACGCCGACGCAGCCACAGCTCGGGCCGAGCTCGCCGCCGCGCAACGCGTCTTGGACTCCGTCGGCGAAAACGGCCTGTTACCCCCGCCCGCCATCGCCGAGAAAGCCGCCCGGCGGTGCCGCGATCACGCCAACACCGAGATACCAGCCTGGCCGGGCTGGCAATGGCTTGCCGAGACAATGGCCCCGGAGCCTGCCGCCGCGTTCGCACGCGCCCGCCCAGACATCGTCTCAGGCGTCGTCATCGCGCACCCTGAACTAGTCGACCAGGCTGTCACCGCCATCGGCGACCTCGACCTCGACGTCGCCCTCTGGGTCGGCGCCGTCGTCGACACCAACAACGCAGCCCACGCCCAGAACGACGAAGGCACCCGCGCACACATCGTCCTGCCGCATCCAGGCATCTTCGACCGGCAAGCAGCCCGCGACATGATCGACTCCGCGACCCAGGCCCACACCGAAGCAGCCGAACGTCTCACACGCGCTACCGACCGCGCGGCCGATACCCGCGACATCCTCGCGGCGCTGTCACGCCTGTGGAACGACCTGCCCGACGACCCCCGGCCCGAGTATGTCCAGCGGCTCAGGACCGCCAACGAACGGCGCGAAGCTGCCCAAGAAGAACAAGACCGGGCCGCAGGTCGGGTGACCGACCTCGAGCAACAGCAGACCGAAGAGCAAACTATCCGTGATACCGCCCAGCAACTGCACGACGAAGGAGCCGACACCCGTCGCCTGCTCGCCCCGGTGATCTCCGCCGCTGACTCACGTGCCGAGGCACAACGACAGCTGCCGGCATTGCGCGCCGCCGTGGCCGAGATCGACCGTCGCGTCGAGGACCTGACCAACGGCCGCCCCCTCCTGATCGCCGAGGCCGACACCGCGGCGGGGCAAGTAACCGAATACACCAGACTCCACGAGGACACCGCCGAGAAAATCCGCGCGGAAGGCCTGTCACCGACGACACAGGGACCACTGCCCAGCGACCACGAGACCACCATCAAGGCCAGGCTGGCCGGGGCGCAAGAAGCACTCGAACAAGCCGCTATCGATCCCACGATGCGCGAGCAGCTCCGCCACACCAACCAAAGCCTGGCCGACCTCAACGCGAAACTCGACGCCGACCCTGCCCGCCGCACGCTTGCCAAGCAGTTGGCCACCACCGATGCGGCCCGCCACCCCGTGGCGCTGAACGCCGCGATCGAGTCCGCGCGCCAGAGCGAGGCCCAAGCTCGAGAGGAATATGCCAAGGCCCGAGCAAACGCCGAAAGGACCGCGGCCGACTACGACCGATGGACCAGGGATACCACCGACAAGACCTCCCCTGACGTGGAAGGCATCCCAGGGGCCTTCCGAGTGACTCACCCCGCCGACGCGGACCGACACGCAGACCAACTCGACTCGCTAACTGCCGACCTGCTCGACACCCAGCGCCTCGAAGACCGCAAGGTCACCAGCGAAGCCGAGAAAGCCCAGAAAGCTGACCTGGCCCGACAACTCGTCGACGCCTCGATCAAACCGCTACGCCACCTCGGCGACAGCACACTGACCGGAAAGCGGTGGGCTGACACCGGCGACCTCATCAACCGCATCACCGAGGTCTCCGGACGACTCCGTGAAAGCACTACCGCACTCGGCGACGCCGAGCGAGTCCAGCAAGCAACAGCCGGAACCGTCCGTGCGCATGCCAACGGCCCCCACGCACGCAAGGTCGAGGATGCGGGCGACCCCCGGGTCATCGACCTGCTCACCCTTCTGCGCGCCGACGCCCAGCTCCCCGCCGAAGCCGAACGCCTGGCCGAACAGCTGGAACAACGAGCGGCAACCCTGCGCGACGACCTGAACCTCCACGAACAGCGGGTACGCACCTGCGCCAACATGCTGCACATCCAAGCCGCCACCGCCATGGACCGCCTGCGTGCCTACCAGAACCAATCCCGGCTCCCCGACGGACTCGGCGACTGGTCCCAACGCCAGTTCGTCATCATCGACCACGAGCCACTCCCGGCCGACGAGTCCGTCGCGGTCGACCGGGTCGCCCGCGTCGTCCACAGCCTGCTCACCGAGCAGACAACACGCACCGACGCCCAGTCGCTCCTCTTCGGCGCCACCCGCGCCCTGGTCGACGCACCATTCCGGGTCCGCATCCTCAAACCCCACACTGACCTGTCCCTCGACCGGGTCGACGTCGCAGAACTCAAGAACTTCTCCGGCGGCCAAAGCGTCACCGCCGGCGTCCTGCTTTACGCGACAATGACCCGAGTACGCGCCACCGGCGACGCCACCTCCATCGGCTGGCTGTGGCTGGACAACCCCTTCGGTCAGGCCTCCGCCGACCAATTCGTCCGCACCATGCGCCGCGCCGCCGACCAACTCGGACTCCAACTCCTGTTCACCGCGGCGCCCAAGGACAAAGGTGCCCTGTCGATGTTCGACCGGACGATCATGCTCGCTCGCAGACACCGCCCCTCCGCCAAGGAGAACGTGGTCGTCCTCGACGACGGATCCAAGGACATCGTCGACCTGACCCTCATCCAACGCGACGTCACGGCGGTACTCGGCGGATGACCATCGACCCAGCAGCACTGCGCGACCACCTCGACCCGGACGGACGAGGCGGTCGCCGACACATCGACGACGTCGCTCGCGCAATCCGCGCCCTCGCACCACACCTCGACGCCGCCGCGACCCCGGAACTGGTACGCGAGGTCGTGCAGGCCGGAGCACAACAAAACCTCTGGTCGGCCGCCCGGACCACAACCGTGACACGCGGCCGCACCACCCTGCCCCGAACGATCACGCTGCCACGCACCGCCGCACCGGCCGACCGGCTACGTCCCGCGAACGTCCCCCTGCGCGACGAACTGGCACCCTGGGCCACCCGATTGCCGCTATCGCAGCCCCAACGCGACGTGCTGCTGGCCGTCAACGACTGGCTACGCCGAACCAACGGCGGAGTCACCCCCGTCGTCGAAGCCGCCGAACGCGCCTACGAAATCCTGCGAGATGAGAAGGCATTCGACTCACACCCACCCCGCGGCGGCGCAACCCTGTGGGCACCCGACCGGATCACCCTCGCACTCCTGCGATGCCACCGGACGCCGACACCCCTGACGTGGGAACCAACCACCCCCACGATCAGCCAGTCCGGCCCAATTCTCTGCGTGGAGAACCACGCAACCTTCCGAACCCTCCTGCGCATCATGCGAGCACAACACCGGCCGCGCTGGGTCGCCGTGGCCTGGGTCCAAGGGCGCAACACCGCGCCCCTGGAGTCCATTCACAACCTGCCCTTCATCGCGACACGCGTCGACTACCTCGGTGACCTCGACCCAGCCGGGCTCGCCATCGCCGCAACCGCCTGCGCAATCGCTCAACAAGCCGGAGTGCCGGCCGGACCAGCCGAAGAACTCTGGTCTTTGCTGGTCCAGCAGCCCCACAGAACCGGCCCCAGCATCGACGTGAGCAGCGGCCGCGCGCTCGTCGGCTGGCTACCGGACGGAGTCCGGGAACCGGCCTTGTCCCTGATCACTGCTGGCCTGGCCATACCACAGGAAGCTCTACGCTTCGATCTGCTTGACGCGGCACTCTGCCCATAGTCCGCGCGGTACAACGCTAGGACCGCAGCGCCGCGGCAAGCAGGCACACACCTCTGGCGGGTGTAGGTCCTGCCGCTATCGAACGCGGGTGATTTCTTTAAGGCAGTGAGATGGTCGTGCTCATGCTGACGGCGGGTTGGGTATCGGCATGTGTCGATCTGCCGACACGAACTCCCACGACCCGTATAGCAGGGGTCCGGCACCCCCGTTTACCCCCCGAAAACCCCCGCTGGCGGGCGACAATCGGTGACAACTGCTGATCAATGCTTGGTTGCGTTTGTCCAGCTCAACGCAAGGTTTCGACAACCAATGACAAGTGGCGAACCGTCGCGGTCTAGCACAAGGGGTCGCCGGTTCAAATCCGGTTACCCCCTGACAACCGTCACCTCGGACGGGTCAAGGCAGCAACAGGTCCTCAAACAGCCCGGATACGTTAACCCCCACAAATCCCTTTCACGTTTCCTGAGGGGCTGCGGTGGGGGTTCCTCTTTGCCGCCGTTTGATCGGCGTTTCGAGTCCAGGGATCGTCGGCTGGATCGGTCCCGTTGGGCCCTGCCTTTCACCTGTTGCAGCGGGAGTCTCGAGGACGGCGCTGACCGCGGTGCAGACGATCGTCATCTGACGCGCTTTCATTTGCGCGGTGACATCATTCGGGTGGACGTCCGGAAGCTTCGCGGCCGCTTGAGTCAGGAGTTGGTCCTCCCGCAGGTAGAGCGTGGACATCCGGCTGGCGGTGGCATCTCGGCTGCTGGTTGAACCGTGCCGGCAGCGATAGCGGGCGCGACCATTCGCCCGGTGTCCCTCGGCGCGACGTCCGCACAGTCCGCAGATGATCAACCCGGTGAGCTGGTAGTGGCGCGGGCTACCGCCGTCGTCAGGTCGGGTGATCGCGTTGACGTGCTGGGCGCGGACGAAGTCAGCTTCATTGATCAGTGGTGGGTGAGCCTGCTGGGTGGAGATTGCCCACTGGTCTTTGGTGTTCCAGCCGTGCGTCGGCCGCCGGCCAGGAATGCGGGTGGTCTTGTCGCCGGGTTCGGTCTCGTGATGGTCGGCTGATTGGCGGTTCCAGACCTGCCGGCCGGTGTAGCGCGGGTTGCCCAGGATCGCGGCGACCGTGCGCAGGGTCCAGGCGGCGCCGGTGCGATGCGAGTTACGGGCCCGGTCGTGCGCGGAGGGTGGGATGACGCCGAGCGCGTTGAGGGTGCGAGCGATGCCGGCGGCGCTGTTGCCGGCGAGGCGTTGGGTGAAGATCCATTGGACGTGTCGGGTGGTCTGCGGGTCCGGATCGAGGCGGTGCAGCCGTCGGCCCCACCGGGCGTGGACCTGGTTGGGGTGGGCCGGCGTCGACCAGGCGGTAGCCGTACGGCGGGCGGCCGCCGAGGTGCCGGCCTTGCTCGCGGACCTGGGCGCACATCGCGGCGCTGGTCCGGACCGTGAGCGCAGTACCTCCCGCTGGGACTGATGGCCGAGTAGCAGGAGCAGCGCTTGGTGGGCCGGGGCGTCGAGATTGATCGGCCCTTCGGCCTCAGGGAGCCAGACGACGATGTTGTGTCGTTGGAAAAAGGGCATCAGTTTCTTGAGTTGTCGGCCGTAGAAGGCGCGTTCGTGTTCGCCGACCACGATCGCGTCGAACTTGCGGTGCGGGCTGGCGATCGCGGCCAGCTGGGCGGCAGCGCTGGGCCGGTGCGTCCAGGCCAGACTGCGGGAGTGCCCGACGTCGAAGAACTCGGCCACGATCTGGCCGTGTCCGTCGATGAGGCGGGCGGCGCTGTCGTACTGCCACTGTCGTGACGACACCGGATCCTGGTACTCGGCGGTGGAGATCCGCCCGTAGAACGCGAACCGCGTGCGGCCCGCAGTAGGCCGTGTGTGCTGTCCTCGAGCGCGTTTGCTGCCGGTGGTCTGCAGCCAGCGGTCGAGAGGGTCGTCGTTGTCGGTGTCAGCAAGGGGCGTCATCGCGATCACCTCATCCAAGCCTGATGCAAAGCCAGACCCGGTTCGCCCACCGCGATGACGCGACCAGCGTCGACGTCACCCAGACGGCAACGAACACCCGTCTGATGAATTGACCGACGCAAGGACCTCGTCCTGCACGCTCCTCCGCCGTCGTCGCTTTCATCAACTGGACCGACAAGAGATCGTGTTGTGGGCTTGACCCGTTTCGACGGACAGGGCTGATGTGTCGATCTTATTCAGGCGGCTTCGCCGGTCGTTAGCCGGTGCGAGCCAGTGGCTTCGAACGCGTCGACCAGACTGTTACCCTCCGCATCCTGCGGGTCCTCAGCTCAGCCAACATCCGGATCCGGCTCTCCACAAAGATCGCTGTCTGGAGGTGCGCGGCCGCTGCGGCCTCCTTCTGCAGGAAGGCGGGGATCCAGACCGGCTTCCGGAAGGCTGTGTCAGCGCCGTCGTTTCGCATCAAGGAAATAAAGTCAGTCATGAGATCGCGAAAGCAAGAATTGCGGAGGATTCGCGCCTGTACCGTCGCAGCCGGTGCATGCGTTTGGGCGGTCCGGCCGGCCGTGCGGCGGATGGCTTGGGTGGTGCCTATGCTGTCGCTCCTGGCGCTGGCCGGGTGCTCCGGGGCGGCATCGCCGAACCTGACGGCAACGGCGGCGGCCAGGACAGCGACCGTCGATTGTGACCGGATCGCAGGTGGCGGTCGGACGTTCTATGAGAGCAATCCGACCGCCCGACATGCTTCACCGGTCAAGCGTGCCCGGGTTCCCCTCCGATTGGCGAACGCAACAGAGCCGCTCATGCCTCCTGACTGATGGTGATCGACGACCCCAAATGTCGTAGGTGAATCCCCATCGGAGGTGACCGTGTGTAGTGTCTCTTGTGGACTTCTGTAGCCGGTTCATACGATGCTTTCGCCGTTGCCGGATTGGCGTGTGGGGGTGGGACCGGATGGTCTCAGAGCAGGGTTCGTCGGACATCTTCGAGCGCTGGCACCGGTGGATCCGAACTGTGGTGTACGGCGCCGCCGGGGTCTTGGTGGCGTCCTTGGTGTCGGCGGGTCCGGCGCAGGCCGATCCTGGCGTCTCGCTGAAGACGGCGAAGGAGCGGTCGGTTGTCGTCCGCCCGGTGTCCCCGCGTACTGCTGCCGCTTCGCAGACGGATACCTCGCGGTGGCAGCCGGGCAAGGTGGGTTGGCCGGTCGCGGGTACGGCTGCGGTGTCGCTGCCGGAATCCGGTACGGCGCGGGTGGCCGTCGCGGGTCAGCCGGTGCGTGTCGGCCGGCCCCAGGCGGCAGGATCTGCGTCGCGTGCAGCTGTGCCGCCGGTGGCATCAATGCGGTCGCAGGTGCTGAGTCGTGCGCAGGCAGACGCTGCCGGCATGTCCGGGCTGATGCTGCGGCTGGCCCGGTCGGATGACGCTGGTGTTCCCGGCCCGGTGTCGGTGGAGGTTGACTACTCGGCTTTCCAGCATGCGTACGGCGGTGACTGGGCGCGCCGTCTGCGGGTGGTGACGTTGCCGGGCTGCGCGGCTGTCACGCCGGCGGACCCGGCCTGTCAGGCCGCCGTAGTGGTGCCGGCCCGTAACGACATGGCCCGTTCGACGGTGGTGGCGGACGTCCTCGTGCCCGGCGCCGAGGACGGGGATGCCGCGGGCGGGATGGTCCTGGCGATCACGGCGGCGGCAGCCTCGGCGGACACCGGAACGTTTGCCAGGTCCAGTCTTGCGGACGCCTCGTCCTGGGTGGCGGGGCAGCAGTCCGGCGACTTCAGCTATTCGTATCCGATGCCGGTGCCGCCGTCACCCGGCGGTCTGGACCCGGACGTCGAGTTGGTCTACAACTCTGGTGCGGTCGACGGCCGGACCAACGCCGAGAACGCGCAGGCGTCGTGGATCGGCGAGGGCTGGGAATATGAGCCCGGGTTCATCGAGCGGCAGTTCCGGGCCTGCCGCGACGACGTCGAGGATTCCACGCCGGCGCAGTACACCAATGCCACCGACGACCTGTGCTACCGCGACCAGAACGCGTTCCTGCACTGGAACGGCACGACCACCGAACTGATCCTGGACGACGCGACCGGTAAATGGCGGCTCGCCGACGACGACGGCTCCCAGGTTCAGCTCGTCACGACCTCCGGTGAGACGCAGAACTACAACAACGAGAAGTGGAAGCTCACCACCACCGACGGCACCCAGTTCTGGTTCGGCAAGACTCAGCTGCCCGGGTGGGCGGCCGGTGACGCCACCACTAACGCGGTGTGGGGGGTCCCGGTCTTCGCGAACCGGTCGGCCGAGCCGTGCTATCAGGGCGGCGGGTTCGCCGGATCGTGGTGCTCGATGGCGTGGCGCTGGAACCTCAACTACGTCGTCGACCCGCACGGCAACTCGATGTCGTACTGGTACCGCAAGGAGGTCAACTCCACCAAACTGGCCGGCGGCACCGCAACGAAGGGCTACGACCGGTCCGGTGTCCTGACCCGCATCGACTACGGCACCCGCGCCGGAACGGAACTCCAATCTCCGGCGCCGATGAAGGTCGACTTCCAGTCCGGGAACCGATGCCTGGCCGACTGCGGCACCGAGTCCGCCCCGGTGAAGGCGAACTGGCCCGAGACACCGTGGGATCTGCAATGCGGTGCGGCGCCGTGCAACAACAACCCCGCGCCCTCGTTCTGGACCTCGCGGCGGCTGTCGATCGTCACCACGCTGGTGCGCAACGACGGCGCCGACATCCCGGTGGACCAGTGGGCCTTGACCCAGAGTTTTCCCTCCAACGGCGACACCCCTGCCACCGATCCCGCCCTGTGGCTGTCCAAAATCGCCCACACCGGGAAGAACGGTGGCAGCGCCACCCTGCCGGACATCACCTTCGGCGGCACCAAATACGCCAACCGCACTGACTTCAACGTTTCCGCAGCCGTCCCGCAAACGTTCAAGTACCGGCTGACCAGTGTGAAATCCGAAACCGGCGGCCAAACCTTGATCGCCTACGAAGGATCCGACTGCACCGTTTCCTCCCAAGGGGAGCCGGACGCGAACCCGAAACGCTGCTTCCCGCAGTACTACACCCCGCCCGACGCGCCCGCGGGCTGGTCGTGGTGGAACAAGTACCGCGTCAGAACGGTCACCGAACGGGACCTGGTCGGTGGCTCACCGGACGTCGTCGACACCTACGACTACAGCACCGCCGGCTCGTCCACCCCGGTGTTGTGGCACCACAACGACACCGCCAAGTTCGCGCTGCCGCTGCCCAAGCGCAGCTGGTCGGACTGGCGCGGCTTCTCCACTGTCACCGTCACCTCCGGCGCGACCGGCGGAACACGCACCAAATCCTCGCACCGCTACTTCCGGGGGATGAACGCCGACCGCACCGACGCCGGCGAGACCGCGCGTGCCGCGTCGATCACCGACTCCCACGGCACGGCCTGGACCGACCACAACCCCCGCGCCGGGTTCCTGCTCGAGGAGATCGACTTCGCCAGCGACGGCATCACCGCCCTGACGAAGAGCCGATACGCGCCGTGGCACACCGCCGAACCCAACGCGCAACGCGTCGAGCACCCCGATCACCTGCAACCCACCCGCGCCCAGGCCTGGTACACCGAACTGCTCCGTCAGGAGAATTTCGAGTACCTCGCCGCCACCACCAGCTGGCGCGAGGACGAGATCGAATACGAGTACGACGACACCTACGGCCAAGTCACCCGAGAGATCGACCGCGGCAACGCCGCCACCACCGATGACGACACCTGCACCACCACCAGCTACGCCCGCAACACCGCCGTCACCGCGTGGCTGATCGAATACCCGGCCGAAGAAGTCACCACCACCTGCGCCACAACACCCGGACCAGGCGACGTCCTCACCGGACAGCGCACCTACTACGACTCCTCCGGCGTCCTGGGCGCGGCCCCGACACGCGGACTGGTCACCCTCACCGCCGACCTGAACTCATACACCGGCAGCACCGCGAACTGGGTCGCCACCCTCGCCGCCACCTACGACGCCCACGGCCGGATCCGCACCGCCACCGACGCGATCAACCGCACCAACGAAACCACCTACACCCCCGAAACCGGCGGACGCCTGATCACGGTCGCCGTGAAAAACCCCGCCGGGCACATCACGACGACCACACTCAACCTGCGCGGCAAACCCCTCACCGAAACCGACCACAACGGCAAGACCACCACCGCCGCCTACGACCCGCTCGGCAGGCTCACCAAACTGTGGCAGCCCGGCCGCACCACCGCCCAGACACCCAGCACCGAACACCGGTACACCGTGCGCGGCGACACCGGCACCAGCCATATCGAAACCCTGGAACTCGGGCCGAACGGCAACACGATCGGCTCCTTCGAGATCTACGACGGTCTCGACCGCACCCGCCAGATCCAAACCACGGCGCCGGACGGCAAGAACGTCATCGCCGACACCCGCTACGACTCCCGCGGCCTCACCGTCACCGAAACCGAGCTCTACAACAACAGCTCCGGACCGACCGGCACCCTGGTCACCTACGCGGACTCCGCCGTACCCACCCAGACCCGCTACACCTACGACGCCGCCGAACGCCTCGAAGCCGAAGAACTGTGGTCACTCGGCACCAAGAAGTGGGCCACCACCAACACCTACGACGGCGACCGGGTCACCACCACCCCACCCGCCGGCGGCACCCCCACCACCGTGCTGAGCGACACCCGCGGCCGCACCACCGCCCTGCTGCAATACCGGGGCGCCACACCCAGCGGTATCAACGACCAGACCAACTACACCTACGACCGGCTCGGCCAACTCACCGCCATCCAGGACCCTGCCGCCAACACCTGGACCCGGGCCTACGACCGCCGCGGCCGCACCATCACCCAGACCGACCCGGACACCGGCACGACCACCCTCGAGTACGACAACGCCGACCAGCTCGTCGCCACCATCGACGGCCGCGCCAAGAAACTCGTCACCATCCACGACGCGCTCGGCCGCACCAAAGAACTCCGTGACGGCTCCATCACCGGAACCCTCCGCGCCAGCTGGACCTACGACACCCTCCGCGCCGGACTGCTGACCTCCGCCACCCGATACAACGGCAGCGAGCAATACGCCACGACCGTCACCGGCTACACCGACCTCGGCGACCCCACCGGCGTCTCGGTCACCATCCCCGCCGTCGCCGCCTACGGCACCATCGCCGGTACCTACACCACCGACTACACCTACAAGCCCGATGGATCGCCCGCCACGACCACCTACGCGGCAGCCGCCGACCTGCCCGCCGAAACCGTCACTAACGCCTACAACGACGCCGGATACCTCACCACCCTGACCGGCGTAGACACCTACCTGTCCGGCACCGAATACCACTGGAACGGCGCATTCAAGCAGGGACTGCTCGGCAGCAGCGGCAAACGCATACGGCTCAACGAGGACCTCGACGAGGCAACCGGCCGGCACACCAAACGCCAGGCGCACACAGAACACCCCGGCGGCCCCGACACCTGGGACGAGCAACTCACCGAGAGCTACCGCCACGACCCCGCCGGCAACGTCCAAGCCATCAGCGAAACCAGCGGCGGCACGACCATCTCGCAGCAATGCCTGCAATACGACTACCTCCGCCGGCTCACCGAAGCGTGGACAACAACAGCCGCTCAATGCCAAGACGTGCCCACCCAATCCGCCGTCGGCGGCCCAGACCCCTACTGGCAATCCTTCACCTACGACCGAGCCGGGAACCGGCTCACCGACACGGTCCACCAACCCGCCGGCGACACCACCCGCGACTACATCAAACCCGCCGCCGGAGCCGCCCAGCCACACACCTACATCAGGCACACCACCCGCGGCGGCGGACCCACCACCGCCTACACCTACGACGCCTCCGGCAACCTCGCCACCCGCACCGGCCCAGGCATCAACGAGACCTACACCTTCAACGCCGAAAACCTGCTGACCACCGTCGCCGCCACCACCGGAACCCACAACTACCTCTACGACACCACCGGCCAGCGCCTCATCGCCGACGACCCGGCAGCAATCACCGCCTACCTCGGCCACACCGAACTTCGCCGCGACAAGACCACCGGGCAGGTAACCGCCACCCGCTACTACCCCAACGCCGTACGCACCAGCGCAGGCCTCACCTGGACCATCGGCGACTACAACGGAACAGCCCACCTCGCCATCGACGCCGGCAATCTTGCGACCACCCGCCGCCGCACCACCTCCTTCGGTGAAGCCCGCGGCACAGCACCCACCACCTGGCCCGACCGCAAAGGCTTCGTCGGCGGCACCAACGACGCCACCGGATACACCCACCTCGGCGCCCGCCAATACGACCCCACCACCGGCCGCTTCCTCTCACCCGATCCCCTGATCGACCCCAGCGACCCCCAACAAACTGCACCCCTACGCCTACGCCGGCAACAGCCCCGTCACCTTCACCGACCCCGACGGACTGAAACTCAAGTGGGGAGCCGGAGGCGGCGGTGGCGGCGCACGCGGCGGCGGAGGCGGTCGCAGCATCGCGGAATCCCCCGGCCGCGCCGGCGAGAAAAGCCAAACAACACCCAAACCGCAGCCGCCCAGGGTGTCTCGCGTCCAGGCGAAACAAATCAGAGCTGAAAGCCATTCGATCCGCGGAGAAATCCAGGCGGCTAAAGGCCGTGCTGGCGCCAAGCGAGCGACGCAAGGCAAGAAGACGTCGCCGAGGACGACCCCCAAGTCAGGCCCGCGCAAGAATGCTCCGACCGAGAAGGCGTCTCCGCAGAAGCCAAAAGCGCCGGATGGGGGCAAGGCGGACAGCGGAAGCAAAGCTCCAAAAGGAAAGCGGCTGCTCAAGCTCAAGCGGCCGGGATTCGTGAACTACGTCCTTGCTCGAGGAGGAAAGCCATATTACAGCGGGATGCGTGGGCCAGGACAAACTAAGGGTGACGTCGGATACCGTCACGGCAAGAACGGCGACCGTTTCGATCCGGCGAAAGACCAGGTCATCGAACAGCCAGGAACGCGTACTTACGGCGAGGCGCGACTCAATGAACAGGTAACCGCCGAGAAGTACGGTACAATTATTGGGCGAGGGGCGTCGACGATGAGAGGAAATCGGCAAAATCCACTTAGTCGATTCAAGCGCCCGGAATACGAATCGTACGTTAATGGTCTCGGCTAATTGGGACAGGGACAATGCCTGAAAGCATTTTGAGCAAAGAAGCCGTCAGTGAAGCTGCAGAACTCGCAGTCAATGTCTTCACTGAATGCGCAGATGACCTGCATCGGCCGCCGAGCATCGGCGAATTCCTCGAGGTCCTAGGATATGCGGTCCCGGAGAGCGTTGACCCGCAACCAGCAGAGCTTCCCGTCAGATACCGGGTGTCCTTTAGCAAGGGAGTAGTGCCGTCTACAGTATCGAGAGCCGCGGATCTGAACGATTCTGCTTTCCAGGCTGGCATGGATCTTTCTATTTATATCGCTGACCAAATCAGCAAACACACCAGCGAGGCTCCCACGATAAGCGAAATAGCCTCGGCCCTGAAAGAAGCCTTGGCGCACTCGAGAATTGAATTCAATGACGTCGCCGCTGCCGATCTATCGTCAATTAAGGTCGTCGGTGGTCGACGGGCGAAAAAAGTAAAGCTCGCAAGGGGAGACGTGATAGCCATACCGGCCGGAAGCGCTGGCTACCGGCTAGGAGTCGTGGCAGCCATAAACCAGTTCGGTACCGCCCTCGCTTTCCTGGACAAGCCGTCCAGAACTCCGCGGATATCGAGCGCCAATTACGAAATGAGCAGGCCCGCATATACAGACGACCGTGAGATCGCCAGCGGAGCATGGAGGTTGATCGGGCATAACGAGGAACTCCTGGAACACGTCAGCCCAGCACCTGAAATATTTCATCGACCCGACATCATCTGGCCTAATACCGACGTCGGCCCCTTCGGCTCGGCTGAATCTCCAAATGGTGCGATGCGGAAGCTGACCGAACAGGAAGCCAGTGAGATCGGTCTCATGGAAGACGAATTTCGTCAAATCTATCCCAGTTCCTTCCTTCAAACGCTTCTCGAAGAAGGCACTTTCCGCTAGCCGATCCAACGGCTGTCAATAAAGCGATGTCTTGTAACTCGATGCAGGCGTTGCTCGCCACCGGTTTCCGGTCAGCTGGACAGAGCGATGTTGTGCAGGTGGGCGATACCGGATGCGGTGAGGGCCAAGGTCCGGGCGGCGCGACGGTAGTCGCGTAGGATCTTTGTAGGTCTTGAGCCGGGCCAGGGCATGTTCGACACGGGCCCGGACTTTGCGATGCCTGGCGTTATAGTCCTGCTTCCACTCGGGTAACTCGCTGCCGTCACGGGGCTTGCGGTACGGCATGATCACTTCGAGGTTCCGGCGGTAGCCGCCGTCGGCCATCACCTCGCGACCGGCGAGTTGGGTGTTGATGCCGCTGCTGCGGTACACGATTGTGTCGTTGCGGTTGCCGGGTTGCGGGTCGCCCGAGGCGATGACGAGGCGGGTGTTCGCGTCGATCGCCACCTGCAGGTTGGTCGAGTAGCGGTAGTTCTTGCTCTGCGCGGCGAGCCGGTGATCCTGGGTCGGGATCAGGGTGCCGTCTACGATCGCGACCTGGTCTTTCGGGCAGTGGCGTACCGGCGCCGACGCGAGTAGCGGCCCGAGGATATCGATCACCCGGTGCACTGCCGAGTGAGAAACCCCGAACAGGGCTGTACCGTGCCAATACCCCGGTTATGATCTGTGACCTGCGGTTTTGCTGGTTCGGTCAGGCCGCTCGTCGGTACTGGTTGATGACGCCGCCGAGGACTCGTGTTCGCCGTAGCGGGCCGTCGAACGCTGTACCTGCCGAGAATGTCGTCCGGGCAGGTCAAGCTGCGTGCTCGTACTCATGGAGGATGCCGCCGAGGCGGTCATGTCGGTGGATGTTCAGCTGGGCGAGCCGGCCCGGCTCGGTGATCGGTGTGGGCAGCACAGCGAGCGGCCGGGCATTCGCGCCGCCCTGATGCGGCCGGTGAAGGTTGTAGAACCGCTCGTACTCCCGCAGCGCGTGGAGCAGGTGCCGCTGGTTCCAGATCAGCGTCCGGTCCAGCAACTCGCGTCGGCAGGTTCGCACCCGGCGTTCCATGATCGAATTCATTCGAGGCATTCGGATGCCGCTGAGCACACCGTGATCCCGACCTCGGCGAGGATCGCGTCGAACAGGCCGGGTACTTGCCGTCCCTGTCACGGATCACGTACTTCACAGGAGTCCTCGCGTCCTCGAGATCCATCACCAGGTTACGGGCTGCCTGGGTCACCCACGCAGCGCTCGGGTGCGCAGTCGCAACGAGGATCCGGATGCGGCGACCGGCATGCGCAATGACCGCCAGGACGTACATCCTGGTGCCGGTGAGCGTGATCGTCTCGATGAAGTCCACGGCCAGTAACGCCTCGGCCTGCGACCGCAGGAACTGCGCCCAGGTCGTGGCGGCCCGGTCCGGGGAAGGATCGATCCCGGCGTCACGAAGGATCTGCCAGACCGTGGACGCGGCAACCTTCACCCCAAGGGTGAGCAGTTCCCCGTGCACCCGCCGATACCCCCACGACGGGTTCTCCGCCACCAAGCGCAACACCAGCACACGGATCGAACGGACCGTACGTGGCCGTCCCCGCCGGCGCGGCCGGGACACCCTCGCGTGGCGGCGAGCAAGCAGGTCACGGTGCCAGCGCAGGATCGTGTCCGGGCGTACCAGCAGGTGCAGGCCGTGCAGGGTCGTCGCGGGAGCCGATGAAGTAGCGCCGCCAGCAGCGCCCGATCGGCTGGCTGGAACTGGATCTTCTGCCCGCCCAGCTGGCGCTGCAGCACCCCCAGCTGGTGCCGTAGCGCCAGGATCTCGGCCTCCTTGTCGCGATCGCTGCGAGGCAGCAGTCGCAGCAGCGCGAACGCGTTCGTGACGCTGAGGTATGCGATTGGGCATCATCGCGCAGTCATCGGTGACGATGGGGAGTGACGGTGCGGTGAGCAGGCAAAGATCAACCGCTGCGACCGGCGCGGTCGTGACCAGCGTGGACGCAATTTTCGGCAGGCACAAGGCTCTACGCCGGCATCGACGTGGGCCGTGTGCTAACCGGCCCACCAATACTGGTCCGCCCAGTACGGGTGGCCCGGCCAGTTGAAGTCGCACGTGGTCTGCACGACCCGCGAATCGCCGGAGCCGCGTGCGGCCAGGCACAGACCCGAGTTCACGTTCTGAATCTGGTAGACGTCTGGTGCGCCGCCGAGGGTGTAGAGGAACAGCCACTTCTGGTCCGCATAGTTCGCGCACCCGGTCGCCACCGCGGCGGACTCCCCGGAGCCGCGCGCGACGACGCACAGTTGCGGCGAGGCGAGACGCTGAATCGCGTTCTCGCCCACATTGGTAAAACTCCAGCGCTGGTCATCCCAGTACTTGCCGACGGTGAAATCGCAGGTCGTCTGGAAGACCGGGCGTTCTCCGCTGCCGACCTGAGCGGCCATGCACTTGCCCGAGTTGATGTTCTCGAGGTGAACGGCCCAGTACTGCGTAGCCTGGGCGGCGGTCGCCGGCACGGACAACGTCGCGACGGCCGCGAGCAGGATGACGACGAACAGTCTGATGAGTTTCATAGCCTCCCCCGTGGATGCATGAAAGTTTGCTCCACTGTAGCCAGTCCGGCGGCCGCGCACTACTGGGGCGGTATGCGAATGGCGTTCCAGAAGTTGCGGTTTCCGCCCGAGATCCGGCTGAACTCGGCGGGCAGTTCCGGCCATGTCGTGCGCACCAGGTTGCGCACGTAGTCGGTCAGCACCTGCCGGTGCTCGGCGAACTGGGCGTCCGTCATCACGCCGCGGATCGAGCGGACATAGGTGCCTTCCATCGTTTCGAGCTGGCGTTCCCGGAACCACTGCATCTCCTGGTTCACCGCCGCCCGCTGGCCGGCGTTCGGCGCGAACTCGTCGATGTCGCGCAGGTGGTTGCGGATCTCCCCGATCGACCGCCGTGCCACGAACTTGCCCCTGTCCAGCATGGTCATCGCCGGGCCCGGTGTGTACCGAGTGGCCATGAGCTCGGCCTCGTGAAGCTGCGGCATGCGCGCGCAGCCGGATCTGCCGAGTGTGTTGAACGTCGGGCTTGTGGACTGCCTGGCCCGCGAGACCGATCACGCTGCGCCCGGCGTCGGACCGCAGCCCAACACCCCCGAACACGCCGAACGATCAGCAACGCGATCGCATAAACCTGTGGGGCTCGTAAAGTCGGTTCGGCTACGCTGCCTGCGAGTATTCGTTGATCAATCCGCCGAGGATCGGGCGTCGTTGGACTCCGGCATTGTTGAGGTCGACGACCTGCGGCGGCGGATTCGGTGGTCGCTGTTCGAGTGATCGGTGTGGACGGTGCTGATTGTAGTGACGGGCATAGTCGGCCAGGACGGCGGCGAGATGCCGTTCATTGATGACGAGTAGCCGGTCGGTGCATTCACGGCGGACGGTACCGACCCAGCGCTCCGCGTGCGCGTTCGCCCGGGGCGCCTGCGGTGGGGTGCGGATCACCTCGATGCCGGCCGTGGTGAAGACCGCGTCGAAACCGGCGGTGAACTTTGCGTCCCGATCGCGGAGCAGGAACCGCAGCGCGTCGGCGCGCTGGTCGAGGTCCATCAGCAGGTTACGGGCCTGCTGGACGACCCAGCCACCGGTCGGGTGCGCCGTGACGCCGACAATGTGGACCCGGCGGCTGGCCGGCTCCAGGAGGAAGAACACGTAGATCCGTTTGAAGAACACCGTGTCGACCGTGAAGAAGTCGCAGGCGACGGCCGTGCGGGCCTGGACGGTGAGGAACTGCTTCCAGGTCGGGCCGGCCCGTCGCGGCGCCGGGTCGATAGCGGCGCGTGCAGAATCTTCCACACGGTGCTGGCGGCGATCTGCCGACCCAGCCTCACGAGTTCGCCCGGGATGCGGCGGTGTCCCCAGGTTGGGTTCTCGGCGGCGAGGCGTAGCACCAGCGCGCGGATCTGCGGGTCGATCGCTGGCCGGCCGTGGCCACGCTTTGTCGGGTCCTGCGCGCAAACCGGCAGGCCGTCGAGCGGGCGCCGGCTGGCCCGGCACCCGACCCGGGCCCGGCCGGAGCTGATCGCGACCGGCCCGGGGCAGGTGTTCTCCTGGGACATCACAAAACTGCCCGGCCTCACCCGGGGCGTCTACTACGACGCCTACGTGATGATCGACATCTACCACCGGTACATCGTCGGCTACAAGGTCGCCGCGACCGAGTCGGCGGTGCTGGCCGAACAGTTCATCATCGACGTGTTCGCGGTGCACGGCATCCCACAGGTCGTCCACGCCGACGGGGTACCTCGATGACCTCGAAGAGGGTTGCGGGCCTGCTGGCTGACCCGCGCGTGCTGCGCTTGCATTCACGTCCGCACGTGTCGAACGACAACCCGGAATCCGAAGCCGCGTTCAAACAGTCAAATACCAACCGTCGTTCCCAGGCCGGTTCGGGTCGATCCAAGACGCCCGCATGTTCTGCGTCAGCCTTTTCACCTGGTACAACCACGAACACCACCACACCGGGATCGGCCTGCACACCCCGGCCGCCGTCCACTACGGCCACGCCGACGCGATAGCCGTTGCCCGCCAACAGGTCCTGGACACCGCATAGGCCGCAATCCCGAGCGATTCACCAGCCGGCCCGAACCGAAATCCCTGCGAATTGCCGACACCGCCTGGATCAACAAACCCGAACCCGCCACCGACCAGCTCGAGGCCTTGATCCTCGCTGCTTAACACGCACTGGCCTCACCGATCTTGACAAATTCCGATCCGTCCTGGACGAGTCGCGCCGTTGCATGAACGTCTCCGTTCACCTCTGTGCGCGTGCGGGAGCCGCCTGTTTTGCTGGAATCACTCGCTCGCTCACGGCGCCCGGCATTCCAGCCATTGCCTCCCGTTCCAGGTCACCTGTCTTTTCGAAGAGATGCTCGCAAGATGCACCGATGCGCTGGACTTGGTAGACCAGGTACGGAACTGCTGGCCACCAGGAACCGTCCGCAGCGGGGTCGTGTACCGCTCTGCCGAGAACGATCTCCCGTCGAGGCTCCATGATCGACTCGACGAGGCTGTTGGGCTCTATCGGCCAGGCTTTCCTGAGGACACGCTTTCCGCCGCATTCGGTCTGCGCACCGTCGGTGGCGGTTGAGTTTGAAGTAGAGGCAGACAGCGGTTGGCGACTCGGAGCCGGGTACGGCTTTGAAGCCTGGACGGACGCGGGGACGGACGAACGAAGAGGCGAGTCACCCAACCGATCGTCCCGAGCGATTACCAGGTCCACTTTCAGCCGCAAGAGGTGGAACTTTTTGGGAGGAAAGTACGCCATCACCGATACGGTGCTGGAGCCGCCCGGTGCCAACGTCGCCTGGTCCCTGGCAACCTGTCCAAACTGGATCAGCGTGGGTCGCCCTAGGTGCGACGTGGCGTTGTACCGCGAGCTAGCACCGTGATTGTCGCGGAGCACTGCATCCAAGCGGACTCGGTCGAGATCCGGTCCGATGTTCTGTGTGTCATTCACGTTGACGCCCATAAGGATATACAACGAGCCGATAATGCGGGCACTGATGGTCCCGCTATTCGTTACCTTCACAGTCACTGCTACCACGGCCCGCCCGGCTCCCGTGGTGACGCTGCCGAGCTCGGCCGTCACCGATATTGCAGGCGCCGTGTTCGCTGGCACGTAGTGGGTTGAGTACCAAGTCAGTGGCAATGCCACAAGGCCGGCGAGCAGGGTGGCAGCTGCGCCGGCGGCCTCAGCGCGTGTAAGCCGGTGCCCCTTGCCCTGCCCACCTGTCGAGGGCCTGGCCGGGAGGCGGCGGGCCAACACAAAGGCGAGGCCGAGCACGACCACGGACGCGAGGGCGACGACCACGGCCGTGATCCGAACCCAGACGAGATGCAGCTGCGGCTCGCCCGCACCAGCGCCCAGGGCCCAGAAACAAACAATCAGCATCGCCGCAGCGGCCACCGCACCGGCACGCAGACGGAGTCGGTGTTCTTCCTGCCAACCGACGATAGTTGCGGCGACCGTCAGTAGGCCAAAGGCGAGCAGGGCGGCACCGGTGATACGCACGGCGAGGCCGGGGCCGCGTAGAAGGTCATGGCCACCTATCAATAGGAGAGTTGACCCAGCCGTTCCCAGCACTGCGAGGCTCGCCCACCAAGCTAGGTCCGAGCTGAGATCCAATCCGCTCCAAGACCGCTGCACAGCGGCCCAGATTCTGGCTTTCGCCATACCACCAGTTCACCACAGAACGAGTCAGCTCGAACCGGCAGAATGGATGAGCCGAGGCTGTGCCTCACGCTGACCGCTGAGCCGCAACACTGATTCGTGGTGGCGTCGTTACTTGTCTTCGCCGGCTCCGTAGCTGGAACCCTCTCGTAGCCCGTGGATGAACCCGGCGACTGCCGCTCGTTCTCGGGCGGACATCTTCATCAGCGAATTGAGGATCCATCCGATGTCGTTGGGCGAGCCTCCCTGGGGCTTCTCCCTTGTTGGTTCGGCCGGGAGCGGCCGTGCCACGGGTGGTTATGGGTCAGCTTGCCGTCAGCTGCCCGGCCGGCAACAACGCTCTGAAGCCGATGGGGTTCCCGGCGACCATTCCCGGCGTGGTGGTCGCGGCTGGCCAGGATGCGCGCGGCGGCCGCGCCGCCTACAACTGCCCAGCCCCGGCCGGTGTGCCGGTGCAGGCGATCGAGGCGTTCGGCGGGCTCACTGCGGACCCAGTCGGGACAATTAACGGCAACCGTCCCCTCCAGGAAGCTCGTATGCGACGGCCCTCGTGACCGGCGCACTTGCCCGGCACCACCCGATCGTGGGGCGATGAGGTCGAAGGTCACAGACACAGCTGCCCCAGCCGGAGCAGGATCGACCGAGCAGGTACGCGGCTGACGTCCAGGCCACGCGATTCGCCTGATAGCCGAAGCCCGGCTGGAGCACGGCACCGAGTGGGCGGCGGCCACCTCGGTGGCCAAGAAACTGGGGAGGAGCACCGAGACGCTGCGCAAGTGGATTCGCCAGGCCCGGGCCAACGAGGGGCAGCGGCCGGGCAGCACCAACGAGGAGTCGGCGGAGTTGAAACGGTTGCGGCGGGAGAACGCGGGTGGAGCATCGCCGTTGGGGGAGCAGGTTGGTGCCTCTTCCGAGGCAGCGATACGCGTACCCAAAATGCGGCCGGACACCCTTGTTGAACTTCGCAAACGCTGGCGAAGTGCAGGTCGATCTCGATGGCGGGATGTATCCCAAACTGCTCCCCGCGGCGAAGCGGTCCTCGCAGATCTCGAGCAGCAGCGGTAGTAGGTCGGTGCCGGGCTGGCGGCGCCGAGCGCGTTGAGCCCGCACTCACTGCGGCATACCGCGATCATCGAGATCCTCAACGCCACCGGCGGCGACCTGCGCCGCGCCCAGGATTTCGCCGGCCACGCTGACCCGTGCACCACCCGCCGCTACGACCGGCTCGACAACCACGCATGGGTCTTGATGGGAAAGTTGGTACCGCATGGGGTGGCGAGTGCGGTTCTGGGAGCAGATCCGGGCTGGGTTGTCGACCGACGGGGCACGGCCGTGACGGTGATGTACTGGTGCAACCCCGAACTGCACGATCAGCTTGACCAGGCTGTACGCCCACGCACGCCGGGAACCGCTCAACATGGCTCGGACCGTCCGGCACCGGCGGCAACGCGCACGCGGCCCCGTGACCGGGTGCGCCGCCGACGTGAAACCAGCTGTCCGGTGAATCGGTGGATGGCGCAACCCTGGCCCTCCGGCCGCCCCCTTCATGCGCCTGTCCGCAGCGCCCATGCCTGTTCTGACCACTGTCCGACCGAACGCGCCGCTACCGGTCACGAGGGCGTTAACGTGCGGGTGGAGGGTACGAAATGGCCACCGACGTGCTCCGCGAAGTCGTTCAGCCACTGACCACATGCCCGTCCTGCGGTCGGCAGCATCACCTTGTCCTGCAGGCGCGGTACATCCGCGACAGCACCGTCGTCATCATCGGCGGCGACCAGCCGCCGCCTCCCGGCTCATCATCCAGCATCCCTCAAGAGGTATCAGACGCAGTGCAGGCACCCCGTCCGGTGTCCTTCGTCTGCCCGGTGACGAGCACGCTGGCGTCGGCGGAGATTACCCTGCCGCCCGCCACGGGCACGCTTGTCGGCTTGGCCGTGGTGGGCGTCGATCGTCCGCAGCCCACGAGCGCCCAGCAGTCCCAGCAATCGCCGGACCTTATGGAGCTGGAGCTCGCCGAGTGGACCAAATCATCGGCCGCGACCGCTCGGGACTTCTGCAAGACCATGGTCTCGCTAAGCCTGGCCGCGGTGCCGCTGCTGTTCGCGGTGCTCAAGTTCCTCGGCCAGGAAACGGCTAAGCAGCCCTGGGTCGCTGCCGCCGGCGCCGCCGCTGGCCTTCTGATGCTGGCCTCAAGCCTCGTCTTCGCTGCCGCGCTGCGCCCCCGGTATGCCGCCGTCGCCGTCGACGAGTTCCCGCGGTGGCGTGCCGAACGGCTGCGCCGGATCAATCACGTCATCGGTTGGGGCTCGGCGTTCATGGCGCTGGGCATGGCGACCTCGATCATCCTGTTCACCGTTCTGTTGGTGAGGTGAGAGTGATGGCTGTCGTGTTCTCCGGAGCGGGCGGAAGCGGGTCATCCCAGACGAGCAGGCCCGCCGACCCAGGCCGGCCACCCTGGCACACCGACTACGGCTCCGCAGACGCCATCGTCTGCCTAAAGATGTACCTGACCAAGATCTGGGCGCCGGCGCATGATGTCCCGCTACACGCCGACGAGCTCGCCGCCTTCTCGATGAGCAGCCTGACGACATCGTTCATGGAGTACGCGACGGAGCACGGCGTCGAAGAGCTGCTCCGCGACGGCCTGAACCTCACCCAGGGGTGGATGATGGCGCAACTCTTCACGAAACAGGAATGGACCTGTGTCGTGAACCTGCACGCTCCCGACCTGGCTGAACACGGTGGTATCGCCCGCCTGTTCACCATGGAGCCGGATGACATCCTGCACGTGGCGCAGACCGCGGTGGACACCTACGGCCAGTGCTCCTGCAACCTTCTCTTCTCGGATGGACACGGACACCACATCGTGCTCGAGAGCTTCGATCCCGCCGACCGCACCTTCGTCTACTGGGATCCATGGCCGGGGCTCACTCTGCTCAGCCAGTACGCGGACGACTCCGAGGTCTGGCACGCCGCCGAACTCGTCCGCCACTGGAAAGTGACCTGGTCCGCCCTGAGCCGACTGCTGTACGGCATCATGATGCCGACCTGGTGCTGGGACGAGTTGCATGGCCGCCGGCCGGCCCGGCCAGCACCACCGGCCGGGCCGACACTACCGACCCGGCCCGTCACGTCGATCGACGACCTCACCGATTCGCAGATCCGCGAGCTTCTCGACTTCGTCGCCTTGTGTGACCAGTCAGGCTGTCTCTCCGACCGTGTCCTGCTCGCCTTCGGTTTGGCTGCCGGCGACGGTCTACTGTTCGCTGCCGCGGACGGTGGGACCACCCTCCTGCAGCTCCTGGTGGGCATGCTGGAAGCCGGCTCGGCTCGAGGGTGGAACCTGGAACCGGACGTGCTGCGAACGCTCGTCCTCTCAACCGAGCCCTCGATCGCCCACCAGAATGCCTATCCGTCGGCCAAGACCATCACCGACTCCGACGTGTTGGGCTATGTGCTGCGCCTGCTCGGCACCTGGTCGGACCGCGCCGGTGACACCTCCGGGGCGCGCCGATGGCTGACACGAGCCGCCGCGGTCTCCCGTGGCTGGCCCGGCGCCGCCGCGTCGTACGATCTGGGTTGTCTGGAGGAACAAGCGGGCAACACCGAGGACGCTGAACGCTGGCTGCTACAGGCCGCCGGCTCAGGCCATCCCAGTGCTACACCGGCCGCCCAGGTCCGCCTGGGGCACCTGACGATGAACATGGGACGCGAAGGCGAGGCCCGGCAGTGGTTCGAACACGCTGTGACGGCCGGCGAGCAGACCAGCCGGACCGCGGCGGGTCTGGTCGGGCTGGCCTTGCTTGCTCTGAGAGCCGACGACCGGCAGGGCGCGATACGGTGGCTGCACCAGGCGTTCAAGACTGAGGACCCGCGGCAGTCCGGGCTGGCAGCGGCCATGATCGGCGCGATCCTCGATGAAGGGCCAGATCCCCGACGGGCCCGGCCGTGGTTTGAGAGAGCTGCAGTCTCGGCACACCACGACGCTGCCGGTCTTGCGGCCGCATGGCTGGCCGACGAGGACCTGGCCGCAGGCAGGTTCCAGACCGCCCAGCGGTGGCTGAGCCTCATCATCGACGCCGGCGACCCGGGCCGCGTCCCCTCCGCCATGCTGTCACTCGGCCGGATCGACCGCGACGACGGCCGCACCAGCGAGGCTCGAGCCTGGTTCGAAGCTGCTGCGGCCAGTGACGATGCCGAGGTGGCAGCCAGCGCCATGAACGCGCTGGCCGCTCTGAGCCGCGACGACGGCGACGCGGCCGAGGAGGCCTTCTGGCTGGGCCGGGCGACGACGGCCGGCGGGCCGAAGGCGGCGTGGACAATGCTGCACATCGGCGGCCGGCATTTGATGGCGGGCGAGTTCGACCAGGCTCGCACATGGCTGGACAAGGCCCGCCTGCATGGCGACACCGTGGCGCGCAGCCGGGCGATGATCCTGCTCGGCATCGTGGAGGAGGAACAGCACCGCCTGCGAGAGGCGATGAGCTGGTACGAGCAGGCCGCCGTCACGGGTGAGGAGCAAGACGCCGCCGAAGCGCGCCAGCGGCTGGAGAAGCTTCAGAGACAGCAAGAAGAGAAACGAATCCTCGCGGCATTCCATGCCGCCAGGCGTGCCGAGCGGAAGACGGGCGGCACTACCATGTCGTGACACCGGCTGCGGGCGGCCCGATCACCGGAGGCGCCGCTGGGCCCTTGCGAGCATTGTTCGTATCCCCGCCTGGCAGACCGGGGAACCCAGAGCCGGAGACCGCGTAGCGGCGCCGCCCGGGTCCGCGCCGGCCCCGAGAGCCTCATGAGGCGGTGGGTTCCAAAGACACGCCGACCGAAACTGGCAAACAACGCCTGGGCCCAAAACTTGCGCTCAAACGGGACCACTACCAGCGCTCAGAACCACCGATGCGGGCCGCGGCGCGGCTGCGCAACGACACGCTGTCGGCGGCCAGGTCGGGGATCCACAACGGCCGGGCGTGCTGGTAGACGCGGCCGGGTAGTCCGACGCCGGGGTCGAGCTCGTCGAGGGCGAAGCGGCCCAGCCGCTGTCCGGGGGCGGCGTGCCGGGCGGTGCAGAGCAGCATCTGCCGGTCCTCGTCGGCCAGCCACAGCTCACTGACCGGCCAGTTCATCTTCATGCCGAGGGCTTCCACGACCCGGGCGGCGGCGATGCGGCTGGACGGCGCTTCGGCCAGGCCGCGGGAGACGGTGGCTTCCACGTCGGCGAAGCGGCTGATGCGCCAGGTGGTGGTGACGTCGTGGCATTCGACGACCGGCTGACGTTAGGCGACGCCGACGACGAAAGCCTCGCGCCTCGAACGCTTCTTGCGCCCGGATGGCCAGCCAGCCGGCAGCGCAGGGCGCCGCGAGGCCGGTGTGAGCCTCGATCACCGTCGACTTTGCCTCTGCCGTGGACTCCGCCACCGCTCTGCGGCAAGTGCGGCGAAGACTACCTCAATACCCGCCACCATGATCACCTTAAGTTAGCTGGGACGGCGTAGAACCACGAGCCCCGCAACGGAGCCGTTGATTACTTCCGCATGCGGCGCGAGAGACGGTCAGCTCTTGGGCGCTTCGTGGTCGAAGACGCCGATCTCGCGAGCTCTCGCAACCCAATGGCGTCCCGCAGCAGTCAGTCGAGCGAAAGCGGCAAGGTCAAGTTCGTCATCTGTGATCTGCGCGATGCGCCTGTCCGATGAGGTCAACTCAATGAGTCGTACGTCGCGAAGATGCCTTAGTTCGTCACGAAGTGCGTTGCTCCCGCGATACATGACCGGCCTATGTCCGCGTGCGCCTGCGTCGAGCTCCTCAAGATGCTGACGCTCGTTGGCGGGAAGCAGCAGGGGGAGTATCTCTCGAAGGAGCTGAAGCTGTGCGGCCTGCTCCTGTTGGGTGTGCTGGAGGTCGTTCTGCTTGCTTTCGAGGAGTTCCAGCCGGAAGGCGCCCGCCGAAATGGAGTGGACGGACGTCAGCACTTGGGGCCAGATGGCGACCGTGGCCGCTATCCCGCAGAGTCCAAGGAGTGCAACGTGCGTCGCCGACAGTTGGTTGTCTGCGACGATGCGCCCGGACAGGACGCCGGCCGTGTATACGACAACAAACAGGACGATGATAGTGGCGAAGCACAGCCTGACGGCCCGAGAGCCCCGACGCTCGGACGGCTTGGGCGCCGTAGTGGGTCATGTCCTCGTCGTCTTGAGCAGTCACGAGCCGCTTCCCAATCTGCGCGCGGCCAGGGCGGTCGAGAACCGAGGGTGGCGGTCTGTCTCCTCGCTCCTAGCCTGCACGTCGGTCGGCTGCGGCGGACAGAGGCGGCCCGCAAGAAGATCACCGCGACCCGCGTCGCAGACCTGGCCAGTCTGCAGCGCGCCAACTCGGTCAAGTCGCTGCTCCTGCTCATGGCGGTGGCCGTGCAGGTCGCCGCGGTGCTCCTACTCGTCTGGGCGGTCACCGCCCTGCTGGATTGACGGGGAGGTCCTGATGGCCAAACGCGTCTTCATACCGGAACGGCCCGCGCGCGGCATTGAGCAAGGCCCGGCAGCTCGAGGCAATGATCGACCGGGCGGTTGCCCATGTTCAGGACAACAGGGCCGCATGCAACGGCTGCGGCAGGGCCATCGACGTGGACCGCGAGTTCGCATTCATCCTCGGCTGGCCGGCGCCGTTGTACGCATGCGACCAGGAGTCGTGCGTGGCAGGTCTGCAACAGCTCGCGGAGACGTTCATGGCCCCGATGCTCCGGGTCCATTGACCCTGTACCGGCCAAGAAAGGCGCCCGTCAGGTCGCGGGCCTCTGGGGCGTGCGGGATGCAACGTCAGCGCGCGGCTGTGAGCAGCGGTGATGCGACGTGGAATGATCGGTTGCCGCGGTGGTGCGGACGCTTGCGTTCCTGGTCCTGCGCCGGATTCTCAGCGAGGCCGGCACCGGTGGAGCTCCCGATCCTAAGAATGTAGAGATCGCGGTGCTCCGTCACCAGTTGGCCGTGGTGCGGCGGGCAGGTGCCCGGCCCGCGCTTCACGACCTATCCCACCAACGGTCAACGCCGAGGATTGGACCCGGAGCTACCTGAGCCGGTGCTGCGGTTGGTCCGCAACGACCACCGATGGGGGTACCTGCGCATCGCCGGAGAGTGCCGCAAACCCGACGTGACAGTGTCCGCCACGTCGGTGCGCACCATCTGCGTCGGCACCGCCTCGGCACTGTGCCGCGGCGGTCCGAGTACCTGGCCTGAGTGTCCGCATCTGGCACCGCCGATAAGCGCGGCAACCCTCGATGTGCGTTGCCTCGCGTCAGTTTCGTGGTCGCTTGATCCGGGCCTTCAACTGTCTGATCAGCTTTCCGGTCGTTCCGACGTCGAGCGCCAGCAACGAACCGGCGATCATCACGGCGCCGGCAACGAAGGGCCGCAGGTCCTCCTCGCGGCCACCCTGTGGCCAGCCCAGGACCCACAGCGACAACATGAGTGCGACCCAGGCGGACGACGTGCATACAAAGTGAACCACCCCCCATGCCAAGCGGTCCCGGCCCACGCCGCCTTGGTGGCTGCTGAACTTGGCGAAGAGAATGACCGCCGCGGTGGCGACGGCGCCAGCGTAGAAGTCGACGGGCACGTTGCCTGCAGACATCCGTCCACCCTCCGGAGAAGAGTTCCGACCACAGCGTCGGGCCGGCCTTTGATGAATACCATCGACGTGTCGGCCATCCGATTAACCAACGCACTGACCTTTGTGGATGAAGTAGCGCCCGCAGCCGAGTATGTCGATCTTCCGCATGCCGGAACTGCGACGCGGTCCTCCTCCAGACTCACGCCGTGGTCGGCGGTCGCCGTGGAGGCTTCATGTTCGATGCCGCGTTGACCTTCGGCTTGGCCGGTCAGATAGTGCAGGCAGCGCTTATGCCTGCCTCGCGGCCCCCCGTGTCCGCTGTTCCATCCGGGGTTGGGTCACGACCGCGTGGCAGCCGAGGCGCCGGCTGGGCTACACCGCGCAAACTGCCGATCCATCGTGGTGTCGAAGGTGCTGAGCAGGCGATCGAGTACTGGCGCCTTCAGCGAGCGGGATCGCGGCACGCATCGCTGAGCTTTGTGAGCGTGCAGGGCGTCCCGCGGTCGGCGATGAAACGCAGCCTGGCCAACCACTGCGTCCGCATCGCCGCCAACCCCGCCGCCACCGTGAAGAACCGCCTCGAAGCGCCACCAATAGCGACCCGGCGGGGTCGGCGTCGCGGCGCAGTCCGAACGAACAGGTCGTTGAGGGCGCGCCCGCGATCGCGTCGAGTCAGCCGTTCGAGCCGATGGAGAAGGATGGTGACGAGCCGGTGACGGCGAGGTGTGACTGTTCTGGGATGGCCTCAGGGCGTTTGCCGCGCGTCTCACGGGCGAGACGTGGCCACTCGTCGGCTTTCCCGTCTGGCCCGCTGTCCTCGCGTTCCGATACGGCCGCCGGGGTCCGCGCTGTGCTAACGAGCTCTGGCACCCAGTGGGGTGGAGGCTCCTGGACCGTTCCGGAGCCGCTGTTCGGGGCTGACTTCGGCCGCGTACGGCTGCGAAGTGAGTCGGCGGCGGTCAAGCCGGCCCACCCTCTGGCCGCGGCTTTCTATACCGCCGGACAGCACCTTATGTTCGGTGCCGACGCGTTCGCGCTCGGCAGCGATCGCGGCCTTGGCCCGCTGGCCCATAAGCCGGCGTATGTAGTGCAGCATGAAACGGCGGTTGAGGACGACGTCGGCGCTCGGCCGATCGCCAACAGTGACCACGGGGGCTCGGCGGTGCGGGCGGCGAACCGGACCGCTGGCGCCGTGCGATCGGGCGGGCATGCGGTCGGCGCAGCCGGGCCCCGCCCGGCGGCCGGCCTGCTGATCCAGCGAGTCGGCATGGGCGAAGTCAAGCTCGCCGAGGCCGGCGGTCCGGGTCCCTCGCCCTCCACCGCGCCGGCGGTGTCGTCGGACCCCAAGGCGCCCGGTGCCGACAAGGACTCCCCTTATCCGGCTGACGTCGCCTATCTCAGCACCTACCTGCTGCGCAGCGGTTATGTGGAGCGGATCGCCAACCTCATCGGCCCGAACTGGCGGTCGATGTCCGAAGCGGAACTCACGGCATTCCTAGGACAGCGCTTCACGGAGCAGGAACTCGAGACGCAGTTCTTGAAGACCTATGCCGCCCGGAACGCGATCAAGGCCAAGGTGCGCGACCGCAACGTTTTGGCTGCCTTTGTCATCGGGCTCATCTGGGCGCGGCAGAATTTCGCCGAAGGCGAGTGGCAGCAGGGGATCGCCAAGGTGAGCGAGACTACCGTTACCGCCTGGGTGTTCAATCGCGTCGTGTACGCGCGAGATTCGACCGCGGCCGAGATCATGACGCGAGCGCCGGCCCGATTCGGCCGTTGGTTCCAGGGTGCGGCCAGGCATAACAAGGTGGTCAGTTTCCTAGCACGCGACGTAGCCCGAGGCCTGCTGATCTGGGACCTCAAAGACCTGCTGATGAGCGGCGGCGGCGAGGGCCCGAGTATCCCGTTCGACGTTATCTACAACGTGGATATCGACGATCCGCGCACCTGGGAGCCGCCCAGCCAGCTCATGCTCGATCTCGGATTCGACATCTGGTATCGGCAGATGGAGACTCCCCGCTATCCGATGGCTAATTTCTACCTGGGGAAAGTGGAGGGAAGCCAGCTCAAAGGCCTGACCCGGCTAGGTGAAGGCGTCGCTAAGACGGCCCTTCCGTTCCATCAGGAGATGGTCGAGGAAATGGTTCGCGCACAGGCGCACCGCGATTACGAGTCATTCAAGGGACTCAACCAGGACGCCACGTCCGCCGACTATGTCCGGCTGCAGCAGCAACTTGAATACTTCGACACCTGGGGCGACTGACCGGATCAGGTTACGCAGCTGACCAAAGCCCGCATGAGGGCGGTCGCACACGCCCGCAGCCGGACATACCGCGGGGTCCCTGCCGGAAGCATCCGCCGGTCGGGGTGTCACGGCGGACGGCGCCTGCTGCGGGGTCGTTGTGACCGGCACAGGCGCCGGCGCGTGGCGGGAGTGCCACTCCCGCGTAGAGCAGGGTCAGGGAGTGCCGATGATCTCGTTGCGGATTGAGGGCTTTGCCCGGCGCTGGCAAGTGCCCCGAGCGCCGCCCGGATCTGCGGCCCGAGCGTCCGCGCCGGCGTCCGATCCGGGATGCAGCCTTGCCCCGAATACGGCGCTGCTCAGTCCACGAACCGCGGGTAGCCGGCACATGAAAAGTTTGTTTGGTCGGCGATATGGGTTCCCTCCGCGGCAAACACGTCCTTGAGCTCAGTGACTAGACGAAGAGCGGCCTGCCCGTCTCTCGGGGCACTCCCGTCAGCTCGCGTGCCGGCTTCCCAGGACCGGGCGGATCAGCTCAACCAGGGCCGTGTGCGGCTCGACGGCCAGCTCCTCCGACAACAGGCGTCGGTAGGACTCGAACTGATGCGCAGCCGCACTCCAATTTCCCTGGGCGAGGTGCGCCGTGATCAAAGCGTGCTGAGCACTCTCGCGGAGGGGCTCGATCGACGCGGCGAGCATTGCCACGCTCACTGCATCCCGGGCGAGACCGCGGCCGCAGAGCTCGGTGCTCAGCAGCTCGAGTCCGTGCAGGATGCGTTGCCGAAGACGGTCGCGTTCGCTCAGCGCCCAGTCGTCGTACCAGCCCGGGAGCAGCTCGAGCGCGTTCGCGCCGGGCGTGCGGAGGGCCAGGTCGGCGGTCGTTGCCGACCCGGTGTCCAGGCGGTCGGCCCAGGCCGCCAACAGATCGACGTCGGACCGGACACCATCGTGCAGGGTGAGCGTGTGCTTGTCCGCGTCGATCAGTTGGACACCCGAGCGGTTCAGCCGCCAGAGCGCTGACCGCAGGTTTCCTGCGGCACGCCGCTCCGGGACGTCCGGCCAGAGTATGCCTGAGGCGTATCGCCGCGGCACGCGACCGCCGTGCAGGGTCACGAAAGCGAGCAGCCGTTTACTGGCCTCCGGCACCCCGATGCGCTGCGCGCCGATGGAGATGGACGGGCCACCCAGCAGGTGGATCACCACGACATCGTCGTGCTCATCCAGCAGAACACTCAACCAGTCACGGTTCACGGATCGGAGACTAGGACGACGGCCGTCAAAGCCTTGTCACACCCATCGCCGGCCGGTGTGACGGGCCGGTGACACCACGGATGTAGGGAGCTACCGGAAGCGAAGGGCTCGATTCTGCGAATAGCGTCCGTCGTTATGAACCTCCAATGTGAAGTCCGGCTCATCGGCGGATTCAGCCTCGTGAGCGGCGACTGCCCGGCGACCGTGCCGGAGTCGCTGCAGCGGCTGATCGCCTTCCTCGCGTTGCGGGGCCCGACCCCGCGCACGGCGATCGCGGGCACCCTCTGGCCGGGCACCTCGGATGACCGTGCGATGGCCAGCCTCCGCACCGCGCTGTGGCGTCTCCGGCGGGTCGCGCCCGCCCTGCTGGCCGCGGGTCCGGGTGCGCCGGCGTTGGCCGAGGGGACCTGGGTGGACGTGTCCCGGCTCACCGACCGCGGTGAGGTCGGCGTGTTCGCCGGTCACGCTTGGCCGGATCTGCTGCCCGGGTGGTACGACGACTGGGTGATCATGGAACGGGAGCGGCTGCGCCACCGCTACCTGCAGCTGCTCGAGGCGGACGCGACAACGGCGATCGACGCCGGGCGACCGGCCGCGGCGCTGGACCGGGCGCTTGCCGCGGCGGCGGCGGATCCGTTTCGGGAAAGCGCGCACCGCCTGGTGATCCGCGCGCTGCTGGCGGACGGCAACCTCGAGTCAGCGCAGCGGCACCTGGCCCTGGTCCGCACGCTGTTCCGCGAGCAGCTGGGCGTCGCGCCCACCGATCAGCTCACCAGACTGTTCCGCTGGCGAGCGCCGGCCGCGGCCGTGACCATGCCGTGACGCCGGAGGCCGTACCGTGCCGGCATGCCGCAGTCGCCCGGTGTCTCGTGACCGACCTGGTGTTTCTCGCTCGCGTCGCCACGCTGCTCGCGCGCCGGGCGGCGGCGGTCGACGCGCCGGACCCGGGCCTCGACGGCCGCGGGGTGCTGGACGCGATGCTCGTGGTGGCTTCGTCCGGCAAGCGGATCGAGGACGACCCGGTCCACGCCGAGACGGTGCGCGGGCTGGTCGTCAGGGCGTACGCGATCCCGGCCCTCGCCCGTGATCTCCCGGATCCGGCGCCGGAGGCCCGGCCGGGTCCCGCGCGGTGAGGCCGTTCGCCGCGAGGTAGCCGACGAGCTGAGTGCGTGAGCCCACGCCCAGCTTGCGGTAGACCCGGGACAGATGGGCCTCCACGGTCTTGCGGGAGAGGAAGAGCGCGCCGGCGATCGCCGGATTGTTGAGTCCACGCGCGACGGCGAGCGCCACCTGCAGCTCTTGCGGAGACAGCCGCTGCGCCACGGTCGCCTCGCCGGCCGGTCGCGGTGAACCGCCCGCGGCGGCCAGCTCGGCCGTGGCGCGCTCGGCGAACGGCGCGGCGCCCAGCAGTCGGAACGTGTGCAGCGCGTCCTCTAGGGCGCGTCGCGATGCGGCGACCCGCCGGTGCCGGCGCATGGCCTCGCCGTGGCACAGCGAGGTGCGGGCCTGCTCGAAGGGCCGGCTGCACCGCTCGTGCCAGGCGGCGGCGCCGCGAAAGTGCCGCTCGGCGGTGGCGGCGTCGCCGGCCAGCAGGCCGCGGCAGCGCTCCACCGCGGCCTGGGGTGTGGGCAGCCGGGTCGCGGCCGCCCGTGCGGCGAACGCCTCGAGCTGCTCCGCGGCCCGGTCCGGCTGCCCGGCCCGCCAGTACGCCTCGACCAGATCCGGCTCCCAGAACACCACCTCCGGGTTGTCGAGGCCGTTGCGGCCGGCGAAGTCGCGGGCCGGTTCGAGGCAGGCGATCGCCTCGTCCGGCCGCCCCTCGGCCAGGTGCAGCAGGCCCCGCGCCCCGCGCTCCCAGAGCACCAGCCCGCCGCAGCCGAGCGGGCCGGACATCTGCCGGGACTCCTCCAGCCGGGCCCGGGCCACCTCGCCGTGGCCCTGCGCGGCGTCCAGTTGCGCCAGCAGGACCAGCACGAACCCGATGGACAGCGGCTGCCAGATCTCCCGGGCCAGGCGCAGCGACTCCTCGCCGTCGGCCCGGGCGCGGGCCCACTCGCCGGCCCGCCGGTTGGTCTCGCAGCGATGGCTGAGGGCGACGGTGAGCGGCCCCAGCGCGCCCGCCCGCCGGCAGGCGTGCACCACGCGGTCGAGGATCTGTCTCGAGTCGGCCAGGCCTTCCAGCCAGCCGTGGGCCGCGCCCATCATCGCCAGCACCAGGCCGTTCTCCACCGGGTCCAAACCTTCGGCGTACGCCCGCAGCGCCGTCACCAGGCGCCGGGAGTGCCGGGTCCGGCCGGCCATCGCCAGCGCCTGGGCCAGGACTATCCGGCCCTGGGCCTGCTCCGGCTCTGCCCGCGCGTCGCCGGCCAGTGTGACGGCCCGGCGGCAGAGCTCCACACCGTCGGCGATGTGCCCCTCGGTGAAGGTCGGCAGCGCCGTTTCGCAGAGCAGCCGCGCGGCGCCCCGGGGATCGACGCGCTCCACCGCGTCGGCGGCGCCGAGCAGCACCTGCTGGGCGATGGCCGGCGTGCCGCGCATGGTCAGCGCCCGGCCGCGGGCCAGCTCGATCTCGGCGATGAGCGACGGGTCCGCGGTCAGCTCCCGGGCCGCCTCCAGCCAGGCCGTCGCCTCGTCCGCGCGCCCGGCTACGAGCGCGAGCGACGCTCCGGACAGCAGGCGGCGGGCGCGGCGCGCCGGTGCGGTGGTCAGCGTCGCGGCCCGATGCAGCGTGCGGGCCGCCGCGACGAACCCGAGGCGGTCGCGCATCTGGCCGGCGGCCGACTCCAGGTCGGCGGCGAGCGCGTCGTCCGGCCCGGTGGCTCCGGCGGCCCGGTAGAGCACCGCCTCGTGACCGGTCGCGGTGTCCGCCAGCGCCGCGTACGCTCTCTGCCGGTCCCCGGCCGTCGCGTCGTTCTGGATCACCGACCGGATGAGCGGATGAGCGAACCGGACCCGGAGCCCGTCTGAAGTGATCAGTCCGGCCGACCGGGCGGGCTCGAGCGCCGAGCCGTCCAGGCCGAGCGCCCGCATCGGCGCCGCCAGGCCGGTCACCGCCGAGGTGGCGCTGAGCGCCAGCACCAGCAGCGCCAGCCGGCTCTCGCCGGGCAGGGACTCCAGGCGGACGGCGAACATCCGGCGGATCTGGCCACCGATCGGCAGCGGATCGGGTATCCGGATGCGGGCGGCGAGCTGCGCGGCGCTCAGGCGGCTGCCGATCTCGTGCAGGGCCAGCGGGTTGCCGCCGGTCACCTCGTGCAGTTCGTCGGCGACGACCGGCGCCACGGCCTCCGCCCGCAGCGACGCCAGCAGCGCCCGGCTCGCCACCCGGTCCAGGCCGCCGAGCCGGATCTCGGTGAGCCCGGCGGGGCCGAGATCCCGGCCCGGATCGTCGCGCACGGCGAAGACCACGAGGACCGGGTCGTCGGCGAGCCGCCGGGCCGCGAACCGCAGCGCGGTGGTGGACTCGTCGTCCATCCACTGCGCGTCGTCCACCACCACCAGCAGCGGTCCCCGCTCCGCGGCCGCGCTCAGCAGGGTCAGGACGCCCAGGCAGACGGCGTAGCGGCCGCCGGCGCTGGCACCGCCGTCGAGGGCGAGCGCGGTCCGCAGCGCGGTGGCCTGCAGGCCGGGCAGTTCGCCCAGGTGGCGCAGCAGCGGCCGGAGGAGATCACCGAGCGCCGCGAACGAGAGCGTGGCCTCCGATTTCAATCCGGTGGCGGCCAGGACCGTCATCCCGGCGGCCCGCTCCGTCACGCCCTGCAGCAGCATGGTCTTGCCCACGCCGGCCTCACCGGACAGCACGACGCCACCGCCGCGACCGGCGCGCGCCGCGTCGAGCAGCGCGTCGAAGTGGCCGAGCGGTTCCTCCCGGCCGATGAGTGATCCGGCCGGTGACAGTGCGGTGGCGATGGTCATGACCGACACCTCCGGCGTGCTCGTCCGGTGGTCCCAGCATGCCGCGCCGCCGCCGGGTGCGCGGTGTCGGCTTTTCGACTGACCGCGGTGACGCCACGGTGACGCGGTGGCCCCAGGCTGGCCCGGGGAGGGGTCCACTATGCGGATTCACCAGCCGGCGACCCGCCGGGCCGGCGGCAGGCCGGTGCAGCGGTGCGGGGTCGGATCGAGTTGCGACTGCTCGCACGAGGACCAGATGGCCGGCATCCAGCGGGACATTCAGCGGGCCACGATCGGGGGAACGCCGTTGCCGGGTGCGATCCGCCGACCGGTCGAGCAGGCCTACGGGCACGACTTCGCCGGCGTCCGGATCCACACCGGCGCCGAGGCGGCGCGGGTGGTGGCGGGCCTGGGCGCGCGAGCGCTCACCGTAGGCACGGACATCCTGTTCGGCGCCGGGCAGTTCCGGCCCGGCACGGCCGCCGGCGACCACGTTCTGCGGCACGAGCTGGCGCACGTCGTCCAGCAGGCGCACGGACTGCCCCGCGAGGCGATCGACGGTGGCCCGTCCGACCCGCTGGAGATCGCCGCCGAGCAGGCGGCCACCGGAGCCGCCCCGGCGATGCGCCGGCTCGGGGAAGAGCCACCCGGGCCGGGCCCGCCGGCCGGTCGGCACTGTGCCGGACCGCCCGCGGTCCAGCGGCAATCGGCACGGACTGGCCCGGAGACGAAGGTCGGCGATGTGCTGCGGCTCGACCAGACGGTACCGACTCGGGGATCCGCCACCGCCGAGCCGAACTACGTGGACCGGGCGGTCGCCGGCATCGACTCGGCGCCACTCTGGCCGGATGTCGTGCTCGTGACGGCCCCGGGGGGCGCGGACGGCGTCTCGGTCCGGAAGGGTGACTTCTTCCTCGACGCAGACCCGTTGTCAGGCGCGGCGATCGCCCACAATCAGGTCTATCGCACGCGTGAGACCGCATTGTCGGTGGTGGCCGATCTGAGTTCGCGCACGCCGGGCGTCACCCACTATGCGTACTACTTGGACGGCGGACTGATTCTCCCGACCGTCCTGTCGGAGACCACCATTCCGCGCCTGATGCCGCTCATCCGCGAAAACCGGAAGCAGGACCTCGCCGATCTACACGCGACGGGCGACCTGGGCGAGCGAGTGCTGTGGTGGTATGTCGGGGCCCGCTTCCCGATCAAGGCAGGACCGGCCACGGCTCCCGCCCCGGCCGCCCGCTCCGCCGTGGTGGATGTCGCAAAGTTCGCCGACGAGTTGGTCTCGGCAACGAAGTCCATCGCCTCACCCGGACAGAAGATGCTGGCGGCCGCCCGGCAGCTGTCCGGCCTGCGCGGGCTGACCGCCGCGCAGAAGGTCCAGGTCATGATGCGGTTCTTCGATCATCTCGGTTTCGCCATCAGCGGGGCAGGAGTCGTCGACGACGGCGCCCGGCTGATCGTCTACGCCCCGGACTCGCCGCGCGCCTTCGCCTTCATCAAGGACACCGGGCAGATCCTCTACGGTCGACTCGACGCGAAGACGCTGCAATACGTGTGGGAGGTTCTGAAGTAGCCGCCCAGGCGATGCGGTCCGGCTCACGGCTTCGTGGTCAGCTCACACAGGGTCTTGAATGTCCGGCGCAGGTCCGACAGGGGTGGGTTGGCGGTCGGCTCGAACCAGGCCAGCGGCGCGTAATGGTGGGTGGTCCCCGCCGGGGGGCGGTATGCCGGGGCCGGCGGGAAGCGGGTGTGGTCGAGCGGCCACTCGACGTCGCCGGTGTCCACCCGGGCCGGAATCAGCCAGTGGTCGCCGGGCCGGCACTGCCCGCCCTTCTCGAAGGTGATCTGAATGCCGTCCTCGAGGTCGATCGGCTCGTCCGCGAGCGCCGGGATCGTGCCGTCGTCGTCGACCTGGTCCGGTGCGCTCTGATCCCAGCGGCGCAGCGCAGGCCGGATGAGCCCGTGCGGGTCGACGCTGTCGCTGAGGCGCACTACCAGGTCGTCCTCGTCGACGGCCTCGACCGCCCACAGCGGCCGGCCGCCCAGGCCGTCGACGGCGTGGTCCTCGTCGGTCAGCTCGACCCAGTCGCCCTTGCGCAGCGTGGTCCGGTCGTCGCGGCCGAGGTCGGACACCACGTATCCGCCGTCGGCGCCGGCGGTGACCGGGAACACCGCCCGTGCGGCGTTGTCGCGGGACCACTTGAAGGTGGGCCTCTCGCCGGCGACGGCGGCGCCCACCTTCCCGCCCCGGTGGATCTCGACCCGGTACAGCTGATTCTCGCGGCGGCGGAACCGGGCGTCGGGCGACAGGGAGCACGGGCCCTGGCCGGGGTCGTCCCGCTTGGCCTCCGCCCGCAACCGCGGCAAGGGGTCGGCGAGCAGTCCCTTGACGGTGTCGTCGGGAGTGGCCGGGCGCTGCTGGACCGCCAGCAGCCGGACCTGCCAGACCACCTTGGTCCGGGTCGTGGTGTCCGGTCCGCCGAGCGCGACCTCGCGCAGCAGCGGGTCGTCGTGGCTGGAGAGGTCCCGCTCCCAGACGTCGAGATAGACGAGGTGGATGCCCGATCCGGGGGTGGTGAGCCCGGCCGGCCGATCCGGCTGGAACTTGAAGGGGACCGGCGCGGCGGCGTCGTTCTCGCAGAGGATGCCGTCGACGTAGTAGTGGCCGCGACCGATCATCAGGTTGCCCTGGTTGACCGTGACGGCGAAGCCGCCGGCAGGGCCGCCGTGCGGGCCGACCAGGTCGCGCACCGTCTGCCGCACCTGGTGCAGCTGGATCGCGGCCGCGGCGTTCCAGTCGCTGTCCACCAGCACGCGGCCCTGCTGCATGACGACGCGTGAATAGTGTTTCCCGGCGACGTGGATGTCCCGTGAGATGTCGGGGTTCACCGGTGCCTCCTCAGGTCGCGAACCACAGCCCGGCCCGCGAGGCGGCCGGGGTGTACTCGTCCAGGCGGGCGCGCAGGATCGCGGCCCGCTGGGGGTCGAACAGGTCGTGGAACACGCCCATCTCCGACTCGTCGTCGGCACCGCGGCGGATCTCCACCGGCCCGTCGTCGCGGAGCCGGGCGTAATCCGGCCGCCCGTAGCGCAGGGACCGGAAACGGGGCGTGACCCGGTCGGTGGCGACCTCGGCGCGGGCCGGGCCGGCCTTCTCCCGCGCGAGGTCGGGCTGGCAGGCGAAACGGCGCGGGGTACGCGAGCCGACCGGGACGAAGCAGCAGCGCACGCAGCCGTGCTGGGTCCGGGCGATGTCCAGCCGGCTGGTGAAGATGGTGTTCTCAGCCAGGGCGACCGCGCGGACGCCGACCTGCCCGACGACCGTGCTGCGGGCGATCGTCAGCAGGACGTGGGCCCGTTTGCGCCCCGGCCCGCCGATCGCCCGCCGCCCTCGTCCGGTGGCGTCCAGGATGCTGTCGGTGACGGTCAGCGGGATCGGTTCGGTCTGCACCTCGTCGGCGGCGGCGAGGATCGTGCCGACGATGCTGTGCTCGACCTCGACGGCCGCCCGGGCCCGATCGAGGACGAGGCTCGGCTCGTCCGGCTGGTAGGGCTCGCAGTCCCCGGTCAGCGTCCAGCCCGGCACCAGCGTGCAGTGCCGGATCCGGATGCGATCGAAGTCGCCGGTGAACCGGAAACCGCGGCCCTCGACCAGGATCCCGTCGATGGTGAAGGAGCTGCCGGCGGCGCTGTGCACCCGCGCCCAGTCGAGCCGGCTGGCGTCGTAGTCGAGCAGGCGCAGCACCGGCCGGACGCCACTCGCCGCCCTGATCCGCAGGTGCTGCGGGCCGGTCTCGCCCAGCCGGATGTTCAGCGGTTCGGTGTGGACGGCGCTCTGGGTGAACTCGATGACCGCGTCGGCGTCGCCGGCCTGTGCCCAGGCTTCGAGCGCGGCCTTGATCGTCGGATGGTTGCCGTCGCCGCCCACGAGGTAGCGCCGCGTACCGGCGGAGTCCGTGACTGCGCGGGGGTACTCGCCGCCGCCGAGGGCGGTCGGCGCGCCGTACCGATAGGAGACCAGGACCTTGCCCTCGGGGGTCTCGCCCTCGGGAAAGGCGAGCCGGCCGAGCACCGGGTCGACGAGCACCTGGCCGGGGCCGGCGACGTTGACCCATCTGGTCAGGTCGGCGGCGGTGATCTCCTCGGCGGGCACCAGTTTCGGGTCGGCTTCGCGGTCCATCGCCCGCCAGACGGCGAGACTTCGATGCGGGCCGTAGAGGTCCGTGCGCCGTTCCTCCAGCAGCTGCCGGTCGAGTGGGACCGGCAGGCTCAGCTCGCCCTGGCCGTTTGCCGGACGGACGTACAGCGGTGCGTCGTTGCCCAGCACGCTGAATGTCAGCCGGGTGGCGTCGCCACGCTCGAGCCGGTTCGCCTCGGTACGCGTGACGCCGTACTGACGCAGCCGCCACGCCACGAGCCGTACGTCCGGGATGTTGTGTGGCCCTCGGACGTCGACGCTGTGCGCCGCGGTGTCGAACGGCCCGCCCAAGCGCCGCAGGAGGGCGACGTCCCGCAGATCGGCGGTGCCGCCGCGGCCGGGCGCGACATGACCCGGAGGCTGGGTCCAGCCGAGCAGCCGGTAGCACTCGACCGCCCGCGCCGGCCAGTCCGTGGCGTCGGCGGCCAGGTCCTCCAGCAGCGCCAGCGCGCCCTTGCGCCGGCGATGCCGGATGGTGTTGGCGACCTCCCGGCGCGGCAGGAGGACGGCGTTGCGGCGCCGATCGCGGTCGGAGGTCACCTCGCCGGGCGCGCCGGCCTCGCCCACCACCTGATAGCCGACCAGGTCTGCGAGGTAGGGCACGACCCAGTCGTCGCAGGTCTCGATGAACCAGTTGGCGTAGAGGCCGTCGATGTCCGCCTCGACGACGTCCACCTGTTCGGCGATCACCTGCAGCAGCGCGCGCAGCGGGCCGCGCCCGGGGCCGTCGCGCAGCCGGTGGACGCCGGGCAGCAGGTCGAAGAGCCGGTCCGGGGTCATGGCGCCTCCCGCAACAGGATGGTGTCGGGCACGTCGGGGGAGAGGATCGCCAGCTCGGCGCGCTCGTCGCCGGCCGGCCCGGTGCGGCCGGTCCGGCGATCGGGCGGGTAGACCGGGATCCGGCTCTGCGGTTCGCCCAGGGCCGCCACCGCGGTGATCTCCGCCGGGTCGGCCGAGGCGACGCCGAGCCGGTCGAGGTCGACGTGGGCCACGCCGGCGACGGCCTGCATCACCGCGATCATCTCGGACGCGTGCAGATCCTGGCCGAGGTCGCGGGCGCGGAAGCCGAACGCGCGCAGCAGGGCCGCGCGGACTGCCGGCGCCACCAGGTCGAAGCGGTGGTCTGCAGAGATGCCCAGCCGCGCCTCGACGACCACGAGCAGCAACGCCCGGGTCTCGACCGTGACCGGGACGCCGGGATCGCCGAACTCGCGCAGCGCCCGCCGGAGGTTGACCACGGCGTCGCCGCGCGCGCCCAGCGGGGCGTCGTCGACGCCGGCCACCGTCACATGCACGCGCAGCCGTCGCCCGTCGCTGCTGCGCACCGCGCGAGCCTTGCCGATGCCCGCGAACGTCCGCGCGAAGTCCTCGTAGTCGCGGACCGACACCAGACGGTCGAGCGCGGTCGTGGTGAGCGGGGCGTTGTCCCGCACGGCGTCCCGGTCGTCCGGCTCGGCGCCGCCGGTCGCGGGCAGCGGATTGACCACCGACCGGACGTCCTCCGGGGTGGTGGCCAGCAGACTGATCCGCCCGGCGGCGACGTTCCCGGCGGCGCCGATGCCGCTGCGGTACTGCGCCGTCACGTTGTCCAGCCCGGTGGGCAGCCGGCGGCCGTGGTGCCCGTCGCCGAAGACCACCTCGGCGGCGCGCGCCTCGTCGGTCCGCACGGAGTAGCCGCGGTCGGCCGGGCCGACCGCCAGTGGCTCGGCGGCGGCGGGCCAGCGCACGCCGTCGACGCGGACCTGCAGGGTGCTCGCGATCCCGGACGGGTCGGCCGAGGCGACGTAGGTCAGCGGCGAGTGGGTGAGCGGGAACCGCTGGCCGGCGACCGCCGCGTCGCCGCTGCCCAGGATCTCCACGTGCGTCGCGCCGTGCGTGCCGCGCGCGACGTTGCCGTGGATCACCAGGGTGCGGCGGCGATAGTCGTAGGCGAGCGGCGCGGCCAGCACCAGCGTCGTGCGGGGAGTGGCGTCCGGGAACCGGGAGTCGGCGCGGTGCTCGGCGCCGGCCACCATGACCAGCTCGGCGGCCGGCACGACGCCCACCGCGTTCCCGGTCGGCCCGGTCACGATCCTCTCGCCGTCGACGACGAGCCAGCGCCCGGCGTCGAGGCCGCCGTACAGCCCGTCGAGAGTGATGCGCTGCCGGTCCGCGCTGTCCGGGATCAGGTCGGTCAGCGGCTGCTCGGCCAGGGCCAGCTCCTCGGCGCCGGTGTGCACGATGCTGCCCCGGATGTCACTGAACTCCGTGCCGGCCCACCACGCGGTCGCCACCGTCACCACGGTGGTCGGGACTCCGGTGAGCCCGTACCGGCTTCGTGGTCGGGTGGTCACCCCGGTGACCGGGAGTAGCCGCGGGCTGGGCGCCTTCGGCGTCTCCACGACGATCCACCCGTTGCCCGCGATGGCCGGGTACGAGCCGTCGAGGTTCAGGACGGTGGTGAGCTCGTCGTCCGCGACCGGCCAGTCGGGCCATTGCACCTGTGGCGTGTTCGGGACGAATGGCCTCGGCACGGCATGGCCGTAGAGCCCGGTCGTGGTCCGCAGTGCGTACACCTTGGGGGTCTCCCCGCCGGTCGACGTGGTGGCCCACGCCGCCAGCAGCGTGCCGGCCAGCTGCGGCTCCAGGGTCGACAAGAGCCGGTAGGTCGACTCCCGACCCGATCCGAAGCGTTCCGCGAGATCGCCGCCGACGCGCTGCGGGCTGGGCGGCGGGACGGACGGCGGCACCAGCAGCGAGGCAGCGAGATCGAACGGCGTCACCGCGCCGCCCACGGGGCCGGCGGCGGGCGGCGGCGCCACCGCGGCCCGGGGCTGCGCGGGGCCAAGCGCGTCGCGGGCCGCCTCCAGGCGCGGCACAATCTTGTCCAGCCAGATCCGCAACGGGCCCTTGGTGACGTCCGCGCGCTCCAGCTCGAACGCGGGCAGGAAGGTGTCGACGATCCGCGCCCGCAGCGTGCCCGGGTCGCTGTCGACCACGATCGCGGCCAGCTCGGCCAGCCGGGCCCCGATGGCGTTCGCGCGGATGCCGGGCGCCACCTTGGACTCGGCCGCGGTCAGCGTGGTGAGGATGTCGGCGAGAAGCTCCCGCCCGGCCTTGTTGGCCGGCAGGCTGATGCCGGTCAGGGTGACCCGGGTTCGGTCCTGGTCGCGTTCCGGCGTGACCGCGGCGACCCGGGCCAGTGCCTGATCCCCGCCGGCCACGATCACCAGCAGGTCGTCCGCCGCCAGGCCGGTCGCCTGGCCGGCGAGATAGAGGTGGTCGACGTCGTTGACGTGCGGGAAGAAGGCCGGTGCGGTCTGCCGGGGGCGCAGGATGTTCCATGCGGCGCGGGCCGGGAGCCGCTCAGCCGTCTCGAACGGCTGCGGCGTCTCGCCGGGCCCTGGCCGGCTCTGTGCGCGGGTGCCGGCCGGGACGTCGGCCATGGCGCCGTCGCGCAGGGTGAAGGCCAGGTACGCGGTCGCCGCGACGCCGGGTCGTGGCGTGTGCCCGATCAGCCGGACCAGTTCGACGACCGAGCGGTACTCGGTGGCGGTGCGCAGGTAGCCCTCGTTCGCGATGCGCTCCTGATAGAACGTGAGCACGTCGGCGACCACCGCCCAGGCGTCCAGCAGCGCCAGTGACGCGTCGCCGGGGTCCCGGGTGCGCAGCCCGGCGAGCGCGGCGTCGGCGGAGAGGCGCCCGCGCATGGTGGCGAGGAACGTTCCGTGGGTGCCCGCGCGGTAGGCCAGGCGGCTCAGCCCGGGCCGGTTCGCGACCGGCAGCGGGGTGTCGCGGCGCCCGCAGCAGAAGCAGGGGCCCTGGTGCGATGCGGTCATCGGTCCCCTCCGTCCGCGGTCACCGGCGTCACCAGCAGCCGGCCCAGCTCGGGGCGGCCCGGCGCGTTGTCCAGGCGGGCGACCTCGTCGGGGCCGATCGGCAGCACGCCGGCTTCGAGCTCGCCCCGGGCGGGTCCGAAGAGCCGTTGGAAGCGGGTCACCAGCACGCTCTGCACGCCCTCGACGGCCTGGACCGCCGCGATGAGGCGGCTGAGCAGGACCGGTGTGCCGAAGGTCAGGGCATCCGGGTGGAAGAAGCCGACGCCGCCGCCCGGCCGGAGCCCGCTGCCGAGCACCGCGAGCACCGCCGCCCGCACCCGTCCGGGCAGGTGATGCGGTGAGACGCAGATGGTCACGGCGATGTCGAGCGGAACCTGCACGGCGGTGCTGACCCGCAGGTCGTGGCCGATCCGCCGGTACGGCTCGAGCGCGCCGGCGATCGCTGGCAGCAGCTCAGGGCCGCCGGTCTCGGGCGCGCCGAACGGGTCGACGGCCACGTCCACCTCGTACCAGCTGCCGGTCCACCGGACCGCGCCGTGCGCCCGCTGCACGCGCGGGTCGCGGGCGGCCAGGGTCGCGTAGTCCGCGCCGGTGACGGCCCGCCTCGGGACCCGCCGGTAGGCGTGCGGCGAGGCTAGCCGGACGTGATCGAGCGGCTCGGGCGCGGCGCCGCCCAGCGCCGGTAGCGGGTTGCGGGGGCGCAGGCCGATGTCGTCGGCCTGTCCGGCCGGCAGGACCACCCGCGTGATGGTGTCCGCGCCGACGTTGCCGCCAGGCCCGGTGCCGCACCGGTAGTCGGCGACGAACCGGCTGTCCGGCGCCCGCGGTGCGCCCAGCGTCCCGTCGCCGAACCGCAGGGTGGCCCGGCCCCCGACGTCGGTCTCGACCACGAAGTGCCGGTCCTCCGGGCCGCTGCCGAGCAGATCGGGCCGGGCGGTCCAGGCGGCCGTCACCCCGGCCGCGGTCGTCTCGGTCAGCCGGATCGCCGGCACCGCGTCGGCCGGATCGGGCCGCAGCAGGGCGACCGCCGGAGCGCCGGGCTGCTCGGGCACGGCGAACGTGAGCGGCGCCCGCCGCAGCGCGCCGCCGACGTCTTCGGCGTCCACCGGTGCGCCGTGGTCGACCAGCAGCAGGTTGGCCCGGGCGACACCGAGCTCCGCGGCGTCGCGGCCGGACAGGCACAGCGGGAACGGCAGGCCGTCGGCCACCTCCCAGGCGATGTCGGCGATCTCCAGCTTGGTGACCGGGTCCGTGCCGGTCCGCACGGCGGTGAGCACGACGACGTGCCGGTGCGCCGGGTCGGCGGCGTCCTCGAACAGGAGCGGATCGCCGGGCTCGAGGTGCAGTCCGCCGGGCGGGGCGAGCAGCGTCGCGGTCGTGCTGCCGGCCGGCAGGACGCAGTCCCGCAGGCCCCAGGTGTAGATCGGGATCTGGTTGTGCACCCGCCACAGGCGGGGCTCGTCGCGCACCGGGGCGAAGACCTGCCCGCTGCCGGTCGCGAACGTGGTGCCGGGCGGCAGGGTCACGTCGCCGTCGGTCTCCACGTGCAGCCAGGCCCGGGCACAACATCCCTCGTGCACGGCGTAGTCGACGAGGCGGGCGTGGCGGCGCACCGAGGTGCGCAGGCGGGCGGTGTCCAGATAGGCCTCGGTGGCGACCGCGTCCTGGTGGTAGCTCAGGTGATCGGCGACGTACGCGAGGAGCTCGACCAGCGTGATGCCGACGTCGGGCACGTGCCGCTCCCGCCACCCCGGCATGGTGAGGGTGAGCCGATCGAGCATCAGCCGGCGGAAACTGGCGTAGTCCTTGGCCAGGTAGTCGATGTCCGGCTCGTCCGGCCGGTCCGGCACGCACGCTTCGGGCGCACAATCGCCCGGCCCGGGGCAGTCGATCGCGAAGCTGAAGCCGAGCGCGGCGAACCGCGGGTCGACGTCCGGGTGGCCGACCACCCGCAGCACGTAGCGACCGGCGTCACCCGGGCGGTCGAGGGTGACCGCGACACACTCGTCGACCGCCGGGTCACGCTGCCGCTCGCGGCGGACCCGCAGCACGCCGACCCGATGATCCGGGCCGCCGCCGTCGATGCGCAGCTGGGCGGCGGTGAGGCCGTCCGGCGGCCGGTTCACGAAGAACACCCGCAGGGTCCGCCCGTCCGGGTCGACCTCGACGAAGTCCAGGCCGGTCAGGCCCGCGACGCGGACCTGATCCCGGCGGGCGTGGTCGTCGGCGCAGGTCAGGCCGCCGGCGGTCATGGCCCGGCTCCGGTGAAGGTGTCCACCCGGGTCTCGCCGGTGGCCAGCACGGCGTAGCTGACCTCGACGGCCAGCGAGGTGTCCTCGTGGGTCACATCCACAGCACGCACCACGATCAGGTCGCCCAGCCACTCCAGCAGCCCGGCCTGCACGTTGAGCTCGACGGTGGAGGCCAAGTCGGTGCTGTTCGGCTCGAACACCAAGGCCAGCAGGCCGCTGCCGTACCCGGGCCGGTTGACCCGCTCGCCCGGCGAGGTGAACAGGAACTGGTCGATCAGGTCGCGGATGTGGTCGGCCGGGCCGGTGGTCGCGGTACGCCCGGCCGCGTCGAAGTGGAACGGGTGGTCGATGTCGGTCATCTGCCCACCACCCGGTGCTGTGCCGCGGCCACCGACGCGACGCCCTGCGGAATCTGCGGCCCGCCGAGGCACTGGGACGGGCTGTCGCGCAGCACGACCGCGCGGCCCCCGGTCGTGACCCGGGTCGCGCCGGCCGTCCAGCGCACTGTCGCGCAGGGCTGGCTGACGCCGTTCGGCAGCGTGAAGGGGCACGTCGAGACGGTCGGTGTCACGTCGACGGTCCACACCGGACTTCCGGCCAGCGTGACCCGCGACGCTCCGGTCGTGGCGGACGCCGGGGCGCCGTGGAAGCACTGGACCGTCGCACCAACGTGCAGCAACTCGGGCATCACGTCACCTCCAGGGCGTTGCCGTTCAGCGACACGGTCTGGTTGGCCAGCCGCACGGTCGCCTTGCCGTTGGTCAGTTCCACCGCCGATGACGTGATCGAGAGCCGGCCCGAGTCGGTCTCGATCGCCACGCTGCCGTTTGCGTCGTTGATGGTGATCGTGCAGGTCTTGGTCTTGAGCATCTTGGTATCCGGGGCGGCGATGGCCGGCTTGGTCGCGTCGATCGAGGGCAGGTCGGTCCAGAAGCATCCGGTCCAGATCGGCTTGTCCCGTTCGCCGCCCTCGTACTCGATCCACACCCAGGACTTCTCCGGAGGGATCAGCAGCAGGCCGACGCCCGGCCCGGCGTACGGCAGGGCCGGCAGCGCCCAGGCGGTCTCCTCGTCCTGGAACTGCCGGACCTTCGCCTTGATCCGGCCGATGCCGTCCGGGTCGTCGTTGCGGCTGACCACCGCGCGAAACTTGCCGTACCAACGGTTTCCCGACGACTCAGCCATCAGGCACCTCCGCCGGCGGGCGTGTCGAGACCGTCCCGGGCCAGGCCGAAGGACTGGGTGGCCGAGCCCCGCCGCAGCGTCGTGGACACCTGCCGGATCGCGTAGTCGCCGTCGTACGAGCGGCCCACGCCACGGACCCGGATGCGCCGGCGAGGGCGCAGCAGCGCGCCGTACCGGCCCAGGTCGAGTTCGCCGACCACGATCACCGCGTCCGCGGCGAGCAGACGGGCCTGCGTCGCGCGCAGCTCGGCCAGTTCCCTGGTCAGGCCCGCGGCCCGGTACAGGTAGTTCTCGCGCAGCACCGCGGCCGGCACCCGGGCCAGCCCAGGGCCGTCGCTGGTGGCCGCGCCGACGGCGACCGACGAGTCGGCCGTCTCGGGCACCGACGCCGTCGGCTTGACCGGGCCAAGCATGTCGAAGCGGAAGGCGAGCGGCTGGTCGACCGTCGTCAGCGAACCCATGTTCATGGTCAGGTCCGGCTCCTGCCGCTCCCGGTCGTCGATCGGGCCCCACCGCGCGGTGCTCTCCCCGGCGCCGGTGTCGTCCGGCACGACCGCGAACCGGAAGCCGTTCTCCTCGGCCAGATAGCGGAGAAACTCCAGGTCGGTCGTGGTCCGCACGCGATGGCGTTCGGTCGCTCCGGGCTTGCGCGAAACCGTGGTCACGTCGGTCCGGAGGCCGAACTTCAGGTACGGATCGAGCACCTGCGTCACGATCTCCGAGTCGGTCCGGCCCTCGAAGGCGGCCGGCCGGTCGGTGAGCGTCAGATGCGCCGACAGGTCATCGCCGCTGACCACCAGCGCCGACCCGCCCGGGGTGTTGCTCGGCCGCACCTGGTGGTGGGTGACGACACCGTCGATCAGGACCTGGCGGCGGAGGCCGAAGCCGACCACCAGCCGGACCCGGGTGAGCGCCCGGAACGTGTCGCCCGTGAGCAGATCGAGGTCGCCCCGGCGTTTCGCCGGGGCGAACGTCAGCCGGAACACGTCGACGTCGTCGTGCCGGCTGTCCACCTCGACGCTGACCAGCGCGTCGATCACCGAGCCGGGCAGCCGCTCGGGGCGGGTCGGCCCGGCGAGCACGGTCAACCGCAGGCTGGAGACGGCCATCATCCGGCCTCGGGCAGCAGGATCTCGCGACCGGTCACCTCGAGCTCGGCCGGCCGCAGCACGCCGTTCACGTCGCACAGCGCCCAGAACTGCGTCGGATCACCCAGGTGGCGGTCGGCGATCCCGTCCAGCCGCTCACCCGGGCGGACCAGATGGGCGCCCGCCGCCGGGTCCGATGCGGTCCGCGGCACGAAACGGCGCCGCAGGTACGGGATCTCCCGGCCGGCGTCGTCAGTCCACACCGCCACCTCGGTGGCGGTGTAGCGGCTGCCCACCGGGAATCGGCGCGGCATCAGCCGGCTCCGATCGAGGAGCCGAGCTCGCTGACGTTGGCCGCCACGTTCGAGGTCGCCATGATCTCCTTGGCGATCTGGTGCGCCAGGAAGAGCCGGTGGCCGAGGGTGCCCGGCTCCAGATCGGCGGTGCTCAGCACGGAGAGCTGGAGGTCCGCCCGGGCCCGGATCGGGTTCAGCCGGCCGTCAAAGGCCTCCTCCACGATCGTGAAACCGGTCAGCCGCACCGGCAGCGCCCGCTTCGCCCCCCACACGAAGACCGTCAGCGGCGCCTCCGGCGGGAGGATCTCCAGGGCGCTCTGCTGGGCCAGGGCCAGGTCCTCCTGCACCTTGCGGTATTTCGGATACAGCAGCATCTCCAGGGCGGAGAGCGTGGCGTACACGCCCAGCGAGCCGGCTTGCGGATCGCCGCGATCGAGCAGGTCGGTGGCGTCCACCTCGGCGCTCAGCGACAGCGTCTCGCGTGGCGGGCCGGACAGCCGCAGGGCCTCGGCCCGCGCGCCCCCGTCGCCGCCACCCGCGGTCCGCGCCTCCAGCCGGCGGGTCAGCGTGTCCGGGTTGTACTGGAACGCGATGACGCTGGCCAGCGGGTTCGCCGGGTCCATGCCGACCAGGGCGGCGCGCAGCATCCGGGGCGAGCGGGGCGGGCTAGTCACGGCCGATCGCCTTGCGCACCTCGGCCGCGACCTGCCCGGCGATCTGGCCCGCGAGATCGCCGGGCATGCCGTCCGGCCGGCGGCCGGCCAGCCGGTCGGCGATCAGGGCCTCGGCCGCGGCGCGCAGATCCACGCTCCCGGACGTGCGCCCCTCGACCACGACACAGTCGATGTGCACGATCATGGTCATCCGGAACTCCGATCGGCGGGCGGCCACCGGAAATCGGCCGCGGAGACGGGCACCTGCAGCTTGCGGAGTTCCGCCTCGACCGCGACCAGGACGATCGGCATGGTGACCGGTGACCCGGCCACCGCGGCTTCGAACGCGGCGTTGAGCGCGGCGGCGTGGATGCTGCCCCCGCTGAGCTTGAAACCGGCCAGGCGGGACCGGTCGAGGCCGGCCACCGGCACGCCGGCCGGGAACGCGCGGGCCCAGATGTGCTCGCGCAGCTCGTGCCCGGGGAACGGGAAGTCCACCACGAAGCGCAGGCGCCGCAGGAAGGCGCGGTCCAGGGCCTCCTTGCGGTTGGTGGCGAGAACGGCGAGCCCCCGGTAGGACTCCATCCGCTGCAGCAGGTAGTTGACCTCGAGATTGGCGTACCGGTCGTGGCTGTCGCGGACCTCGGTCCGCTTGCCGAACAGCGCGTCGGCCTCGTCGAACAACAGCAGGGCGCCGCCGGAGTCCATCTGGTCGAACAGGGCGCCCAGGTTCTTCTCCGTCTCGCCGATGTACTTGCTCACCACCGCCGACAGATCGACCCGGTAGAGCTCGAGCCGGAGCTGCCCGGCGAGAACCTCGGCCGCCATGGTCTTGCCGGTGCCGCTGGGGCCGGAGAACAACGCGGTCACGCCGAACCCGCGGTTCATCACCTGCCGGAAGCCCCAGTCGTCGTAGACGGTCGTGCGCCGGGCCACCTGTCCGGTCATCCGGCGCAACGCCGCGAGCTCGGGGTCCGGCAGGACCAAGTCGGGCCAGGTGGCTTTCACGTCCAGCCGCTCGGCCAGCCGGTCGGCGCGAGGGCGGGCGGTGCTGACGCAGGCGTGCCAGATCCGGTCCTGGTCCTTCTCCTCGGCCGCGGTCCGGCGGATGTCGCCGAGGCTGAGGTCGAACTGCCCGGCGAGCGCGTCCGCCGCGTCGCCGCCGACCACGTCTGCCCAGGCATCGTGTTGTTCCGCGGCGGTCGGCCGGCCCACCTCGGCGGTGATCGACCGGTGCCCGGACGCCGGGCCGCCGCCGTCGAGGAACACCAGGCCGCCGACCGCCTCGGCCAGGCGCTCGGCCGCGTCGCCGTGCGGATCCGCGGCCGGGCCGTCCGGGCCGGGGCCCTCGACGAGCAGGGCGACCGGCAGGAGCAGGCACTCGCGGTCCCACAGCCGGACGAAGGTCTCCAGCTCGGCCGGCCCCGGGGCGAGCCGCCGGGGCAGGCGGTAGAGCGCGAGGCCGAGCCGATCCGCGGTGGTCGCGGCGACCAGCCGGCGGCTCCCCGGATCCGGTCCCAGCAGCCGCACCCGGGGGAGGTTCTCACCGGCGGCGGTCCGCCGCAGCCGCTCGGCGGTCCGCTCGGCGACGGCCTCCTGGGACGGCGCGAGGTCGAGGGCCGCCAGGCCGGGGTCGATCGGCACGAGCAGTCGCCGGACCCGGATGTCGAGCAGGTTGAGGCCCTTCAGATAGCCGACGATCCGTTCGTCGGCGACCAGCCGGCCGGAGATCACCGGGTCGGCTCCGTGCGTCACCACCTCGGTCAGGTGCAGGCGGCGCAGCGCGCCGTGCGGAGTCACGGCCAGCCAGGAGGGATCGTCGAACAGGGTCAAGGCCACGGCAAAGCTCGGGTACGCCCGGGACAGGTCACCCTGGATCCGCCCGCAGAGCGCACCGATCCGGGTGTCCAACATGGGCGCCGCGCTCAGCAGCAGGGTGTCCCGCTCGAAGCTGTCCAATCCGAGCCGCTCGGCCAGCACGGTCAGCGCCGGCGGGGGATCGGTGGCCCGCTCGGCCGCCAGCATCGCCTCGCGGGCGTCCGCGACCGCACGGTCCGCCCGATCGTCGCGGTCCGCCTCGGGCAGGTGAGCCTCGAGCAGCGCCCGCAGCCAGGCCAGCGCCGCGGACAGGAACCGGGCGTTGTCCTGCTCCCAGGCCTCGGCGGTGCTCATGTGATCTGCACCCGCTCGGCGGCGGCGAACGTGCGCTCGCCGGCGGCCGTGACCGCGTACGGCTGGCTGTCCACGCCGTCGACGCGCACCCGGACGAGGAAATCGCCCGGCGTGGCGGCGCCGACCCGGAACGTCGACGTGGCGCTGCGTTCGGTCCCGGCCGGCAGCGGCTGGGCGATGATCTCGCGGTCCCCGAGCAGCAGCGAGACACGTTGCCCCCGCCAGACCCACGGCCCGGTGGTGACGGTGAGCGTGACGGCCCCGCCGACCCGGGCCGCCGGGCTCGGTGCGATCGCCAGCACCCGGGGCGCGAGCGGGAAGGGCACCTCGTTCGACACCCGCGTCCGGCCCTGGTCGGTCACCGCGACGGTGACCGTGTACTGCCCGGCCGGCCAGAGCTCGCGGACCGCCGGGCTGTCCGGTGGCAGGGCCACCTCCAGATCGCCGGCCGCCGACAGGGCGAGCGCGAGATCCGTGGCCTGGTCCCACAACCGCGTCCGGAATTGCGCGGTGCCACCGGCGATGCCCCGGCCGGCGAACCGCAGGGTGTCACCGAGCCGGACCGCGGGCCGGTCCTCGCCGACGATGCCGACCCGCTCCAAAGTCGGGAAGAGGGCCGGGTCGGCGGCCACGTCGACGCCGCTGTCCCGCAGGTCACGGCGGCCGAGCACGGGCAGCGCCGCCGGTGCGGTCCGGCGCGCGTCGATCAGGACCACGGTGGCCACGTAGGCCGTGGACAGCCGGTAGGGGGAGCCGAACGCGGTCCACAGCTTGGTCATCTCGTCCAGGGACAACGGCGCGTGCGAGATCCGCACGCGTTCCGGCTGCTCGTGCAGACCCGCGGCGGGCCGGATGCCGCGGACCTCGTCCCGGCCGAGGACGGGATGGTCGTGCAGGATGCGCATCGCGTTGCCCAGCGCCGCGTGGGCCGAGACGTCGTCGCCGTTACTGCCGTAGACGGTCAGCAGGTAGGACAGGTCCAAGGCCAGCGGCGGCCGGGCGCCGGCATTCGTCCAGCCGGAGTTCGGTTCCACCGCGTACAGGAAGAGGTTGATCTGGTCGATGCTCTCGTCGGTGCGGGCGTTGTCGGGCACCAGCGTGGTGCAGTCCGGCCCGCCGAGCTGGGTGTCCAGCAGCCGCCGCAGGGTCTCGGTGACCGCGGCGACCGCTTCCGAGGTGCTCACCCGCGGCTCCCGGTCCGGTGCCGGCGGTAGTCGGCGAGCGAGAGCAGCCGGTTGGCCCGGTCGGATGGCGGCGCGGGCGGCGTGGCCGGTGGTGCGGGAGTCGGCGGCGCCGGTGGGACTCGGACCTCGACGCGGCCGATCGTCACCTGCACGGGCATGCCGGGCGGGGGCGTCTCGACGGTCGGCGCCGGTGCCGGCCTGCCCTTCGCCGGCCTGCCCGGCGCGCTTGGGGCGTCGTGCAGCCTCGCGACGTCCGGGACGTCCGGCAGGAATGGCTGCGGCGCCACCGCGCCCGCCGCGGCCTCCGGCCGATGCCAGGCGGTGCGGTCGCGCCCGGCTTCGGTAAAAGCCGCGCCGAGACGGACGGCGTCAACGAACGCCGAGTCGGAGAAAGCCGCGCCGGGCGTGGCCGCGCCGGTAGTGACTGCGCCGGGAGTGGCTGGGTTTTCGACGGCGGCGCCAGAGAAGGCCGCGCCAGAGAAGGCCGCGCCAGAGAAGGCTGCGCCAGAGAAGGCCGCGCCAGAGGAGGCCGCGCCAGAGGAGGCCGCGCCGGGAATGGCCGCTGCGCCGGGGACGGCCGCCTCGGCGAAGGCTGACTCGCGATGCCGCCGGGCGGCGCCCGGGGAGCCATTCGTCCGGCCCGTGAGCCCCGGTTCCGTGGCGACGGCCGGGAAGGTCACGCGCGGAACCTCGGCGGCGGGAGGGGCGGCATGGCCCGGCGCACGAGCTTCCTGAGTGACCGCAGGCCACTCCGTGGCGGTCCCGTCCTCTGCTGCCGTCCGTCCACTGCCGTCCGGCCTGGCCGCCCGCGCGCCGGGGGCGCCGGCCCGTGGGATCGAAGGCGCCGGAGCCGCGTCCCGGGCGGCCGGCGGGACGACCGTCGTCCCGGCCGCGGGCCGGCCCCGCACCTCCGGCTCGAGCGTGCGCCCGGCCGCCGCCGGCGGCGGTGTGTCGAAGTATCGATCCAGGAGATCGGCGCCACCCACCCCGGCCGGCGGCTCGAACAACCCGGGAGTCCGCGGCAGGACACTCCGCTCCGGATGCACCAGGCGCGCGGCGAGGCGCTCGAAGAAGTCCGTCATGACGAGACCAGATCCAGGTACGCCTGCCGGCGATGCGCCCCGAGGCCGAGGATCTCCGTCTCCGACCAGCCGTACGCGGAGGCGAGCTCGTGCACCTCGAGCAGCGTGCGACGCGCCCACACGGCGACCTCCGCCCACGTCGCCAGCCCGATGTCCAGCGGCGCGAGCCAGGTGCCGTCGCAGCTAGGACAGGCGAGTCGCAGCTGGACGTCGGCGTGCGGGGCGAGCTGGGTCAGTCGCTCGGCGGCCAGCGCCAGCGCGTCCGCCGGGAGTGCGTCCACGTCCACGGCCGCACCGAGCCGGTCCACCGCCGACAGGCAGCGCCGCAGGAGCACCCGCCGGGCCTCGGTGACCTCGCCGGTCAGGGCCGCGGCCCGGGCGTCCCCGCTGTCCGGCACCCGCACCGTCACGTGTCCTCCGTCGTGCTCGACCACGTCCTCGTGTCCGGATGCGGCGGGCAGGCCGGCGCAGAGATCGGACAGCGACACCGACACCTCGATGCGTTCCGCGCAGAGCGGGCAGGACTCGATCGCGGTCAGCCGGTCCCCGAAGACCCGGCGCCGCAGGTCGAACAGCAGCGCGTCGCGGGCGTCGAGGGGCAGGGCCGCCACCGAGGCTTCGTCCCGGCCGGTCGTGGCGGCGAGCAGCGCCACCGCCCGCGTGGTCGGGTCGCGCCCCTGCCCGCGCTCCCACGCCGCGAGGAGCGACGCGCTCATGCCGGCTCGGTGAACTGCGGCTCGGTCGGCTCGGGCACCTCGTAGTCGCGCTCCCAGCCCTCGTTCTCGAGCCGCATGTTCTGGATCGCGACCGCCGCGCCGTTGGCGTCCGAGTCCGGCCACGCCTCGTACTGCGAGGGCCAGCACCGGTACACCTTGTAGGCGATGGCCAGCTGGCCCGCCTCGTTGTACATCTCGATGATCAGGTCCTTGCGGAAGTCCTTCAGCGACACCTCGAGGCCGAGGCCGGAGCCCCAGTTCCACACCTTGTTGGCCCACTGCTCGAAGGCCTTGTCGTGGGTGACCCCGCGGCGCAGGGTGATCGGCTCGTACTCGCTGCGCCCCGGCGACTTGCGGCTGCTGCTCGGGTCGCCGCCGGAGCGGTGCTGCACCACCTCGGTGGTCCGCCGCAGGGCGGTGACGCCGCTGACCCCGGCCACGTAGACGCCGTCCCACTTGACCCGGAACTTGAAGTTCTTGTACGGGTCGAAGCGTTGCGGGTTGTTGTTGACGGTGAATTCGGGCATGACCCGTCCCTCACGTCTCGATCTGGCCGGCGAGCTGCTTGATGCGCAGGATGACGAACTCGGCCGGCTTCAGCGGGGCGAAACCGACTACGATGTTGAGGACGCCGAGGTTGATGTCGTTCTGGGTGGTGGTCTCCCGGTCGACCTTGACCAGATAGGCCTGGTTCGGGGTGGCGCCCTGGAAGGCGCCCTGCCGGAAGAGGTCGTGCATGAAGGCGCCGATGTTCAGCCGCACCTGGGCCCACAGCGGCTCGTCGTTCGGCTCGAAGACCACCCACTGGGTGCCGCGGAACAGGCTCTCCTCGATGTAGAGCGCGAGCCGCCGGACCGGGACGTATTTCCACTGCGAGGCGAGCCCGTCGGCGCCCTGCAGGGTGCGTGCTCCCCACACGACCGGGCCGACCGTGGCCTTGGTCAGCAGGCAGTTGATCCCGAGCGGGTTGAGCCGGCCGCATTCCGGGTCGGTGAGCGGGACGGTGAGGCCGGCCGCCCCGGAGATGGTGGCGGCGAGCCCGGCGGGCGCCTTCCACACGCCGCGCTCGGTGTCGGTGCGCGCCATGACGCCGGCCACCGCGCCGCACCCGGAGAACCCGCCGATCCGGTTGTCCCGCAGCGGATCCGCCTGCTGGAGCCGGGGGAAGTACACGGCGGCGTTCGCGCTCGTCGTCCCGATCGCGGTGCGGCCGTCGATCGCCTGCTGCACGGTGGTCCAGCCGGTCGGCGGGTCGAGCAGCAGCATCGCCCGGCGTCCCTCGCAGTAGCGGGCCGCGGTGGTGACCACGGTGGCGTCCACGTCGCCGCCGTTCTCGCCGGCCTTGTAGGGCGGGATGCACAGCAGGTTGAAGAGGTCGGCCTTCTCGAGCGCGAACAGCCCGGTCTTGTCCCGGTTGCCGTTCTGCGGCAGGAATTCGGCCGAGGTGATCGCCACGCCGTCGTGGCCGGTCTGCTGGTCGACCAGCGTCTTGAGCGCGGCCCTGGCCGCCACGACGGGTGCGGCCTTGGCGTCGGCGGTGGTCAGCGCGGCGGCGGCCTCGTCGCTCTTCTTCTGCGCCGCCGCGATTTTCGCGGCATCCGGTTGAGGGTCCGCCTGCGCCGCGGCCAGGTCGGCGGCGGCCTGGTCGGCCGCCTGCTTGGCCGAGGCCTGCGCCCGCTCGGCGCCGGGGCTCTTCTCCTCCGCGTCGCTCACGGTGACCCGGGCCGCCGTCACGGTGTCCGGCTTCGGATCGTCCCCGGTCGTGACCGCCGGGTCCGCCGCCGGCCAGTCGCCGTCCCAGCGCACCAGTTGCGACGACCTCAGCACCCGGTCGACCCGCCGCCGGGTGTCCTTGACGGTGAGGTTGCGGAAGGTCTCCTCGGTGCCGTTCCCGTCATCCGCGATCCGCAGGTCGAAGATGTCATCCGGGCCGACGCCGAGGTCGGTGGCGACGGCCTGGGCCACGTCGGCGGCGGGCTTGGGCAGGATCGTGGCCTGCAGGCGGTTGCCCCACGCTCCGGGCGTGCGGGCGACGAGTTTGAGGTTGCCGACCGACAGCTTGGCCACGCCCGGGGTGTTCGCGTCCCGCGGGCGGTAGAGCCGGACCACGATCGCCTGCCCGCCGCCGTTGAGGAAGAAGTCGCGGATCGCGTAGCCCAGGCCGCTCTGGCTCCACAGGCCGCCGAACTCGCGCTCGACGTCGGCGAGGCCGTTGACCACGACCGGTTCGGCGACACTGCCGCGCGGCGCTCGGCCGACGAACGCGGTGATCGCGGTAGCGACACCAACTATCGTCCGTACGCCACTGGGCAGTTCCTCGACGTAGACGCCCGGATAACTCACCTGAACCGGCATCGGTCCCCCTGGGGCGGTGATCGGATCACCTGACGGATGCCATGCTTCGGGCCGGTCGTCACCATGCCGTCACCGGTCTGCTGACGTCTGGCATGCCGCGATGGCGTGGTGACGGCGTGGTGACGGGCGCCGACGAACATCGCACAATGTTCGCTAGGGCCGTCGGGAGCCGAGCCATGAAGGGCCTGCTCGGGAAGGAGTCGCCCGTCATTGGCGACGTACTGAGAACTGAGGGGCGGCCGCTCGACCCGGACACCCGACATCAGATGAGCACACGCTTCGGGGTTGGCTTCGCTCGGGTACGGGTGCACGGCGACGCGGCCGAACGGGTGGCCGGGAGCCTCGCCTCAGCCACCGGGTGTCAACCGGTAGTCCAGCGGTCGGCCGGCGGTCCGGTGACGGTGCAGCGGGAGATCACCGAGGACTCGATCAAGACCAAGGACGGCGACTTCTACTCGACGCACTGCGGCTGGGTCGACACCGGCCACGCGAATCCGAGGCTGGCTCGGAGTCTGATCGCCGCAGTGCGTGAGGCGTCCCAGCGCATGGAGCGACGCGAGAAGGTAGAGACCAGTAGCCCCGCCGTCGCGGCTCCCGCGCTGGTGAGCGAGCCCGATTGCCCAGCGGAGTACGAACCGGGTGAGCAAATGCAGTCCCGGACGGATGCCCCGGTGATGAGGGACAGACAGCACCCGTCCGGCGCGGTTGACATGTTCCTCGGCGGCTTCGAGGTGGGCAGCTCGGACGAAACGAAGTTCACCGGGATCATCAACGCCATCGCGGACTCCCACGCAGCGTGGCAGGCGATCCGCGGCCGGAGGTTCGGTGTGGAGATTCGAGGCTTCACAGATTGCGTCGGCCAGTCCCGTAGAAACGTTCGACTACGCCACGCTCGTGCCCTTGCTGTCGCGTTGGCTCTGCGACGGGCGAGCCGAACAATTCCCGTCAGCATAACGATGGCCGGCGACCAGATCGAATACCCGGCCGGGAACTCAACGCCCGAAGGGCGCCGGCAGAATCGTGGAGTGCTCGTCCGGTTTGTCCCGGAGGCCAAGCCTGAACGGTTCGCCACACCAACCATGGAATCGCGTAAGTTCGGCGTCAGATTCAGTGCCGTCACGCCGACCATACAACTCTCCCGGTCGCTCACGGAGAACGAAGTCCTCGCGGTCGCCTTGACGATCTTCGCCGCGCAGTCCACGGCGTTCGAGAAGACCCAGAGCTGGCGCGATTCCATTCCGTTCGCGCCGCCCAGCTCGATGTTCGCGGAGGAGGACATGCCCTCTAATCTCATCGGCTTTTACCGAGCGGCGCGCGGATTCAGCATCGATGAGGTCCGAACACTATGTGACGCTTGGGACAAACCTAGTTCTCTCGCCAAGCTGAGTGGATACGAGTTCACACCGAACCCGAGGTTTCGGCCCCGGGATCTCGCGTCAGGCGGCACCTGGCCAGCCGCGTTCCAGACGATCAGCCCTGAACCCTTCAGCAGTGATGCGTTCAGGATTCTCCGACTGAACCTCGACATACCGATCCTGGATCTCGAACTCGAGTGCTCGATCGAACCCGGCAGGGGCACCATGACTTGTCCGTGACAACCGTTGTGGTGCCGAGCGTCGGGCCGGTCCGGTCGGCGAGTGCCTCGTCGTCGGCCCGAACCCAACCCGCGGTACGCTCGCGGTGCTGGAGCGCAACGGCGATCGTGGCCGATCCAGCCTGCTGCATGAGGCCGTGTCCTGCCGATCACCGCAGCCAGATCAGAGCAACGATGACCGGTAGAGGGCAGCGCGTTTGGCGTAGCGGGTGGCTAGCGCACGCCATTGCTTCAACCGGTTGAAGCAGCGTGTGGGATGCCACTTCAGGGTGATGGCGCTGGTCTGGGAAGATGCCGGTGCGGCAGGCTCGGTGGTGTGGTGGTTCATACGATCGCGTTGCTGATTGTCCGGCGGGTTCTGGGTGTGTTGGGG
>NZ_JBVJIP010000024.1:99101-152371 GCF_055586225.1 Actinoplanes sp. NPDC051388 | reverse complement strand
ATGGTGGTGCGGAGGGGGAGTCGACGAGGAACCTCCGGCTTCTTTCCCCTTCTTTTCGAGGGGCCCGGCCCCCCCCCCCGCCCGATCCCGGGCGGGCGGCGCGGGCGGTCAGCTGTTGAGGATGGTGGTGATCTGCTCGTCGGCCTTCTTGGTCGCGTCCGCGACGGTGGCCTTCCCGGTGGCGATGCTGACCAGCATCTGCGGGATGACGTTGGCCGACTCGACCTCGGCCCACTTCGGCGCCATCGGCACGAACCAGCTGTTCTTGGCGGCCTCGGCGACGGCCGCGTTGCCCTCCTTGGCGGCGGCCTTGTCCAGCAGGTTGGTCGCGTTGGGCAGCGCGCCCTTCTCGATCAGCAGCTCCTGCGACTTGGTGTCGGTGAAGATCTTGATCCACTGCGCGGCCAGCTCGGGGTTGGCGGCCTTGGCGGTGACGCCGACGTTCGAGCCACCCAGGAAGGACGGGATGCTCGGCATCGCGACCGTGGCGACCTTGCCGTTGACCTTGGTCTTGACCTTCTCCGACGCCGGGTCGTTGGGGTCCTTCGGCTGCTCCTGCGCCGCGCCGGCCTCCCAGCCCGCGCCGTACATCATGCCGCTCTGGCCCTGGCTGAAGATCGCGGCCTGGTCCAGCTCGTCCTTGGTCTTGTCACCGACCGAGAAGTTGGTGACCAGGTCCTTCCACTTGGTCAGACCCTCCTGCACCGACGCCTCGGAGAGCGTGCCGGTCCACTTGTCGCCGTCCTTCTTGGCGATCGTGCCGCCACCGCTGACCGCGAACGCGAGGCCCATGTACTGGTACTGGCCGGGGGCGTAGAACGCGGAGAACTTGCTGCCGGTGTTCTTCTGCTTCAGCGTGGTGGCCGCGGCGACGACGTCCTCGTAGGTCTTCGGCGGCTGCAGACCGGCCTTCTCGAACAGCTCGGTGTTGTAGATCAGCACCCGGGCGCCGGCGTAGTAGGGCACGCAGTAGGTCTTGCCCTCGAACTCACACGGCGCGGACAGGCCGGTCAGCCAGTTCGCCGAGTTCTCGTACTGCGCCTTGTCCAGCTCGTGGAAGGCGTTGTTGAACACGTACTTGGGCATCTCGGTGTTGCCGAGCTCCATCACGTCCGGCACTTCCGAGCCGGCCAGCGTCGCGTCCACCTTGGCGAGGTGGTCGCCCCACTGCTGATAGTCGATCTGCACCTGGGCGCCGGTGGCCGCGGTGAACCGCTCGTTGGCCTGGTCCACCACGTTCTTCCAGCCGGACTGGGCGTCGACCATCAGCCAGACCTTGAGGGTCTTGCCCTTGCCGTCGACCGAGGCGTTGACGTCCGGCGTGCCACTCGTGCTGCTGTCCGAGCCGCAGGCGGCGGCAAGCAACGCGGTGGCGAGTGCCGCGGCGAGCGCGATCTTGCGCTTCACGGTTCCTCCTGAGGGGGTTTTTGGTAAAAATTCTGATTTATTGGTGGGGCGATTGGTGTCGGTCATGGTGCGGGCGTCCCGTCCTTGGCGGCTTTGTGTCCGCTGACGGCCTGGGCGGTGCGCTGGAACGCGGCATGCGAACGTTCGTGGGTCCGCTGCGCGACGGCGACGTAGAGCAGATCGAGGACGACCAGCTGCGGGTGGCGCGCGGAGAGCGCGTCCGGCCGGAAGGTGGTCGCCTGCGTGGCGGTGAGCAGCACGATGTCGGCGAGCTCGGCCAGCGGGGAACGCGGGAAGCTGGTCAGCGCGATGGTGGTCGCGCCGCGGCTGCTGGCCTCGGCGAGCAGCTCGATCGTCTCGCCGGTCTCGCCGCTGTGCGAGATGCCGAGCGCGACGTCGCCGGCCCGGGAGAGGGCGGCGCTGGCCAGGCCGTTGTGCACGTCCAGCCAGGCCCATGCGGGCACCCCGATGCGGTGCAGGCTGAACTGCATCTCCTCGCCGACCAGCGCGCTGCCGCTGGCGCCGAAGATGTTCACCCGCGGCGCGGTCGCGATGGCCACCGCGGCGCGCTCCACCTCGGCGAGATCGAGCAGGGCGGCGGTGTCGTGCATGGCCCGGGTGTCGGAGGCCATGATCTGGCCGAGCACGCGCTCCAGCGGGTCGCCCGGCTGGATCTCCCGGCCGATGTCGACGGTCCAGCCCGCCGAACGCGCCCGGCCGGTCTCCGCGGCGATGCCCAGCCGCAGGTCGGCGTAGCCGTCGAAGCCGAGCGCGCGGCAGAAACGAGTGACCGTTGCTGGTGAGGTGCCGCTGCGCTCGGCCAGCTCGACGATGGTCGCCCGGGATGCGGCGGCCGGGTCGGCGAGAACCTGTTCGGCGACCCTCTGCAGGGCGCCGGTGAACTCCGGCAGGAGGGTTCGGATCCGCACCAGCACGCCGTCCGAGCCGTTGCGCTCGTCGCCGTGCCGGTCGAACGCGGGCGCGTGGTCGCGCACGGGGGTGTCGACGACCGCGGTCGCTGCGGCGCCGTCCACCTCTGGCTCGACCATGGGCCGTCCCCTCAGGAAAGAGTGTTAACTGTTGCGGTAAAAGTTCTTACTGCGGACCCCCTCGTGTCAAGAATTTGGGCGAAGTTTTCAAACCGTGACCTAAGAACGACGTGCTTCAATCCCTAAATAACCTTTACCGTCCGAGAGTCAGCAATGTCCCGTTAGCCCAGTTTGAGAGACCAGTCAAAACACAAAGTGGTAGCCCAGCCGTGCGTGCACACCCCGGATGCACGGCTGGGCTACCACTTCGGTGGGTTACACGGCGGTGTCGCGGACCGCCTGCACGAAGACCTCGGAGCGGTGCTCGAAGTTGCGATAGCGGCCATAGCTGGGCGCGGCCGGCGAGAGCAGCACGACGCCGCCCTCGGGCGTGAGCTTGCGGGCCAGCGCGACCGCCGCGGGCAGGTCCTCGGCGACCTCGGTGCGCACCGCGGGCAACCCGGCCAGCTCGGCCACGATCCGCTCACCGCTGTCCGGAATGCCGATCACGGTCAGCTCGCGGTCGCGCAGGTGCTCGCGCAGCGGCGCGTAGTCCAGCCCCCGGTCGGTGCCGCCGACCAGCACGGTCAGCGCCCGCCCCTGATACGCGTCGATCGCGTGCATCGCCGAATAGGGGCTCGTGGACAGCGTGTCGTCGACGAAGGTCAGCCCGGACGGATCCTCGATCTCGGCCAGCCGGTGCGGCAGCCCCTCGAACGTGCGCACCGCCGCCTCGATCTCCGGCGTCCGCACGTCGACACCCATCCCGTCCAGCACGGCCAGGGCCACGCACAGGTTGCGCCCGTTGTGCACGCCGCGCAGCCGCAGCGCGGTGCGCTCGAACAGCGCGTCGTCGCTGCACCACACCAGGCCGTCCGCCTCGACCCGGAAGCGCGAGTCGTCGGCGCCGGCCGGCACGGGCGCGAAACCGTTCGCGTCGGTGACGCCGCCGATCTCGGCCATCAACCGCTCGTCGGCGCCGTTCACCACGATCAATTCCGGACTGTGCGCCAGAATGTTGAGCTTGTCGCGGTAGTACTCCCGCTCGCCGCCGTGCGCATCCAGATGCTCCGGGAAGAGCGAGGTGACCACGGCCACCCGGGGCGAATCGGTCAGGTCGGAGCACTGGTAGCTGGACAGCTCCAGGGCATAGAGCTCCGCGGGTGGCAGGTCGAGCAGCGGCACTCCGATGTTGCCGCCGAACACGTTGGGCCGGCCGGCCGCCGCCAGCAGATGGCTGAGCAGGCTGGACGTGGTGCTCTTGCCCTTGCTGCCGGTGACCCCGACGGTGCGCCCGGCGTGCTCGGCCATCCACAACGCGCTGCCGCCGGTCACCGGGACGCCGCGTCTGCGCAGCTCGGCCATCCACGGGTGGGTCTGCGCAATGCCCGGCGAGCGGACCACCACGTCGGACGCCACCAGCGCGCCGAACGCGTGATCGCCTCCGGCCAGCGGCGCCAGCCGGGCCAGGTCGCCCTCCCACGGCACGGACAGGAAGTTGGCGCTGTCGTCCACCGCGAGCAGGCGGGACGGCCGGTGCGCGGCGATCGCGGTCACCGCGGCGCGGCCCTCCCGGCCGGTGCCCCACACCGCTACCGATCGGCCCTGCAGGTCAGCGAGACGCACTGTGCTCCCCTCGTCCGAGTCGGACTAGTATTGCGCGCTGGTCCGATGACGGGAGTATGCGGGTGCGTCAGCAGTACGAGGTCTTCCGATGCACGACGTGGTCCTTCGATCCGGAGACCGGCGTCGCGAGCTTCGGTTACGAGCTCGACGGGCCGGCTCCCGAGCGGTTCACCGAGACCGTCACCTTCCCGCGCAGCGATCGGCCGGTGCCCGAGGCCTTCCACCGGGTGCTCGACCTGCTGCACGTGGTGGCCGGGGTCAGTTACTACAAGGCCGGCGGCACGACCCGGGTGCTGGCGCCGGTGCGGGTGCCCGCCGAGGCGTCCGCCCTGTTCACCGCCGTCTACTCCAAGGGCATGTCGGAGTACGCGTACCGCAACGACCTGCCGCACGTGCTGGAGCTGGTGGTGGAGACCGGCGACCTGGTCCCGTCGGCCGGCCCGATCGACAACGCCGAGGGCCGGCCGCTGTCCGCGGTCGGCGGCGGCAAGGACTCCATCGTCACCCTCGAGATCCTGCGCCAGGCCGGCTTCGACCCGGTGCCGTTCTCGGTCAACCCCAACCCGGTGATCGAGAGCGTGAACGCCGCCTCCGGGCTGCCCGCGCTGGCCGCCCGGCGCAAGCTCGACCCGCGGCTGTTCGAGCTGAACAAGGCGGGCGGGCTTAACGGGCACATCCCAGTGACGGCGATCAACTCGCTGATCGCGATCGCCACCGCGGTCTGGCACGGGCTCGGCCCGGTGGTGATGTCCAACGAGCGCTCGGCGAGTGATCCAAACCTGATCTGGAACGGTCACGAGGTCAACCACCAGTGGTCCAAGGGGGTGGCCGCCGAGGGGCTGCTGCGAGCCGCGGTGACCGCGCACGCCGGGCTGACCGAGCCCTATTTCTCGCTGCTGCGCCCACTCTCCGAGCTGCGCATCGCCCAGCTCTTCGCCACGCATCAGCAGTACGACAACGTGGTCACGAGCTGTAACCAGGCGTTCAAGCTGCACGACCCGACCGTGCGCTGGTGCGGTGACTGCCCGAAGTGCCGGTTCGTCTTCCTGGCGATGGCGCCGTTCATGCCCCGCGAGCGGCTCGCGCACATCTTCGGCAAGGACCTGTTCGCCGACGAGGCGCAGATCCCGGGCTATCTCGAGCTGCTCGGGGTGGACGCGCACAAGCCGTTCGAGTGCGTCGGCGAGGTCGAGGAGTCGGTGGTCGCGCTGACGATGATGAGCGAGCAGGAGCAGTGGGCCGAAACCCCGGTGCTGACCGCGCTGCAGGCCGCCGTGCCGTCGTCCGCCTGGATCTCCGCCTCCCGCGAAGAGGTGCTCGCGCCCGGCGGCCCGTCCTTCGCTCCCCCGCGCTACGCCAAGGCGCTGGCCGACGCGCTCGGCTAGCGAAAACTAGAGACCGAGCTGCGTCGCCAGGAAGGCCAGCTCGTCGGCGGCCAGGCCGATGTCGCGGGACACCGAGCGCGACGAGTGCCCGACACCCAGCTCGCGGCGGAGCAGGACGGGCGCCGGGCCGGCCGTGTCCCGCTGCAGCAGCGCGCACATCTTGCGGGCGTGCATGGTGTCCACCCGGGTGTCGCCCTCGAAGACGGTGAACAGCACCGCCGGATATGCCGTGCCGGGGCGCACGTGGTGATAGGGCGAATAGGCCCGCAGCCACCCGAACTCGACCGGGTCGGCGGCGGTGCCGTACTCGCCGTTCCAGTATTCGCCGAGCCCGAACCTCTCGTACCGGATCATGTCGAGCAGCGGTGCCGAGCAGACCACCGCGCGGAAGGCGCCGGGGTGCTGGGTCAGCGCCGCGCCGACCAGCAGGCCGCCGTTCGAGCCGCCCCGGATGCCCAGCTGCTCGCGGGTGGTGACGCCGTTCTCGACCAGCCAGCCGGCGGCCGCCGCGAAGTCGTCGAACACGTTCTGCTTGTGCTGGCGCATGCCGGCCCGGTGCCAGGCCTCGCCCTCCTCGCTGCCGCCGCGCAGGCTCGCCACCGCATAGACGCCGCCACGGGAGACCCAGGCCTGGACGAACGGCGAGTAGCCCGGCGTGATCGGCACGTTGAAGCCGCCGTAGCCGTACAGGATGGTGGGTTTCGGGCCGTCGGGGGCGTCGGCGGGCTCGATCAGGAACATCCGGACCGGGGTGCCGTCGGCCGAGGTGTAGGTGACCTGCCGGGTCGACACCGCGGTGCCGGGCGTGCCGGGCGGACGGGCGTGCTCGGTCAGCGCACCGTCGGCGGCGTCGGCGCGGAGCACGTACCCCGGGGTGGTGAAGTCGGTGAAGCTCAGCCACACCTCCGAGCCGGAGCGGCGCCGGGAGATCTCACTCACCGTGCCGAGGCCCGGCAGGGCGAGGCGGCGCAGCTCGCGACCGGACTCCAGATCGTGCACGGTGACCTCGCTGACCGCGTGCCGGCTGCGGACCAGCACCAGCAGCCCGGCGTCGGCCAGCACCTCGGCGTCGCCGAGCACCGCCTCCGGATCCTCCGGCAGCAGCTCGCGCCGGTCGCCGTCCACCCAGCGCAGCAGCCGCCAGCGCGGCGCGTCCAGGTTGGTGAGCAGATAGACCCGGCCGGTCGCGTCGAAGAACGCATAGGTGTGCGCGTCCTCGCCGACGCTCACCGGGATCGGCACGTGGTCGCCGGGCACCGCCAGCCACACGTCGTTGCGGGCGTCGGTGCCCCGGGTCGCGGTGATCGCCATCCAGCCGCCGTCGTCCGACGTGGACACGCCGAGGTGGGTGGCGCGCGGCAGGTCGTCGCCGAAGACCAGCTGATCGAACTCGGGGTCGGTGCCCACCTCGTGCCGGTAGACGCGCTGCCGCAGCCGGCGCTCGGTGTCGCCGTCGTCCATGGTCAGGAAGCGGGGGTAGTAGAACGCGCGCCCGCCGGGCAGCCAGGCCACCGAGGGATGCCGGGTGCGGGTGATCGGCCCGTCCACCACCTCGCCGGTGCCGACGTCGAGCACCCGGATCGTGGCCCACTCGGTGCCGCTCTCGCTCAGCGCGTACGCCAGCAGGTCGCCCTCCTTGGACGGCGACCAGGCGTCCAGCACCGTGCCGCCGGACGGGTCGATGGCGCCCGGGTCGACCAGCACCCGCTCCTCCCCCGACGGCTCGGTGACCAGCAGCACGGCGTGGTCCTGGCCCGGGTCCCGGCGCATCGAGAAGGCCCGCTCACCCCGCCAGTAGGGCGCGCCCACCGACCCGACCGCGAACAGCTTCTCCAGCCCGGCCGTCCAGGTGTCCCGCCCCGGCCAGGAGTCCCGGGCGGCGGCGAACCGGGCGTCCTGCCCGGCGCACCACGCGACGGTCTCCGGATCCTCGGCGTTCTCGAGACTGCGGAACGGGTCGTCGATGGGTTCACCGTGGATCACGTCGACCGTCATCAGCCCTCCGGGGAGTCGTGGTGGATGCGCTCGGGCGCGACCCCGAGCATCTCGAGCGCGGCCCGGGTGGCCTCCAGCATGATCGGCGGGCCGGCCAGGAAGGCGTCCGCCCCGGACCACTCGCCGTAGGCCGCGATGGCCTCGGTGACCAGGCCGGACGCGTACTGCCCGGCCTCGCCGACGGAGACCACCGGCACCACGGTCGCGCGGTGGCAGGCGCGGGCGAGCGCGGCGATCTCCTCGATGTCGTACAGCTCGTCCAGATCACGCACGCCCCAGAAGAGCACCGCGTTGCGCCGGTCGCCGGTCGCGGCCAGCTCGGCGAGCATCGCCTTGAGCGGCGCGACGCCGGTGTCCCCGGCCACCATCAGCAGGTCGCGCGCGGAGCCCTCGGGCAGGCCCATGTGCCCCTCGGCCCGGCCGAACCGCGCCCGGTCGCCGGGACGCAGCGCATAAACCAGCGCGCCGGAGACGCCGGCCTCGCTCTTGGCCCGCACGTGCAGCTCCACGATGTTGTCGCGGCGGGGCGAACCGGCCAGCGAATAGGGCCGCCAGACGCCGGGCAGCGCCGGTACCTCGATCCGGGCGTACTGCCCCGGGCGGAACGGCATCGGCAGGTAGGGCCGGAAGCGCACCACGGCCAGGTCGGGCCGGCGCAGCTCGTGCGACACCACTTCGGCCAGCCAGGTGGCCGGCTGGTAGCGCGCGGTGTCGGCGCCGTGCCCGATCCACTCGTGCACGTGCTGCCAGGTGCTGCGCCACGCCTGGTCGAAGTCCTGCCGCCAGCCGTTCGCCGCCATCCCGGCGCGCATCGCCTCGGCCAGCGCCGCCCCGACCAGGGTGAGCTGCTGCGGCTGCACGCCGCACTCGGCCAGCGCCGCGCCGAGCTGCACGCACCCGGCCACCAGCGCGGGCGGCTGGTCGAGGTGGTGCGCCAGCCAGGTGAGCGCCTGGGCGAGCTGCTCGCGCTGGGACTGCGGCCCGCCCGGCAGCTGGGCCATCAACTGCGGCTGAGCCAGCACCAGCGCGGCACGCAGCCGGGTCGCGACCTCGTCGGCGCCGCCGGCCATCGAGAGGCTGTTGCCGACCAGCCGCTGCACTTCGCGCAGCGCCGTGTCGTCCGCCGGGTTCATCCCGTCGCCGCCGGGTCCGCCGGGGGCCGGGCTGCCCACCCGTGGTACGCCGGGCAGCGGCGTCCCGGGCGTCACCGGAGTCGACGGGATCACCGGTTCAGGATATTGCCCGGGTACCGGGCGGCCGACTGCGGACAAGGCCTGAACCGGGTCGATGCTCACCGGGCCGGTGGAGATCACGCCGCCCTGATAGTGGGTCGGACCGTGCACCGGGCGGACACCGCTCGCGGTCCACGGGATCGGGTCACCGCCGACCTCGTGCGGGACCAGCGCGCCGGGGCTGGCGCTGCCCGGTCCGGGCGCGGTGGTGGCCGGCGGGGATGCTTGCGGAGTCGACAGTGGACGCCCGGGGGCCCACGGTGGCGCCGGGCTCGCGGGCGGCGGAGCCGGGTTCGGCGGGTGCGGGGCGTCCGGCGCGGTGCTGCCCAGCGCGGGATGCCCGACCACCGGATTGGCGCCGGCGGGACCGGTCGGCGGCAGCAGGCGGCCCGGTGTGGCGGGCGGGAAATGCGGGCGGGGCGCGGGCTGGGATCGGACCTCCGGGATCTCCGGGGGCGGCGCCTCACCCGGTGGGGTGGCCGGCGCCGCCGGGCCGTAGATGGCCGGCGGCACGGACGGCGGCGCGCTCGGGGTTAACGTGTCGGGGCCGGGCAGCAGTGGCGGGCCGGCCGGGTGCGCGCCGGGCAGGCTGGACTGGCTGGACTGGGCGGATTGGGCGGATTGGGCGGATTGGGCGAAGGGGTCCGCGTTCGCCGGGCGCTCGGGCTCCGCGTCGGCTGCCGCCGGGCCGGCCGGGAGGCCCAGCCGGGTGGCGGGCGGGGACAGCTCGGCCGGTGGACGGCCCGGCATCGGGGTGGCGGCAGGCGGCTCGTGCCCGCCTAGAGCTGCCGCGGTGTCCGCGGCGCCGGCCGCCGCCGCGTCGGGTGCGGCGAGCCGCAGCCGGATGGCGCGCAGCAGCGCCATCAGATGCGGGTCGGAGCCGGACGTCACCCTGCACACCCCCCGGACGCTGAGAGAACGCCGAACAGTACAACCGTACTGCCGCGGACGGTCACTCGTCGCCTACCCACCGAGAGCGGCCGCCATCCGTGCCGTCGCCTCGTCCAGCACGTGCGCCCCGGTGCCGAAGTTGAGCCGGACGAAACCCGCGCCCGCGGCCCCGAACGCGGTGCCGGGCTCGAGCGCCACCCGGCCGCGCTCCAGGAACAACCGCTGCGGCTCCTCGTCGGCGCCCACCTTGGTGCAGTCCAGCCAGGCCAGGAACGTGGCCTCCGGCGGATGCCAGCCGAGCGCCGGGAGACGCTCGGCCAGCAGATCGCCGAGCTGCGCGCGACGGGCGGCCAGGGTCTGCAGCAGCCGGTCCAGCCACGGCCCGCCGTCCCGGAACGCGGCGATGGTGGCCAGCACGCCGAGATGCCCGGTGCGCCAGCGCGCGTCCGGCGGAAACGCGTCCACCACCCCGGCCAGCCGGGCGGACCCGGTCACCACCGCGGCGCATTTGAGCCCGGCCAGGTTGAACGCCTTGCTCGCGGAGACCACGCTCACCGCCACCTCGCCCGCGCCGGGCAGCGAGAGCAGCGGGGTGTGCACGGCGCCGGGCAACGCCAGCGGCGCGTGGATCTCGTCGCTGACGATGGTCACCCCATAGAGCCGCGCGAGCCGGACCAGCGCGGTCAACTCGTCCGCGGTGTGCACCCGGCCGACCGGGTTGTGCGGGTTGCAGAGCACGTAGACGGCGGGGTGGGTGGCGAACGCCGCCTCCAGGGCCGGCAGGTCGAGCCGGTAGCCGGTGTCGTCGCGGTGCAGCGGCACCTCCAGCAGGCGCGCGCCGGCCTCCGGCGACCAGTCGAAGAACGGCGGGTAGACCGGCGGGCTGATCGCCACCACGTCGCCCGGCCCGGTGAGCACCCGCAACAGCTCGACCACGCCGACCCCGACGTCGGTGATCGCGGTGACCGCGGCCGGGTCCACGTCCCAGCCCCAGCGGGCGGCGGCGAACCCGGCGACCGCCTCGCCCAGCTCGGGCTGCGCCGCCGAGTAGCCGGTGTCGGAGGCGTCGATCGCGTCCCGCAGCGCGGACCGGACCGGCGGCGCGAGGTCGAAGTCCATCTCGGCCACGGTCAGCGGGATCACGTCGGAGGGGAACTTGCGCCATTTCGCGCTGCGCCGGCGGCGCAGGTGGTCCAGCGGCGCGACTTCGAGCTCGTCGGTCATGACTCCCATCGTGCCCGCTCGATGCGGTACACAACCGACGGAAGGCCGTCGTCCTCGAAGTCGGAGGCCGGATCGCAGGTCATGCGAGCCGGCGCGATGGCCAGGATCTCGGTCACAGGTCGTCCCTGCCCAGTTCCCAGAAGACCACCGCGGCGGCGGCCGCCACGTTGAGCGAGTCGACGCCGCGGCGCATCGGGATCTTCACCGGCACGTCGCTGGCGGCCAGCGCGTGCTTCGACAGGCCCGGGCCCTCGGCGCCGAGCAGCATGGCGGTGCGGGCGCGCTGCTCGGGCGTCAGCCTGTTCAGCGGCACGGCGTCCGGCGACGGGGTCATCGCGAGCACCGTGAAGCCGGCCGCGCGGACCTCGGCCAGGGCGTCCGGCCAGGGTTCGAGGCGGGCGTACGGCACCGCGAAGACCTCGCCCATGCTGACCCGGACGGCCCGCCGGTAGAGCGGGTCCGCGCAGGTCGGCGACAGCAGCACGGCGTCCACGCCGAGAGCCGCCGCGTCACGGAACACCGCGCCGATGTTGGTGTGGTTGTTGATGTCCTCGAGGATGGCGAGGCGGCCGGCGGTGGCGATCAGCTCGCCGGCGGTGCGCAGCGGCAGGCGGTGGAACGAGCCCAGCACGCCGCGGTGCACGTGGAAGCCGGTGGCGCTCTCCAGCACCGACTGGCTGGCCGCGTACATCGGGGCGTCGTCGGGCAGGTCGGCCAGCTGGTCCACGCGCTTGGCGTCGATCAGAAAGGACCGCGGCCGGTAGCCGGCCCGCAGCGCGCGGCGCAGCACCAGCTCGCCCTCGGCGATGAAGAGCCCGTTCGGCGGCTCCCACTTGATCCGCAGCTCGAGGTCGGTGAGGGCGCGGTAGTCGCCGAGGCGGACGTCGGCCGGATCGGTGATCTCGTGGACGATCGGCACCGTCGTCAGTCGACCCGGTAGTACAGGTGGGTGGCGTGCGCCGATGGGCGGACGCGGATCTGCCGCAGCTCGCGCGGCGACGCATCCACGAACAGCGGGGTGCCGCCGCCGAGGATCACCGGGGACAGGTGCAGGCGCAGCTCGTCGATCAGGCCCAGCTCGAGCGCGCCACGGATCACCTGGGCGCCGCCCATGATGTTCACCTCGCGGTCGTCGGCCATCGCGATCGCCTTGGACACCGCGCTGCCGACGCCGTCGACCACGAACGAGAACCGGTCGCCGAGCCGGACCTCGTCCGGCGGGTTGCGGGTCACCACCAGCACCGGCGGGACGCCGGCCTCGGCCGCGCCGTAGCCCATCTCGTCGGTCCAGCCGTCCGGCCCGTCGACGAAGTCGAACAGCGTGCGGCCCATGATCACCACACCGGTCGCATCGGTGGTCTCGCGCAACACCGCGCGGTCGGTGTCGTCGCCCTCCAGCGCCCAGACGTGCAGGCCCTCGCCGCCGCGTCCCAGCCCGGCGCCCGGGCCCGGATCGGGGCCGGTCACGAATCCGTCCAGGGAAATTGAGATGTCGCCGATCACCTTCGCCATGACGTCACAGCATGCCATCTGCGGGTCAGGAGCGCGGGATGAGCCGTCCACCGGTCCAGGCGAGACCCATCCCGGCCGCGAGCAGCAGCAGGGCGCCGACGGTGGGCAGCGGCTTCGTGGCGTACGTGCCGGCGCCGATGGACACCGCGGCCAGCATCAGCAGCACGCCGTCCGCCGGGTTGACCAGCCTGCTCCGGAACACCGCCCAGCCCAGCAGCAGCCAGCCGGTGCCCAGGACCGCGGCGCCGGTCAGCGCCACGATGCGCACCTGGTCGGCGGCGAGCGGGCTGCCGTCCGGCGCGACCCCGGCGGGCAACGCGGCCACCGGCAGCAGCACGATCGAGCCGGCCAGCCCGACCAGCAGCCCGGCCAGCGCCGTCCGCCGGGTGCGCGAGCCGGCCAGCAGCGCGGCCAGTGCGATCATCGCGATCGTGGAGCACCAGCCCGCGGCCAGCCGGACCACGAGCGGGCCGGGCGGGGTGGACACCGCCAGGGTGGACCAGCCGAGGAGCAGGGCGCTCAGGGGAAGGGCCCAGAGGGCGGCTCGGGCGTAGCGGCGGACCGACCAGATCCACACCGCCTCGCGTACCGGATGGAAGCCGTCGTCCGCGGCGGCGGCCGGGCGCGCGGCGCCGACCCAGGCCGGCGCGACCCGCAGTGGACGTCCGCTGGCGGTCTGGTGCTGGCTGATGCTCATGGCGACGCCCTCGCTCGCGGCCGTGCGGCTCGGGGGCACCGTCGGTGGAACCTTGCGACCAGCATCCCAAATGGACGGCCGGCGCGTTGCGAAACGCCCGAAAAGGGACGCGTGTTCACCGAGAGACGGCCGGTCCCCAGGGGAACCGGCCGTCATCGTCGACGGATCAGGCGCGCTCGGGCTCGCCCGCTCCGTTGTAGTCGGCGCTGCCCAGCGCGGCCGACGGCGGGATCGGCTCGGGGGCGGGCAGGCCCCGCGGGCCGTTGTCGCCGGAGACCTGCGCCTCGGCCGCCCGGACCTGCCGGTTGACCGCTTCGGCCTCGGCCTGCGCGGCCTCCGCGGCCGCGATCGCCTCGCGCTCGACAGCGGCGGAGTCGACCGCCTCGGAAGGCTTGTCGCCGACCATGTTGGCCAGTCCGCCCAGCGCGCCGCCCAGGCCCTCGAGGGACTTGGACAGTTCGGTCGGGATGAACCAGACCTTGTTCGCCGCGCCGTTCGCGATCTGCGGAAGGGCCTGCAGGTATTGGTAGGCCAGCACCTTCTGCGACGGGTTCGCCGTGTGGATCGCGTCGAACACCGTGCGGATCGCCTTGGCCTGGCCCTCGGCCTGCAGGATGCGGGCCTGCCGGTCACCGTCGGCGCGCAGCACCTGGGACTGCTTCTCACCCTCGGCGGTGAGGATCGCCGCCTGCTTGTGGCCCTCGGCATTGAGGATGGTCGCGCGGCGCTCCCGCTCGGCGCGCATCTGCTTCTCCATCGAGTCGCGGATGCTCGGCGGCGGCTCGATCGCCTTGATCTCCACCCGAGTCACCTTGATGCCCCAGCGGCCGGTGGTCTCGTCGAGCACGCTCGACAGGTGCCGGTTGATCTCCTCGCGGCTGGTCAGGGCTCGCTCGAGGTCGAGCGAGCCGATCACGTTGCGCAGCGTGGTGACGGTGAGCTGCTCGATGGCCTGCAGGAAGTTGTTGATCTCGTACGTCGCCCGGACCGGGTCGACGACCTTGAAGTAGAGCACCGTGTCGATCGAGACGACCAGGTTGTCCGAGGTGATCACGGGCTGCGGCGGGAAGCTGACCACCTGCTCGCGCATGTCCACCTTGCTGCGCACCGCGTCGACGAACGGCACCAGCAGGTTGAGGCCGGGCGACAGGGTCCGCTTGTACTTACCCAGCCGCTCGACGACGTCCATCCGCTGCTGCGGCACGATGCGGACGGACCGGATGAGCGTGATCACGGCGAACAACGCGATCACGAAGATGAGTACACCGATGATGGCTTCCATGGCGCCCCTTTATTTAAATGTTCGGCATGTCATCGCGCCACACGATGGCCGTGGCGCCTTTGACCTTGATCACCCGGACGCGCTGTCCGGGCAGGTATTTCTCGGTGTGGTCGAACGTGCGGGCCTGCCAGACCTCGCCGTCGATCTTGATCATGCCCCGGTCGGTGTCGACCTCTTCCAGCACGGTCGCCGCGGAGCCCTCGATCGCCTCGAGACCGAACGGCGTCTCGCCGGACTCGGCCGCGGACCGCTGGTGCTTGACGATGATCGGCCGGATCGCGCCGACCGACAGCCCCGAGACGATCGCGAAGACGATCGCCTGGAGCAGCACGGGAGCGCCCAGTGCGGCCGCGCCCGCGGCGGCCAGGGCGCCCACCGCGAAGAAGATGACGAGGAAGGTCGCCGTGAACGCCTCGGCGATCGCGAGCGCGACGGCGAGGACGACCCAGAGCACTGCTTCCATACTTGAATCGTGACACGTCTACGCCCGTGACGGTCGGCCCGGTCATGCCCAATCGGCTCAGGCGCTCAACCGCACCTCCAGGCTCAACCCCTCGGCGACGATCTCGCAGCCGCCGAAGGTGCTCGCGGCGGCCAGCGCACGCAGGTCGGCCGGCCGCCGGGCCCGCCTGCGGAGCTGCCGCAGGGTGAGCCGGGTGACCGCCGCGTTGGCCGGGCCGAGCCCCATCGCGGCCACCTCGGCGGCGATGTCCGCGCTGGTCGCGTCGCGGTTCAGGTCCTGGATCACGGCCCGGCCGCCGGGCCGCAGCACCCGGTGCATCTCGTTCAGCGCGCGCACCGGGTCGAGGAAGTTCTTGAACGCCGCCTGGCAGACGATCAGGTCGAAGCTCGCCGCGGCGAACGGCAGCGCGGTGGCGTCGCCCTGCCGGAAGTCCACGGTCACCCCGGCGACGGCGGCCACCTCGGTCGCGATCTCCACCATGGTGTGGCTGATGTCCAGCCCGGTGACGGTGTGCCCGAGCCGGGCCAGCTCGACCGCGTGGTAGCCCGGGCCGGGCGCCACCTCGAGGATGTCGGCGCCCGGCGGCAGCCCGGTGGCCAGCGCCTCGGCCAGCCGGCGGAACTCGCGCCGCTGGCTCGCGGAACCGCGCTGTTTCGCGTACCACCGGGCCGTGCGGCCCTCCATCTCCGGAACTCGCAGTCGCATCTGTCTCAGTCCTCCCCCTCGGTCGCGTCCCCGGTCAGGAGCGCGGTCCAGCCCGGCGGGGTCCCGCCGGTCTCGTGCCAGGCACGCCAGCCGTCCATGCCGGGCAGGGTGCCGTCGTGCAGCTCGGTCAGCAGCGACCGGACCCAGCCGGCCTCGGCCGCGCGGACGGCCAGCGCGTATTCGTCCTCGATCAGGAACAGCCGCGGCACCTCGGCGGTGAACCGGCGCAGGTCGGCGCGGCGGCGCTCGAGGTCGGCCTCCAGCGCGGCCAGTCGCAGCTGGAGCAGGTCAGCGGCGTCCTCCGGCGGCAGCACGCCGAGCACGGACAGCGCGGCGCCGAACCGGACCTGCTCGACCACCGGCTCGGCGACCAGCTCGTGCATCCAGTCGCGCAGCTCGGCCCGGCCGGCCTCGGTGATCGCATAGCGCGTGCGCTCGGGGCGGCGCCCGGCCCGGCCGGTGTCCACCGTTTCGATCAGCGCGTGCTTCTGCAGGTTGCCGACCACCGTGTAGAGCGAGCCCCACTTGACGGCGCCGCCCTGCTCCTTGCCGGTGCGCCGGAGCACGGTCGCCATCTCGTACGGATGCATGGGCCGGCCCGGCACCAGCAGCGCCAGCAGAGCCAGTGCCAGCAGGTTGCCGACCTTGCGCTTCGCCACCATGGCTCCTATCCGCCGCCGATTACTCGTGCACGAGTATACGCACAGAGGCGTAGCCGGAAACGGCGCGTGCCAGTTACACATGGAGATCCCCGACGAAAGGCCCGCCGTGTCCCTGTTGCCGGAAACCGGCCGTCGCGTCACCGAGATCGCCGCCCGCGCGCAGTCCGCCGGCCGGGTGCCGTCCCTGGTCGTCGCGGTCGTCCGGGATCGCGCGGTGCTGCACTTCGCGGCCGCCGGCGAGCACCCGCGGCCCGACCCGAAGACGCAGTACCGGCTCGGGTCGATCACCAAGACGCTGACCGCGACGATGGTGATGCAGCTGCGCGACGAGGGCTACTTCGCGCTGGACGATCTGCTCTACCGGCACCTGCCGGGCACCCCGGTCGGCGGCATCACGCTGCGCCAGCTGCTCGGGCACGTCTCCGGCATGCAGCGCGAGCCGGACGGGCCGTGGTGGGAGCGCAGCACCGGCGGCGACGTCGACAAACTGCTGGCCGAGCTGCCGTTCGACAAGCCGGCCGGTCCGCCCTTCCGGGCGTTCCACTACTCCAACCTGGGGTACGGGTTGCTCGGCGCCGTCCTGCAGCGGGTCACCGGCGAGTCCTGGGCCACCCTGGTCGGCAAGCGCGTGCTCGACCCGCTCGGCATGAAGCGCACCACCTATGCGCCGGTCGAGCCGTTCGCCCGGGGTTACGTGGTGGACCAGGCGCACGGGACGCTGCACGAGGAGCCGCGGCTGGACTCCGGCGCGATGGCCCCGGCCGGGCAGCTCTGGTCCACCGTGACGGACATGGCGAAGTGGGCGGCGTTCCTGTCGGATCCGGCGCCGGCCGTGCTCAGCCGCGAGACGGTCGATGAGATGTGCACGCCGGTGGCCATCGCCGACCTGGAGTCCTGGACCAAGGGGCACGGCCTGGGCCCGCAGCTCTTCCGGGTGGGCGAGCGGGTCTATGTGGGACACGGCGGCTCGATGCCCGGTTACGTCGCGCACCTGGCCGTGCATCGCCGGAGCCGGTTCGGCGTCATCGTGTTCGCGAACGCCTACGGCCTGACCGGCGGGAGCATCCGGAAGGTCAGCCTGGAGGCGCTGACCGCGGTGCTGGACGCCGAGCCGGTGCCCACGACGCCGTGGCGCCCGTCCGCGCCACCCTCCGGCCCGGCCGCCGAGCTGGCCGGGCGCTGGTGGTGGATGGGCCGCGAATACGAGGTGGTCGCCGAGGCGGAGGCCGTGGTGATGCGCTGCCTGACCGTGCCGGACGAGACGTGGCGCTTCACGCCGGAGGGCGCGGACCGGTGGCGCGGCCGCACCGGGGAGAACACCGGCGAGATCCTGCGGGTGCTGCGGGCGGACGACGGGGCGGTCGAGGCCCTGGACATCGCGACCTTCGTCTATCGCCGCGACCCGGCACATCTGGCCTGAGAGTCACGCCAGGCTGGGCGCTCCTTGCGGCAGGAACAGCACGCTCACGTCGGCGTCGCGCTGGCTCTTGGCGTCCAGCCGGCGGATCACGTCGGCCACCGCGATCCCGCGCACCCCGGCCAGCGTGATCCGGCCGTCGATCTTGGTGGTGACGCACCGCTCGACCCGGGCGGCGTGCACCGCCTCGCAGTGCCGCGCCAGCTCCGGGGCGGCGCCGGGCAGGCCGGACAGCGCGGCGGCGTCCTCCACGACCACCTCGACGCAGGCGCCGTACTGGCGCTCCGGCGGCTTGAACATCAGCACGCCCGGGTGGTCCAGGGTGATGTCCAGCGGCTCGAACAGGTGCCGGCGGACCTTGCGCACGCCCGGCGCGGCGGCCCAGACCGGGGCCAGCTCGTGGCTCACGTAGTCACGCAGCTGACCGGCCGCCTCCGGGCGGGCGCGCAGGAAGACCAGGTGCCGCACCAGCGCGTCGGTGCCGTCCGGCGCCGGATCGGTGTGGTCCGCCACGGTCTCGCTGCCGCCGGCCACGCTGACATAGGCGAGCTGCTCGGAGAGGAAGTTGATCCCGTCCTCCATCTGCACCCGGGACGCGCCCTGGAACGCGCCGAGGTCCTCCATGGTCGGGAAGGTGGCCTCCGGCACGCCGTGGAACTCGTCCTCGGCGGCCGGCCGGTTGCTGACCCCCTCGATCGGCGGGAAGAGCACGGAGTCGAAGGAGACCGCGTGCAGCCACACGCTCGCGATCCCGGGGAACCGGGGCGGCAGGGTGACGTGGGCGTTGAGCCAGTAGTCGTAGAAGTCGCCGACCGAGATCGACTCCTTCTTTCGCAGCGGGATGACCAGGGTCACGGCGTCATGAGTCATGCCCCAGAACTGTATACAGTTACCCGGAAGTTGCATACAGTTTGTCGTCGTGATCCGCGCTGACCAGGGGAGTTCTTGCTTTGTCCGCCTGATTGGTCAGTCCGATCGCCAGCCCGGCCGCGACCAGGCCGATGCCGAGCCAGACCCCGAGCCCGGGCGGCGGCCCACCGAGCGCCATCCCGGCTGCCGCCGCGGCGATCGGCGCCACCCCGGTGAGCAGCCCGGCCTTCCCGGAGCCGAGGCGGGCCACCGCGGTGTACCAGAGCACGAACGCCACCGCGGTGACCAGCACCGCCAGGTAGGCCGTGGCCAGCAGGTGCGCGGTGGTCAGCCGGGTGATCGCGGCCGGGCCGTCGAGCGCGAGCCCGCCGATCCCGAAGAGCACCGCGGCCAGCCAGGTGGTGTGCACCGAGACGCCGAGCGGGCCGTGCCGGCCGAGCAGCGGCACCGCCATCAGCGTGAAGCCCGCCTCGCACGCGAACGTGACCGCCGCCCAGCCGACCCCGATCGCGTCCGCCCGGCCGACGCCCTGCACCAGCGCGGCGCCGAGGGTCACCACGATCGCCGCGGCGACCACCCGGGCGGCCGGGCTCCGGCCCTCCAGCAGCGGGCCGAGCAGCGCGAACACGATCGGCACGCAGGCCACCGCGACGCCCAGCACGGCCGGTTCGGCGTGCTGCGCGCCGTGCACCAGCGCGACGTTGAAGAGCACCAGGCCGGCCGCGGTGACGCCGAGCAGCCAGAGCCACTCGGCGCCGCGCGGGCGGGCCAACCTGCGGCCGGTCAGCCGGGCGTAGCCGAGCAGCAGCAGGCAGGCGACGGCGTAGCGCAGCGACTGCACGGTGGCCAGCGGCGCGTCCGCGAGCAGGCCGGACACCGCGACGCTGCCGCCCACGCAGACCATGCCGGTGGCGCCGGCCAGGACCGGCAGGGCGATGCGGGATGAGGTCATGTGGTCCATGCTGGTGGCGGACATGGTCCAGGTGAAGGACCAATGCATGGGCTCGGAGGTGGACCAATTCCCGGATCGGACTTCCTGCAACTGCGGCCGGAGTCGGCGCCCGCCAAGGGGCTGACCACCTGGCTGACCGATGCGCTGCGCACCGCGATCGCGGACGGGCGGCTCGCCGACGGCGCCCGCCTGCCGGCCACCCGCACCCTCGCGGGCGAGCTCGGAGTGGCCCGCGGCAGCGTGGTGGAGGCCTATCGGCGGCTACTCGACGAGGGGTTGGTGCGCGCGCTGACCGGCGCCGGGACCGTGGTCTGCGCGCCCGGCCCGGCCACCCGCACAGCGCCCGCGACGACCACCGACCGGCGGGCCGGGGTGGGACTGCGGCTGCCACCGCCCAAACCCGAGGGCATCCGGTACGACCTGTCGCCGGGAGTGCCGGACCTGTCGGCGTTCCCGCGCACCGCCTGGCTGCGGGCCGAGCGGGCGGTGCTGGACCGGACCACCGGCGCCGATCTCGGTTACGGGGATCCGGGCGGGCACCCGGCGCTGCGCCGGGTGCTGGCGGGCTGGCTGGCGCGTACCCGTGGGGTGCGGGCCGAGCCCGACGACATCCTGGTGGTGGGCGGCGTGGCGCAGGCCCTCGCCCTGCTGGCCCAGACCCTGACGGCCGAGGGCGTGACCGGCGTCGGGATGGAGGACCCCGGATCGCGTGGCGCGCGGGACCAGATGGCGCACTGGGGCATCGACCCGGTCGGCGTGCCGGTGGACGACGAGGGTGTCCGGGTGGACGAGCTGGCCGGGCTGGACGCGGTGGTGCTGACGCCCGCGCACCAATATCCGACCGGCGTGGTGCTCAGCCCGGCCCGGCGCCGCGCGCTGCTGGACTGGCCGGGGCTGGTGATCGAGGACGACTACGACGCCGAGCACCGCTACGACCGGGCGCCGGTGGCCGCGTTTCAGGGCTCGGCGCCGCAGCGGGTGGCGTACGCCGGAAGTGTCTCGAAGTCCCTGGCGCCGGGAATGCGCCTCGGCTGGCTGATCACGCCGCGCCGGATGCAGCCCGCGCTGCTGGCCGCCAAGCACGCCAGCGACCTGGGCAACCCGGCCGTGCCGCAGCTGGTGCTCGCGCGGCTGCTGGAGAGCGGCGACTACGAGCGGCACCTGCGGTCGGTGCGCACCCGCCAGCGCCGCCGCCGGGACGCGCTGCTGGCCGCCCTGCGCGAGCATCTGCCGCAGGCCCGGGTGGCGGGCGTGGCGGCCGGGCTGCACCTGGTGGTCACGCTGCCCGGCGACACTCCGGACACCGAGCTGGCCGAGCGGGCGGCGCGGGCCGGCGTGCTGGTGCAGCCGCTCTCCTGGCACCGCCATCGGCCGGGGCCGCCGGGTCTGGTGCTGGGTTACGCCGCCCGCACGCCGGACGAGTTGCGCGAGGCGGTGGCCGCCATCAGTCGGGGACGGTGACGAAGTCGATCAGTCGCTCCATCGAGTTGATCAGGGGGGTCTCGACGTCCTTGTAACTGTTCACCGAGGCCAGGATGCGGCGCCACATCTCGTAGGGCTCGCGCACCCCGACCGCCGCGCAGACCCCCTCCTTCCAAGGCCGGCCGGGCGGGATCACCGGCCAGGCGCGCAGGCCCACCCGCTCCGGCTTCACCGCCTGCCAGATGTCCACATACGGGTGGCCGGTGACCAGCACGTCCGGGTCGGTGACGGCGGCGACGATGCGGCTCTCCTTGGAACCCGGCACCAGGTGGTCGACCAGCACGCCGAGCCGCCGTCCGAGGCCGGGGCCGAACGACCGCACCGCGGCCGCGAGGTCGTCGATGCCGTCCAGGGGCTCCACCACCACGCCCTCGATCCGCAGGTCGTCGCCCCAGATCCGCTCGACCAGGGCGGCGTCGTGGATGCCCTCGACCCAGATCCGGCCGGCCTTGGCGACCTGCGCGCGCACTCCGGCGACCGCGGTCGACCCCGATGCCGTGCGGCGCGCGACCGGCGCCGTCGTGGCGGCCGGCCGGCGCAGCGTCACCACCTCGCCCTCGAGGAGGAACGCGGCGGGCGCCAGCGGGAAGTTGCGGCGCCGCCCCTTGCGGTCCTCGAGCACCACCGCGCCGAGCTCGAAGCCGACCACCGCGCCGCAGAAGCCCGAGTCCACGTCCTCGACGACCAGGTCACGCTCGGCGTCCACCTCGGGCACCGCCTTGCGCCGACGCCAGTTACCGGAAAGCACGTCCTCCCCATACATGGGAGGCACGGTATCGGCTCCGCTACCCTAACGGCATGTCCCCCGCAGCGAATGCGGCCACCCTGACGGCGCGCAGATCGACCCGGTTCGTGTCCTGGGTGCGCGCCTGGCGGGCCGGGCTCGTCCCGTTCGACGAGCTGGCCGACGAGATCGCCGGCGACGAGGAGCACCTCGTCGCCGATGCCCCCGGCACCTGGCAGGACGTGCCGCTGTCGCAGGGGCTGCCGGTCTTCGCGAAACTGCATCCGGACGACATCCGCCTGGTCCTGCCAGCGCCGGGCGACCCCCGCGGCCTCTCCGGCCCGGGCCCGCTGACCGGCGCCGCGATGCTGGCCGGTGAGGCCGTGATGACGCCGCAGTTCGGGGTGGTGCCCGAGGTCCGCACGCACACGTCCGGCTCCGGGATGACCTTCGAGACGGTGCTCTGGCGGGTGATCCCGGTCGAGGAATACCGGCCCGGCTTCCAGATCGGCGCGGCCGAGGCCGAGCAGGAGCTGACCCAGGCGCTGACCGAGACCACCGCCCAGCTGACCCGGCTCGACGTGGCCCAGTGGCGGCCCGAGCTGGCCGGCGCGCTGCAGGCGCTGCGACGCCCGGAGAGCACCGCGACGCTGCCGCCCGGCTTCGACCCGCGGGCGCGCCGGGTGTTCGCCCGGGCCAGCGTGCTCGACCAGGTGCTGACGCTGGCCGAGCACAATGCGCCCGGCGGCGCGGTCAACACCTACGAGGCCCAGCAGCGGGATGCCGCGCTGCGCCCGCTCACCGCGGCCTGCCGGCAGGCACTGGTCGCGGCCTGCAACTCGCCGCTGCATGCCTGACCGCTTCGCGCACTGCACGTTCTGCGGCGCGCGGTTCACGCCCGGCCAGCCATGGCCGCGGCACTGCGCGGCGTGCGGCGAGATCAGCTATCGCAATCCCACGCCGGTGGCGGTCGCGGTGCAGCCGGTCGGCGCCGGCCTGCTGGTGGTGCGGCGCGGGATTCCCCCGGCGATCGGCCGGCTGGCCCTGCCGGGAGGCTTCATCGAGGTGGGCGAGACCTGGCAGCAGGCTCTGGTACGCGAGCTCGTCGAGGAGACCGGAATCGTGCGCGAGGCCTCCTCGGTCCGCCACTTCGCCACGTCGAGTGCGACGGACGTGATCCTGATCTTCGGCGTCCTGCCCCCGCTGTCACAGTTCTCCGCCTTCAGCAACGCCGAGACCGCCGCGGTGGAGGTCCTCGCCGCACCGGCCGAGCTCGCCTTCCCGTTGCACACCGAGGTCGCCAACCGGTGGTTCGCCGAGTCCCGCAACTGAGCCGCTACCTCGGAAAACATGGATTCGGGGCGACCCGATCCGATGGTGGGTGAACCAAGATCCCACGATCGGTGAAGGTTGCCTACGCCCATGACGACCCACCTCCTGTTCCGCCGCACCACGACCGCGCTGCTGGCCGCCCTCGTCGGCGCCGGCGCCGCGGCCGTCCCGGCGCAGGCCGCCACCCAGCCGACGAGCCGCTACATCGTCTCGGTGTGGCCGGTAGGCCCGCTCGGCGCGACCGCGCAGGCGCTGGTCGGCGACAAGGTCGAGGCCGAGCTCGGCGGCGCCTCGTCGTCCTTCACCGCCCGGCTGACGGCGCGGGAGGCCGGGCGGCTGGCCGGGAATCCGCTGGTGGCCATCGTGGAGAAGGACCGGATCGTGCGGGTCAGCGACACCCAGCGGAACCCGCGGTGGAACCTGGACCGGATCGACCAGCACAGCAAGACGCTGTCGCGCACCTACACGCCGCTGAGCTCGGCGTCGGCGGTGCACGCCTATGTGATCGACACCGGCATCAACATGGCCCACGACGAGTTCGGCGGCCGGGCGGTCAGCGGGTTCAGCTACCGCACGGGAAAGCCCGCGACGGACTGCGACGGGCACGGCACGCACGTCGCGGCGACCATCGGCGGGCGCACGTACGGGGTGGCCAAGGGCGTGCAGCTGGTCGGGGTCAAGGTGCTCGGCTGTGACGGCAGCGGGTGGATGTCCGACGTGGTCGCCGGCGTGAACTGGGTGACCGCCCACGCGATCAAGCCGGCGGTGGCGAACATGAGCCTGGGCGGCGAGGCCAGCGCGAGCCTGGACGCGGCGGTCAAGCGGTCGATCGCGTCCGGGGTCACGTACACGGTGGCGGCCGGCAACGACGGCGTGGACGCCTGCACGTCCAGCCCGGCCCGGGTGCCGGCCGCGATCACGGTGGGCGCCACCAACGCCAGCGACTACCGGGCGTCCTTCTCGAACTACGGGCGCTGCCTGGACCTGTTCGCGCCCGGCGTGAGCATCGTCTCGGCTTTCAAGGGCGGCCGGGACGCCCTGGCGATGCTCAGCGGCACCTCGATGGCCAGCCCGCACGTGGCCGGCGCCGCCGCCATGCTGCTCGCCGCCACGCCCACGCTGACCCCGGCGCAGGTGTCCGCGCGGCTGAACTCGGGCGCCACCGCCAACCGGATGCGCAACGCCGGCCGCAAGTCGCCGAACCGTCTGCTCTTCACCGCGACGCCGCCGACCGCCGCCACGGTCTCCACGGCCGGGCTGCCGGACGCGACCGCCGGGGTGGCCTATCACGCGCAGCTGACGCACTCGGCCAGCGTGGCCGGCGGCTGGAAGGTGGCGGGCGGCGCGCTGCCGGCCGGGCTCACGCTCTCTCGCACCGGCCTGATCTCCGGCACCCCGGCGAGTGACGGCGAGGCCGCGTTCACGGTGCGCTACACCGACTTCGTGCCCCGCAACGCCGACCGCGCGCTGACCATCACCGTCAATCCGTAGCGATCAGACCTCGTCGATGAGGTCGGCGACGCTGGCGATCACCCGGGACGGCCGGTACGGGTATCGCTCGCTCTCCGCCTCGGTGCTGATCCCGGTCAGCACCAGGATGGTCTCCAGCCCCGCCTCCAGGCCGCACAGCACGTCGGTGTCCATCCGGTCGCCGATCATCGCGGTGGTCTCCGAGTGGCCCTTGATGACGTTCAGCGCCGAGCGCATCATCATCGGGTTGGGCTTGCCCACGAAATAGGGCTCCACGCCGGTCGCCTTGGAGATCATCGCGGCCACCGACCCGGCGGCCGGCAGCGCGCCCTCGTTGGACGGGCCGGTCGCGTCCGGGTTGGTGCAGATGAAGCGGGCGCCGCCGTCGATCAGCCGGATCGCCTTGGTGATCGCCTCGAAGCTGTAGGTGCGGGTCTCGCCCAGCACCACGTAGTCCGGGTCGAACTCGGTGAGCACATAACCCGCCGCGTGCATCGCCGTGGTCAGGCCGGCCTCGCCGATCACATAGGCCGTGCCGCCCGGCCGCTGGTCGGCGAGGAACTGGGCGGTGGCCAGCGCGGCCGTCCAGATCGACTCCTCGGGCACGTCGAAGCCCATCCGGCCGAGCCGGGCCGCGAGGTCGCGCTGGGTGTAGATCGAGTTGTTGGTGAGGATCAGGAAGGGCTTGCCGGACTCCTTGAGCCGCTTGACGAACTCGGGCGCGCCGGGGACCGGCACACCCTCGTGGACCAGCACCCCGTCCATGTCGGTGAGCCAGCTCTCGATGGCCTTGCGCCGCTCGGTCATCTCGGTCCTTTGCGTTGGGGAGTGGGGCAGCAGTTCGCGGGACAGACGTCCCAGACCGGCAATGTACCCATCCGCTGTTGCGAGCCGGTGGCGGTGCGCTCCTGGACCAGCTCGCGGATCATCGTGACGAATTCCGGACGGCTGCCGGGGGTGCCCGCCCGAACATAGCCCAGGCCCAGGTCACGGGCGGTTTCCAGGGCCTCGTTGTCGAGGTCCCAGAGCACCTCGAGGTGGTCCGAGACGAAGCCGATCGGGCTCACTACGACGTCCGTCACATCCTTGTCGGCGAGCGCCCGCAGGTGGTCGTTGACGTCCGGCTCCAGCCACGGCACCTGCGGCGGGCCGGAGCGACTCTGCCAGACCAGGTCCCACGGCAGGTCGGGGGCGGCGGCCGCGTGCACCAGGCGGGCCGTCTCCTGCAGCTGGGCGGTGTATCGGCCGCCCGTGGGGCCCGCGTTCTCGGCCATCGAGACCGGAATCGAGTGGGCGGTGAAGACCAGACGGGTGGTCGCGCGCCGCGCCGGGTCGAGCTTGTCCAGAGCGATGCGTACGCCCTCGGCGTGCGGCCGCACGAACCCGGGGTGATCCCAGAACTGCCGCAACTTGGCGATCTGTGGCGCCCCCGGCCCGACGTGCGCCCGGGCCGCGGCGATGTCCTCCCAATATTGCTTGCAGGACGAATATCCGCCGTATGCGCTGGTCGCGAACCCGAGCGCGTGCTCGACCCCGTCGTCCCGCATCCGGGCCACGGTGTCCGCCAGCATCGGCTGCCAGTTCCGGTTGCCCCAATAGGCGGGCAGCCCCACCCCGTGCGCGGCGAAGTCCGCCTGCACCGCGGCCAGCAGCTCACGGCACTGCTGGTTGATCGGGCTCACCCCGCCGAAATGGTGGTAGTGCTCGGCCACCTCGAGGAGGCGTTCCTCGGGCACGCCGCGCCCGCGCGTCACGTTGCGCAGGAACGGCATCACATCGTCGGGGTGCTCGGGTCCCCCGAAGGAGAGCAGCACGAATGCGTCATAGACCACCCAGCCATCCTCCCCCTGCTGGCCGGGCCTCGTTTCAGAGGGTGCCCAGCGGCTCGGGCCGGGGCCGGTTGCGGGCCACCAGCCGGATCGCCACACCGACCGCGATCAGCAGGATCGAGAAGACCAGCAACGAGAACACGTTGTTGCCGGTGCGCGGCAGGTTGTCGCCGCCGTTCCCGCCGGTGTTCGAATTGTCGGTGGGCGTGGTCGGCACCGGGGTGGGCGTCGGGTCCGGGTCGTCATCGTCGCCCGCCGCGGCCACCGTGACGTGCGCCACCGCGGAGTTGATGGTGTCGGCGCCGACGGTGCGGGCGTTGCCGGCCACGGTCGCGGACGGCACCGACAGCCCGGAGTGGCGGTTGCCGATCGGCACGGCGACCGTCGTGATCGCGCCGGACGGGCCCTGGTCGGCCACGGTGACCGTGCCGGTGGCGTTCGTGCCGGCCCTGAGCGACATCGGGGTGACCGTGCCGGTGGCGTTCGTGCCGGCCGCGAGCGACATCGGGGTGATCGTGACGGTGCCGCCGGTGCTCTGCGGCGCGAGCACGGTGACCAGGGTGCCGCCGCCGTCGACGTCGATGATGGTGCCGGCCGCGGAGGCGATCGGCGTGCTCCGCGCGGTGATCGCGGCGCCGCCCGGCGCCCAGTTCGCCGCGCTCAGCGCCGAGCTGTTCACGGTGACCGGCAGCGAGACGGTGACGCTGCCGGCGCCGGGCACGGTCACGCCGGAGCAGCGGATCCGGGTGGTGGTCGAGGTGCATTCACCGCCGCCGGTGGTGGTCACCGCGCCGAGCGTGTAGCCGGTCGGCGGCGCCGGGATGGTGATCACCGTGTTCGGCGCCGCGATGTCGCCGGTGTTGGTGACGGTCACCGTCGGGGTGGCCGAGTCGCCCGGGACGATCGACTTCGGGCCGGGGGTGACCGAGCCCAGCCGCACGATGCCGGAACACACCGACTCGGCGACGATCACGGTGCCGTCCGCGACCACGGAGAGACCGCCGGCCAGGGCCAGATCAAGACCACGCACGGTGTACGTGAGCCGCCCGGTGTTCTGGTCCCAGGTGGCGAGCTCATGATCGACCGTGCCGGAGAGCACGCCCTGCACGCCGATGTCGGTGTTCACCGCCGGGTTGACGGTCTGCCCGGCGACCTCGAGGTTGGCCACGTCGGTGTTGCCGGTGATCCCGGCGCCGGTCATCGAGCAGCTCGAGTTGATCGCGGCCGCGCCCAGCGTGCCGGTGTTCAGCACGTTCAGCCCGAGCACCTCGGCGGACGCCTGCCCGCCGCCGGTCGCGGACTGCGCCTCGACGGTGATCGCGCCGGTGATCGCGCCGGTGATCGGCACGGTCGGCGCGAGGATCGGCACACCGAGGTTGACCGCCGCGGTGTTCCGGGTGACCGCGGCGCCGCCGGTCTGCCAGCTGGCGGCGGGCGTCGACGCGCTCAGCGGGATGCCGCCGGAGAGCAGGTTGATGTCCGCGCGCAGGCCCTGGCCGCGGGTGGTGATCGTGCCCGCCGCCGCGTAGGCCGCGACCGGTGGTCCGGTCAGGGTGACGGCGACCAGGACCACGACCGCGGCCGCGGTCCTGCGCACGGCGGGAGGGTTTCCGGGGGTGAAACGCCTATTGACCACGACGCGAAGGTAAGTCAGGCGAAAGCGGAGGATTCCTCTTTCCCGAAGAATCCTCACAAGTCAGACTTTTACCCGCACGCCCACCGGTCCGACGATCTCCGCAACCGGACGATCATGCTCCCAGGGCGTGGTATCCCCCGTCGACGTGCACGATCTCGCCGGTGGTGGCCGGGAACCAGTCGGACAGCAGAGCACAGATCGCCTTCGCGGCCGGCTCCTTGTCCTCCAGGTCCCAGCCCATCGGCGCGCGCTCGGCCCAGGCGTCCTCGAACTGCTCGAAGCCCGGGATCGACTTCGCCGCCATGGTGCGCAGCGGGCCGGCCGACACCAGGTTGCTGCGGATGCCCTGCTTGCCCAGGTGCAGCGCCAGGTAACGCGACGCCGACTCGAGCCCGGCCTTGGCGACGCCCATCCAGTCGTAGACCGGCCAGGCCTTGGTCGCGTCGAAGGTCAGACCGACCACGCTGCCACCCCGCCCCATCAGCGGCAGGCAGGCCGTGGCCAGCGACTTGTACGAGAACGTCGACACCTGCAGCGCCTTGGCCACGTCGTCCCAGCCGGCGTTCAGGAACTCGCCTCCCAGCACGCTCTGCGGACCGAAGGCGATCGAGTGCACCACGCCGTCCAGGCCGTCCACGTGCTCGCGCACCTTGGCCGGCAGCGCCGCCAGGTGCTCCTCGCTGGTCACGTCGAGCTCGATCACCGGTGCGGTCTCGGGCAGCCGCTTCGCGATCCGCTCGACCAGCGACATCCGGCCGAACCCGGTGAGCACCACGGTGGCGCCGGCCTCCTGCGCGATCTTCGCGGCGGAGAACGCGATCGAGGCATCCGTGATCACACCCGTGATCAGCAGGCGCTTACCCTCCAGCAAACCGGACAACTGAACCCTCCAAGGTCGATTCTGCGGATCAATGTCCCATGCCGAGGCCGCCGTCGACCGGGATCACCGCGCCGGAGATATAGCCCGCCGCGTCGCCGGCCAGCCAGGTCACCGCCGCGGCCACCTCGTCCGGGTGCGCCAGCCGACCGGCCGGGATCGCCTTGAGGATCTCCGCCTTGCGCGCCTCGGGCAGCACGTCGGTCATCTCGGTGTCGATGAAGCCGGGCGCCACCACGTTCGCCGTGATGTTGCGGGTGCCCAGCTCGCGGGTGATCGAGCGGGCCACGCCGACCAGGCCGGCCTTGCTCGCCGCGTAGTTCACCTGGCCCGGGCCGCCGTAGAGCCCGACCACCGAGGAAATGAAGATCATCCGGCCCCACTTGGCCCGCAGCATCTTGCCGGAGGCCCGCTTCGCGCAGCGGAAGGCGCCGGTCAGGTTGGTGTCGACGACCCGCTCGAACTGCTCGTCGGTCATCCGCAGCAGCAGCGTGTCGTCGGTGATGCCGGCGTTCGCGACCAGCACCTCCACCGGCCCGAGCTCGGCCTCGACGGTGCTGAACGCGGCGTCCACGGCGGAGCTGTCGGTGATGTCGCAGCGCACCCCGAGCATGCCGTCCGGCGCGCCGGAGCCGCGGTGCGTGATCGCCACCCGGTCGCCCTGCTTGACGAAAGCCTGCGCGATGGCCAGGCCGATGCCGCGATTGCCACCGGTCACCAACACGGTGCGGGCCAACGGACTCTCCTTCGCGTCATACCCCGGTATGAGTTCCGGGACCGGACCACGGTGTCACGACGTGCTCGCGTCATCGCCGTAACCTGCTGGGAATGGAGACTAGCGGCCCGCTGACCGCACGCGACGCCGTGGGGCCGCTGCGCCGCCTCTTCATCGGCCCCGCGACCCGCATCCCCACCCCGAAGAACATTCTCCTTCGGTACGCGGTGGGCCCCGGCATCCTGATCCTGGTCGCGATGGCGCTGGCCAACAACGTCTACCTGCAGGAGAACCGCGACCTGGACCTGTGGATGTCGCTCCTGCTGTCGATCGGGGTCGTGCTGCCGGTGGTGTTCGGGGTGCGCCGGCCGTTGGTGGGCTGGCGGATCGCGTACGTGATGCTCTTCTTCGGCCCGGCCTACGCCGGCCCCACCGAGTCGTGGCCCTGGTCGCCGGTGCAGATCGTCTGCTTCCTGGTCGTGCTGGTCCTGGTCGCGTTCACCGAGGACACCTCCGTGACGATCTGGCTGACCGCCCTGAACATCTGGGTGCCGTTCGTCTACGCCGACCAGGCCAACGCGACCGGCGTCGCGGTGCTGCTGGTGGTGGTCGCGATACTCGGCGACGTCGTGGCCCGGCGGCGGCAGGGCCGGCGCGCGCTGGCCGAGCAGGCCGAGCTCACCGAGCTCGAACGGGCCCGGCGCACGGTGCTCGAGGAGCGCACCCGGATCGCCCGGGAGATGCACGACGTGGTGGCGCACCACATGTCGATGATCGCGGTGCAGGCCGAAACCGCGCCCTATCGGGTGACCGGGCTGTCCGAGCCCGCGCGGCAGGAGCTGGCCTCGATCGCGACCTCGGCGCGGGCCGCGCTCTCCGACATGCGGCGGCTGCTCGGGGTGCTGCGGGCCGACGACGAGCAGGCGCTCAAGGCGCCGCAGCCGGGCCTGGACGAGCTGCCCGCGCTGATCGGCAAGGCACAGCGGGCGGGCATCGAGGTGTCGCTCGAGGCGACCGACCTCGACGGGGTGCCCGAGCCGGTGCAGCTGGCGGCGTACCGAATCGTGCAGGAAGCCCTGGCGAACGCGGCCCGGCACGCGCCGGACGGCCCGGTGCGGATCGAGGCCCGCGCCCGCGACGACCGGCTGGATCTGGTGGTGCGCAACGCGACGGCGGGGGACGCGCCGGTGGAGCCGGGGGTGGGCGGGCACGGTTTGATGGGCATGCGCGAGCGGGCCGAGCTGCTCGCCGGCACGCTCACGGCGGGCCCGGACGGCGCCGGCGGCTTCCGGGTCGAGGCGAGCCTGCCCTATGGAGGGGATCCGCAGGAATGATCAAGGTGCTGATCGCCGACGACCAGGCGATGGTGCGGCAGGGCTTCGGCGCGTTGCTGGCCGCGCAGCCCGACATCGTGGTGGTGGGCGACGCGGAGGACGGCGCGGTGGCCGTCACCCGCGCCCGCGAGCTGGCGCCCGACGTGGTGCTGATGGACGTGCGGATGCCCAGGATGGACGGTCTGGAGGCGACCCGGCGGCTGCTCGGCGGTCGCCCCGCGGGCGACGAGAGCGGCCCGCGGGTGCTCATCCTGACCACCTTCGACCTGGACGACTACGTGTACGAGGCACTGCGCGCCGGCGCCAGCGGATTCCTGCTCAAGGACGCGCCGGCCGCCGACCTGGTGCAGGCGGTGCGCGTGGTGGCGGCCGGCGACGCGCTGCTCGCCCCCGCCGTGACGCGCCGGCTGATCGCGGAGTTCGCGGCCCGGCCCAGCACCGACCGTCCCCGGCCCACCGCGCTGAACGCGCTGACGCCCCGCGAGACCGAGGTGCTGCGGCTGATCGCCCGCGGCCGGTCCAATCAGGAGATCACCGCCGAACTGGTGGTGGCCGAGCAGACGGTGAAGACCCACATCGGACGGATCCTGGCCAAACTCGGGCTGCGGGACCGGGCGCAGGCGGTCGTCTTCGCGTACGAGTGTGGTCTGGTGGCCGTCGGCGAGTAGCACCGTGGGGTGACCCCGAAGAGCGCACCGCGGTGTGACGAGACGGGGGTGTTCGCGACCGCACTCTGCGGCCCATGCGAACGAGAATCCTGCTCAGCACGGCGGCCCTGCTCACGCTGGCGCTCCCCGGTTCGGCACTGCAGACCGCCCCGGCACCGGATCCGGGCGCGTCGTTGTCCTATCGCGACGCCGCGGACGCCATGCGCCGGGCCGGCGGGATGTACGCCACCTGGGCCGCGTCCGGCCGCAAGTTCCTCGCCTTCGACGCGAGCGGCGACGGCACCGCGGCCGAGGTGGTCGGCGACCTGGCCGCCGCGGACCACGTGGTGGTGCTGATCCCCGGGGTGGACACCACGCTGCGCGACTTCGACCGCGGCCTGGGCGGCATCTCCCGGCGCGCGCCCGCCGTGCAGGCCCGCTCGGTCTACTGGAAGCTGCGGGCCACCGACCGCGCGGCCCACGTCGCCGTGGTGGCCTGGCTGGGCTACGACACTCCCGAGGGCATCGGCCTGGCGTCGATCCGCGAGCAGCGGGCCCGGGACGGCGCGGACCGCCTGGTCGCGTTCGTCGAGGCGCTGCAGGCTGCGCGCCCCGGCGCGTCGGTCACGCTGGTCGCGCACAGCTACGGCGCGATCGTGGCCGGCCTGGCCGCGCCGCGGCTGCCGATGGTGCACGACGTGGTGACGATGGGCGCGCCCGGCATCGGCGCCGGCCAGGCGTCCGACCTCGGCGGGGCGCGGGTGTGGTCGGCGCTGGCCCCGGCCGACTGGATCCGCCGCATCCCGCAGGTCCGGCTCTTCGACCTGGGCCACGGCCGGCGACCGTCCGACCCGGCGTTCGGCGCCCGCACCCTCCCGACCGACGGCGTGGCCGGCCACGACTACTACCTGGTCCCCGAGTCGGCCACCCTGGCCGCCGTCACCGACGTGGTCCTGGGCCGGGCCGATGCTGCTCACACGCCCGCCGAGCAGACCCAAGCTCGGACCAACCCCGCCCCGCCCGCGACGCCGGCTCGCCCGCGGCCCCGGCTCGCCCCCGACCCTCGTCTTGCCCGCGACCCCGGCTCGCCCGCGACCCCCGTCTCGCTCGCGACGCCGTCTCGCCCGCGGCCCACGGGCCAGGCGTCATGAGCGCGGCGGTGCTGCCCACAGTCGCTCAGAGCAGAGGGGCCGGGCGGGATCGGAGCATCGACGTCGCGCGGGCGGTGGCGATCATCGGGGTGGTCGGTGGGCACTGGCTGGTGACCGGGCTGGTGCTGGACGGTGGCGGCGGCTGGCGGCAGGCCAGCCCACTGGGCACGATGCCGGTATTCACGCCGATCTCGTGGTTCCTGCAAACGCTCGGGTTGTTCTTCTTCACCGGTGGTTTCGCGGCCGGCCTGCCCAGCTCCCGGCGATCGGCAGACAACCGGCCGCGGGAGGCGACGAGGCGACCGCGATGGCCGCGCGCCGCGACGAAGCTCGCCCGCCCTCTGGTCCTCCTGCTCGGCGGTTGGACGGTCGTTCTGGTGGTGGCCAGTGCGGCCGGCCTCCCGGACAGCACGCGGCGCACCATCGCGGTACTGGTCCTCAGCCCGCTCTGGTTCCTGCTGCCGTATCTGGCCTTGAAAGCCGCCACCGGCGTGCTGTCCCGTGCCGTGGACCGCGCCGGGCCGTTCGTGGCCGCCGCGCCCGCGGTGGTCGTGGTCGCCCTGTCCGACGCGGGCCTGATCCCCTCCTGGATCGCGGTCATCGCCGCCTGGTCGGTCCCGTGGATCCTGGGCGTCGCCCTGGCCCGCTCAACCCCGGACCACTCAACCCCGGACCACTCAACCCCGGCCGGCCGCCGATCTCTGCCCGCGGCCGGTCTCCTCGTCGGCGGCATCGCCGCCCTCGTCGTCCTGGTCCAGGTCCTCGATTACCCCGCGTCCGCGGTCGGCGTCCCCGGCGACGGCCGTTCCAACCTTTCCCCGCCGTCCCTGTTCGCGATCGCCCTGGCGTGCGCCCAGATCGGCGTCTTTCTACTTCTCCGCGACAAGCCCTGCTTCCCCAGAGGAAGCAGAGCAAAGCGCTTGCGCCACACGCTCCGCTCCCTCTGGGGAAGCAGAGCAAAGCACTCGCCCGACACGTCCCGCTCCCTCTGGGGAAGCAGAGCAAAGCGCTCACCCGACACGTCCCGCTCCCTCTGGGGAAGCAGAGCAAAGCGCTCACCCGACACGTCCCGCTCCCTCTCGGGAAGCAGAGCAAAGCGCTCACCCGACACGTCCCGCTCCCCCAGAGGAAGCAGAGCAAAGGGCTCGCGCCACACGCTCCGCTTCCTCAGAGGAAGCAGAGCAAAGGGCTCGATCGTGGGGTCACTCAATCGGGCGGCGCTGCCGATCTACCTGGCCCACCAGAGTGTCTTCGTCACCGTTGTCGCGGGTGCCGCCGCGATCTGGTCCGGACCGGTTCCGGGCCTGCTCACCGCCCCGATCGGACCCCAGTGGATCATCGCGCGCATCGCCTGGCTACCATTTCTCGCGCTCGCCCTGACCGCCCTGATCCGGGTGGCGTGGTGGACGACACGGCGACCCGGTCGCCTTAAATCGTCCTTAAGCGGTAGGCTCCTGCACGGCCCTGAAGAAGACCACGACCGACGGAGGTGATCGCTGTGCGAGATAGCGATCCTCCCAGTCGTGGCCGGGCCGCTCGTCAGCGTGTCTGACCGCTGAGTGTCTGACCGCTGACCTGACTTCCGCCCTTCCCCCACCGCGCCGACGGCAGAGCCGTGGCCGGTGCGGTCGTGTGCGCCGCGACCACGGGGTTCGGGGTGCCGGCCGCGACATGACGTGCGCGCTTTCCGAGAGCTCAACCCACCGGAAGGTACGTCAAATGAGCCGTTTCGTCGCGCCTCTCACGTTCACCATGGCCGCCGCCTGGGTGGTCGTCGTCTTCCTGCTCGTGCACGGAAACAACTGACAAACACGGAACAACCGACAAACCAAGGCCTAGGGCAGCCGGGATGTCCACAACAGACTCATCCCGGCTGCGACGAGTCCGAAGAGCAGCGCCGCCCCGGCATACCACTGGGTCACCTCGCGCGGCTCCACCCGATGGCCGATCGAGCTGCCCATGTCCTCATAGACCTGTTTCAGCTCGGTGACCGAGGCGGCCTCGTAGAAGTAGCCCTTCGTCGTCTCCGCAAGCTGCTGCAGCGACAGCCGGTCCACCGGCACCCGCTGCAGCGCTCCGCGGATGTCGACCACGCCGGTGTCGGTGCCGAAGGCGATCGTCGACACCGGCACGTTCGCGGCGAGCGCGGCGGCCGCGGCGTCCTCCACCGAGCGGCCGGAGGTGCGGTAGCCGTCCGACAGCAGCACGATCCGGGCCGGCGGGGCGCCGTCCGCGCCGTCCGACGGCACCGTGCGGATCGCGTCCAGCGCGGTGAAGACGGCCTCGCCGGTGGCGGTCGCCTCGGCCAGCGTCAGCCCGTCGATGCCGGCGATCACCGCGGACCGGTCCTTGGTCGGCGACACCAGCACGTTCGCCGCCTTGGCGAAGGAGACCAGGCCCAGGTTGTAGGTCGGCGGCAGCTCCTGCACGAACTGCTTGGCCGCCTCCTGCGCCGCCTCGATCCGGTTCGGCAGGACGTCGTCGGCCTCCATCGAGAGCGACACGTCGATCGCCAGCATCACGGTGGCGCGTTCCAGCGGCTGCTCGCGGTCGACCGAGGGCCGGGCCATCGCCGTGCCCAGGGCCGCCAGGCTGAGCAGGAAGGCGCCCGCGGCCGCGTGCCGGCGCCAGCCCAGGCCGCGCGGCGCGAGGCTGCGCAGCAGGTCGACGTTGGTGAACTTCATCGCGTAGGACCGCTTGCGGAACTGCCGCCAGACATAGGCGCCGGCGACCGCGAGCACCGGGAAGAGCGCGAGCAGCCACCACGGCTGGAGGAATCTGATCATCGTGTGGTCCCCCGGGTGCGTGCGTGCCGCTGGGCGGCGACGAATCGGACCGTGTCCAGCAACCAGTCTGTATCGGTGCGCAACCGCAAGTGTGCCGCACCGGCCGCCCGCAGCGCCCGCGCGATGTCGCCGCGCTGCTGACCGGCCGCCTCCGCGTAACGCCGCCGCAGCTCCGGGTCGGTCTGCACCTCGTGCAGGGCGCCGGTCTCCGGGTCGGCCAGGGTGAGCACGCCGACGTCCGGCAGCTCCAGCTCGCGCGGGTCGACCACCTCGATGGCCAGCACGTCGTGCCGCACCCCGAGCTTCCGCACCGGGCGCGCCCACGAGTCCACCGGCGCCATGAAGTCGGAGATCACCACGGCGACACCCCGCCGGCGCGGCGGTCGGTTGAGGCGGTCGATCAACTCACCCAGATCGGTGCGTCCCGGCCTGATCTGCGTACGCGCGATCGCCCGCAACAGCCCCTGCGCCTCCTTGCGCCCCGGCCGGGCGGGCAGCCGGACGATCGGCGCCTCGTCGACCGGCGGCGCGGCGGGCTCGGCCTGCTTGCGGCGGCCCCACCGGCGGCCGGTCTCGCGGACGACCTGACCGGATCCGGTGCCCACCACCGCGCCGATCCGGTTGCCGCCGCGCACGGTCAGGTGCGCCATCGCCGCCGCCGCCGCGATCACCAGGTCGCGCTTGAGCCACTGCGCGGTGCCGAAGTCGAGGCTGGCCGACAGGTCGATGGCCATCCAGGTCTCCAGCTCGCGGTCGGCCACCGTGCGCCGCACGTGCGGCGTGGTGGTGCGCGCGGTCACTGGCCAGTCCATCCGGCGCACGTCGTCGCCGGCCCGGTATTCCCGGGACTCCCCCGCCTCGCTGCCCGGCCCGGGCAGCAGCCCCACGTAGTCCCCCTGCAGCAGCCCGTCGAGTTTGCGGGTCACCAGCAGCTGCAGCCGCGACAGCACGGCCTCGGCCCGGGCGGTGCCGCCCTCGGCGGCCGACGGGAGGTCAGCGGGGGCCTGGGTCACTGCTGACCCGGCCAGAGGGTGTTCGTCTGCGGCGGCTGATGCGGCTGCGGCTGACCGCCGTCGTGCGGGCCGGGGATGCCGCCGCCGGGGATGCCGCTGCCGAGGATGCCGCTGCTCGGGGCCCCGCTGGTCGGCATCGGCTGGTGGTGACCGTTCGGGGAGGAGCCCTGCCGGGACGCCACCGAGGGCATCGGCACGCTCTGCATGATCCGGGCCACGATGTGGTCGGCCGGGATGTCGTCGGCCAGCGCGTCATAGCTGAGCACCAGCCGGTGCCGCAGGATGTCCGGCACGATGTCCTGCAGATCCTGCGGCAGCGCGTAGTCCCGGCCGCGGAGCAGGGCCAGCGCCCGGGTGGCCCGGACGATGCCGAGCGAGGCGCGCGGGCTGGCGCCGTATTGCACCAGCTGGGCCACGTCGGGCATGCCGTGCTGGGCCGGCGCGCGGGTGGCCAGCACCAGCCGCACCGTGTAGTCGACCAGCGCATTGTGCACGAACACCTGGTCGGCCCGGCGCTGCAGGCCGAGCAGCTCCTCCGGGGTGAAGACCGCCTGCGGCTCGGGCGCGCTGACGCCCATCCGATAGACGATCTCGCGCTCCTCGGCGTCGGTCGGGTAGCCGACCAGGATCTTCATCAGGAACCGATCGCGCTGCGCCTCCGGCAGGGGGTAGACGCCCTCCTGCTCGATCGGGTTCTGGGTGGCCATCACCAGGAACGGGTCGGGCACCTCGTGCGTCTCGCCGCCGATCGACACCTGATGCTCGGCCATCACCTCGAGCAGCGCGGACTGCACCTTGGCCGGCGCCCGGTTGATCTCGTCGGCGAGCAGGAAGTTGACGAACACCGGCCCGAGCTCGACGTCGAACTTCTCGCTCGACTGCCGGTAGATCCGGGTGCCGACGATGTCCGCCGGGACCAGGTCGGGGGTGAACTGGATCCGCGAGAACGTGCCGCCGACCACCTTGGCCAGGGTCTCCACGGCCAGCGTCTTGGCGACGCCGGGGACGCCCTCGAGCAGGCAGTGTCCGCGCGCGAGGAGCGCCACGAACATCCGCTCGATCATCCGGTCCTGACCCACGATCACCCGCTTGACCTCGAACATCGCGCGCTCGAGCTGGGTCGCGTCCTGGGCCGGTGGCACCGGCGCGGACCGGGTCTCGGTGCTGGTCTCGGTCTCGGGCGTGGTCGGCTGGGCCACCGGTCCTCCACAGCGGTCTGAGGGCGCGCCGGCGCGGGTGCCGACGCTCAAGACTTACACGAGCATCCTGGGAGCGTCCGGGCAGGCGCTGTTTTCCGCGCCGAGGGTGCTCCTGCCCTGGTCCACCGGAGTCGATCTTTCTGCGCGATCCGCCGGAACTCCCACGCCACCAGGGGTGGACGGCGGGACCGATCAAGAGTGTAAGATTTGGGGCGTCGCCGGGCGACTTCCCCCGTGGTCGCCCGGCGCTCAATGTCTCCAGGTTGTCTCTCCCACCGGCGTAGTGTTGCCCGGGTGGTCGAGGGCGAAGAGATAGACATCCAATGCAGCTCCAAGGGCTGTCGCACGCCTGCGAAGCATCAGTTGCTGTGGAACAACCCCAAGCTGCACACGCCCGAGCGGCGCAAGACGTGGCTGGCCTGCGACGATCACCGTCAATCCCTGGGGCAGTTCCTCGAGCTCCGCGGGTTCCTGAGAGAGGTTCGGCCTTTCTCCCCGCTATCTCCTAGGCTTTGACGCGTGACCGAGCCGTCCGACGCCGCCGTGACGCATGCCGGCATCGATCCCCTCGAACCCTGGCCCGACGCCGTCGACTGGCGTCCGGTCTCCCCCAAGCTGATCACTGTGGAGCTGATCACCCGCGCCGTCTGGGTGCTCATCCTGCTGGCCGGCCTCATCGTCGGCCGGATGCTGACCGGCCACTGGATCTGGCTGCTGGCGATGGCCGCGGTGGTGGTCTTCGCGGTCTGGCGCTCGTTCATCACGGTCCGGGCGGTGCGCGCCTGGGGTTACGCCGAGCGCGAGCACGATCTGCTGGTGCGGCACGGCCTGCTGATCCGCCGGCTGTCCATCGTCCCGTACGCCCGGATGCAGTACGTGGACGTCACCGCCGGCCCGCTGGAACGCGCGTTCAGCCTGGCCACGGTCCAGCTGCACACCGCGGCGGCGGCCAGTGACGCGCGCATCCCGGGGTTGGCGCCGGCCGAGGCGTCCCGGCTGCGCGACCGGCTGACCGCACTCGGCGAGGACCGGGCCGAGGGCCTGTGACCGCCACCGACGCGACCCCCGAGCCGCCGCCTCCACCCCCGCAGGCGCAGGCCCCACCGGCCGTCGAAGCGCCGGCCGAGGAGCCGCGGCGACGCCTGCACCCGCTCAGCCCGCTGCTGCACGGCGCCAAGTCGCTGGCGATCATCGTGGTCGCGCTGTCCTGGCAGACGCTCGCGCAGATCGGCCTGGAGAAGTTCGCGCTGGTCGTGCTGGTGATGGCGGTCGCCGTGGTGATCTTCTCGCTGATCAACTGGCTGAACACCGGCTACCACGTCGTCGGGCGCGAGCTGCGCATCCAGGACGGCCTGCTGTGGCGGCGCAACCGCGCCATCCCGCTCGAGCGGCTGCAGGCGGTCGAGCTGCGCCGCCCGCTGCTCGCGCAGCTCACCGGCCTGGCCGAGCTGCGGCTCGAGGTGGTCGGCGGCGGCAAGACCGAGGCGCCACTGGCCTATCTGACGGTACGAGACGCCGCCGCTCTCCGCGAACGGCTGCTCTCGCTCGCCGGGCGTACCGAAGGGGTGGAGAACGGCCCGGCAGTGGCCGGACATCCGAACGGCGCCTCCGCCCTGGAGCGCCCGTTGTTCCGGGTGCGCAACCACGACGTGGTGCTCAGCCAGCTGCTCACCCCACAAGCGTTCCTGCTGCCGTTCGGCGTGGCGTTCGTGATCATGCAGTTCGCGCTCGAGCACGCGTTCACGTTCATCGGCATCGCGTCGACCATCACCGCGATGGCCGGTGTGCTGCTGCAGCCGGTGCGCCGGGTGCTGCAGGACTGGGACTTCCGGCTGGCGCGCGACTCCGGCGGCCGGCTGGTGGTGCGCTACGGGCTGCTGGAGACGCGCAGCCAGGTGGTGCCGCTGCACCGGGTGCAGTCGGTCGGCGTGACCTGGCCGCTGCTCTGGCGTGGCAAGCGCTGGCTGCACCTGCGGCTGGACATCGCGGGATATGCGGGCCCGCAGAACGGCAACGACAAGCGCTCCGACCGGCTGCTCCCGGTCGGCGACAACGACACCGGCCGCGCCCTGGTGTGGGACGTGCTGCCCGGCGTCGACCTGATGGCGCTGCCGACCACCCCGCCGCCGGACCGGGCCCGCTGGCTGCACCCGTTCGCGCTGCGCCGGTTCGGGATGGGCCTGACCCCCGAGGTGTTCGTGACCCGCTGGGGGCTGCTGACCCGCGAGATGTCCCTGGTGCCCTATGCGCGGCTGCAGAGCGTGCGGGTGCTGCAGGGCCCGTTCCAGCGCCGCCTCGGGCTGGCCACGGTCTATGCCGACACGGCCGGCGGCCGGGCCGGGGTGGCCCGCGACCGCGACCTGCACGAGGCCTGGGCACTGGCCGACGAGCTCGCGAACCGGGCCCGGCTGGCCCGGGGCCCAGCCCCGCTGGTCACCGGCGAGGTAGCCGCCGACGTGGTCCCGGCCGGGGAGGTGGCCCAGGGCGGCGAGGTGGCCCCGGCCGGCGAGGTGGCCCAGGCCGGTGGCAGCACAGCCGACTCGGTCTGGCAGCGACCCTAGACTGAGCGCCATGGAGATCCCGGAGTTCGCCGTCGGGCTCAGCGCCAGGCTGGAGCTGACCGTGACCGACGCCGACACCGCGCAGGCCCTGGGCTCGGGCGACGTGCCGGTGCTCGGCACCCCGCGGGTGCTCGCGCTGGCCGAGGCGGCGACCGTCGCGGCCACCGCGCGGCAGATGCCCGGCGGTGTGACCACGGTGGGCACCCGCGCCGAGGTCGAGCACCGCGCGCCGACCCCGCTGGGCCGCACGGTCACCGCGACCGCGACGCTGGCCAAGGTGGACGGCCGCAAGCTGGTCTTCGAGGTGACGGTGCGCGACGGCGACGACGTGGTGGCCGACGTGCGGGTCGAGCGGGTGCTGCTGGACCGTCAGCGCTTCATCGAAAAGGCCCTGGACTAAAGCAGCGCGCCCCAGCGGGCGGCCAGTTCCTCCGTGGTCGGCATCGCGACCGCGCCGCCGCGACGTTCGCAGACCAGGCCGGCCACCGCGAGTGCGAAGCGGACGTTGCGCTCCCAGCCGGCCAGGTTGTCCGGCATGCCGTCGGCGAGCAGGCGGCGGATCAGCGCGGCCATCACCGAGTCACCGGCGCCGGTCGCGTCCACCGCGGCCACCGACGGCGCGGGCAGCATCGTGCCGCCGTCCGGCACCGCCGCATAGGCTCCCTTGGAGCCGCAGGTCACGACCACCGCGCGGGCGCCCAGTTTGAGGATGCGCTCGGCCGCGGCCGGGGCGGTGGCGCCGTCGTAGAGCACCTCGGCGTCGGCCAGGCTCAGCTTGACCAGGTCGGCGGTGGCGAAGAACTCCTCGACCAGGTCACGCATGGCGGCCACCGCGCCCGCGCCGGGCAGCAGCGTGGGCCGCACGTTGGGGTCGAACACCCGCAGCGGCCCCGGGGTCTGCCAGGCGGCCCGGGCGGCGGTCTGGAACGGCTCGCGCAGCAGGGCGATCGAGCCGGTGTAGACCACGTCCGCCCCGGCCAGCAGCTCGACGTCCAGGTCGGCGGGCTCGAGCAGCGCATAGGACGGCGGCTCGCCGTAGAACGTGAAGGTCGGCTCGGCGCCCTCGAAGGTGGTCACCGCGAGCGTGGTGGACACCGGCACCCGCTTGAGGAGGCGGGTCGCCACGCCCGACTTACGCAGGAACTGGGCGATGCGGTCGCCCAGGATGTCCTGGCCGAGCGTGCCGCCGAACTGTGCCTCGCCGCCCAGCCGGCTGATCCCCACCGCCACGTTCAGCGGGCCGCCGCCGATCGCCTGGCGATAGATCAGCTCGCCGCCGGCCTCGGTCTCCAGCAGGTCGACCAGGGACTCCCCGAGCAGCACCGCGTAGCCCATGCCGAACCCTCCCGGTAATGCGCGCGACATCTCCTCCACAGCCTTGCTTTCGGCGGCGGAGAAAGCCAGCCGCGCGCGGGTGCTCGTCCTTTACGCCCGAGTTTGGCATGATTCAGGGGTGCGCCGCCTTCTGATCGCCACGCTGCCCGTGCTGCTCGCGCCGCTCGCCGGGTGCATCGACACCGGCCTGGAGAACCCGGTGTTGTCGCCACCGGTCTCGCCGGTCGCGGGTCCGCCGCTGTTCGCGCCGGAGACCAGCGCGGCGCCGGGTGACGGCGGCGGGATCCTCGGGCCGGACGACATCGGGGTGCCGGAGGTGGTGGCCGAGGGATCGTTCGCCACGTCGAGCGCGACCGCGGTGACCTACGACCCGCGGCTGGTGCCGGTGGGCGCGACCGCGCAGCTGGCGTTCGGCCGGGTGGCGGACGGCGTCACCGTGCGGCTGGCGGTGACCGGGATGCTGCCGCGGCGCACCTATGGCGCGCATCTGCACACCAAGCCGTGCACCGCCACGCCGGCCCAGGCCGGCCCGCACTATCAGCACGAGACGGACCCGAGAGTGTCCGCGTCGCCTGACCCCTCATATGCGAACCCGGCGAACGAGGTGTGGCTGGACTTCACCGCGGACCGGCTGGGCGTGGCGACCGTCACGGCGGTGCAGCGGTGGACGTTCGACGAGCTGACGCCGCCGCGTTCGCTGATCGTGCACGCCTCGCGGACGCGTACCGAAGAAGGGCTTGCCGGGACCGCCGGAGAGCGGGTGGCGTGCCTCACCCTGCCCGGCTGATTGCCGGGCGAATCGGCGCCGCCGGCACGGTACGGTCAGTGGTGGACGACGACGGGAGGACCCCCATGGCCGACGAGCAGCAGGCGCAGATCAAGACCGAGTCGCACGATCCCGACTACCCCGAGGCCTTCCTGCAGTTCATGCGCGGCGGCTGGCGGGACGACGCGCTGGCCGTGACGCCGCTGGCCGAGGTGCCCAACTACGCGAAGCGCCGCGCCGAGCTGTCCGACGCCTTCCCGGGCGAGACGCTGATCATCCCCAGCGGCACGGAAAAGGTGCGCGCCAACGACACGGACTACCACTACCGTCCCGGCAGCGACCACGTCTATCTGACCGGCGACCGCGACCCGGACAGCGTGCTGGTGCTGCGGCCGAGCGGCTCGGGCCACGACGCGGTGCTCTACACGCGGGAGCGCAACTCCAAGGAGACCGACGCGTTCTTCCGCAGCCGCGACGGCGAGCTGTGGGTGGGCCGCCGGCACACGCTCGGCGAGAAGTCGACCGAGCTGGGCCTGGAGACGGCGCCCTATGCCGAGCTCGGCCGCGCGCTGGCCGAGTGCGCTCCGGCCCGCACCCGGGTGCTGCGCGGGCTCGACACGGCGGTCGACCGCGCGGTGCTGGCCTACGAGCCCGATCCCCAGGTGCGCCGCGACCGCGAGCTGGCCCGGGTGATCTCCGAGCTCAAGCTGGTCAAGGACGAGTGGGAGATCGCGCAGCTGCAGGACGCGATCGACGCGACCGTCCGCGGCTTCGAGGACGTGGCGCGGGTGCTGCCCGCCGACCGGCCGGTCAAGGAGCGGCTGCTCGAGGGCGTCTTCGGTCTGCGCGCGCGGCACGACGGCAACGACGTGGGTTACACGTCGATCGTCGGCGGCGGCGCGCACGCGACGATCCTGCACTGGGTGCGCAACACCGGCATGACCACGCCGGGCGACCTGCTGCTGATGGACATGGGCGTCGAGGGCCACAACTTCTACACCGCCGACGTGACCCGCACGGTGCCCGTCTCGGGGAGCTTCACCCCACTGCAAAAACAGGTCTACGACATCGTGTACGCGTCACAGCAGGCCGGCATGGACCACATCAAGCCCGGCGTGATTCACCAGGACGTGCACCTGGTCTGCATGCGGGTGCTCGCCGAGGGCCTGCACGACCTGGGTCTGCTGCCGGTCAGCGTGGACGAGGCGATGGACCCGGAGTCCACCGTCTACCGCCGCTGGACGCTGCACGGCTTCGGGCACATGCTCGGCATCGACGTGCACGACTGCACCTATGCGCGCAAGGAGAAATACCGCAACGGCCCGCTCGGCGAGGGTTATGTGCTGACCGTCGAGCCGGGTCTCTATTTCCAGCCGGAGGACGACCTGGTCCCCGAGGAGCTGCGCGGCATCGGCGTGCGCATCGAGGACGACGTGCTGGTCACCGCCGACGGCTGCCGCAACCTGTCGGCCGGCCTGCCGCGCACCTCCGACGAGGTGGAGACGTGGCTGGCCGCCCAGCGCGAGGCCGGCCCGCGGCTGCCCGGCTAGCCCTTCGGGGCATAGTCGCTGATCACGAAGCAGACGGCGTCGCCGGTCTCCTCCCCCGCACGGTTGATCGTGACCTCGGTGGGGTGGCCGTCGGCGCCGTCGTGCTTGGTGGTGGCGTCGGCGCCGTCGTCGATCGCGGTCTGCGCCTCCTCGAGCATGCCGCCGAGCGTGGGCACCTCGATCTCCTCCTCGCCCTCGGCGGTCCTCCCGTCGACCCGCTCGGTGGCGGTCACCTCGCCACCCTCGACCGTGACCCGATATTTGCCCAGCGAGGCGCCGTCGCCGCACTTGCGGTCGACGACGAACCCGTAGTTCGCCGGCTCGGTCCACGGCGGCGGCGACCCGGCCACGGTCGAGGTCACGGGCGCCGGTTCGTCGTCACCGGTGCAGCCGGTCAGAGCGAGCACGAGCACGGCGGCGGGGATCAGGAGCTTTCGCATCACGGCCGGGACTCTAGCGGCCCCGGTCGAGCCCGTAGCGTGTGCGGTGTGACGCTGACCGATCCGAGCGAGACCGCCGTCGCCCGCCCGTGATCAGAGGTCGGCGACGAACACCGCCACGCTGCGGCCCGGAACCGTGACCGTGCCGTCCGCGGCCGTCGCCGTGCGCAGCAACGGATCCGCCGAGGCGGTCAGCTCCGGGTGCAGGCGCAACTCTCCGGCCGGCACCGCCTCGGTCACCGCCGCGTCGGTGGCGTTGAAGACCACCACCAGCCGCGCCCAGCGCTCGTCCAGCCCGGTCGAGTCCAGGCACATCACGATCACCCCGGGCGTCTCCGCCGGGCCGCCCGGCGGGAAGGTCACGCGACGCTGCACCTCCTCGGCGGTGGGCAGGCCGAACACCGGCGACGAGCGGCGGATCCGGAGCAGTTCCCGATAACGCTCGGCGGTCATCGCGATCACCTCGGGCGGCGGCACCAGCATCGGGTCGCCGAGCAGCGGGCGGGCCGGCTCCCAGGCGCCCTCGTTGTCCGGCGCGGGCGGCAGGCCGAGGCCGAAACCGTTGCCCTGCGCCGGATCCCAGCGGATCTGGTTGAACCAGTCCCCCGAGTCGAACGAGTTGCGGTCGAGCGACTTGGACCGCAGCCGCTCGCTGCCCAGCGCCAGAAAACCGACGCCCTGGCTCAGCACCACCAGCGACAGCGCGAGGATCTGCATGCGCGCACGGTCCGCGGCGGGCGTCTCCCGCGGAAGCTTGAAGGCCAGCGCGTCGAAGAGGATCTCGTTGTCGTGGGCGTCCACATAGTTCACCGTCTCGCCGGGCGCGGCCGCGTAGCCGCTCGGTGAGCCGTGGTAGTCGATCTGCGCGCCGCTGTGCTCCTGCCCGGTGTGCGTCACGAACCGGTACGCCGCCAGCCCGCCCGCCAGCCCCACCTTGATCGCGTCGTGCAGCCGCAGCGGCGTGTCCGAGCCCAGCCCCGACGCGAAGCCCCGCTGGGCCTGACCGCCGTGCGCGCTGCCGCCCCGGGCCGCGTCCCGCATCCGGTCGTTGAACGTGCCGATCCCGGTGCCGGCCATGTTCACCTGGGTGGCCTGCGCGAACCGGGCGTCGCCGGCCACCTCGCCGAAGTTCCAGCCCTCGCCGTAGAGGTAGACGTCCTTGCCGGACACCCCCTCCACCTCGGGTTCCAGGTGGTCGAGCGCGACCCGTACCTCCTGGATGTTGGCCCTGGGGTGGTGGCCCATCAGGTCGAAGCGGAAGGCGTCCACCTTGTGGTCGCGGGCCCAGGTGACGACCGAGTCGACCACGAGACGGCCCATCATCAGGTGCTCGGGCGCGGTGTTGGAGCAGCAGGTGGACTCGGCGACAGTGCCGTCGGCGAGCAGCCGGTGGTAATAACCGGGCACGATGCGGTCGAGCACGCTCACCGGGTGCAGGCCGTCGGCCATCGTGTGGTTGTAGACCACGTCCATCACCACGCGCAGCCCGGCGGCGTTGAGCGCGGCCACCATCGACCGGAACTCCCGGATCCGGGCCGCGCCCTCCGGCTGCTCGGCGAAGCTGCCCTCCGGCGCGGTGTAGTGCCACGGGTCGTAGCCCCAGTTCCAGCCGTCGCGGTCGGCCACCGCCAGCACCGCGCGCTGCTGCTCGGGCGAGTCCGGCGGCAGCGCGGCCAGGTCGCACGCGGGCACGGCCTGGTCGGCGCGGCGGTCCGGCACGGTGGAGAAGTCGAACGCGGGCAGCAGATGCAGGTGGGTGAGCCCGGCGTCGGCCAGTGAACGCAGGTGCCGCATGCCCGCCGAGTCCGCGGTGAACGCGCCGTAGGTGCCGCGCTGCGCCGCTGGGACCGTCGCGTCGAAGATGGAGAACTCGCGGACCGACGTCTCGGCGATCTGCATGCGGGCCGGCGGCACCGCGGCCGGCTTGCGCAGCGCGTCCCAGCCCGGCGGGGCCAGCGCGGGGTCGGCCAGATCGACCAGCAGACTGTGGGTCGAGTCGACGGCCAGAGCCAACGAGTACGGGTCGGTCACGCTCGTCGTCACGACCCGCTGCGCCGCCGGGTGGAACACCTCGACCCGGAAGCGGTAGTAGCGCCCCAGCCACTTGCGCTTGCCGGTGATCGACCACACGCCGGTCACCGCGTCGCGGTCCATCGGCAGCAGCTTGGGCTCGGCCGACGGGGTCTTGAACAGCTCGAGCAGCACCGTGCGGGCGGTCGGCGCCCACACCGAGAGGGCCGGGCGGTCCTCGCCGTCGATCACCGGGCCCAGCTCGGCCTCGCGGGCGTCGGCATAGAGGTCGTCCAGCACGCCGGGCAGCTGCACCCCGGTCAGCACGGCGAGCCGGCCGTCGGTGTCGCGCCCGGCGACCAGCACCTGGCCGCGCAACAGGTAACCCAGCGCGGCGTCGCCCAGCTCGCGGACCGAGAACGCGTGGTAGGCCCGCAGGTGCGGGAAGCGGCGGCTCTGCGCCTGGAACAGCCCGCCCGGGCGCGGGGTCAGCGGCAGCGTGGTGTGCTCGCCGGTCAGCTCGTCGCCCGCCCGGCGCAGGTCCCCGGCCGGTGCGGCGACCAGCGCGAAGCCGGTCGCTCCGGCGGTCAGCTCGGCGGGCAGGGCGATCGTGGTGCGGTCGAGGAACACCGCGAGCGCGCGGGCCGGGTCGAGCTCGGGGCCGAGCGTGCCGAGGTCGGGGCGGACCGGCGCCCGCTGCCCGGCCAGCAGCCAGATCTCGCGGCTCACCGACAGGTCGAGGCGCTGGTCGTCGGGCAGGTCCTTGACGTCGTCGCGGTGCAGCACGAAGCGCAGCCCGGTCGCGTCGGGGCGCACCGGCACCCGGAACACCGCACCGAACTCGTCGAACGTGACCGGGCTCAGCGGCGTACTCCAGTGGGGTTTGGCGAAAGTGCCCTCCCAGGCGTGCAGGCCCCACCCGGAGTAGTCCCCACCCGGCCGGCGGTAGTGGATCACCACATCGTCCGGGTCCTGCGGCGCCGCCGGCGGCGTGGTCGAAATGTCCTCTTCGCCGGCGGTCAGCCAGATCTCCGGACTCACTCCGGGATCGATGCGCCGATCGACCGGCACGTCCTTGGCGCCGGTGCGATCGACCACGAGAAAGCCGACCTCACGCGCATCGTCCGCGAGGCGCACCCAGGCGAACCGGCCCCAGGCGTCCTCACCGGCAAAAGGGTGGCCGCCCGGGAAACCGGTCATCTCGCCCGGAGCGATGTCACCCCACGCGTGCAACGCCCACTCGCCGTAGGCCGCGTCCTCGCGCCGATAGTGCACGACCAGCCAGCGCGGGCTGCGCAGACGCTCGGACGTGGCGACGGGGGTGATCTCTAACGTGGTCACCCGGCCACTATGGCACTGGGACCACTTCTTCCACTCGCAGTGCGGCGAAGCCGCTTTGGCAGCTCCACTTCTTCCACTCGCAGTGCGGCGAAGCCGCTTTGGCAGCTCCACTTCTTCCACTCGCAGTGCGGCGAAGCCGCTTTGGCAGCTCAGTCGATTTCGGAGAGCCTCAGTGAGTTGAGATCACCGTCGTTATGCGGGGCCCGCTGGCGTCGGCCCGGACCAGGTAGCGATAGCTCTCGCCGGGCACCGCGTTGCCCGCGCTGTCCAGGTACTCCCACTCCACCGCGACCATGGCGAGCGCGTCGCTGAGCCGCTGCACGTCGAGGATCTGCGCGTGCGCCGCGACGATCTGCTGCTCGCGGTAGGCCGGCGCGGCGCCGAGAAAGGACAGCGCGACAGCCGCCGGAGAAGCGAAGGTGAAACTGTACGTGTCGGCGACCACCATGCCGGGTAATGCATAACAGTTCGCCACCGCGGCGACATCGCCCCTGGTCAGAGCCGACCCGTACCGATCGAAGAAATCGGTGAGGTGCTCCAGATCCGTGATCGCCTTCACGGAACGCGATGTTCCCACATGGTGTCCAGCCAAACCTCCCGCCTTGCAGACTTATACAAGACGGACGTACGGTTTACTGGTCGCGGCGGGCATGGCGAGTAAGGCGAACCTAACCGAATCGCCTTCGCAACCGGTGCGAAAGACTTCGGGGCGTGGGAAGGAGTTGACGTGGCCAGCCTGGACACCTTTGGTGCGAAGAGTGAGCTGAGCGTCGGTGACGCGAGCTACGAGATTTTCACGATCGACAAGGTGGAGGGCCACGAGCGTCTGCCCTACTCCTTGAAGATCCTGCTGGAGAACCTGCTGCGGACCGAGGACGGCGCGAACATCACCGCCGACCACATCCGCGCGCTGGGGAGCTGGGATTCCTCCGCCGACCCGAGCGTGGAGATCCAGTTCACCCCGGCCCGGGTGCTGATGCAGGACTTCACCGGCGTGCCCTGTGTGGTCGACCTGGCCACCATGCGCGAGGCCGTGCGCGACCTGGGCGGCGACGCCACCAAGGTGAACCCCCTCGCCCCCGCCGAGCTGGTCATCGACCACTCGGTGATCGCCGACCTGTTCGGCCGCGAGGACGCCTTCCAGCGCAACGTCGAGCTCGAATACCAGCGCAACCGCGAGCGCTACCAGTTCCTGCGCTGGGGTCAGACCGCGTTCAACGAGTTCAAGGTCGTGCCGCCCGGCACCGGCATCGTGCACCAGGTCAACATCGAATACCTGGCCCGCACGATCATGGAGCGGAACGGGCAGGCCTATCCCGACACGCTGGTCGGCACCGACTCGCACACCACGATGGTCAACGGCCTGGGCGTGCTCGGCTGGGGCGTGGGCGGCATCGAGGCCGAGGCGGCCATGCTGGGCCAGCCGGTCAGCATGCTGATCCCGCGGGTGGTCGGCTTCAAGCTGTCCGGCGAGATGCCGGCCGGCACCACCGCCACCGACCTGGTGCTGACGATCACCGAGATGCTGCGCGAGCACGGTGTGGTCAGCAAGTTCGTCGAGTTCTACGGCCCCGGTGTTTCGGCGGTGCCGCTGGCCAACCGGGCGACGATCGGCAACATGTCGCCGGAGTACGGCTCGACCGCGGCGATCTTCCCGATCGACCAGGAGACCATCAAGTACCTGCAGCTCACCGGCCGCTCCGACGAGCAGGTCGCGCTGGTCGAGGCCTACGCCAAGCGCCAGGGCCTGTGGCACGACCCGGACGCCGAGCCGGACTACTCCGAGCGGCTCGAGCTCGACCTGGGCACCATCGTGCCGTCCCTGGCCGGCCCGAAGCGTCCGCAGGACCGGGTGCCGCTCAACAGAGCCAAGCAGATGTTCCGCGACGCCCTGGCCAACTACGTCTCCGCCACCGGCCCCGCCGACGAGGCTTCGGAGGAGTCGTTCCCGGCCAGCGACCCGCCGGCCAACGGTGTCTCCGACGACTCGGACAAGCCACACGTGTTCTCCGCCGCGAACGGCGCCGACGGCCGCCCGTCCAAGCCCACCCGCGTGGTCGGCGACGACGGCACCGAGTTCGAGCTGGACCACGGCGCGGTGGTGATCGCCGCCATCACGTCCTGCACGAACACCTCGAACCCGCAGGTCATGATCGGTGCGGCGCTGCTCGCCAAGAACGCCGTCGAGCGCGGGCTCAACCGCAAGCCGTGGGTCAAGACGACCCTGGCGCCGGGGTCCAAGGTGGTCATGGACTACTACGACCGGGCCGGCCTCACGCCCTATCTGGACAAGCTCGGCTTCAACCTGGTGGGCTACGGCTGCACCACCTGCATCGGCAACTCCGGCCCGCTGCCCGAGGCCGTCTCGGCGGCGGTCAACGAGGCCGACCTCACCGCGGTCAGCGTGCTCTCCGGCAACCGCAACTTCGAGGGCCGGATCAACCCGGACGTCAAGATGAACTACCTGGCCTCGCCGCCGCTGGTGGTGGCCTACGCGCTGGCCGGCACGATGGACCTGGACATCACCACGGAGCCGCTCGGCATCGGGTCGGACGGGCAGCCGGTGCACCTCGCCGACATCTGGCCCAGCGCCAAGGAGATCGACGACGTCATCGCCTCGGCGATCGGCGCGACCGGGTTCTCGGCGGCCTACCAGGACGTGTTCGCGGGCGACGAGCAGTGGCAGTCGCTGCCGACCCCGACCGGCGACACGTTCGCCTGGGCCGAAGACTCGACCTACGTGCGCAAGCCCCCCTACTTCGAGGGCATGTCGGCGGAGCCCACGCCGGTGGTGGACTTCTCCGGCGCGCGGGTGCTGGCCAAGCTGGGTGACTCGGTGACCACCGACCACATCTCGCCGGCCAGCTCGATCAAGCCCGACTCCCCGGCGGGGAAATACCTGGCCGAGCACGGCGTCGAGCGTCGCGACTTCAACAGCTACGGCTCGCGGCGCGGCAACCACGAGGTGATGATCCGCGGCACCTTCGCCAACATCCGGCTGCGCAACCAGCTGGTGCCGGGCGTCGAGGGCGGCTTCACGGTCAATCACCTGACCGGCGAGCAGAGCACCATCTACGACGCCTCGGTGGCCTACCAGGAGGCGGGCGTGCCGCTGGTCATCCTGGCCGGCAAGGAGTACGGCTCCGGCTCGTCCCGCGACTGGGCGGCGAAGGGCACGATGCTGCTCGGCGTCAAGGCGGTCATCGCCGAGTCCTACGAGCGCATCCACCGCTCCAACCTGATCGGCATGGGCGTGCTGCCGCTGCAGTTCCCGCCCAAGACGAGCGCGGAGACGCTGGAGCTGTCCGGCAGCGAGACGTTCACCATCACCGGCGTCACCGAGCTCAACGACGGCGGCATCCCGTCCACGGTGAAGGTCCGCACGGACACCGGCGTGGAGTTCGACGCCGACGTCCGGATCGACACTCCCGGCGAGGCGGACTACTACCGCCACGGCGGCATCCTCCAATACGTCCTGCGGAAGATGCTGCACAGCTGATTCTCTTGTTTCCGGGCCCGCTCTCCGTTTCCTGGGAGGGCGGGCCGCACTTCTTTGAAGATCAAATTCTCGAGGTCGCGGGGGGAACGCCGCGTTCGCGCGGGGCGTCGAAGCCCTCGTGAAGCTGATGTTGGGTCTGGTCGTGGTTTGCCTCGCGCTCTCCGCTTGTGGCAGCTCCGATCCCACGCCGCGCAAACCCGGGAAAGCCGATGTCTCCGCCGGGCCTACGCCTGCCGCCGCGCCCAGCATTGTCGCGGTGACGGACTGCGGGGCGTTCGATGTGCCGCAGGGCGGTGACTTTCCCGTCGAGGCCGGGCGCTGCCTGGCCGACGCCGCGCAGGAGAAGCGGCCGGCCCGGCTTGAAGTGACCCGGCCGTCCACCGAAGGCGACCCGATTCCGATCACCTACACCGCCCGCACCGACGGCCGGGTGGAAGTGGTCACCGATGCCCGGGCGGACAACTTCGGCCAGAAGATCATCACGACCGAAATCTGCACCGGCCCGATCGTCGGCCCCGGACTGATGTTCGCCGAGTGCTCGGAGCCGACCCCGCTGAAGAGCTGAACCCCTGACCCCGGACCGGACGTCGCGCCCGTTCCCTGCTGACGCCTTGTGAGGCGTCGTTACCCTCCCGGTCATGAGCGTTGGTGCGGTGGCGGGGGCTTCTCGAGGGCTCCGGGTCTGGGGGCGAGTGGTCGCCGGCGCCCAGCTGACCTTCCTGGGTCTGCTCCTCGGTGGGCTGGCGCCGCTCTACGCGTACGCCGAGGGGATGGCCGGGCAGCACGAAGCGCTGGTGGCCCCGGCCACCGTGGCGCCCGCCGTGCTGGCGTGGTTGTTTCCCTTCATCGCGACCGCGACGCTGCTCGGGCCCGGGCTCGGCGTGCTGCTCGGGGTGACCGGGGTCGCGCTGGCGACGCTCACCGACCTGCGGCTGCAGCGGCGGCTGTCCGGGGTGCTGCTGATCGCGTCGGTGCTCTGCGCGATGGCCACGCTCGTGTTCGTGACGCCCTTCGGCGAGGACGTGCAGCGCTGGTTCCTGCGCTGATTTAATTCGCTTGCGCGCCTCGCGAGGGGGCGGCAAGGTGGCTCGTGCAAGGTCCGAATCGAGAGAAGAGGGGGTGTGAACCCATGGCCGTCTTTGTCATGCGCCGTGTCTTCGTTCCCCGTAAAACCTTCTTCTCCGAGGAGACCCTCAAGTGCGCGAGCACGATTCGTACGGTTCCACGACCAAGCGTCGCGGAAAGCTGAAGTTCGACGACGACGATTCCGACTTCCTGAAGCGCGGCCGCCTCGAGCCGATGCTGAAAGAGGACCCCGACCTGCCCCCTGAGGGCGACCGCTGGTCCACCTGGGACGGCGCCCTGCACGGGCCCGAACCCCGCCCCGACTGGATCCGCACCGAGCTGGGTGCGGTCGACGCCGAGCTGGGCATGCTCAAGACCGGCAAGGAAGCCGACGTCTTCCTGGTGCGGCGCTGGCTGCCCGAGACCGGCCAGACCAGCCTGCTGGCCGCGAAGCGCTACCGGGACGGCCAGCACCGTCTCTTCCACCGCGACGCGGGATATCTCGAAGGGCGCCGCGTGCGGCGTTCCCGCGAGATGCGGGCGATGACCAACCGCACGTCCTTCGGCAAGGAGCTGATCGCCGGGCAGTGGGCGGCGGCCGAGTTCGGCGCGCTCTCCCATCTGTGGCAGGTCGGTCAGGAGAGCGGGCTGATCCGGGTGCCCTACCCGGTGCAGCTGATCGGCACCGAGCTGGTGCTCGAGTTCATCGGCGACTGGGAGACCGGCGAGGCGGCGCCCCGGCTCGCGCAGGTGCGGGCCGACACGGCCGACCTGGACGACCTGTGGCGGCAGATGGTGGACGCGCTGTCGGTGATGGCGCGGGCGCAGGTGGCGCATGGTGACCTGTCGCCGTACAACACGATGGTGCACGACGGCCGGCTGGTGCTGATCGACCTGCCGCAGATCGTCGACGTGATCGCCAACCCGGCGGGCGCCGACTTCATCGCCCGCGACGTGCGGAACGTGGCCAACTGGTTCACCGCCCGCGGGCTGTCACCCGACGCCGACGAGCTGATCGAGCGCCTGCTCTATGAAGCCGGCCTGCGATGAGACGCCGACGCCCCGGCCCGGGGGGGGCGGGGGGGGGGGGGGGGGGGGGGGGGGGGGGGGGGGGGGGGGGGGGGGGGAGGAGCACGGGGGGCGTGGTGCTGCCTGGTGGC
>NZ_JBVJIP010000024.1:61043-99091 GCF_055586225.1 Actinoplanes sp. NPDC051388 | reverse complement strand
GGGGGGGGGGAAGGGTAGCTGGTTTCCCCTCTTCCCCCCCCCCCCCCCCCCCCCCCCCCCCCCCCCCCCCCCCCCCCCCCCCCCCCCCTCCCCCGCGGCCGGGACCGCGTCACTGGAGGTAACCCTCCACCTCACTGGCGCTGTGCGCCTGCACGGCGTCCGGGTCCTGCCCGTTGTCGCGGGCGGCCCGGCGCCGGCGCAGCAGGTCCCAGCACTGATCGAGGGCGACTTCGAGCTCCTGGAGCCGGCCGCGCTCCTCGTCGCTGGTGATGTCGCCACGAAGCACCTGCTGGCGGAGCTTGTGCTCCTCGTCGACCAATTCATCAATCCGGCCGAGCACGGTCTTGTCATCCATGAGCCGACCCTACAATCCCTGCGGTGAACGATGACTGGAGCTGGGACGAGACGCTGTATGCGGGAAGTGCCGAACACTACGCGGTGGGCCGCACCGCATATCCGCCGGAGTTGGCCACCGCGCTGCGCGACGAGCTTGGCCTGGACGGCACCGGGCGGCTGCTCGACGTGGGCTGCGGGCCGGGCTCGCTGACCCGGCTGCTGGCGCCCTGCTTCGCATCGGCCGTCGGGGTGGACGCCGATCCGGGCATGATCGCCGTGGCCCGGGCCGCCAACCCGGAGATCTCGTTCCACACGTCGCGAGCGGAATCCCTGGACCTGGGGCTGGGCACCTTCGACTGCATCACCTTCGCGCAGTCCTTCCACTGGATGGATCAGCCGCTCGTCGCCCGGCGGGTCCGCCCGATGTTCAACCCGGGCGGCGTCTGGGTGAACATCTCGGCGCAGACGCATCGCGGCGCCGACAGCGACGTCCCGTGGCCGGCCGTGGAAAAGCTGGTCGAGAGCTATCTGGGCACCATCCGGCGGGCCGGCCAGGGCATTCGGCCCGCTCCGCGCAGCGGCGAGGAGGACGTGCCGCGGGCGGCCGGCTATCAGGGCCCGACCCGGCTGGAGATCCCGTGGGGCGCGACGATCACCCGCACCGCCGACGAGGTGGCCGCGGCGATCTTCTCGCTGTCCTGGGCGGCGCCGCACCTCTTCGGCGACCGGCTGCCGGCCTTCGAGCGCGACCTGCGGGACCTGCTGGCCGGCGCGACCTACACCGACCGGATGCGCGAGATCGCCGCGATCATCTGGCGCCCGTGAGACCGACCACCCGGCGGCCGTGAGGCCGGCGGGCGTGCGGCCGGCGGGGGTGCGGCCCGCTATCGGGTCGCCATGACCGCGGAGAGGCCCTGGATCACGTTGCCAACCACGCGGGTCGGTGCGTAGCGGTTGTCCAGCCAGTCGCGGCCGCGGTGCAGCCAGACGCTGGGCAGGCCCATCGCCGCCGCGCCGCCGATGTCCGCCTCCGGGCTGTCGCCGACCACCCAGGCGCCGCCGAGGCGCATCCGCACCCGCTGCGCCGCCAGCGCGAAGATGCGCGGGTTCGGCTTGCTGACGCCGGCCTGCTCGGAGATCATCCAGTCCGCCACATAGCGGTCCAGGCCGGTGCGCCGGATCCGGTTCTCCTGCTGCTCGGACGGGCCGTTGGTCACCACCACGGGCACCCAGCCCGCATCGCCGGCGATCTGCAGGGCACAACCCACGAGCGGATCAAGCCTTTCGTACGCGAGCGGGCCCTCGTGCAGCTCTTCGAGCAGGTCGATGGACGGGATGCCCAGCTCGTACCGATCGCGGATGGCGTCGGCCACGTCCCACCGCGAGGTCAGGCCGTCGGCGTCGACGGAGAGTAGCCAGTCCATGTCCTCAGCGGGAGCCTGGATCTCATCGAGGAAACCCTTCGCCCACAGCCGGAAGGCACCGCTGCGGTCAAGCAGGGTGTCGTCGAGCGCGAGGAACACGAGAGGCACCCGGGCACTTTACGTGAGGCAGTGGGAACGCCGACAGTCCGCATGTGTTAACAAAGCCGGGTCCAGATGGTGGAATTCGCACCATCCGGTCAGATGCGTCGCGGTTGACACTCCCGGCTGGCAAGCCGTACGTACTGTTTGCAAGCCTGCGGACGCGCGTGACACGATCGACGCCGTGCCCCGGGTGAGCCAGGACCAGCTCGACGCACGCCGCCACGAGATCCTCGCCGCGGCGCGCAGCTGCTTCGCGCGCTTCGGCTACGAGGGCGCCACGGTCCGCCGGCTCGAGGACGCGACCGGCCTGTCCCGCGGCGCGATCTTCCACCACTTCCGCGACAAGGACTCACTGTTCCTGGCGGTCGCCGAGGACGACGCGGTGGCGATGGCCGAGACCGTCGCCGAGAACGGCCTGGTTCAGGTGATGCGCGATCTGCTCGATCGGGCGGGCAACGGCGACACGGCGGGCTGGCTGGGCAGTCAGCTCGAGGTGTCCCGGCGGCTGCGCACCGACCCGGCGTTCGGCAAGCGCTGGGCCGAGCGGTCCGCGGCGATCGCCGAGGCCACCCGCGAGCGTCTGCAGCGGCAGCGCGAGGCGGGCGTGCTGCGCGACGACGTCCCGCTCGAGGTGCTGAGCCAGTTCCTCGAGCTGGCCTATGACGGGATGGTTCTGCACCTGGCCACCGGCCGCCCGCCGGGTGAGTTGAGCCGGGTTCTCGACCTGGTCGAGGACGCCGTCCGCAAGAGCTAGTTTCTCTGCCGATCCGGCTGGTCACCCCCTGTTGCAGCGGCCTGCACAATGAGGCCACAGGTTCCGTTCAGCAAGGGGGGTAAGCAATGGCACTCGCGGCGCCCGGCGACACCTGGGGCATCCCCGGCACTACCTTCCTCGGCTACTACCTCGCCTTGATCATCCTGGTGGGGATCCTGGCGGCGATCCACCGGCGGATCCTCTTCCGCGGCCCGTCCGATGTCTATGCGGCGAGCCTCGGTCCGCAGCAGGTCGCCTATCTGGGCGGGCGCGACAAGCTCGCCGTCTACTCCGCGATCGCCGGTCTGCGCGCGGCCGGTGTGCTGACCAGCTCCGGCCGCGGCACGCTCGCGCAGTCCGGCCCGATGCCCGCCGGGCTGACCCCGCTGGACGTGGCGATCTACAACGCGGCCGGGCGCCAGATCCGGGTGCGCGACATCCAGTCCGACCAGTGGGTGGCGGCGGCGCTGACCCAGTTGCGCGAGGGGCTGGAGCGCACCGGGATGATTGTCACCGCCGCGGAGCGCAGGATGGCCCGGATGTGGGCGGCGGCAGCGTTCGTGGTCTTCCTGATCGGCGTGTTCCGGCTGTTCGCCGGGCTGAACAACAACAAGCCGGTCGGCTTCCTGGTGCCGATGCTCTTCTTCGCACTGATCTTCACCATCGTCACGTTCGTCCGGGCCAGCGCGGTGCAGACGCGCGCCGGGCAGAAGGCGCTGCTCGAGCTCCGCCGCACGCACACCTATCTGGCGCCGAACCAGTCGCCGGCCTTCGCGACCTACGGCGCCACCGGCGCGGCGATGGGCGTGGCGGTCTTCGGGGCGGCCTCGCTCTATGCGATGGACCCGGCGTTCGCCGCCGAGGCGGAGATTCAGCGGGCCACCGCGAGCTCCGGCTACTCCAGCGGCGGTGGCAGCGGCGACAGCGGCAGTTCGTCGTCCTGCAGCAGCGGCAGTTCCTGCGGCGGTGGCGGTGGTTGCGGCGGCGGTGGCGGGTGCGGCGGATGACGGGGTACGGGGTCGGCATCGGCTGGCGCCCGGAGATCGCCGGTTTCGTGGCGGCGCTGCCCGGGCTGAAGTTCGCCGAGGTGGTGGCCGAGTCGGTGCACGCGCACGGCGACCTGCCGCCCGGGCTCGGCGAGCTGCGTGACCGTGGCGTCGCGGTCGTCCCGCACGGCGTGAAGCTGTCGCTGGGCGGCGCCGAGCCGGTCGACCCGGCCCGGGTGACCCACCTGGCCGCGGTCGCCGAACGGCTGGGCGCTCCCCTGGTCAGCGAGCACATCGCGTTCGTCCGCGCGGCCGGCGTCGAGGCCGGTCACCTGCTGCCGATCCCGCGCAGCCGCGAGGCGGTGGACGCGGTGGTGGCGAACGTGCGGCGCACCCAGGCGGAGCTGAGCGTGCCGATCGCGCTGGAGCCGATCGCGGCGATCTTCGACTGGCCCGACGACGAACTGGACGAGGCCGCGTTCCTGACCGAGATCCTGGAGCGCACCGACGCCCTGCTGCTCCTGGACGTGGCCAACGTCTACGCCAACGCCCTGAACCGTGGCACCGACCCGCTGGCCCTGCTGGACGCCCTGCCGCTGGACCGGATCGCCTATGTGCACGTGGCCGGCGGCGCCGAACACGAGGGCGTCTATCACGACACCCACACCGACGCGGTCCCGCAGCCGGTGCTCGACCTGGTCACCGAGCTGTGCGACCGGCACCGCCCCCCGGCGCTGATGCTGGAACGCGACGGGGACTACCCGGCGGCCGACGCCCTGCGCGCGGAGCTCGACGCGATCGCCAAGGCCTCCGGCTATCCCACGGTGACATGACGCCCGAGACGACCCCGGCCGTCGGCGCGGGACAGCCCGGCGGCCGGGCGCGGAGCCTGGCCGACCGCCAGGCCGATCTCGTGGGGGCGCTCACCTCTGGTGCGCCCGTACCGGACGGGTTTGATGCCCGGCTGGTCGAAGTCGCGCGGGTCGCGCTGCTGAGAAAGCGCGCCGGAGAGGTCGCGCGGCAGTGGCCGGCGCTGGCGCGTTCGCACGGCGCGCAGTGGCACCGGGCCTTCGCGGCGTGGGCGGCGACCCGGCCGACGCAGGGCTCCCTGCGTGACGGCTGGGACATGGCCCGGGCGCACGCCGCGGCCCTGGCCCCCGACGCCGGCGAGGAGTTGGCGGTGCGTGAGGCCGGCTGGATCTACGACGGGAGCGCAGCGCCGCGCCTCCGTCGTCTGCCCGCGATCAAGACCACCGCGGGCCACCTCACCCTGCACTTCGCCGGTCGGGTCCGCATCCTCCGCCGCCCCGCCTGACCGCCGGCGTCAGGTCGGCGGCCGGGCGGAAGAGAGATCCGTACTGGACGGGGCTGACGCTTGCCCGCCATGGCGACGGCGGTCAGACCGCGTACTGCCGGGTGGTGGTGCTGAACCAGCGGTCGGTGAGGCCCTCGTCGGCCATCCCCAGGCGATCGCAGACGGCCTGGGAGCGCTCGTTGTCCGGGTCGGTCACCGCCAGCACCCGTGGCAGCGCCGCGACCCCCAGCAGCGCCCGTGCCGCCTCCGTCGCCCAGCCCTGCCCCTGATGGGCGGGGTGCAGGTGCCAGCCCACCTCGACGTCGCCGGTCGGGCCCGCCTCGTCGGACATCGGCAGCAGCAACACCGTGCCGACCGGCGCCGGCGCCTCCGACGGCACGATCGCCCACAGGCCGAACGGCGGGCTCTGCCGCTCGGCCCACTTCTCGATCCGGCGCCGGGCCTCGGCCACGCTGTCGAGCACCCGCCGCGGCGGCGTGCCCAGCCAGCGCATTACCTCCCACCGCGAATAGATGTCGTAGAACGCGTCCACATCCGACGCCTCCCATGTGCGCAGCGTCAGCCGGGACGTGCGCAGCAGCTCCATGCCCTCACACCCAGAACGTGTCGTGCCGCAGGAAGAACTCGGTGCGCTCCTCCTCCGACATCTGCGACGTGGTGCCGACCCTCTCGAAGTAGTCCTCCCGCGGCGCCCCCGGCGCGAAGAGGATCAACATCGACGCCGGCTCGCCCGACTCGTTGCGGAAACCGTGCAGGCCGCCCTCGGGGACATAGAGGAAGCCGCCCGGTGTGCCCTCGACCCAGCGCTCGCCGTCATAGAGCTGGATCGACCCGGACAGCACATAGAACGACTCCGAGATCGACCGGTGGAAGTGCGGGTCCGGACCGCTGCGCGGACCCTTGAAATCCCAGCGGTAGAGCCCGTACATGCCGTGTGTGGTCTCGCCCGTCGCCAGATAACTGGTCGCGGTGGCCTTGGTGTCCAGCTCCGGCGCCGCCGCGCCGAGCCGCACGGTGGCCGACGCCTCGCCGCCGTCGCCGAGATAGAGCGCTTCGGGATAGGACATGCCGTCGAACCTACCGTCGCTGGTCAGTCCATGGTGTGCCCGCCGTTGACCGTGACCCGCTCGCCGCTGATGAACCGCGCGCCCTCGGACGCCAGGAACGCCACCACGTCGGCGACCTCGGCGGGCGTGCCCATCCGCCCGAGCGGGACATCCGCCCGGTAGGCGTCCACGAATCGCTGCTCGATGGCGGCGTGCCGCTCGACCGGGATCCAGCCGGGCGCCACCACGTTCACCGTCACGCCGAGCGGGCCGAGCTCGCGCGCCCAGGTGCGGGTCAGCGAGAACTGCGCGCCCTTGGCCGCGCTGTATGCCGCCATGCCCGCCGCGGACCGCTCGAACAGGTCGGATCCGATCTGGACGATCCGCCCGCCGCCCAGCCGCCGCATGCCGGGCAGCACCGCCTGCATCAGCAGGGTCGGGCTCTTCACGAAGAACACCAGCTGGTCGAGATGGTCCTGCCAGGTCATCTCGATCGCCGGGATCGACGGCTGCGGGCCGGTCGCGTTCGGCACCAGCACCCGCACCGGGCCCAGCCGCCGCTCGACCTCGGCGACCAGGCCGGTGACCGCCGCCTCGTCGGTGACGTCGGCCCGGAACGCGGCCGCGGTGCCGCCGGCCGCCTCGATCGACGCGACCACCGCCTCGGCATCGGCCCGATCGGGCAGGTAGTTCACCGCCACCGGCCAGCCGTCGCGGGCCAGCCGCCGGGCGATCTCCGCACCCAGCCCCCGCGACGCACCCGTTACCAACGCGCATCCCGTCATGGCACCGAACCTAGCGGCCGGCTACGACGGAAATCCGTGGCAGGATCGAGCGCATGGATCTCGGGCTGGCCGACCGCGTCTTCGTCCTCACCGGCGCCTCCAAGGGCCTCGGTTTCGCCACCGCGCAGGCGCTCGTCGCCGACGGCGCGAAGGTGCTGATCTCGGCTCGTGACAAGACCCGCGTCGACGAGGCGGCGGCACAGCTCGGCGCGGGCGCGGCCGGGATGGTCGCGGACCTGGCCGACGAGTCGACGCCGAGGGCGCTGGTGGACGCGGCGCGGGAGCGGTTCGGCCGGTTCGACGGCGCGCTCGTCTCGGTCGGCGGCCCGACTCGCGGCGCGGCGGCGGAGCTGACCGACGAGCAGTGGCGCGGCGCGTTCGAGACGGTGTTCCTCGGCTCGGTGCGGGCGACCCGGGTGTTCGCCGCGGAGCTGGCCGCGGCCGGCGGTGCGATCGGCCTGGTGCTGTCCAGCTCGGTGCGGAGCCCGATCGCGGGGCTGGGCCTGTCGAACGGCTTCCGGCCCGGCCTGGCCGCGCTCGCCAAAGACCTTTCCGACGAGTACGCGAACCGCAACGTCCGGATCGTCAGCCTGCTGCCGGGCCGCCTGCTGACGGACCGGAACACCGAGCTGTTCGCGGCGAGCGGCGACCCGGAGAAGGCGGCGGCGAGCGCGGCGGCGGACATCCCGATGGGCCGGCTCGGCGACCCGGAGGAGTTCGGCCGGGTGGCGGCGTTCCTGCTGTCCCCCGCGGCGAGTTACGTGACCGGTGTCTCGCTGCCGATCGACGGCGGCGCGATGCGCACCCTGTGAAACCGACCCCGGCCGAACTGGCCGCGGCGGCCGACCGGACGATCCCCGATCTGATCGGCCCCGGCCTGCGCGTGCTGTTCTCCGGCATCAACCCGAGCCTGTACTCGGCCGCGACCGGTCACCACTTCGCCCGCCCCGGCAACCGCTTCTGGCCCGCGCTGCACCTGTCCGGCTTCACGCCTCGCCGACTGCATCCGTCCGAGCAGTCCGGCCTGCCGGCGCTCGGCCTCGGCATCACCAACGTGGTGGCCCGCGCGACCGCCCGCGCCGACGAACTCTCCCCCGCCGAGCTGGTCGCGGGCGGCGAGGTCCTGGCCGCGCTGGTCGAGAAGTGGCAGCCGCGCTGTCTGGCGGTGCTCGGGGTGACGGCATTTCGGACCGCGTTCGGCCGGCGCAGGGCGGTGGTCGGTCCGCAGCCGGAGCGCTTCGGCGACACCAGGGTGTGGGTGCTGCCCAACCCCAGCGGTCTCAACGCGCACTACCAGATCGCCGACCTGGCCGAGGCCTTCGCCCTGCTGCGCGAGAGCCTCTAAGCGGCGGCGATGACCTCGATCTCGACCAGCCATTCGCTGTCCAGGGTCGCGGCGACGATGGCCGTGGTCGGGATGACCCGTCCGCCGAGCGCCTCGGTCCGGGCGGCGCCGTTGGCCTTGGCATAGGAGGCGTCGCGCAGATAGCTGGTCAGGCGCACGATGTTGTCGACGGTCATGTCCGCCGAGGCCAGGATGGCGCGGATGTTCGACCAGATCAGCCGGAGCTGCTCGTCGAGCGTGTCACCCGGCCGGCCGTCGGCGTCCAGCCCCAACGTGCCGGCCACGAAGAGCATCCGCTGCGCGCCGCGCACCTCCATCGCGTGCGCGTAGTCGCCGGTGGTGGCATAGACGCCCTCGGTCGGGTTGTGCACGTCGAGTTGCATGCGGCGATGATAGGTCGCCGAGCCCGCGGCCGCGGACACCGGCGTCGGCGTCGGCGGTCATTCGCCGGTTGCGCCGTCGATGCGTTCGCGGAGGAAATCCGCATGGCCGTTGTGGCGCGCGTATTCTTCGATCATGTGCAGGTAGATCCAGCGCAGCGTGTAGTCCTCGCCGGGGCTGGCCGCGTCGAGGCTGAGCCCGGCCACGGCTGCCCGAGACCGCTCGACACTCGCCTGATAACTGGCCAGATCCTCGTCGGCCCGCGCGACGTCGACCTTGGCGCCGGAGGCCATCGAATCCGGCGCGTAGTCCCAGAAATATTGGTGGTCGGGCTTGCCGTCGTAGGCGTGGAACCAGGCCTCGACCGCCGACAGGTGCCGGACGAGACCGAGCAGCGACAGCGGCGACGGGGGCACCGACGGCAGGGCGAGTTGCTCCGGCGTGAGGCCGCCACACTTCAGCAGCAACGTCGCGCGTTGGAACTCGAGCCGATCGTCGAGCGCGGCCCGCTCATCGACCGGATTGATCGGCGGCTCCGGCCGCTCGGGCACCACCCACATCGACATTCCGGCGATCCTACGGGCGCGAGACGTCAGGCCGAGATTCTCCATAGACCCACTGGCATCTCTGCATCATGATGCGGAGATGCGGGCCGCCTCCGCTCTGGTCGCCGCGCTCATGGCCGAGCCGCGTCATGAGTTCTGGCCGGACGACATCGCCTTCGACGCGGTGACGGTCGATGGGGTGATCGGGCACCGCCAGGTCAACGACGCATACCTGGCCGGCCTTGCCCGCGCCCATCAGGGCCGGTTGGCCACCTTCGATCAGGGCCTCGCGAAGTTGCACGCCGACGTCGCCGACCTGGTGACACCCTAAGGCTCGATCGGCGTGCGGGCGGGGACCGGGACCGGCTCGATCTCGGCGGTCAGGGGTGACGGCGGGCTGTCCGAGACCGCGAACTGGGTGCGGTAGAGCTCCGCATAGAGCCCGCCGGCGGCGACCAGCTCGGCGTGCCGGCCGCGCTCGACGATCTGGCCGTCGTCCATCACCAGGATCAGGTCGGCGTCGCGGACCGTGCTCAGCCGGTGGGCGATCACCAGCGCGGTGCGGCCGGTCAGCGCGACCGACAGCGCGCGCTGCACGGCCGCCTCGGACTCGCTGTCCAGGTGCGCGGTGGCCTCGTCGAGGATCACGATCGACGGGCGCTTGAGCAGCAGCCGGGCGATCGCGATGCGCTGTTTCTCGCCGCCGGAGAAGCGGTAGCCCCGCTCCCCGACCACCGTGTCGAGCCCGTCCGGCAGACCCCGCACGAGGCCCTCCACCTGGGCGCCGCGCAGCGCCGCCCACATCTCGTCCTCGGTCGCGTCGGGCGACGCATAGAGCAGGTTCTCCCGGATCGTCTCGTGGAACAGGTGCGAGTCCTGGGTGACCACGCCGATCGTGTCGCGCAGTGAATGCAGCGTGGCCTCGCGCACGTCCACCCCGCCGACCAGCACCGCGCCCTCGGTCACGTCGTAGACGCGCGAGGCGAGCATGGAGGTGGTCGACTTGCCGGCGCCGGACGGGCCGACCAGCGCGACCATCTGGCCCGGCTCGACGGTGAAGTCGACGCCCCGGAGCACCGGAGCGTTCTCCCGCCGGTCGAGCGCGGTCACGTCCTCCAGCGTCGCGAGCGAGACCTCGTCGGCGCTCGGGTAACGGAACCGCACGTCGCGGAACTCGAGCCGGCCCGCGTCCGGCCGGATGTCCACCGCGCCGGGCCGCTCCTCGATGCCGGGGCGCAGGTCGAGCACCTCGAAGACGCGGTCGAAGGAGACCAGCGCGCTCATCACGTCGACCCGCACGTTGCTCAGCGCGGTGAGCGGGCCGTAGAGCCGGGTGAGCAGCAGCGCGAGGGTGACCACGGTGCCGGCCGTGACGCTGCCGGTGACCGCGAGCCAGCCGCCCAGGCCATAGGTCAGCGCCTGCGCCAGCGACGCGACCAGCAGCATCGCGACGAAGAACGTGCGCGAGTACATCGCCTGCTGGACGCCGATGTCACGGACCCGCTCGGCCCGCGCGCCGAACCGGGCGGCCTCGGTCTCCGGGCGGCCGAAGAGCTTGACCAGCAGCGCGCCGGATACGTTGAACCGCTCGGTCATGGTCGCGTTCATCTTCGCGTCCAGGTTGTAGGACTCCCGGGTGATCTCGGCCAGCCGCTTGCCGACCCGGCGGGCGGGCACGATGAACAGCGGCAGCAGCACCAGCGAGAGCAGGGTGATCTGCCACGACAGGCTGAACATCACGGCCGCGGTGAGGACCAGCTGGATGACGTTGCTGACCACGCCGGACAGCGTCGAGGTGAACGCCCGCTGCGCCCCGGTGACGTCGTTGTTGAGCCGGCTGACCAGCGCGCCGGTCTGGGTGCGGGTGAAGAACTGCAGCGGCATGCGCTGCACGTGGTCGTAGACCTTGGTGCGCAGGTCGAGGATGATCCCCTCGCCGATGCGGGCCGAGTACCACCGCTGCGCCAGGGACAGGAACGCGTCCAGCACCGCCAGGCCGGCGATCAGCAGCGCGAGGCGCACCACCAGCGCGGCCGCGTCCGAGCCGCCGCCGGTGATCGCGTTGATCACGTGCCCCGCCAGCACCGGGGTGGCCACGCCGATGCCCGCGGCGAGCACCACGGTGACCAGGAAGACCGAGATGTCCCGGCGGTAGGGACGCGCGTAACGCATGATGCGCCTGGTCGTGCCGCGTGCCACCCGATGGCTGTTGACATCGTCGGCATCGCGGATCGACCGCAGCATCGTCCAGCTGGACCAACTGCTGGATGGACCCATCCCCATCACCCTCCCGGCGTTCGGACACGAGTCTGCCCGCCGGGTACGACAACTTTCCGGGGTAAGGGGTCTATTCCGGTTCGAGCCTTAGCTCGGCCAGCCGGCGGGTCTGTGCCTCCCGTTCGGCGCGGTCCTGCTCGGCATAGGTGCGTGCGCCGGCCCCCGCGATCAGGGCCTTGATCTCCGCTGCCGCGTTGCGGTCGGCGGCCAGCACCGCGGCCACCAGATCGGCCGTCGCCTTGTCCAGTTCGTCGCGGGGCACCACCGCCGTCGCCAGGCCGATCCGGTCGGCCTCGGCCGCGGACATGCGCCGGCCGGTCAGGCAGATCTCCAGCGCCCGGGACGGGCCGACGAGCTCGGTCAGCCGTTTGGTGCCACCCAGGTCCGGGACCAAACCCAGGCTCACCTCGGCCATGCAGAACGTCGCATCGTCGGCCAACACCCGCATGTCGCAGTTCAGTGCGAGTTGAAAACCCGCACCGATCGCATGGCCTTGCACGGCCGCGATCGTCACCACCGAGGGATCGCGCAACCACGAGAACGCCGACTGGAAGCCGGCAATCCGTTCCGCGCACTCTTCCGCCGACAAGCGCGCCAGATCGGCGAGCGAAGAATCGCCACCACTGCGCGCGACCGACAGATCGAGGCCCGCGGAAAATGCGCGTCCGGCGCCTCGGACAATGACTACTCGCACGTCTCCCGGTAATTTCCGGGAAATGTTACCGAGCTCGGCCCACATGGCCGGAGTCTGCGCATTGAGCACCTCGGGCCGCGACAGTGTGACCGTCGCTGTCGGCCCCTGTTGTTCGTAGCGGACTCCGGTGTCAAAGCTGCTGGTCGTCACGCCTTCTTCCGGCGGCGGGCGCCGCCCCGCTGGCGCAGCTGGACACCCGACTCGGTGAGCACCCGATGGACGAATCCGTACGACCTGCCGGTCGATGCGGCAAGCGCGCGAATGCTCTCTCCGGAGGTGTAACGCTTCACCAGGTCCTTGGCGAGCGTCTGTCGCTCGCTTCCGACGATTCGGCGGCCCTTCTCAGTGCTGGTGGCTGTGCCGGTGGCTGCCATGCTGATTCCTCACGTCCCAGACTGTGCGGTTCGATACGGACCCACCTATTAGAACCCCTCGGACGATCATGCGCTAGGCATCCGACGCCGTACAGTATGCCCAATTATCACTGTCAGGAACTTGACGATGACCACTCGCATCAATGTCAGACAGTTAAGCGCCACGTACAAATGCGATGGCCGGCGGCGACGGTCGGGAACGTGCCGACTTTGCCCAAGACCCACGATCACCAGCGCAAACATCGACCAAGACCCACTTCGGCGGTTGTCACCGTAAGTCGATACGCCCCTTACAGAGCGATACCGAGCGATGCCCGACCGGGCGCGCATACCGGACCAGATGCGCTCGGAACGGCGTGGAGATTCATGTCGGTTCTGACCGCTGACGGTCAGATGACGCACACCCTGTGCGACGGCATATTGACAAATCGATGACCGCGATGATCCGGTATAAATACGGACAGATCAGGCCAGCTCGACCAGTTCCAGCAGGTCGTCGCTCCACGTGTCCTCGTCGCCGTCCGGCAGCAGGATCGCCCGATCGGGCTTCAGCGCCTGCACCGCGCCCGCGTCGTGGGTCACCAGCACGATGGCGCCGGGGTAGTTGGCGATCGCGTCCAGCACCTGCTCACGGCTCACCGGGTCGAGGTTGTTCGTCGGCTCGTCGAGCAGCAGCACGTTGGCTCCCGAGCAGACCAGCGTGGCCAGGGCCAGCCGGGTCTTCTCACCGCCGGAGAGCACCCCGGCCGGCTTCTCCACGTCGTCGCCGGAGAAGAGGAAGGCGCCGAGGATCTTGCGGAGCTCGGTGTCCGTCTGCTCGGCGGCCGCGCTGCGCATGTGGTCCAGCACGGTCCGGTCGACGTCGAGCGTCTCGTGCTCCTGCGCGTAGTAACCCAGCCGCAGGCCGTGGCCGGGACGCACCTCGCCGGTGTCGGTCTCCAGCAGTCCGCCCAGGATGCGCAGCAGGGTGGTCTTGCCGGCGCCGTTCAGCCCCAGGATGGCCACCCGGGAGCCGCGGTCGACGGCCACGTCCACATCCGTGAAGATCTCCAGCGACCCATAGGACTTGGACAGCCCGGTGGCGGTCAGCGGCGTCTTGCCACAGGCGGCCGGCTGGGGGAATCGGACCTTCGCGACGCGGTCGTTCACGCGTACCTCATCAAGGCCGCTGAGGAGACGCTCAGCGCGACGGGCCATGTTTTGCGCGGCCACCGTCTTGGTCGCCTTGGCCCGCATCTTGTCGGCCTGCGCCATCAAGGCGCCGGCCTTCTTCTCCGCGTTGGCCCGCTCCCGGCGGCGGCGGCGCTCGTCGGTCTCCCGCTGATCCAGGTATGTCTTCCAGCCCACGTTGTAGATGTCGACGACCGAGCGGTTGGCGTCGAGGTACCAGACCTTGTTCACCGCCGCCTCGAGCAGGGACACATCGTGGCTGATCACGATGAGCCCGCCCTTGTGCTGGGCCATGTAACCGCGCAGCCAGGTGATCGAGTCGGCGTCCAGGTGGTTGGTCGGCTCGTCGAGCAGCAGGATGCCCTTGCCGTTCTGACCCGAGTTCTGGAAGAGGATGCGGGCCAGCTCGATGCGGCGGCGCTGACCGCCGGAGAGCGTGCCGATGGTCTGCGCCAGCGCGCGGTCGGGCAGGCCCAGGTTGGAGCAGATCCGGGCAGCCTCGGCCTCGGCGGCGTAGCCACCCAGGCTGGCGAACTGGTCCTCGAGCGCGCCGTATCGCCGGATCAGCTTGTCGTCGGAGCTCTCCTCGAGCCGCACCTCGAGCTTTTGCATTTCGGTGAGCAGGGTGTCCAGGCCGCGGGCCGAGAGCACCCGGTCACGGGCGGTCACGTTGAGGTCGCCGGTGCGCGGGTCCTGGGGCAGGTATCCGACCTCGCTGGTGCGGGTCACCTCCCCAGCGAACGGCGTGCCCTCGCCGGCCAGCACCTTCAACATCGTGGTCTTGCCCGCGCCGTTACGGCCGACCAGGCCGATCCGGTCGTTGGGCTGAACGCGCAGCGTGACCGGGTTGATCAGGATGCGGGCGCCCGCGCGGAGTTCCAGGCCGGTGGCGGTGATCATCGAAAAGTCTCGCTCTCAGAGGTCGAAGGCTGATTGAAGGCACGCAAAGACGCCGGCCGTCAGGTTGATCGGTCGGCGCCGGGGCGTTCAGCCTTGACAGAGCTTCACGGCCGATAGTCTACCGGGCGGCCACGGACACCTCCCACCCGATTAATCTTCAAGATCATCGGGTACGACCGGACCACCTGCTTGCAGTGCCGAGTGAGGGATGGCATGGAACTCAACGAGAACGCCCGGATCGACACCAGCCAGATCGATGATCGCCGTGGGTCCGGCGGCGGTGGTGGCGGCGGCGGCATCGGCGGCCTGCCCATCGGCGGCGGTGGCATCACCGGCATCATCATCAGCCTGCTGCTCGCCGTGGTCGGCGGCTACTTCGGCATCAACCAGGCGACCGGTGGCGGCGGCGCGCAGAGCGGCGACAACGCGTCACTCTCGGCCGAGTGCACCCAGTCCGATGCGCTGGAGCAGCTCGACTGCCGCAACGTGCTCTTCGTCAACTCGATCCAGGACTACTGGGTGGAGGCGATGCCACAGCACTTCGGTGAGCCGTACTCGCCGGCCAAGACGGTGTTCTTCGCCAACGCGGTGAGCACCGCCTGCGGCAACGCGGACTCCGGCGTCGGGCCGTTCTACTGCCCCGGCGACGACCTGGTCTACATCGACCTCACCTTCTATGAGCTGCTGGCCGAGCAGCTGGGCGCGCCGGGCGAGTTCGCCCAGCCGTACGTGCTGGCCCACGAGTACGGCCACCACATCCAGGACATCACCGGCGTCGAGGCCCAGATGCGGCGCCAGCAGCAGCGCGACCCGGACCAGGCGAACGCCCTGTCGGTCAAGCTCGAACTGCAGGCCGACTGCTTCGCCGGGGCGTGGGCGAAGAACGCCACCGGCACCGACGACGGCAGCGGGCAGAAGATCTTCACCAGCATCACCGACCAGGACATCCAGGAGGGCCTGGACACCGCCGCCAAGATCGGCGACGACACGTTGCAGCAGCGCAGCGGCGGCACGGTCAACCCGGCCGAGTTCACCCACGGCACGTCGGCGCAGCGCCAGCAGTGGTTCCGCACCGGCTACGACTCCGGCGACCCGGAGAAGTGCGACACCTTCAAGGCCGGGGTGTGAGCTAGGCCATCGCCTGGATGTCGCCGCGGATCCGGCGGATCTGTTTGACGGCCACGGCGGAGTCGATGGCCATCAGCCGGTGCACCTCGATCAGGTCGGCCACCAGGCGGGTGGTCGGCTCGGGTGACCGGGGGCGGTGGCCGGGGCGGAGGAGTTGCCGCCAGCCGAGCAGGATGTGCGGTGCCGAGGTGAAGATGTCCAGGATCGTGGCGTAGTAGAGGTAGATGGCCGCGATCGAGCCGGCCGGGGCGGATTCGGCCGCCCGCAGCAGATCGTCACTGCGCTGCCCGGGCCAGGCCGCGTCGGCGAGCAGTTCCGCCAGCTCCGGTTCCATCTCCGCGCCCGCCTGCATGACGAATGCCCGCTTGACCGCCTGGACCTCGAAGGCGACCAGGCGGCGCGCCATCGCCGGCAGCGTTGTCGGCCCCGTGGACGCGCGGTGTTCGTCGAGCATCGTCCGCGCCATCCGGAGGACGTCGCGGGGCATTCCCCCGGCCAGGCAGTGGCAGAGCATCCAGAACACGTCCGGAACACCGGTGACCCTGTTCCGGAGCAGGCGGACGGACTCCACCAGGGTCAGGGCGCGCAGCCGCACGACGTGGTCGAAGGCACTGTCGAAGACCGTCCGCACGCGCACCAGGCGCCGCTCGAAGTTGGCCAGCGCCTCGTCGGAGAGGGACACCAGAAAGACGCAGTGCCGCACGCCGAAGGCTGCCTTGATCTCGTTGACGAACTGTTCCGCCTGCTGCGGCTCGGCGATCCGATCCACCTCGTCGATGGCGATCAGCAGCTTGCCCCGGCCGTCCGACTCGGCCCGCCACCACTCGGCCACGTCGGTCGCGAAGGCACGATAGTTGTCCACCAGTTCGGGCAGGCTGTGTGGTTGTTCCGCCCACTGACGGGACCGGCGCAGGCCGGCCTGCATCGGGCCCTGCCCGATGCCCGCCGAACCTTCCCTCGCGAAGGTCTGCAGGAACCGGGTCTGCCGGAGGCGCCGGGCGGCCTCGGCGGCCAGCGCGAGTTCCCGGGCAGCCTGCGGACCCCGGACCCAGCGCGCGAGGACGCAGAGCGCGACGCCGGCCACAAGGTAGGTCGCCGCCAATCGGGGAAGCGGCAGCTCGCCCGCCAGCCAGTCCCGGGTGCCGGTGAAGAGGACGGCGGCCAGGCAGAGCATGGCCAGAGTGCGAAGCAGCCAGGCGAGCAATCGGCGGAGCTGGGACATCGCCCGCCGCAGCCGGCCGCTCCCGCGCTGCTCACCGAGCCGGGCCAGGACCGTGCGGCACAACTGGGCATAGAGGTGCAGCAGGAAGTCACGCGGCTCGTACCGGACCGGCGCCGACACGACCGTGCCCAGCGCACCCGATTCGCGGTCGTTCACCAGCGCATTGAGAAGCGTGGTCTTGCCGACCCCGCGCGAGCCGCTGATCGCCACCGCGCCGGCGCCGAGGTCGAAGGCCAGCCCCCGGAGCCGGCCGGCCTCCGTGCGCGGCACGATCTGATCCGCGGACAGCACCGCGAATCCGGGCGCGGTCCGCAGATTGAGGGTCGCGGGCGACTGCGCGTTCGCCAGTCCCTGGTAGACGGCCCGAAGCCTCTCCTCGACCACCACGGCCAGATCCGAACGCCACGTGCGATAGGCCATCCGCCCGCGCCGCCCGGCGCGAGCACCACGACGGCACAGGGCGACGAGCAGAACGACCAGGCCGGCCAGCACGGTGTAGAAGTCGATGCGCGGCAGTCCGGTGGCGGCCACCGCGGCGGTCCAGTGGACCGTGGCCAGGAACGGCTGGAAGGAACCCGCTATCAGGGACTCCAGGGCAGCCCAGAGGATCAGCGCCGTGTCGCGAAGCGCGACCACGACCAGGCCGAGACACAACGCGTAGAAAGGCAGTGGTAACAACGCCCGGAAGGTCCGGGACCGCTGTGCTGCCGTCCTGGCGTAGACGCCTCGCTGATGGTGAAGCGCACGGCTCAGCACCCTCGGCCACGAGTCTTCGAACACCGAGTCCAGCGCCAGGAACTCGGGGGTCTTGTGCAGCGCCTCCGCGAGTGGCGTGCAACGGGCCCGATGCCAATCGAGCACCAGTTCGCGAATCAGCTCCGACGGCTGATCCACCAGACGCTCGACGTTCGTGGCGCGCCACACCGGGCGGCCGAACAGCCGGCTCCACCGGCCCAGCCTGATCCGCACCCACGGACCGATGAGCAAGGTGGCGCCGGTCAGCGGCGCGGCTTGCGGGTTTGCCACGACCTTGGCGCGGAAGGGAGCGTGGATCGGCACCAGCAGGCGGACCCGGTCACCGGCCCGAGGCGATCCGACGCCCGCCACCAGGCCGGCGTAGACGATGATTTGAGGCTCCTCGCATTCGATCGTCACGTCGCCGAATCGTCGTTCCCAGTCCTCGGGGACATATCGGATCACACCGGCTGACTCCACATAGACATGTCGCTGCAGCCACCAGAGCCCACCGCCCAAAGTCGCCGCCACCAGCAGCGACAGCGCCATCCAGCCGGAGCCACCACCGGCGGACATCGCGACACCGGCGAAGAACAGGGCGGTGAAGAGCAGGCCGACGGTCACCAGGCCGAGGAGGAACCGGGCGGCGCTCACCGGTGCATTCGATCGGAGATGGCACCGTCCCGCAATCGGCTTAGGGGTCCTTGACCAACACTCGGACGGCGCGGGCCGCGGCGACGGCGTCCACCAGGACGGTGTGCCGCGGCTCCGGCACGTCCAGGAACCTTTCGGCGCGGCGGTCGGCCAGCGGTTTCAGGTCGGCGCGCGCGGCCAGGATGGCGTCCACCGCCGCATGGTCGCCGCCGGTGATCAGGGCGGCGAGGTCGCGTACCCGGGGAAGGAGAATCCGCGCCGCGATGGCCGCGCCGTCGACGGCCGCGGCCTTGGCCTGATTGTCCCGGCGGCGCGCGAAGCGCTGCTGCGACCAGCCACCCGCCGCGGTCCGGCCCTGCACATAATGGGTGTCGACCTTGGACACCAGCAGGTCGGGCCCGTCCGCGACGCCGGCCGCGACCGCGCCCTTGCGGGCGATCAGCAGGCCCAGCAGGCGCGGTTCGGCCGCCGTCGTGATCAGCTCCGCCATTCCGGGTACGCCCACCGCACCCACCGGCGCCTCGAACACCGCGGTCGCCCCGTCCGCGGCCGTGACGGTCAGCCCGTCCGAGGTGTGCGGCCCGTGCCGCCGCTCGAAGTTCTCCAGCCACCGCGGCAGCCGCTCCGGAGCGACGTCCACCCACCGCCCGCCACCCGCTGCTGGTCGTCCGCCCATTCCCGAGAGCCTACGGTGGCATGATCTGCGGCATGAGTGACCTGCTGGATCGGGTGGTGCCGGCGTTCGAGGCGGCCCGCGACCCGGTGCGCGCGGAGGGCCAGGCGGCCTACATGCGCGACCAGTTCAAGTATCTCGGCCTGACCATGCCGCAGGTGCGCACGCTGGCGAAACGGCTGTTGAAGGGCGCCCCGCGCCCGCCCGGCGATCTCGTGCTGCGGTGCTGGGCGATGCCCGAGCGGGAATACCAGTACTTCGCGGTCGAGGTGCTGCGCGCACATCCGCCGGAACCCGAACAGCTCGACGTGCTGCGCGAGCTGATCACCACGAAGCCGTGGTGGGACACGGTCGATCCGCTGGCCACCCGGGTGGTCGGCGATCTGGTGCGCAAGCACCGCGAACTCGACCGGGTGATGGACGAGTGGTCCGGCGACGAGAACATGTGGCTGGTCCGCACGGCGATCCTGCACCAGCTGCACTGGGGCGCGGCGACCGAGGAGGAACGGCTGTTCGGTTACTGCACCAGCCAGGCCGGGCATCGCGACTTCTTCATCCGCAAGGCGATCGGCTGGGCGCTGCGGCACTATGCCCGGACCGCTCCGGAGGCGGTGCGCGGCTACGTCGAAGCCCACCGAGACATCCTGTCCGGCCTGTCGATCCGCGAGGCCACCAAACACCTCTAGCCACGCATCTCGCCGAGCGCGTGGCGACCAAGGTTCGGCGCCAGCCGAACTGTCCTTGCCCTAGCGTGGCAGTCGTGGAGAACGCCGACGTAGCCCGTGCCGCGCACCTGCTGGCCGACCCCTCCCGCGCCGCCATGGTGACGCTGCTGATGGACGGGCGCGCCCATCCCGCCTCCGCGCTCGCCCAGGCGGCCGGCATCGGCCGCCCGGCGGCGAGCTCCCACCTGCAGCAGCTCGTCGCCGCCGGCCTGGTCGAGGTGTTCGCCCAGGGCCGGCACCGCTATCACCGGATCACCCGGCCCGAGGTGGCGCGGGCCATGGAGGCGCTGGCGACCATCGCGCCGCCGCTGCCGATCCGCAGCCTGCGGCAGAGCACCGCCGCACGCCGCCTGGCCGCCGCCCGGACCTGCTATGACCATCTGGCCGGCCGCGCCGGCGTCGCCCTGCACCGGGCGTTGCTGGACCACGAGATCATCACCGGCGCGGGCGCCTACGAGGTCACCGGCCTCGGCCTCGGCAAGCTGGCCGCGCTGAGCGTGGAAGTCCGGCCGCGGCGCAGCTTCGCCCGGGACTGCCTGGACTGGACCGAGCGCACCCCGCACCTGGCCGGCGCGCTGGCCGCCGCCCTGCTCGTCGCCGTGACCGAGCGGGGGTGGGCGGTTCGCCGCGCCGGCCGGGCCGTCGATCTGCCCGGCTGGCACCTTCTGCAGGACGCGCTCGGCTGCCCGGGCGACTGCCACGCACTCAGCTCACCAGCATCTGCACCGCCAGCACGGCGATGACGACGCTCGAGGTCAGCGCGGTGATCAGGCGGCCGCGGCGACCGGTCAGCAGCCGCCCGACCAGCGAGCCACCGCCCGCCACCAGCAGTTGCCAGGACGCCGAGGCGAGAAACGCCCCCACCACGAACCACACGCCGCCGTCATCGCCGCCGCGCCCGAGCACCAGCGCCGCGAAATAGACGACCGTGGCCGGATTCAACAAGGTCAACCCCAGGATCCCCAGGTACGCCCTCAGCACCGTGACCGGCCGCCGGTCCGACTCGTCCACCGGCCGCCGCCCGGCCCGCACCGCGGAGACGGCGGTGACCACGGCCAGCGCCAGCAGGGCGGCGGCCGCGATCCAGCGCAGCGGCGTGGCGATCGGCGAGATCAAGTCGGCGATGGCGGCTCCCCCGACGACGGCGAGCAGCGCATAGATCCCGTCCGCGGTGGCCGCGCCAAGCCCGGCGGCCGCGCCGACGCGCAGCGAAACCCGGGCGCTGAGCCCCACGATGAGCACGCCGATGGCCCCGACGGGCACCGCGATGCCATAGCCGGCGACCGCGCCGGCCAGGAACGCGCCGCTCATGACACGAGTTTGGGGACCGCCGATCCGGGGACGCGCTTCTGCTGTCGCGCGGCCGGACGGCCGGCAGCGACAGGGACGCGGGTCAGCAGATGTGCGATCACGTCGGAGAGCATGCCAACCCGCGCACGCCAAGGCCATCGAATAACCGAGCCGGTGTGCGCGGCCCTGGCGCGGAGATCCGAAGTTCCAGACGCCACCAGCACGGCCGAACCGAAGGGCGCCCGCCGCCGGCGCAGCTGAATCGGAGTGCGCGGGGCCGCCAGCGCAGCCGAACCGGAGAGCCCGCCACCACCAGCACCGCCGAGCCGGAGTGCGGGCCGTCGCCATCGCGATTACCGGGCGGCAACAGCCGGTGGATAAGGTCGCGATCATGAGTGTGGTGTCAGAACTGATCCTCATCCGGCACGGCCAGAGCGCCGCCAACGTCGCCTTCCCGGCGGCCGACGCGAAGGGCCTGCTGGAGTCCGGGCTGACCGGCGCCGACCGGGACGTGGAACTCACCGACCTCGGCGTCGCCCAGGCCACCGCGGTCGGCGCCTGGCTGGCGAAACTCCCCGCCGACCGGGTGCCGGAGATCCCGGTCACCTCGCCCTATCTGCGGGCGCGGGAGACCTGGCGGATCGCCGCCGAGGCGTCGGGGCTGTCTTTCGAGCCGCCGGTCACCGACGAGCGCCTGGTCGACCGGCTGATGGGCGACCTCGAGATGATGACCAGGGCGGCCATCCGCGAGCAATATCCCGACGAGGCCCGCAAGCACGCCGAGATCGACTGGGACTGGACGCCGCCGAACGGCGAGTCCTTCGCCGACATCCGGGTCCGGCTGACGTCGTTTGTCACCGACCTCAACGCGCGGCACGCCGGTCGCCGCGTGGTGGTGGTCGCGCACGACGCGGTGGTGCTGATGATGCGTGCCGTGATCGAGGACCTGGACTGGGACGCCGTGACCGACGTGTCCGAGGACAACAGCGTGCGCAACGCCTCGATCACCGTCTTCGACGGCCGGTCCGGCGCCCTGGTGCTCGACCGTTACAACACCGTCGACCACCTGGCGGACGTGGACCTGCCGGCCGCCGCCCCGCCCGACCAGGCGGCGCCCCCGGACACCGCTGCCTGACCGGCGGCTCAACCGCGGCTCCGGCGGCCTGACCGGCTGGCCAACCCCAGCTCAGACGCGGCCAGACCGACGGACCAACCCCAGCTCAGACGCGGCCAGACCGGCGTTCTCAGTCGGTGTCGGCCCAGGCCAGGATCTGCGGGAAGACCTCCGGATCGCCCTCGATGCGGAGATCTTTCAGGGAGACCCGGCCATAGAGCGCCAGCAACAGGTCGCTAGCGCTGCCGTGCACGGTGGTCACCGGCTCGCCGGAGGCGGCGGGCTCGACCCGCGCGCCGGCCGGGGTCAGGTCGAAGGTCCAGGCCGGGCCCTCGACCGCGGCCAGCGTCACGCGCGCCGGTCGGTGTGGCCACGGGCCCTCGGAGCCCAGGGAGACCACCAGGAACTCGCCGATCGCGTCGACCGCGATGGCGGCCGGCACCGGCGCCGGGTCACCGGCGGCGGACTCCGCGTCCCACGCGTGGACCGCCGCCTCCTGCACCTGGTGGCGGGCCACCGTGCCGGACGTGGACGGCGCGTCGGACGGCTCCCACCAGGTCCAGCAGGGCTTGTCCGGGCCCGCCTCGCGCAGCGCCGCGACCAGCAGCCGGGTCGACTCGGCGGACCACTCGAGCAGGTCTCCCCGCGGCTCGGGCGAGAAGGTCTCGGGCCGCTCGCCGGTGCGCACGATCTCGGCCCAGAACCGGTGCACGCCACCGAGATGCCCGACGAGGTCGGACAGCGTCCACTCGGGACAGCCCGGCACCCGCGCGGACAGATCGGTGGCAGACGAAACGGCCGACCGCAGCGCGGCCGACCGCTCCTCGATCAGTGGCAGGAACTCGTCGAAGGTCATGCCGCAGTTCTAGCAGCGGCGTACGACAAAATTCGGGTCAGACGTTGAAACCGAGCGACCGCAACTGGTCGCGGCCCTCGTCGGTGATCTTGTCGGGGCCCCACGGCGGCAGCCACACCCAGTTGATGCGGAAGTCCTTGACCAGCCCGCCGCCGGGGCCGGTGGTCAGCGCCTGGCGGGTCTGGTCCTCGATCACGTCGGTCAGCGGGCAGGCCGCCGAGGTCAGCGTCATGTCCAGCGTCGCGATGTTGTCGTCGTCCACGAACGTGCCGTAGACCAGGCCGAGGTCGACCACGTTGATGCCGAGCTCGGGGTCGACGACGTCCTTCATCGCCTCTTCGACGTCGGCGATCGCGGCCTTGGAGACCGCCACCTCGGGGGCGGCCGGCTCGGCCGGCGTCTCGACGGATTCCACTGACTGCTCGCTCATGCCTTCACCTCCGGGCTCACGCCCACACCGGCGCGCGCCGCGGCGTCCTTGAACGCCATCCACGGCAGCAACGCACATTTCACCCGGGCCGGATAACGCGCCACTCCGGCGAACGCGATCCCATCCCCCAGCACGTTCTCGTCCGGCTCGACCTGGCCGCGACCCTGCATCAGCTCCACGAACGCCTCGTGGATGCGCGACGCCTCGACGGGCGTCACCCCGCGCAGCAACTCGTAGAGCACCGACGCCGACGCCTGCGAGATCGAGCAGCCCATCCCGTCGTACGAGATGTCGGAGAGATCGTCCGTCACCCGGATCGTGATCTCGTCGCCGCACGTCGGGTTCACGTGGTGCGCCTCGCCCGCGAACGGGTCGCGCAGCCCCCGCCCGTGCGGATGCTTGTAGTGGTCCAGGATGATCTCCTGGTAGAGCTGGTCGGTCATCAGCCGAACACCTTCTTCACCCGCTCGATGCCGGCCGCCATGGCGTCGATCTCCTCGGTCGTGGTGTAGAGGTAGAACGACGCCCTGGTCATCGCCGCCACGCCGAAACGCGCGCACACCGGTCGCGCACAATGATGCCCCACGCGCACCTCAACGCCCAGATCATCGAGAATCTGCCCGACGTCGTGCGGGTGCACGCCGTCGACCCCGAACGACACCGTGCCGCCACGGCCGTCGGGGGTGCCGGGCCCGAAGACGCGCACGCCCTCGATGTCGGCGAGCGTCTTCAGCGCGTACCCGGTGATCTCCTGCTCGTGATCGTGGATCGCGGCCATGCCCAGACCGGAGAGATAGTCCACCGCGGCGCCCAGGCCGATCGCCTCGGCGATCGGCGGGGTGCCGGCCTCGAACCGCGCGGGCGGCGGCGCATAGGTCGTCTTGGCCATCGTGACCGTCTCGATCATCGAACCGCCACCGAGGAACGGCGGCAGGTCGGCAAGCACCGCGGCGCGGCCCCAGAGCACGCCGATGCCGGTCGGGCCGAGCATCTTGTGGCCGGTGAACGCGATCAGGTCGGCGCCCAGCGAGGCCACGTCGATCGGCAGGTGCGGCACCGACTGCGAGCAGTCCAGCAGCACCAGCGCGCCGACCTCGTGCGCCCGGGCGACGATCCGGGAGACGTCGTTGATCGTGCCGAGGATGTTCGACATGTGCACCAGCGAGACGATCTTGGTGCGCGGTGTGATCAGGTCGGTGAGGCCGGACTCGTCGAGGCGGCCGTCGTCGGTGATGCCGAACCAGCGCAGCTTGGCGCCGTTTCGCTCACAGGACAGCTGCCAGGGCACGATGTTCGAGTGGTGCTCCATCTCGGAGATCACCACCTCGTCACCCGGGCCGAGCGGCAGGCTGTGCGCGACGAGGTTGATCGCCTCGGTCGAGTTCTTGGTGAACACGACCTCGTCCGCCGACGCCGCCCCGATGAAAGCGGCCACCTTCGCCCGCGCGTCCTCATAGAGCGTGGTCGACTCGGTCCCCAGCGTGTGCACCGACCGGGACACGTTCGCGTTGGACTCTTCCCAATAAGACCGCATCGCGTCCAGCACCTGCACGGGCTTGTGCGAGGTGTTGGCGCTGTCCAGGTAGACCAGCGGATGCCCGTTGATCTCCCGGCCCAGGATCGGGAAGTCCGCGCGGACGCGGGCGACGTCGAACGTCATGATCAGGCCTTGGTCAGGTAGCGCTCGTAGCCCTCGGCCTCGAGCTGCTCGGCGAGCTCCGGGCCACCCTCCTGGACGATCCGGCCGGCCACGAACACGTGCACGAAGTCCGGCTTGATGTAGCGCAGGATCCGCGTGTAGTGGGTGATCAGCAGCAGGCCGGTCTCGCCGCCGGACCGCACCCGGTTGACCCCCTCGGAGACCACCTTGAGCGCGTCGATGTCCAGGCCGGAGTCGGTCTCGTCGAGGATCGCGACCTTCGGCTTGAGCAGCTCGAGCTGCATGATCTCGTGCCGCTTCTTCTCACCGCCGGAGAAGCCCTCGTTGACGTTGCGCTGGGCGAACGCCGGGTCGATGTGCAGCTTCTCCATGGCGCCGCGCAGCTCGCCGGCCCAGGTGCGCAGCTTCGGCGCCTCGCCGTCGATCGCGGTCTTCGCGGTGCGCAGGAAGTTTGCCACCGACACGCCGGGCACCTCGACCGGGTACTGCATGGCCAGGAAGAGGCCGGCCCGGGCGCGCTGGTCGACGGTCATCGCCAGCACGTCCTCGCCGTCGAGCGAGACCGAGCCGCTGGTGATCTGGTATTTCGGGTGGCCCGCGATGGAGTAGGCCAGCGTGGACTTGCCGGATCCGTTCGGACCCATGATGGCGTGCGTCTCGCCGGCCTTCACGGTCAGGTCGACGCCCGCGAGGATCGGCTTCAGGTCGCCCTCGGGCAGCTTGACCGAAACCTGCAGGTCGCGGATCTCCAGGGTGCTCACGGGTTAACTCCATTACTCGGTGTCGTCGATACGAAGATGTCGCCGTCGCGGATCTCGACGGAGAAGGTCGCCACCGGCTCGGTGGCGGGCAGCCCGGAGGGCTCGCCGGTGCGCAGGTCGAAACGGGAGCCGTGCAGCCAGCACTCGAGCGTGCAGCCGTCGACCTCGCCCTCGGAGAGCTGGATCGAGGCGTGCGAGCATTCGTCGCGGACCGCGTAGAATCGGTCGTCGTCGGCGTGCACGACGGCGATCTCGATGCCCTCTACCTCGGCCGAGATCACCGCGCCCTTCGCGACGTCGTCGACCGGGCCCACCCTGACGAAGCTCATGACCCCGCCTTCACCAACCGAGCCTGGATCGCTTCGCCCAGACGTTCGCGCAGCGGCTCGGACGGAATCTTGTTGATCAGCTCGGCGAAGAAGCCGCGCACCACCAGCTTGCGGGCCTCGCCCTCGGGGATGCCGCGCGCCATCAGGTAGAAGAGCTGCTCGTCATCGAAGCGGCCGGTCGCGCTCGCATGGCCGGCGCCGGCGACCTCGCCGGTCTCGATCTCGAGGTTCGGTACGGAGTCCGCCCGCGCCCCGTCGGTCAGCAGCAGGTTCCGGTTGATCTCGTACGTGTCGGTGCCCGTGGCGGCGGCCCGGATCACCACGTCGCCGACCCAGACGGTGTGCGCCGCCTGGCCCTGCAGCGCGCCGCGGTATCCCACGTAGCTGCGGCAGTCCGGCACCCCGTGGTCGACCAGTTGGCGGTGCTCGAAGTGCTGACCGGCGTCGGCGAAGTACAGACCCCAGAGCTCGGCGTCGCCGCCGCGGCCCGCGTACTCCACGCTCGTGAACTGCCGGACCAGGTCGCCGCCGAGGGCGACCTGCACGTGGCTGACCCGCGAGTCCTTGCCGACCCGGAACTTGACGTGCTGGGCCTGCACGGCGCCCGCGTCCCACTCGGCCAGCGTGACGAAGGTGAGCTGCGCGCTGTCGCCGAGCACGACCTCGATGTTGTCGGCCAGCGTCGCCACGCCGGTCTGCTCGAGCACGAGCGTGACCTTGGCGAAGTTGCCGACCCGCACGAAGGTGCGTGCCGCCGCGGCCGCGCTGCCCTGCCCGACCCGGCGGAGCAGCACCGGCTCGCTCAGCTCGGTCTCCGCAGCGACGTCGATCAGCGTGACGCCGGTCGCGGAGCCGTAGGCCAGGGCGCTGATCCGGTCGAACGGCGTGAGGATGTCCTCGACGGACTCGACGTCCTTGACCGACACGCCGGGCGGCAGCTCGTCGTGCTGCCACTCCGGTGCGGCGCCGGTCAGGGCGGTCGCGGTGATCAGGTCACCGAGCCGCTTGATCGGGGTGAACCGCCACTCCTCTTCGAGCCCGCCGACGCGCGGAAAATCGGCCACGTCGAAGGAGCGCAGCACCTGGGACTTGGTGCTGGGCGGGGCAGCCTTTACCTCGGTAGTCATCTCTTCCTTCGATAATCGTTGCTTGTCAGAAGGGCGGTCAGCCGACCGCTCCCTCCATCTGCAGCTCGATCAGGCGGTTCAGCTCCAGCGCGTATTCCATCGGGAGCTCCTTGGCGATCGGCTCGATGAAGCCACGGACGATCATCGCCATCGCCTCGTCCTCGGTGAGACCACGGCTCATCAGATAGAAGAGCTGGTCGTCACTGATCTTGGAGACGGTCGCCTCGTGCCCCATCGACACGTCGTCCTCGCGGATGTCCACATACGGATATGTGTCCGACCGGGAAATCGTGTCGACCAGCAGCGCGTCGCACTTCACCGTGCTGGCGCTGTGGTGCGAGCCCTCGAGCACCTGCACGAGCCCGCGGTAGGACGTGCGGCCACCGCCCCGCGCGATCGACTTCGAGATGATCGACGAGGAGGTGTGCGGCGCGGCGTGCACCATCTTGGCGCCCGCGTCCTGGTGCTGGCCCTCGCCGGCCATCGCGACGCTGAGCACCTCGCCCTTGGCGTGCGCGCCGGTCATGTAGACCGCCGGGTACTTCATCGTCACCTTGGAGCCAATGTTGCCGTCCACCCACTCCATGGTCGCGCCCTCTTCGCAGGTGGCGCGCTTGGTGACCAGGTTGTAGACGTTGTTCGACCAGTTCTGGATGGTCGTGTAACGGCAGCGGGCGTTCTTCTTCACGATGATCTCGACGACCGCGGAGTGCAGCGAGTCGGACGAGTAGATCGGCGCGGTGCAACCCTCGACGTAGTGCACGTAGGCACCCTCGTCGACGATGATCAGCGTCCGCTCGAACTGGCCCATGTTCTCCGTGTTGATCCGGAAGTAGGCCTGCAGCGGGATGTCCACGTGCACGCCCTTCGGCACGTAGATGAACGAGCCGCCGGACCACACCGACGTGTTCAGCGCGGCGAACTTGTTGTCGCCGACCGGGATCACGGTGCCGAAGTACTCCTTGAAGACGTCCTCGTGCTCACGCAGGGCCGTGTCGGTGTCGAGGAACAGGACACCCTGCTCCTCGAGGTCCTCACGGATCTTGTGATAGACGACCTCGGACTCGTACTGCGCCGCGACACCGGAGACCAGGCGCTGCTTCTCCGCCTCGGGGATGCCGAGCCGGTCGTACGTGTTCTTGATGTCGGCCGGCAGGTCGTCCCAGGTGGCCGCCTGCTTCTCGGTCGAGCGCACGAAGTACTTGATGTTCTGGAAGTCGATCCCGGTGAGGTCGGCGCCCCAGTTGGGCATCGGCTTGCGGTCGAACAGGCGCAGGCCCTTGAGCCGCAGGTCGAGCATCCACTGCGGTTCGCTCTTCAGCGCGGAGATGTTGCGCACCACGGCCTCGGACAGACCACGCAGGGCGGTCGCCCCGGCGGTGTCGGTGTCGGCCCACCCGTATTCGTACTTGCCCAGGGCGGCGAGGTGCTCTTCCTGAGTGACGATTTGGTCGGTCATCTATTTGTCCTAACCGTGGTTGCTATCTCCCGCGTTGGTGCCGGGATGTGCGTGGTGCACACCCCGTCGCCGTGCGCGATGGTGGCGAGACGCTGCACGTGGGTGCCGACGAGCCGCTGGATGACCGCGGTCTCGGCGTCGCACAGCTGGGGGAACTCGGCGGCCACGTGCGCCACCGGGCAGTGGTGCTGACAAAGCTGGCCGCCGGTCGCGATGGTGGTCGCGTTGGCAGCGTATCCTTCCGCGGTCAGCGCCTCGGCGAGCGCCTCCGCCCGCGCGATCGGGTCGGCGCCGGCCTCGAGCATCGCCGCGCGGCACCGCTCCTCGAGCGTCTGCACCTGCGCGGTGGCGAAGGCGGCGACCGCCTCCGGACCGTGCTGCTCGGCGATCCAGCGCAGCGCCGCGGTGGCGATGCCGTCGTAGAAGTGCGGGAAGCCCTCGCGGGCGGTCGCGGTGAGCACGAACGCCTTGGCCGGCCGGCCCCGCCCGCGCGGCCCGGTCGACCGGGCCTCGCGCACCTCGACCAGGCTCTCGGCGAGCATGGCGTCGAGGTGCTTGCGGATCGCCGCCGGGCTGAGCCCGAGCCGGGAGCCGAGCTCGGCCGCGGTCGCCTGGCCGAGCTCCATCAGCAGCTGCATGACCCGGTCACGAGTGCGGCCGTCGGGCGCGGCGGCGGATGCCACCACGTTGCTCCCGGCCTGCGACTCGTATTTCACTACGCCAACGTTACGTATTTCGGAGAGGACCTGCAAACCGCAGGGCCGGTGATCCAGGACACCGCCGGAATTCTCAAGATCAAATGCCCGGGTACGATGCCTGAGGTGACCGTATCGCTCCCCCTGCGCCCTCTGGCCCTGGCGTCCCTGATCGCCAACGCGGCCCTGGTCGTGACCGGTGCGGCGGTCCGGCTCACCGGTTCCGGCCTGGGCTGCCCCACCTGGCCGAGGTGCACCGAGGAGTCATATACGACGACCGCCGCGATGGGCGTGCACGGCGTCATCGAATTCGGCAACCGGCTGCTGGGCATCGCCCTGGCGGTCATCGCGCTGGCCTGCTTCGTCGCAGCGTTGCTGGAGCGCCCCCGCCGCCGCTCGCTGATCCTGCTCTCGCTGGCGATCGGCCTGGGCATCCCCGGCCAGGGCGTGATCGGCGGCATCACGGTCCTGACCGACCTCAACCCGTGGGTGGTCGGCCTGCACTTCCTCCTCTCGATGGGCCTGGTGGCCGGCGCCTACGCCCTGTGGAAGCGCACCTCCGAAGGCGACGCCCCCGCGGTGAGCCTGGTCCCCCTCCCGATCCGCCACCTGGCCCGCCTGACCGCGCTGGTCAGCGCCACGGTGATCGTCCTGGGCGTGATCGTCACCGGCAGCGGCCCGCACGCCGGCGACGAGGACGCCAAACGCAACGGCCTCGACCCCAGCACCATCGCCCAGGCCCACGCCGACCTGGTGTTCCTGCTGATCGGCCTGTCGGTGGCCCTGTGGTTCGCCCTGCGCGCGGTCAACGCCCCACGCACCGCGACCCGAGCCGCGGCGATCCTGATCGGCGTCGAGCTGGCACAGGGCCTGATCGGCTTCGTCCAGTACTTCACCCACCTCCCGGTCCTGCTGGTCGGCGCCCACATGCTCGGCGCCACGCTGGTCTGGATCGCAACGCTGGCCGCCCTCCGCAGCCTCCGCACCCGCCCGGCGATCCCCACGGAACCGACGATCACCGAAACCGAAGACCCCAAGGTCAAGATCTCGCTGTCGTAGCGGGGTGGGTGACCGAGGCCCGCAGCTCCCGCCGAGACCGGCTCGCTGCGCGTCGCCTGCCAGGCCCGTGCCCACTCACCCTCCTCAGCTATCAGTCCCGCCCTCCTCCAACTGGCGGCGAGGAACTGCGCGGCCAACCGGCAGCGAGGTCCACGCGCTTGTGGCTCGCCAGCCATCCACAGGGGACGCCACTCGCCGCAGAAAGTTGTCGCACCGCCGGCCTAATCTGACGCCCACCCAGTGCCGGGGTGGGGGCGGTGGAGGGGCGCGCGAGGAGATCCGCGAGCCCTCGTCCGTGGCAGCGGCCGCGAGGCACGCGAGCAGACTCGCGCCTCCGGTTTGGATCTGCGGGCGGCGCGGCGGGCCGGACCGGCGGCAATGGCGGCACGGGTAGCGGCGGCGGCCTTCGGGGTGGCCGGCCGGGCCGTGAGGATCACGCCGGTGACGATGGCGGCGGCCCCGGCGAACTGGGCCGCGCCGATCTGGTCCCCGAAGGCGAACGCGCCCAGCAGGACGCCGACCAGGGGTTCCAGGTTGAGAAAGGCGCCGGCGACCTCGGCCGTGGTGCGGGCCTGCGCCCAGGTGAACAGCGCATAGGGCACGAGCGTGCCGCCGATCGCCAGACCCGCGAGCGCGACAAGCGGCTGAACGCCCGGTGATTCCGTCGGCGATCCCTCGGTGAGCACAGCGACGGGAAGCGCGAGCAATGCACCGGCGAGCAACTGCACGGCAGTAACCGCAAGCGGATCACGACCGGCGGATCGGTCGCGCAGAGCGGGCCGAACCGGGCGGGGTGGGCCACCCAGGAGAGCGGGCCGGGCGGCTAGGAGGGCGGGCTGGGCGACCAGGAAGGCGGCGTTCAGGAGCAGTGAGCCCAGCACCAGCGCGTCGCCGGTCGGGTCTGCGGCGCCGCCGCCGTCCACGCCGATCCAGATCACGCCGGCCAGCGCCACCGCCAACCCCAGCCAGGTGGTCACCGCCGGGCCGTGAGCGGGAGCGGGGCGACGTCGCGTCGCGCGGCGGCTGATGGCGGCCAATGCGGCCACCAGGATCGGGATGGTGCCGACCAGCAACGCGGCGTGGCTGACGCTGGTGCGGGCGACGCCCAGGTTCTGCAGTGTGAAGACCGCGCCGTAACCCACCGCACCCCAGGCGACCACCGCCGGGCTCGACGCCGCACGCAGGCGGCCCGGGCCGCCGGAAGCAGACCGGCCTCGGAGCGACAGCGCCAGCGCCAGGGGCAGGCCGGCCAGGGTCAGGCGGACGACCGTCAGCCACGCCGGGCCGAAGGCCTCCAGCGCCACCTTCGTCAGCGGGACGGTGGTGCCCCAGAGCAGGCCGGACGCCACGAGGGCGAGCAGCGTGCGGCCTCGGTCGATGCGCATATGGGACATCGTGGGGCGGCCGGCGCGACACGCCGGCACCAGGTGGCGGCTGACGCTCCGAGTTCAGGTGAACGGCCGTCACCCGCGCCGAGGCCGGACTAATCCGTCCGGGGTTGGGGCGCGACCCCTCACTCAGGTCGCCGGGTGGGCGCATCGCTGTGGACGCGGAGCGGCCAGATGGGGCCGCCCGGTCCTCGGCGTGAGCAGCGGTCCGCACCATCCACCCCGCTACGACAGTGGGCTCTTGAACTCAGAGACGTTTCTGGATCGCGGCGGCCAGGCGGTCGGCGGAGCCTTCGGCATAGGTCCAGAACAGGGACGGCTCGGTGAGTTCCACCTCGACCAGCAGGGGTGAGCCGGTCGGGCCGGGTATCACGTCGATGCGGGCATAGAGCAGGCGGTCCGTGCCGCCGGGGATCGCGGCCAGGACCCGGTCGCCCACCGCCAGTTCGGCCTCGGACGGCTCGCGCGGGCTGATGTCCTCGGCGTATTCGGCTTCCTTGTCGCCCAGGTCCGGGCCGGTGAGCAGCGCGCCCTTGCGGATCGCGTGGCTGAAGCCGAGCCGGCCGTCGGCGCCCGGAGTGTAGAGCAGCGCGGTCTCGCCGTCGGCGTCCACGGCGCTCAGATAGGGCTGCACCATCGCGGTGCGGCCGGCCGCGTTCAGGCGCTTGATGTGGTCGACGGCCAGCTCGCCCTCGTCGGGGAAGGCGTAGCGGCCGCTGTCCTTGCTGCCGGCGCTGATCGTCGGCTTGACCACCCACTCGCCGGTGCTGCCGGGCCGGTACGTGTCGCCGGGCTCGACGAACGTCGTGGGCGTCACCGGCACCCCGGCCGCGGCAAGCTCGCGCAGGTAGTGCTTGTCGGTGTTCCACTCGACGAGGTCCACCGGATTCGCCAGGTGGGGCACGGCGCGCGCCCAGCTCAGGAACTCGTCGCGGCGGCCCGGGTAGTCCCAGGTCGAGCGGAGCACGGCGAGGTCGTAGACCGTCCAGTCGGCGGACGGGTCGTCCCAGCTGACCGCGTCGACCGCGACGCCGCGGGCGCGCAGGGCGTCGCGCAGCAGGAACTCGTCCTCGTAGAGGTCGGGGAACAGGTCACAGGTGACGAGAGCGACCCGGGAGCTCTCCCGGGTCGCTGCGGTGGGTTCTCGGGTCATGTCCTGCATCAGATCAGCGCGCCGGGCGGGGCGCGTGGGTGGGGTCGGGGTCAGGTATCAGCGGGCCATGCTCCTGCGGGACATGGAACGCCAGAGGTCGTTGCTGGGTCGCATCTGCTCCATCAGCTCGCGCTCCCACTCGTTCTCCACCTGCACACCCGCGGCGTCGCAAGCCTTGCGGGCGGTGTCGGTGCCGTCGGCGAACTGGTCGGACCACTCGCCGTCCTCGCCGACCAGGACGATGCGTGCGCCCCGCTTGCCGACGTACTCGATGACCGCCTTCGCTCCGCCGTGCTCGCCGGCGAACGACTTGATGCCCGCGGTCAGATTCGTATCGGAACCTTCTGCCATGACGGGCAGCCTAAGCAGATGTGACCGCCATGCAAGTAACCCTGGCCGTCATTTGTGATGCCAATTACCTGCGGGTTTACCAGAATCACGCGTAGTTATATCAGTATATTGTCCGAATTGCGACCCGTCCCAGGTTCCATCGAAAGCCTTACCGATGATCACCGTTATAACGGGAAAGTCCGACATGCTGTGCGACATTCTTCGCAGGTCAGCAGCGCGGTCCGGGGTCAGATCAGGGCGTCTATGGCGACGGCGATGAAGAGGATCGTCAGGTACGTCGTGGACCAGTGGAACAGCCGCATGGGGCGCAGCGGCTTGCCCGCCCGGGACCGGCCCACCAGACGCACCGCCTCGAGCATGAAGAGCGCGCCGACGACCAGCGCCGTGCCGCCGTAGATCGGGCCCAGCCCGAGCGGCCAGGCGGCCAGCGAGGCGACCACGGTGAGGACGGTGAACAGCAGGATCTCGCGGTTCACCCGGCTCGCCGAGCGGACCACCGGCAGCATCGGAATGCCGGCCCGGGCATAGTCGTCCTTGTACTTGATGGCCAATGCGTAGAAATGCGGCATCTGCCAAAAGAAGACAACTGCGAAAAGCGCCCAGCCCAGGGCGGACACCGAACCGGTCACCGCGGCCCAGCCGATGATCACCGGAGCGGCGCCGCAGATGCCACCCCAGAAGGTGTTCTGCGGGGTGCGGCGCTTGAGCCACAGCGTGTAAACGACGTCGTAGTAGACGATCGCCGCCGCGGTCAGCACGGTCGCCAGCCAGTTGGTGAACACGGCCATCAGCACCAGCGAGAACGCCGCCAGGGCGAAGCCGAAGATCAGCACGGCCCGCGGGGTCACGCTGTGCGCGGGCAGCGGGCGCCGCTTGGTGCGCCGCATCAGCTCGTCGATGTCGCGGTCGATGTAGCAGTTCAGCGCACTCGCCGCGCCGGCCGCCGTCGCGCCTCCGACCAGCACGATCAGCATCAGACCGAGATCCGGCAGGCCACCGGCGGCCAGCATCATGGCCGGCACGGTGGTGACCAGCAGCAGTTCGACGATGCGCGGCTTGGTCAGAGCCACATAGGCGCCGATCACCCCGCGAACGCTCCGCCTGGTCCCCGATGTGTCCCGCGTGTCGGTCGCAGCGGCCCGGAGACCGGGCGACCGCCCCTGGACGGGACGCTCGGTGATCATGCTCACGGACAGCCACCTTCCGGCATCGGCGCAAGTGCAAAACGGCCGTTGCCGGGGTCGACCGGCGGCACGCTCGGACAGCCTACGCGCAGCCTGCGACGCTGCCCGGGCGACCCGGCCGGGGTGCACGGCGTCACAGGATTGAACTGTCCTGTCCGCTCTCAGCGTATGGGCCTGTGCCGTTCGCCGGGCGGGGGTTTACCGGCACTGGATAGGGTCAACTTCAAAGGGTTCCGTAAACCATGCCCGAGGAGCACACCGACGTGGCTGCCAAGTTTCCTGCTCTGAACTGGTCCGACCTCGACAAGCGGGCGGTCGACACCGTCCGGGTGCTGGCCATGGACGCCGTCGAGAAGGCCGGCAACGGCCACCCGGGCACCGCCATGAGCCTCGCGCCGGCCGCATATCTGCTGTTCAACCGCGTGATGCGGCACGATCCGACGGATCCCGAGTGGGCCGGGCGCGACCGCTTCGTGCTCTCCTGTGGTCACTCGAGCCTCACCCTCTACATTCAGCTCTATCTCTCCGGCTTCGGCCTGGCGCTGGACGACCTGGCCTCGCTGCGCCAGTGGGACTCGCTGACCCCCGGCCACCCGGAGTTCGGGCACACCCCGGGCGTCGAGGTGACCACCGGCCCGCTCGGCCAGGGCGTCGGCAACGCGGTCGGGATGGCGATGGCCGCCCGCCGCGAGCGTGGCCTGTTCGACGCGGACGCCGCCCCGGGCGCGTCGCCGTTCGACCACCACATCTTCGCGATCTGCTCGGACGGCGACATCGAAGAGGGCGTCAGCCACGAGTCCAGCGCCGTCGCCGCGGTGCAGAAGCTCGGTAACCTCACGGTGATCTACGACGACAACGAGATCTCCATCGAGGACGACACCAAGATCGCCAAGAACGAGGACGTCGGCGCGCGCTACGCGGCGTACGGCTGGCATGTCCAGCACGTCGACTGGCGCACCGCGGACGGCTACGAGGAGGACGTCGAGGCGCTCTGGACCGCGATCCAGACCGCCAAGGCGGAGACCGACAAGCCGTCGTTCATCGTGCTCAAGACGATCATCGGCTGGCCCGCGCCGAACAAGCAGAACACCGGCAAGATCCACGGCTCCGCGCTGGGCGGCGACGAGGTGGCCGCCACCAAGGAGCTGCTCGGCTTCGACCCCAACGAGACCTTCACGGTGGACGAGAAGGTGCTGGAGCACGCCCGCCAGGTGGTGACGCGGGGCCGCGAGGAGCACGCCGAGTGGCAGAAGTCGTTCGACGCCTGGTCGGCCGCCAACACCGACGCGCACAAGCTGTGGGACCGGCTCTACAAGCGCGCGCTGCCCGAGGGCTGGGAGGCGTCGCTGCCCGAGTTCCCGGCGGACGAGAAGGGCCTCGCCACCCGGGCCGCGTCCGGCAAGGTGCTCGACGCGCTGGCGCCGGTGCTGCCCGAGCTGTGGGGCGGCTCGGCCGACCTGGCCGAGTCCAACAACACCACGATGAAGGGCGAGCCGTCGTTCATCCCGTCGGAATACGCGACCAAGGCGTTCCCGGGCAACGAGTACGGCCGCACCCTGCACTTCGGCATCCGCGAGCACGGCATGGGCTCGATCCTGAACGGCATCGTCACGCATGGCGGCACCCGCCCGTACGGCGGCACCTTCCTGGTGTTCAGTGACTACATGCGCGGCGCCGTGCGGCTGTCCGCCCTGATGAAGCTGCCGGTTATCTACGTGTGGACGCACGACTCCATCGGCCTCGGCGAGGACGGCCCGACGCACCAGCCGATCGAGACCCTGTCCGCCCTGCGCGCCATCGTCGGCCTCGACGTGGTCCGCCCGGCCGACGCCAACGAGACGGCCTGGGCCTGGCGTGGCGCGCTCGAGCACACCGACCGGCCGACCGGCCTGGCGCTCAGCCGGCAGAACCTGCCCACCATCGACCGCTCGAAGTACGCGAGCGCCGAGGGCACGCTCAAGGGCGGTTACATCCTGTCCGAGGCGTCCGTCGGCGAGCCCCAGGTGATCCTCATCGGCACCGGCTCCGAGGTGTCGCTCTGCCTCACCGCACAGGAGCGCCTCGAGGCCGCGGGCACCCCGACCCGGGTGGTCTCGATGCCGTGCCTCGAGTGGTTCACCGATCAGAGCACGGCATACCAGCAGTCGGTGCTGCCCCGTTCGGTCAAGGCGCGGGTCACCGTCGAGGCGGGCATCCGGATGAGCTGGGACCGCATCCTGGGCGAGGCCGGCGAGGCGGTCAGCATCGAGCACTACGGCGCCAGCGCGCCCGCCAAGATCCTGTTCGAGCAGTTCGGCTTCACCGCGGACAACGTGGTGGCCAAGGCCAACGCCGCCCTCGCCAAGGTCGGCGAAATCACCGGTCACAAGACCGGAAACTGAGGAGTAGAACAGCTATGACCGACCGACTGGCCGAACTCTCCGCCGCAGGCGTGGCGGTGTGGCTCGACGACCTCTCCCGCGTGCGGCTGCACACCGGCTCGCTCGACAAGATGCGCACCGATCAGCACGTTGTCGGCGTGACCACCAACCCGACGATCTTCGCCAAGGCGCTGTCCGAGGCGGCGAACTACGACGAGCAGCTCAAGGACCTGGCCGCTCAGGGCGTCACCGTCGAGGAGGCGGTCCGGCTGCTCACGTCGTACGACGTGCGGTGGGCCTGTGACGTGATGAAGCCGGCCTACGACTCGTCCGCTGGCGTGGACGGCCGGGTCTCCATCGAGGTGGACCCGCGTTCGGCGCACGAGACCGACAAGACGCAGGCCGAGGCCAAGACGCTGTGGTGGCTGGTGGACCGGCCCAACCTCTACATCAAGATCCCGGCGACCCAGGCCGGCCTGCCGGCGATCACCGCCACGCTGGCCGCGGGCATCAGCGTGAACGTGACGCTGATCTTCTCGCTGGAGCGCTACCGCGCCGTGATGGACGCCTTCCTGGACGGTCTGGAGCAGGCCAAGGCCAACGGTCACGACCTGCCGGCGATCGGCTCGGTGGCGTCGTTCTTCGTGTCCCGGGTGGACACCGAGATCGACAAGCGTCTCGACAAGATCGGCACCGAGGAGGCCAAGGCGCTCAAGGGCAAGGCCGCGATCGCCAACGCGCAATTGGCATACAAGGCCTATGCCGAGGTCTTCGCCACCGACCGCTGGCAGGCGCTGGCCGACGCCGGCGCGCACCCGCAGCGTCCGCTGTGGGCCTCGACCGGCACCAAGAACCCGGCGTACAAGGACACCATCTACGTCGAGGAGCTGATCGCGCCCGGCACGGTGAACACCATGCCGGAGGCCGTGATCAAGGCGTTCGAGGACCACGGCGACACCCGTGGCGACACGGTCACCGGTTCGTACGCGCATGCCGAGAAGGTCATGGCGGACATCGCGGCGGTCGGCGTCGACCTCGAGGACGTGTTCCGGGTGCTCGAGGACGAGGGTGTCGAGAAGTTCGAGGCCAGCTGGGGCGAACTGCTCGAGGACGTGAAGAAGTCGCTGGACGCGGCGAAGGCCGGCTCGCCGAACCCGAGCGACGCGGCAGCCTGACGGTCTCGGGGGGGGGGGGGGGGGGGGGGGGGGGGGGGGGGGGGAGAGACGGGGGGGGGGGGGGGGGGGGGGGGGGGGGGGGCTGG
>NZ_JBVJIP010000024.1:0-61033 GCF_055586225.1 Actinoplanes sp. NPDC051388 | reverse complement strand
CCCTCCCGCCTCCCCCCCCCCCCCCCCCAGCCCCCCCCCCCCCCCCCCCCCCCCCCCCCCCCCCCCCCCCACCCCCCCCCCCCCCCCCACCAAACTTTGGCAGGATGGAATCCGTGGGCAATCCGCTGCGTACCGCACAGGACCGACGACTCCCCCGGATCCCCGAGCCGTGTGCTCTGGTGATCTTCGGCGTAACCGGCGACCTGTCCCGAAAAAAGCTCATCCCGGCGGTCTACGACCTCGCCAACAGAGGCCTCCTGCCGCCCGGCTTCGTGGTTCTCGGCTTCGCCCGTCGCGACTGGGGCGAGGGCGAGTTCGAGTCGCTGGCCTATGAAGCGGCCAAAAAGGGCGCGCGCACCCCGTGGCGTGAGGACGTCTGGCAGCGGCTGGCCAGCCAGTTCCAGTTCGTCCCCGGCTCGTTCGACGACGACGCCGCGTTCGACCACCTGGCGGCCACGCTCGACGACCTGCGCGAGCGCAACGGCATCCCGGGCAACGCCGCCTTCTACTTCTCCATCCCGCCGGCCGCGTTCCCGCTGGTGCTCAACCAGCTCAACCGCACCGGGATGGCCGACAACGCCAAGTCGGGTGGCTGGCGCCGGGTGGTGGTCGAGAAGCCGTTCGGCAACGACCTGGCCACCGCGATGTCGCTGAACCAGCTGGTGGACGAGGTCTTCACCCCGGCGGACGTCTTCCGGATCGACCACTACCTGGGCAAGGAGACGGTCCAGAACATCCTGGCGCTGCGCTTCGCGAACAGCCTGTTCGAGCCGGTGTGGAACTCCAAATACGTCGACTCGGTGCAGATCACGATGGCCGAGGACGTGGGCATCGGCACCCGCGCCGCCTTCTACGACGCGTCCGGCGCGGCCCGCGACGTGCTGCAGAACCACCTGCTGCAGCTGCTCGCCCTGGTCGGCATGGAAGAACCGACGAGCTTCGACCCCAATGAGGTACGCGCGGAGAAGCTCAAGCTGCTCAAGGCGATCGCGCTGCCCGCCGACATCTCCGAGGGTTCGGTCCGCGGGCAATATCTGCCCGGCTGGGTGGCCGGCGAGCGCGCGATGGGCTACCTGGAGGAGAAGAACATCCCGGCGGAGTCCACCACCGAGACCTATGTGGCGGTCCGGCTGGGCATCCAGAACCGGCGGTGGGCGGGCGTCCCGTTCTACGTGCGGGTGGGCAAGCGGATGCCGCGGCGGGTGACCGAGATCGCGATCCTGTTCAAGCAGGCGCCGCACCTGCCGTTCGACCCGGCCGACGTGGAGATGCTGGGCCACAACCAGCTGGTCATCCGGGTGCAGCCGGACGAGGGCGTGGTGCTCAAGTTCGGCTCCAAGGTGCCCGGCACCACGATGGAGGTCCGCGACATCGCGATGGACTTCCAATACGGCGAGGCGTTCACCGAGTCCAGCCCGGAGGCGTACGAGCGCCTGGTGCTCGACGTGCTGGTCGGCGACCGGACGCTCTTCCCGGACGCGGCGGAGGTCGAGCAGTCGTGGCGGGTCATCGATCCGCTCGAGGCCGCCTGGGCGGGCGTCAAGCCGGAGCCGTACCGCTCCGGCGAGTGGGGGCCGCGGGCGGCCGACGAGATGCTGGCCCGCGAGGGCCGCCAGTGGCGGCGTGCCTAATGAACAGGGGAACGAAGTGATCGGACTCTGGGACACCACCGGCAACGAGGTCGTCAAGGCCCTTGCCGCCGAGCGGCGCAGCGCGGGCGGCGTGGCCTCCGGGCTCGCGCTGACCCTGGTCGCCGTGGTGGAGGAGAAGCAGGTGCGCGAGGCCGAGGCCGCCGCCACCATCGCCGCCTCCGCGCACCCGTGCCGCCTGCTCATCGTGGTCCGCTCCGACCTGGAGGGTCGCAGCCGGCTCGACGCGGAGATCGTGGTCGGCGGCCGGCTGGGCCCGGCCGAGGCGGTCGTGATGCGCATGTACGGCCGCCTGGCCCTGCACGCCGAGTCCGTCGTGATGCCGCTGCTGGCGCCGGACGTGCCGGTGGTGACCTGGTGGTGCGAGCCGCCGCCGGACGTCATCGCCAACGACTTCCTGGGCGTGCTGGCGGACCGCCGGATCACCGACTCGGCGCTGGCCCCCGACCCGGTCGCGGCGCTGCGCCAGCGGGCCGCGGACTATGCACCCGGCGACACCGACCTGACCTGGACCCGCATCACGCTGTGGCGCACCCTGGTCGCGGGCGCGTTCGACACCACCGAGGAGCGGGTGGTCGGCGCGACCATCGTGGCGCCGCCGACCGATCCGACGGCGGCCCTGATGAAGGGCTGGCTGAAGTCGCGGCTGGGCATCGAGCCGGTGTGGGAGCCGACCGACCGGTCGCCGCGCATGCGCTCGGTGCAACTCGAGTGCGCGAACGGCGACTGCGTGACGGTGACCCGCGAGGAGGGCACCGCCCTGTTCAGCCGCACCGGCCAGGAGGACCGTTACATGCCGCTGCCCAAGCGGCCGGTCGGCGATGAGCTGGCCGAGGAGCTGCGCCGGCTCGACCCGGACCAGATCTACGGCGAGGCGCTGGGCGCGATGGCCGGGATCGACGGGCTCGACGTGAAGCCGCCTGCTCGCATACACGTCTGGAAGGACCCGGCGCTGGCCGCACGGGCCGGGGACACGGCCGGCGCGATGGCCGGACCGGGCGGCTCCGCCGCATGAGCGAGACCGTCGTGGTGGTGGTTCCCGACGCCGACATCCTGGCGTCGGCGGTGGCGGCCCGGCTGGTCGTCCGCATCATCGACGCGCAGGCCGAGCGCGGCTGGGCAAGCGTCGTGCTGACCGGCGGCCGCATCGCCGGCAAGGTGCTGCGCGCGGTCAAGGAGTTGCCGGCCGCGGACGCGATCGACTGGTCGCACGTCGACCTGTGGTGGGGTGACGAGCGGTTCCTGCCGGCCGGCCACCCCGACCGCAACGAGACGCAGGCCCGCGAGGCGCTGCTCGACGCGTTGCCGCTGGCTCCCGAGCGGGTGCACGCGATGCCCGCGTCGGACGGCCCGGACGGCGACGACGCCCAGGCGGCCGCGGCGCGATACGCCCGCGAGCTGGCCGACGCGGCAAAGCCCGGCAGCTCCGAACTGCCGCACTTCGACGTGCTGATGCTCGGGGTCGGCGAGGACGGCCACGTGGCGTCGATCTTCCCGGAGCACCCGGTCTATCACGAGACGGGCACGACGGCGGCGGTCCACAACAGCCCGAAGCCGCCGCCGACCCGGGTCACGCTGACGCTGCCGACCATCCGCAGCGCCGAGGAGGTCTGGCTGATCGCCTCGGGGCCGGACAAGGCGGCCTCGGTCGGCATGGCCATCGAGGGCGCCGGCCCCAAGCAACTGCCTGCGGCCGGCGCCACCGGCACCGACAAAACGTTGTGGCTGCTCGACCGCGCCGCCGCGGCCAAGGTGCCGTCAAAGGTCCGCAGCCTCCGCTGAGCCCGCCGCGGTGCCGAGCGCCGCACGCACCCGGCGGGCGGTCTCGACGGCCTTGAGATAGCGCTCCTCGTCCGCCCAGCCCTGCAGCCAGAGCCCGCCGTCCGGACCGGCGACCACGGTGATCGCGGCCAGCGCGTCGCGGGCCAGGTCGAAGGGCGGCGGGTCGAGGCGCGCCGCCGCGAGTTCCTCCTCGTAGTATTTCGCCTGCTCGGCGGCGATGTCCTCGCCGCCGGGCAGACCCACCGCGACCAGCGCGGCCGCGGCCACCACCTCGTCCGGGAAGACCTCCCGCATGAGCAGCTCGGGCCGGTGCACCGCCGTCGCGAAGATCTCTGCGAGTTCCGCGCGGCGCTCGTCCTGCCCCAACTCGGCGAGCTCGTCGAGCAGGTCCTGCGAACCGTCACTGCTGAACGGCCCGGTGCCGAAAGTGGCCATGCCGGTCAACTCCTAATTGTGGTACCAGAGTTTGAACTCTTCTGGCTTGTCGCTGATGACTCTCTTGCCGAGAGCCCGCCACCCGTCCGCCACGGATTGTTCCAGGCGCCGCGCGACGTCCCGGGAGGCGCGGCGGCCGCCGAATCCGCGTGGCAACTCGATCCAGGTCACGTTGACGATCCGGGACGGATCCGTGTAACCGGCCTTCCACGACGCGTGGTCCTCGTTCCTGGCCACCTGGTTGACGCGGCTGCGCATGTTGCCGGTGGCCATTCCCACGTACTTCGTGCCGTCGTCGAAGTGGACGGTGTAGACACCCGGCCGGGTCGGCACCTTGAACTTGGAGCCCGCACCGCTGCCTCGGCAGTTGTGCACCAGGACCGGGTCGTCGCCGGCCATGACGTAGTAGGTGTGGACGCGATCGACCGTCAGGTTGTGCACGGTCGCGGGTGCGCCGTAGGCGACGATCGCCAGCACCCGGACGGTGGCACCGTCCGGCGTCAGCAGCGCGTCGCCGGCCCGCAGGCCACCGGCCTTGACCCACTCGCCCTTCTCCGGCAGCCAGAACGGATGCCCGTCGGTCGCGGTGACCGTCGACGACGACCCGTCGTCCAGGGTGATCCGCACGAGCTGACGGTCTCCGGTGCCGGCGATCGTCGTGGTCACCCGTTCCGGCGCGGTCCGCCCGGTGGACGGATCCGTCGCCAGCACCTCGTCGTCGGGCCGGACCTTCTCGATCGGCCGGACCGAGCCGTCCGCCATCACCACGCCGGTGCCGGGGGTGAAGCTGTTGACGACGCAGCTGTCGCCCGCGGCCTCGGACGCCTCGTCGGCGCGCTTGGCGTTCGCGCCCTCGTCCGCCTGTTTGGCGCCGCCGGCGGCATCGTCCGCCTGTTTACCTCCGGCGGCCGCCGCTTCGTCCGCCTGTTTGGCGCCGGCCCCCGCCGCCTCGTCCGCCTTCTTGGCCGCGGCGGACGCGGTCGCGGATGCCGCCTCGTCGGCTCGTTTCAGGACGTTGTCGGCCCACTTGAGCTTCTCGCCGAAGGCCTTGACCGCCGAGTACGCCTTCTCGAACGCCTTGACGATCTTCGGCAGCTTGAAGATCTTGCCCCACGGGATGACGTTCGCGACGGTCATCGCACACGCCATCACGTCGCCCTTGGTGACGCAGTCGCGGATGTCGTTGATCCCGAGGACTTCCTTCAGGATCTCGCCGCCGGCTTCGAGGACGACGTCGAGCACCTTCTGCTTCTTGATCTTGTTGGCGTCGTCGACCTCCTTCTGCGGCGGGCCGCCTCCCTTGCCGTTGCCACCACCACCGCCGCCGCCGCCACCGCCGCCACCACCACCGCCGCCGCCGGAGCCGGAGCCGTCCCAGGCGCCGGTCTGGAGCCACTCGTCGTCGGTCATCGGCCGGAGCCCGTTCGCGTCGGACATCGACACCGGGCTGTTGTTGGCGTAGGAGTAGGCCTGCATCTGCTGCGGATCGCGCGGGTCCACCAGCGGATCCGCGGAGACGAACCGGCCGATCGCCGGGTCGTAGAGCCGCGCGCCGAGATGGGTGAGGCCGGTCGGGTCCTGCTCACCGCCGACGAAGCCCTTGCGATCGGGCCAGGTGGCCGGTGCGTCGCCTCTCGGCGCGCCGAACGGCGTCGTGCGGCGGCGTTGCACCGCCTGCGTCCGCTCGTCGATCGCCACGGTGCCGGTGCCGTGGTGGTCGCCGGTCAGCCAGGTGAGCCCGGCCGTCGTGCGCACCGCGATGGACTGACCGGAGAAGGCGTAGAAGCGGGTGGCCGTCTTCGCGTTCGTCGCCTTGTCGAGCCGCACCTCCATCCCGGCCAGGAAGAGCGTCGTGCCGGTCGCGTCGCGCCGCAGCAGCCGGCTGCCCGCCGCGTCGTACACCAGGTCGGTGGTCTGCCCGTTCTCCACCACCTTGGCCAGCTGACCCTCGGCGTCCCAGGTGAGCGCCTGCACCACGCCGGTCGGCCCGATCCGGGACGTGGTGTTGCCGGCTTCGTCGTATCCGTAGGCCAGGGTCTTGCTGCCGGAGGCGTCGGTGGTCGTCACCGACGTCACGGCGTGCGGCTTCGCGGCGGTCGGGGCCGGGTACTGGTATTCCCGGGTGGTGTCACCGGACGGCCGGTGCTCGACCTCGGACTTCCGGCTGCCGACCACGTCGTAGGTCCACGACGTCCAGTACGGCGCCGGGCCGCCGAGCGTGGCGACGGACCGGCTCGCTTCGCAGTCCGCGGACTGCGGTGTCCACGCCTCGGTCAACCGGTTCCGGTGGTCGTAGGAGAAGCACTGGGTGTCGCCGGCGCCGTCGGCCGCGTCGGTGATCTGCGTGATCATGCCGCCGATGTCCCGCTTGTAGCGGACATCGGAGACGCGGTTCACCGGGCCGGCCTGCTTCTCGGTGACCGCCCGCTCGAGCTGACGCGTGCCGTCCTCGTAGTGGAACGTCTGCCAGGTGGCCTTCGCAGCCGGCTGGTCGGCGCCGTCCAGATCGGACCGGATCTGCTCGATCTCGCTGAAGCGGGTGTAGTCGGTCTTCTCCACGTAGGAGCCGAGGGCGGAGTACAACGACCGCGGCAGCCCGAGATCGTCGTCGTAGCCCATCTGGATGGTCTCGCCGGGCAGTCCGCCGATCTCCGGATGAGTGGCCGTGGCGAGCGCGCCGTTCGGCCGGTACGTGAAGCCGAAGTCGTAGCTCCCGGCCAGCGCACCCTCGGCGGCGGGCAACGTGACCCGGGACGCTTCCGGGCGATAGGCGGCGTCGTAGCGCAGCACCCGGCTCTCGTACCGGGCGTTGTTGAGGTAGCGGACCGAACCGGTGGCGTATCCCTTCGCCAGCGTGTCGTACACCGTCTCGGTCCGCTTCGGCCCGGTCAACGACCCGTCGTGGGTGCGGATCTGCCGGCCCAGGTCGTCGTACGCGTAGGCCACGATCGCGCCGCGGCTGTCCTTCGTCGTCGCCACCTGGCCGGCGTCGTTGTAGGTCATCTCCGCCGCGCCGGTGTCGGGGTCCACCGTCTTGGTGACCCGACCGGTGAGGTCGTACTCGTAGCTGCGAACCGCGCCCGCCGGATCGGTCACGGTGGCCAGGTGTCCGGCCCGGTCATAGGTGTATCGCGTGGTGTCCGCCGCTCCGGCCGCGGCCGGCCCCCGGTACTGAATGCTCTCGGTGACGCGCCCGCGCACGTCCACCACCGTGGTCGCCGCCGTGCCGCGCGGCGGCAGCACCGTCGTCCGCTCCGCGTCGTAAACCGTTGTGGTGCGCCACTTCTCGACGCCGTTGGTCCGGAAGGCCTCGACGATCGCCCGCCCGGTCCCGTCGTACTCCGTGACGTTCTGGCCCGGCACCTGGTTGTCGTCCACCGGGTGCAACGTGCCGCCCGCCGCCGACGCGTTGTAATAGGCGCCGTTGCGCTTGAACGCCAGCCCGCGCGAGTCATAGAACGTGTCCGTCAGGATCCGGCCGCCGCCGGGCGCCGGCACCTGCGTCTGCCGGGGCCGCAACATCCCGTCGAAGAGCTCGTACGTCGCGATGTACCGGCCGTTCGCCGCGAGCCCCTTGGTCACCGTGTAGGTCGGGGCGTCCGCGCGCAGGTGATATTCGAACTCGCTGATCGGTGCGTAGCCGCCGGCCTTGGGACGGTCGGCGGACCAGCCCTTGATCAGCCGGCCGAGCGGGTCGTATTCCAGGTCGCTGCGCCGGTTGTTGGGGTCGACGCTGGCCAGGCCGGAGCCCCAGGCCGGTTCCAGGTGCACGGTGGAGGTGTGGCCCAACGGGTTGGTGGTGGTCACCGACGTCACCGGGCCGCCGGTGGCCGGGGCATAGGTGGTGAGGGTCCGCTTGCCCTTGACGTCGTACGACTCGGTGCCGCGCCCGTACGCGTCGACGGTGGTCCTGGTGGTGGTGACGTATTGCGGGGTGCCGCCGGCGTACCCGGAAAGCTCCTCCACCCGGACGATGTCGCCGCGGTCCGGCGCGGCGCCGTGCGCCTCGCCGCCGTCATAGAACTGCCGCACGTCGGAGACCACGTCGCCGGGACGCGCCGGGGTCCGGTCGCAGCCCACCGAGACGGTCTCCACCCGGGATGAGGCGACCCGGATCCAGCGGGTGTCGTTCGGGGCGGTGTACCAATAGCGTGCGCAGTTGTCGTCGCCGGGATCCGTGACGTCGCCGCGGTCGTGGCTCTGGGTGACCCGGCCCTCGGCGTCGAAGGTCTTGACCACCTCGGTGGTGCGCCAGCCGCCGCCGGAGAGCGGGCTGCGGTTGAGCACCCGGGCCTGATCCACCCGCCGGGCCTCGACCCGGCCCCAGTCGCGCGTCCGGATGGCAGTGGGCTCGGACCGCCACGGATCGGTGATCGTGGTGTAGAGCGGCGCGCCGGCCAGGAAGGTGACGCTCTCCCGCGGCTGGCCGGCGTACTGGTCCTCGTCGGGGAAGCTGCCGCCGAGCGAGTCGCGCACCACCTCGGCCCGGGTGCCCCCGCCGGGCAGTTTGTCGCCGTTCAGCCCGCGGAAGAACCGAGTCTCGCTGATCAGCGGCGTCTCGTGGTCGCCGCCCTTGATCGTGCGCACCCGGCCGTAGCCGCGCCACTGGGACCACGTCTTGTACTTCGGCTCCAGCAGGCCGTCGTTGTCCTCGTGCCGCCAGGCGGCGCCGTCGAGGTACTCGTACCGGGTCACCACCGGCGGGTTGCCCGGACTCCAGTCGTGCTCGGTGACCTCGTTGACGACGTACTTGTGGAACCAATCGGTGTCGACCTCGGTATCGCTGCCCGGCCGCGGCAGCTTGACCGGCATGCAGCGCATCGTGTTGTTGTGCTCGCCGGGCGGCATCCGGCCGCCGGCCTTGCGGCTGCAGTCCTCGCCGGAGTAGTCGATGGTGATGGTGCCGCCGGTGCCGTTGTGCACGGCGCTGACCCGCCACCAATTCATCGTCGCGCTGGTGTCCGAGTCCTTGATCACCCGGTTCGACTTCTGCACGCCGTCGAAGGTCACCTCGGGCAGCGCCACCGGCTGCTGCCCGGCGGTGGTCACGTGACCGGTGTGGGTGATGCCTTCGAGCCAGAGCCCGGCCCGCGTGCCGTCGCCCGGCGCCGGGTACTCGTGCCGCAGCGTCCACGAGTCGACGTCGCGGTGCGCGAGGCCGGTCCAGACCTGGGTGACGATCCGGGCCACCCGCTTCGTGGACCAGAACGTCGGCGAGAACTTGTCCGGGCACTTGCCGCCGTCGCACTTCTGGTCGAGCGGCGTGTCCGGGTAGGTGTCCGGCTGGGTGACCGCGCACGCCGACCCGGGTGTGCACCGCTCGGCCATCTCGAACCGGACCCGCCCGACCGGCTGGGTGGAGTAGACCTCGTTGTCCCGCTGGCCGTAGTCGATCCGGTCCAGCCAGCCGCCCCGCGTGTAGGACTTCGGCTGGTCCGCCTTGAGGTTCCAGGCGTAGTGGTTGCTCTCCTTCTGGTACCAGTACGACATCACGTTGTCGTGCGGGTCGATCACATAGTCCAGCTGCCAGCGATAGGCCTGGTAGCACGACGATCCGGGGAAGTCGCCGGCCTTGTGGCACGGCTCCCCCGCCTGGTTGCCGAAGACCGGCGCGGTCCACGCCGAGTTGGTCTCCGGCTTCCCGTCGGTCCAGCCGGGCAGGCGGTTGCGGCCGAAGTAGTACTGGGTGCCGTCGCTGGTGGTGACCCGCCAGTGCTCGCCGTCGTTGTCGCCGTTCGCCGCGCCGGTGAGGTGCTCCACCCGGGAGCCGTCGTCGTTGCGGATCTTCCAGGTGCCGGTGGCGTCGTCGCGGACGAGCTCGCCGCCGCGGCCGTTGAGGGAGAGCACCGCGTTGTCCGTGCCCCAGCACTGGTCACCGGTCTTGGTGGTGGTGTTGCTGCCGGTCATGTCGTCGGCGCAGGGCTTGTAGCGGCGCTCGATGAACCCGGGGTGGAAGTCGAAGCCCTCGCCGATCTGCGACGGCTGGTTGTTGGTCGCGGCGGTGCGCCCGTCGACCGCGGACGACGAGTACGCGAGCGCGATCTCCGGCGCCGGCCCGCCGATTCCGGGCGGCACCCGCAGCGGATAGGTCCAGCTGAAGTCGCCGGTCGGGTTCCCGCCGCTCCAGGTCGCCGACGGGGACAGCGAGGTGGCGGCGAAGCTGCCGGTCGGTCCGCCGGCCGCGGGCGCGGCCGCGTAGAGCGCGTCGGCGGTCACCGCGGCGGTGAGCGTGCCGGCCTTGGCGTCGTTGCGGGTGGGCAGCGGCACCGGCGCGCACTCCGGCCGTTCCGGCGAATTCGTTGCGCATTCGGGCAACCGGATGATCCGCAGCCGGTTCGACCAGTCGGCGCCGTAGGCGTCCCGGAAGCCGGTGTAGTCGAGACGCACCTGCACCGGGCCGGACCCGCGGAGGCCGCCGAGGCGCCACATCGGGCCGTCGACGCCGGCCGCCCGGGAACGGTCCCGGCCGAGGGTCTCGACCCGGACCGGAGAGGTGGCGGCGCGGGCGCCGGCCACGATCGACAGCGGCGAGCCGCCGGCCTTGACGGCCGCGCGGGGTGTGGTCAGCCGGACCTCGGTGACTCCGGCGCCGGGCCAGGTGACCGTACGGTTGCCGCGCAGCGCCCGCTGTGCCGCCGGATCGGGTTTGTTGCTCAGATGCGCAGGCGATTTCGCGGCCGGTACGGAGCGATCGGGCTTGCCCTTGGTCGGCGCGAAGTCGGCGGCGGACGCGGGCGGTGGCCCGGCCAGCGTGGCGACCAGCAAGGCGACAAGGCCTGCGGAAACGAATGTGGGTACACGTGAGCCGATACGCACTGGGCCCTCCCCCGTTGGGCTGCAGTCGAATTGGCGCGGACGGTACACAGAGGATGAGCGAGGGGTCAATGGCGCCCGGAAGCATGGCTTCGCAAGGGATCCGGCTTGTGGCACGCTGCGCTCGGGCGATCAGCCCCGGGTGCACTCCTGACGGGGGAGGTCTTTGTGCACGCTCATTCAGCCCTATTCGCGCGCCTTCTGACGCCGGCATTGCTGGCCACGTTAATCGTCGTTCCGTTCCTTCATTCGTCCGCGGCCGACGACCTCGCCGCGGTGACCGAACAACCCGACACCCGCACCGCGCTCGCCGCCGCGGACCGGACCGACCGGCCGGTCGAGGTGACCGCCGAGCGCACCCCGACCGGGCAGACGTTCGCGTTGCCCGACGGCACCATGCGGCGCGACGAGACGACGGTGCCGGTCCGGGCCAAGCGCGCGGACGGCACCTGGGGGCCGGTCGACACCACGCTGGTGCGGGACGGCCGCGGCGGGTTCCGGACGGCCGCCTCGCCGGTGCCGACGGTGATCTCCGGTGGCGGCACCGGCCCGTTCCTGACCTTCACCGACAACGCCGGGCACGAACTGGCGATGACCTGGCCCAAGGCACTGCCCGCACCGGTGGTCGGCGGCGACGTGGCCACCTATCCGGAGGTGCTGCCCGGCGTCGACCTGGTGGTCCGCGCCGAACGGGACGGTCCGCGCAAGGTGCTGGTGGTGAAGAACCGCACCGCCGCCCGCAACCCGGAGCTGGCCGAGCTGCGGCTGACGCTGCGGGCCAAGGGCGTACAGGTGAAGGTCGGCACCCAGCACAACCTGATCGCCACCGACCCCAGCGGCAAGGAGGTGTTCGTCGCCTCCCCGCTGACGATGTGGGACTCGTCCGGCTCCGGCCCCGAGTTCGGCGAGGAGCCGTCGAGCGACTGGGCGCCGCTGCACGGGGCCCGCTCCGCGCTGGTGGGGGTCAAGCTGCGCGGCGACAAGCTGGTGCTCACGCCGGACCGCAAGCTCCTGCGCGACCCGCAGACGAAGTTCCCACTGCGCATCGACCCGGTCTGGCAGTCCCGCAACCTGAGCTTCTGGCTGCTGATCAACTCGGCGATGCCGAACACCGCGATGTGGAACGGCGGCAGCCGCAACGGCGACCCGGACGGCGACCTGGCGATCGGCCGCAGCACCAACAACGGCTCCCAGTTCGTTCTGCGGTCGTTCCTGTTCTTCGACGGCAGCTTCTTCGCCGGCAAGAACGTGATCTACGCCGACCTGCACCTGACCATGGTCCACGCCTGGTCCTGGGCGTGCGACGAACCGTCCTATCCGCTGGACTTCCACCACGTCTCCGGCCTCAACGGCAACACCACGTGGAACAACCAGAACGTGTGGGGCGGCCGCTTCAACGAGGTGCACGCCACCCGCGGCAACCCGTCCGGCAACTGCCGCAACGACACCGACATCGTGGTCAACATGACGCCGCTGGCGCAGGCCTCGGCGGCCGAGGGCCGGTCGCAGGTCGAGGTGGGCCTGCGCGCCCGCAACGAAGCCTGCATCACCCAGAACGGCGCCCTCCAGTGCAAGGCCTGGCGGCGGTTCAAGGACGAGGGCAACGCGGTGGACGGCGGGGCGGCGGTCCGCTTCTCGGTCAACTACAACACCGCGCCGGCCGTCCCGAACGAGCTCAAGGTCAACGGGCAGGCCTGCGGCACCGAGCGGATCCTGCTCGGCGCGGCCACCAACTACTCGGTGACCGGCCGGCTCAGCGATCCCGACCTGGACAACGTCGACGGTGAGCTCCAGCTGTACCGCGACGGCGCCTCGGTGCACACCCAGCGCTCGGGCTACGTGGCCTCCGGCTCCGCCGTGACCTGGAACCTCGACGCCGGCCTGGTGCAGAACGGCGCGTACGACCTGAACTTCCGCGCGGTGGACAACGAACCGCGGTACAGCGGGTGGGCGCCGGCCTGCCCGATCCAGATCGACAAGGCGGTGCCCGCGCCACCCGGGGTGGCGTCCGCCGACTATCCACCCGGCAACGTGCAGAACGGCAGCGTGGGACGGACCGGTGTCTTCACGCTGAGCACCGGCGACGCCGACGTGGTCCGCTACCGCTACGGGCTGACCGATCCACCGGCCATCGACATCCAGCCGGCCACGCCGGGCGCCTCGGTGACCCTGCCGATCACGCCTGATCGGGACGGGCCGGTCACCCTCTACGTCCAGGCGATCGACCGGGCCGGCAACGCCAGCACGAAGACCGCGTACCTGTTCGGGGTGCGGCCGGCGACCGAGCCGGTGGCGCACTGGGCGCTCGACGAGGGCAGCGGCACCACGGCCGGGGACACCGCGTACCCGGGTCATCCCACCGACGTCTCCCGCCCGGCGACCATGACCGCCGGTCCGGCCTGGACCACCGACCCGGTGGACACCAAGCTGAACCACCGCACCTACCTGCACATGAGCGGAAACGGGGAGATCACCGCCGACGCCGCGGTGGACACCACCAAGGGCTACACGGTGGCGGCCTGGGTGCGGATGAGCACGCTGCCCACCGGCAACCGCACCATCATCTCGCAGTCCGGCACCCGGGTCGGCTCGTTCTATCTGCAGTACAACGCGGCCGACCAGCGCTACCGGTTCTGGCTGGCGAAGTCCGATGTGGACAACCCGGCGGGCACGGCGTCGGCGACCGCACCCACGGGGCCGCGGCTGAACGCCTGGACCCACGTGGCCGGCGTGTACGACCCGATGGGCGGCGGCCGGATCCACCTCTACATCGACGGGGTGCTGGTGAGCAGCGCCATCGCGGCCGCCGGGTTCAACGGCAACCAGGACGTGACCATCGGCCGGGTGCGCTGGAACGGCGGCAACTCGGACCGCTGGATCGGTGACCTGGACGACGTCCGGGTCTACGACCGGGTGGTGCAGCCGCGCGAGTTCATCCGGTTCGTCAAGCGCGTCGAGGGCTGGTTCGGCTTCCACGACGGCAGCACCCGGGCGCTCGCCGACCGGTCCGGTTACGGCCGCTCCGGCACGCTCTCCAACGGCGTCACGGTGGGCACCGGCTTCGACGGTCACGGCGCCACCTTCAACGGATCCTCGGGTGAGGCGACCGCACCGGCGGGCGGGCTCCGCACCGACGCGAGCTTCTCGGTGAGCGCCTGGGTCCGAATGGTCCGCGACGACACCACCAACCAGACGGCGGTGTCCATCGAGGGCAACCGGGTCAGCGGGTTCTACCTGCAATATCGCAGCGACAGCAACCGGTGGGCGTTCGTCCTGCATCCCGCCGACAGCGAGACCACGAACGGCGCGCTGGCACTTTCGGCCGCTCCGCCACGGCTCGGCGAGTGGACCCACCTGACCGGCGTGTACGACGCCACGGCCGCAACCGTGCAGCTGTGGGTGAACGGCGAGCCGCAGACCGCGGTGGCCTTCGACAAGCCCTGGTACGCGGCCGGCGACGTGGTGATCGGCCGCGGCCGGTGGAACGCCGTGCCGGCCGACTGGTGGAGCGGCGACCTCGACGAGGTGCTGGTGCACACCGGCGCCCTGAACCCGGTGGAGATCCGCACGCTCGCCGACCGGAACCTGCGGGTGCCCGCCGCGCAGCACCTGGCCGGCGACTTCACCGGCGACGGCAAGGCGGACACGCTGGTGATCCACGGCTATCCGAACAAGGTGATGAAGCTGTGGGCGCTGACCAACGCCGGCGGCGGCGAGCTGGAAGAGCCGGTGGAGGTGTGGAACAGCGAGTTCGCGCCGTGGGAGATGCCGACCGGGTGGCAGCACGACGGGGCGCAGTGGCTGGCCGGCGACTTCACCGGCGACGGCAAGTGCGACCTCGCCGTGGTTCTGCGCGACGACGCGTTCGGGGCGGACCGGCTGGTCCGCAACAGCGAGATCTGGATGTTCGAGTCGCTGGGCAACGGGTTCGCCGAGCCGGAGAAGGTGTGGGACAGCGGCGCCGACGGTGCGTGGCCGCTGGACTACCTGCACGCGTTCGCCGGTGACGTGGACGGTGACGCGAAGTCGGATGTGGTGCTGGTCCGGGACGAGACGCAGACCTCGTACCAGGCCTTCGCGTTGCGCTCGACCGGCGACGGCCTGGCCGCCCCGGTGTCCTGGCGCAACTTCACGCCGAGCGGCTCGGACACCTTCGACCCGCGCCGGGTCGCCCTCTCGGTCGGCGACGTCGACGGCGACGGCAAGGCCGATCTGGTACGAGCGAACAACTACCAGACGAACGCGGTCCGGCTGTGGGTCAACTACTCCGACGGCGCCCGTTTCGTCGAAGGCGTACAGCAGTGGGACAGCGGCACGGCCGGCTACCGCATCCAACTCGCCAAGATCGTGGTGACCGACGCGACGGGCGACGGCAAGGCCGACGTGGTGCACTACTACGACGAACCGGGCGGGCGGCAGCTCAAGGTGTTCGCCTCCACCGGCCGGGCGCCGTTCACCGCTCCGGCCGCATGGCTCGACACGGCGACCTGCGCGGCCTGCGTGGAAGCCGCGGGCGACTGGGCAGCCCTGTCCATCGCCGCCGCCAACCTCGACGGCGACGGCCCGCGTGACCTCGTCGGCCTGCGCACCACGCGGGACAGCAAGGTGATCCGCCTCTACACGATGCGGTCCACCGGCACCCGTTTCGAAAACCCGTCGCTGCGCTTCACCAGCGGCCCGGACGGAATGTAAAGAGAACGGGCCACCCCTTCGCCGGGGTGGCCCGTTTCTCAGCTTGTCTCAGCCCAGCAACGTCGGGATCTTCTCGAACAGGTCCTGGGTGAACTTGATCATCTCGTGCAACATCCAGTTACCCGAGAACAGAATCGCCGCACCCACCCCGATGGCCTTCGGCACGAACGAGAGCGTCGCCTCCTGGATCTGGGTGACCGACTGGAACAGCGAGATCGCGAAACCGATCAGCAGCGCGGTCAGCAACACCGGCGCGCACATCTTCGCGGCGATGGTCATGGCCTGCAGGCCCAGCTCGACGATCTGCGTGTCGGTCATGCCCATCAGTTCGCCGGACTTGAGAAAAGCCGGAGAGCGAAACGGGCGCGCCTAGGTTGCCGTTGGGTTCGCGGTCGGCGCCGGATCGGCCGCCGTGTCCCTCCGGGTCGTCGGCGCCGGGTCGCCCGACCTCGTCACGGCCGGGAGCGGGCCGGGCTCGGCGGGCCCGACCCCGCCGGAGGGAGTCGCCGACGGCCTCGGCGGTTCAGGTTGGGGGGTGGTCACGCTGGGCGACGGCTCCGGGGGTACGGACGAAGCCGGCAGATCGGGCCCCGAGGACGCACCGGGCACCAGCAGAACCAGCATCACCACCGCCACCGCGACCACCGCCACCGCGGCCGCCATCGGCGCCCACCACCGCATCACGAGCCGCCGCCGTGGCCGCCCCAGCGCGGTGGGTGGCACCGCCGCCTGCAGGTCAGCCTGGCCGACCAGCCCGGCCCGAGCCCCCAGGGCAGCCCGCACCCGCTCCTCGAGCTCAGCAGTCATCCCGGGCCCCTTTGCTCTGCACACATATACGCAACACCCGCGCCCGGCCGGCTCATCGGCGTGCCTCCAGGAGGCCGCGCAGGATGGTGAGGGCGCGGCTCGCGGTCGACTTCACGGTGCCGCGGGACACGTGCAGCGCTTCGGCGATCTCCAGCTCGGAGAGTTCGGACCAGTACCGCAACACCACCACCTGCCGCTGCCGCACGGTCAACTCCCCCAGCGCCGCCAGCACCTGCCGATCCCCTTCGCCGAGCAGCGCCAGATCCTCCGCGGCCGGCGCGCTCCCGGCGCGCGGCAGCACATAGGCCCGCGCGGTCCGCCGCCGGCGCAGTGCCGAGCGGGCCGCGTTCATCACTCCGGTGGTGAGATAGGCGTGCGGATCGGCGAGCGTCCGGAGATCGGCGCCGTGCCTCCGATAGAGCGCCGCGAACACGTCCTGCACGATGTCCTCCGCGGTGGGCAGGTCGTCCACCATGAGCACCGCCAGCCGCACCAGCCCGAGCCGCCGGGCGTGATAGAGCTCGTTGATCGCCGGCGTGCCCGGCACGGCGCCGGCGGTGCCGCCGAGACCATCTCCACGCGGACCGCCGCCTCGCGCGAAGCCGGCCGTGACCCCGCCCGCCCGATCAGACCGGAAAAGCCCAGCCCGCCACTCACCCAGCCGGGCGAAACAGCCGAGGAGGCGCCGCCGGATCGCTCCCTCTGGAGGCGTGACACCCCAGGGCCCGGGCAGCACACGATCCGGTGCGAAGAAGCCCAGCAGCCCACCCCACCGGTCGGTGACCGGCGGAGGAGGCGGCAGGGCTGAGGAGTAGGTCATCGCGTCCGGTGGATCGAGGTGGGCGACGGCACCGGCTTCGGCGCCCGTGTGCTGGTCGGCGTGGCCTCGGCCGGCTCCGGCTCATCCCCCGCCATCGACGTCGGCACCGGCGCGGGCGCGGCCGCCCGGGAGGACGTAGGCGCCGGCTCAGCAGGCTCGGGACTGACGCTGAGCGTAGGCGACGGCCGCGACCCATCGGTCTCAGCCGGGACTGGAGCCGGCGCGGCCCCGGTCTCAGCCGGGACCGGAGCCGGCGCAGCCGAGTCGGACGAGGAAGCAGGAGCGGGCGCAGCCGTCGACGAAGAGGTCGGCGAGGGAACCGGCCGAGGCGTGTCATCCCCCGCGAGCGCCACCGCCGCGGTCCCGAGAACCGCCGCCACCACCACCGACGAAGTGACCACAACCGCGCGCATCCGATTCATCGACAGACTCCAGGGGCGAGAGAGAGAAAGGAAGAGGTGAAACCCTCGACCGGACAGACGCCTCAGCCCCGAAAAGGTTGGCGATCAGAGGGTGATCCAGGTCACCCGGAGAGCGCTCTCTAGAATGCGTAGGTGGCCCCCATGATTCGCAGCTACGAGCCCACCGACCTGGACGCGGTCTACGACATCTGTGTCCGCACCGCCGACGCCGGCGGTGACGCCCGCGGCCAATACGTCGACGACCGCCTGATGGGCGACATCTTCGCGGCGCCGTACGTGACCCTCGAGCCGCAACACGCCCACGTCGTGGATGACGGCACCGGCGCCGCGGTCGGCTACATCCTGGGCACGGCCGACACACCCGTCTTCGCCCGGCGCTACCGCGACGAGTGGCTGCCGGCCACCGCGGGCCGCTACCCCGACCCGGCCGTCCCGCCGCGGAACGCGACCGACTTCATGCTCGGCCTGCACCTCAACCCGGAACGCATGATCGTGCCGGAGCTCGTCGACTACCCCGCGCACCTGCACATCGACCTGCTGCCGCAATGGCAGGGCAAGGGCTTCGGCCGCGGCCTGATGGAGGCGTTCCTGGCCGGGGTGCACGCGGCCGGCGCCGACAAGGTGCACCTGGGCATGGCGCCGGGCAACACGAAGGCCCGCGCCTTCTATGACCGCCTGGGCTTCACCGAGATCCCGGCGGGCGACCCCGGCGTGCTCTATCTGGGCCGCCGGACCTACTGAGAACGGCCCCGGCGCTGCCGCACCTTGGCCAGCGCCTCGGCGAGGATCGCCTCGCCGTCCGCGTCCGAGCGCCGCTCCTTCACATACGCCAGATGCGACTTGTACGGCTCCGTCCGCATCTTGCCGGGCGGGTTCTGCTCGTCGAGCCCGGCCGGCTGGCCGCACCGCGGGCAATCCCACGTCTCGGGCTCGGCGGCCTCGGCCGCGAACTTGACGATCGAGGTGTGGCCGGCGGCGCAGAAATACGTCACCTCCCGGCGCGGGGCGGGCTCACTGCGCTCGTCGGGGCGCATCGGGCTGGAACCGATGCGGCTACCACGGATGGCGCTGCCACTGGACACGGATGACGCTCCTGTCAGGCGAAACGAATGGTGCGAGTCAGGTCGGAAAAAGAACCGCGCGACCCGGAGTAATCAATCCGGACCGCGCGGCAGAGTCTACGACTCCGGTGTCCCCTGAGAAAGGACGAAAGTCAGCCGGCCTGCGCCACCTTGAGCCAGAACCCCAGACCGACGATGCAGGCGAACCAGATGATGCCGACGAGCACGGTGTAACGGTCGAGGTTTTTCTCCGCCACGGACGAGCCGGCCAGGCTGGAGGTGACACCGCCACCGAACATGCTGGACATGCCGCCGCCCTTGCCGCGGTGCAGCAGGATCAGCATGGTCAGGATGACGCTCGTGATGATCAGCAGAGTGATCAACGTGTAGGCGAACGCGATCGGCATGGTCGGGGCATTCCTCTCAGGGCTGGGCACAACAGCGCCCCAAACAATAGCGGGTCGCCCGGCCGCGGTGGTGACCGGCCGGGCTTCCTCAGCGTCCGACGTGCTCGCGATACCGGCAGATCGTCGAGAATTCCTCGGCGTCCATGCTCGCGCCGCCGACCAGAGCGCCGTCCACATCCGGCTGCGCCATGATCGAGGCGATGTTGTTCGCCTTGACCGAGCCGCCGTATTGGATGCGAACCGCCTCGCCCACCTCGGCGCCGTGCGTCTCGGTGAGCCGCGCACGAATCGCGCCACACACCTCCTGCGCGTCCTCGGGAGTGGCCGTCTTGCCGGTGCCGATCGCCCACACCGGCTCGTACGCGACCACGGTCTGCTTGATCTGCTCGGCCTTGACCCCCTCGAGCCCGGCGTCGACCTGGCTCAGCACGTACCCGACGTGGTCGCCCGCCTCGCGCACCTCGAGGCCCTCGCCGACGCAGAAGATCGGCGTGAGACCCGCCGCGAAAGCGGCCTTGACCTTGGCATTGACGGTCGCGTCGTCCTCGTTGTGGTGCTGCCGGCGCTCGGAGTGGCCGGCCAGCACATAGGTGCAGCCCAGCTTGGCGAGCATCGCGCCGGAGATGTCCCCGGTGTACGCGCCGCCGGCGTGCGGCGACAGGTCCTGCGCGCCATAGACGATCTGGACCTTGTCCCCGTCCACCGAGGTCTGCACGCTGCGCAGGTCGGTGAACGGCGGCAGCACGGCCACCTCGACCGCGGCGAGCACCTGCTCGTTGAGGCTGAACGCCAGCTTCTGCACCAGGTTGATGGCCTCGAGGTGGTTGAGGTTCATCTTCCAGTTGCCGGCCATGATCGGCCGGCGGCCCTCGTCACTCATCAGTTCTCCAGTGCAGCCAAGCCGGGGAGGGTCTTGCCCTCGAGGTATTCCAGGGAGGCGCCGCCGCCGGTCGAGATGTGCCCGAAGGCCGTCTCGTCCAGGCCGAGCTTGCGCACCGCCGCGGCCGAGTCGCCGCCACCGACCACGGAGAAGCCGTCGATCTTGGTGATCGCCTCGGCCACGCCCAGCGTGCCGGCCGCGAACGGCTCGAGCTCGAACACGCCCATCGGCCCGTTCCAGAACACGGTCTTCGCCGAGCCGATCGCGTCGGCGAAGAGGGCCACGGAGGCAGGCCCGATGTCGAGACCCAGGCGGTCCGAGGGGATGTCCGAAATATCCACTACATCATGCGCGGCGGAGGCGCTGAATTCGCTGGCCGCCACGACGTCCACCGGCAGCACAAGACGATCACCGGCGGACTCGAGAAGCGACGCACACGTGGAGATCATCTCGGACTCGAGCAGCGACTTCCCGACCTCGTGACCCTGCGCCTTGAGGAACGTGAAGCACATGCCGCCGCCGACGAGCAGCTTGTCCACCTTGGGCAGCAGCGCCTTGATCACCGCGAGCTTGTCGGACACCTTCGAGCCGCCGAGCACCACCACGTAGGGCTGCTCGGGATCGTCCGAGACACGCTTCAGCACCTCGACCTCGCGCAGCACCAGGCCACCGGCGTAGTGCGGCAGGAGGGCCGGCACGTCGTACACGGAAGCGTGCTTGCGATGCACCGCGCCGAACGCGTCGTCCACATAGGCGTCCGCGAAGGCCGCGAGCTGCGCGGCGAACGCGCCGCGCGCGTCGTCGTCCTTGGCCGTCTCCCCCGCGTTGAACCGCAGGTTCTCCAGCAGCAGGATCTGCCCGTCGAGCAGCGCGTCGGCCGCCGCCGACGCCGCCTCACCGACGGTGTCGGACGCGAAGATCACCGGGTTGCCGAGCAGCTCACCCATGCGGGTCGCCACCGGGTCGAGCGTGAACGCCGGGTCCGGCGCGCCCTTGGGACGGCCGAGGTGCGAGCACACGATGACGCGTGCGCCCGCGTCCCGCAGCGCGATCAGGGTCGGCAGCACCGCCCGGATCCGGCCGTCGTCGGTGATGACGCCGGCCTGTTGCTTGTCGAACGGGACGTTCAGGTCGGCGCGCACCAGCACGCGCCGACCGGACACACCCTCGCCGAGCAGGTCGTCGAGTGTCTTCAAGATCAGCCGACCAGCTTCACCAGGTCGACCAGGCGGTTCGAGTAGCCCCACTCGTTGTCGTACCAGCCGACGACCTTGACCTGGTCGCCGATCACCTTGGTGAGGCCGGCGTCGAAGATGCAGGAGGCCGGGTCGGTGACGATGTCCGACGACACGATCGGGTCCTCGGTGTAGACCAGGTAGCCCTTGAGCGCGCCCTCCGCCGCGGCCTTGACGGCCTGGTTGACCTCGTCGACCGAGGTCTCGCGGGAGGCGGTGAAGGTCAGGTCGGTGGCCGAGCCGGTCGGGATCGGCACGCGCATCGCGAAGCCGTCCAGCTTGCCCTTGAGCTCGGGCATGACCAGGCCGATCGCCTTGGCGGCGCCGGTCGAGGTGGGCACCACGTTGATCGCGGCGGCGCGCGCCCGGCGCAGGTCCTTGTGCGGGCCGTCCTGCAGGTTCTGGTCCTGCGTGTAGGCGTGGATCGTGGTCATCAGACCCTTTTCGATGCCCACCGAGTCGTGCAGGGCCTTCGCCATCGGCGCGAGGCAGTTGGTGGTGCAGGAGGCGTTCGAGATGACCGTGTGCTTGGCCGGGTCGTAGAGGTGGTCGTTGACGCCCATCACGATCGTGATGTCCTCGTTCTTGGCCGGCGCCGAGATGATGACCTTCTTCGCGCCGTTGTCCGCGTGCACCTTGGCCTTGGTGGCGTCGGTGAAGAAGCCGGTCGACTCGATGACGACGTCGGCGCCCACGTCCGACCACTTGAGGTTGGCCGGGTCACGGTCGGCGAACGCCTTGAAGGTCTTGCCACCCACGGTGATCTCGTCGGCGGTGGCCTTCACCTCGTGCGGCAGGCGACCCAGGATCGAGTCGTATTTCAGCAGGTGCGCGAGGGTCGCGTTGTCGGTCAGGTCGTTCACGGCGACGATCTCGATGTCCGCCCCGGACGCCTGCACGGCCCGGAAGAAGTTGCGGCCGATACGGCCGAAGCCGTTGATGCCAACCCGGATGGTCACAGGATCTCCTCGTGCTAGGCCGACCTGCGCATCCCGGGCCGGCGAGTTTTCTCCACGGCCGCCGCAGCCGCTCGAAGCAGCGCGGTCAGGCCGTTCTTCCCGGCACCGTCGCCGTCGCCCTGACCTTATCCGAGCCGGTGGCGGCCCTCCCGCCCGGGTCCGCGACCTGATCGTTACCTAAGCCAAATGCGAAAACCTTTTGGGATACGCGTGCCGACAAGTCCCGTCCCCACCGACAGCCTAGGCGCGGGTCCGGGCCGCCCCGAGCCGTCCGGCCCGGTGGTGGGTTGAGCGCAACCCAAGTCGCATTTCGCCCGTCGGAGCGGAGCGACGACCAACTACACAGCCATCATCTCGGGCGTTACTGCCGCTTCGGTGTCGGGGATGCCCAGGTCGCGGGCGCGCTTGTCGGCGAGGGCGAGCAGACGCCTTATGCGGCCCGCGATGGCGTCCTTGGTCAGCGGAGGGTCGGCCAGCGCGCCCAGCTCCTCCAGCGACGCCTGACGGTGTTCCAGGCGCAGCTGACCGGCGCTGGTCAGGTGGTTGGGGGCCTCGTCGGCGAGGATCTCCAGGGCGCGGGTGACCCGGGCGGCGGCGGCCACCGCGGCACGGGCCGAGCGGCGCAGGTTGGCGTCGTCGAAGTTGGCCAGCCGGTTCGCCGTGGCCCGCACCTCGCGGCGCACCCGGCGTTCCTCCCAGGCCAGCACGCTGCCGTGCGCGCCGATGCGAGTGAGCAGCGCGGCGATCGCGTCACCGTCCTTGATCACCACCCGGTCCACGCCGCGCACCTCGCGCTCCTTGGCGGTGATGCCGAGCCGGCGGGCGGCGCCGCGCAGCGCCAGTGCCGCCTCCGGGCCGGGACAGGTGATCTCCAGCGCGCTGGACCGGCCGGGCTCGGTGAGCGAGCCGTGAGCCATGAACGCGCCTCGCCAGGCGGCCACCGCGCAGCACACGTTCGCGGAGACCACGTGCGGCGGCAGGCCACGCACCGGGCGCCCGCGCACGTCCAGCAGGCCGGTCTGCCGGGCCAGCGCCTCGCCGTCCTTCACGATCCGGACGATGTAGTGGCTGCCCTTGCGCAGACCGCCGCCGGCCAGCACGTGCACTTCGCTCGGGTACCCGTACACCTCGGCGATCTCGCGGCGCAGGCGGCGGGCCACCGCGCCGGTGTCGAGCTCGGCCTCGACCACCACCCGGCCGGAGACGATGTGCAGCCCGCCGGCGAAACGCAGCAGCGCGGCCATCTCCGCCCGCCGGCAGCACGGCTTGGGCACGTCGACCCGGCTCAGCTCATCCTTGACCGCTGCCGTCATAGCCATCGTCTTCGTCACCTCATGCGCCGGATCTTGAACAATGTGTGCCTTGGTACGCGAGTGCTTAACGAGCGGCACCCAGGACAGGCACCAGTGCAACGCCCAACGACTCAGGATCATGCCTCGGGCTGCCGTCCGCAACGGCCAGTGGTGCCAATACGAGCCGGGCGCCGAGCGCCTCCGCGGCGTGATGCACCGGTTCGGGCTCGCCCACCCATTTCGCGTCGGCGAGCACTATGTCGACGGTCAGCTCCGGCAGGTACCACCGCAGCGCGGCCAGGTGATCGGCGACCGAGAGACCGAGCGTCTCGTTGTCCGCCGCCAGGTTGAGCGTGACCAGTTTGCGGGCCGGGCTGGCCACGATCGCGCGGGCCAGCTCGGGCACCAGCAGGTGAGGCAGAACACTCGTGTACCAGCTGCCGGGACCGAACAGCAGCCAGTCTGCGGCGGCGATCGCCTCGAGCGCGGCCGGGCAGGCCGGCGGCTCGACCGGGTCGAGCCGCACCGCCTCGACGTGGCCGGTGGTGATGGCCACCTGGTGTTGTCCGCGAACGGTCACCGTCTCGGCCGGCCGGGCCGGGTCGTGGCCGCGCACGTCCGCCTCGATGCCGACCGCGTGGCAGGCCATCGGCAGCACCCGGCCGTGCGCGCCGACCATCCGGCCGGCGTGGTCGAGCGCGTCCACCGGGTCGTCGAGCATCTCCATCAGCCCGAGCAGCAGCAGGTTGCCGACCGCGTGCCCGGCCAGCGGGTCGGGGTCGCCGACCGCGGCGAACCGGTGCTGCAGCAGCGCCGCGGTGCGCTGGGCGCCCGGGTCGTCGTCGGCCAGCGCGGCGATCGCCTGGCGCAGGTCGCCGGGTGGCAGCTGGGCCTTGCGTTCGGCGCGCAGCCGGCCGCTGGAGCCGCCGTTGTCGCCGACCGTGACCACGGCGGTGATGTCCACGTCGAGCGCGGGCACGCACTGCCGGAGCGCACGCAGCGCGGCGCTCAATCCATGACCGCCGCCGAAGGCCACCACCCGCATCGTCGCGCCCGTCACTCCCGCCCCAGGTCGCGATGCGAGGCGTGGGCGGAGAGCCGGATGTCGCGCAGGCGGGTGGTCAACTCCTCGGCGATCGCCACGCTGCGGTGCTTGCCGCCGGTGCAGCCGATCGCCACGGTCAGGTAGCGCTTGCCCTCGCGCTCGAAGCCGGGCGCGGTGGCCGCGATCAGCGACGCGTACGTCCCGACGAAGTCGTTGGCGCCCTCCTGGCCCAGCACGTATCCGCTCACCGCCTCGTCCAGGCCGGTGTGCTCGCGCAGCTCGGGCACCCAGAAGGGGTTGGGCAGGAAGCGCGCGTCCATCACATAGTCGGCGTCCGGCGGCAGACCGTATTTGAAGCCGAAGGACAGCACCGTGATCCGCAGCCGGCGCGCGTCCTCGCCGCCGAACAGCTCCTCCACCCGGCGGCGCAGCTGGTTCACGTTGAGGTGGCTGGTGTCGATGATCACGTCGGCCTGCTCGCGGGCCTCCTCGAGCAGCTTGCGCTCGGCGGCGATGCCGTCGGCCAGCCGCCCGTCGCCCTGCAGCGGGTGCGATCGGCGCACCGATTCGAAGCGGCGGATCAGCACCTCGTCGTCGGCGTCCACGAACACCACGCGCGGCGAGAAGCCGCGCTCCTTCAGCGCCCGGATCGCGCCGGCCAGGTCGGTGGAGAAGGCGCGGCTGCGCACGTCGAGCACCATCGCGGTGCGCCGGGCCGCGCCGCCGGCCTGGAACGCGAGCTGCGCCATGTCCAGCATCAGCGCCTGCGGGAGGTTGTCCACGACGTAGAAGCCGACGTTCTCCAGCGCCCGGGCCACCGTGCTGCGGCCGCCACCGGACAGCCCGGTGACGACCACCAGGTCGGTGTCCTCCTCGGCCAGAGTCTCGTCCGACAGATCCGTCACGCACGCCTCCCGCGTCACCTCACCCGCCCCCGCGGGCGGACACTGCATCCTAGGCCGACCTCGTGGCCGCCGACCGGGGGACGCACTGTCCACTACACGATCCGGTCAGGTATGAACCGTCACTTCCCACAGCCGTGTCACCCCGCCGGTGCGGCGCCGTCTAGCGCCGGCGGGCGGCGAGAGGCTCGTCCCACCGGCGCCGCCGAAGTCACCACTCAGGCCCGGTCCGCGCCGTCGCCGCCCGCCGCGGCGTGCACGGCCCGCCAATCCGGGCCGTCGCCACCGCCCGGCTCAGCCCGGGTGCCCGGCAGGTCATCGCCGGCACCGTCCGTCGACGCCCGGCGCGCGGACCCCGACTCCCGGCCGTCGCCGCCGGCCGGCTCACCCCCGGCGGCCGACAGATCGTCACCGGCACCGCCGGCCGGCACCCGGCGCGCGGACCCCGAATCCTGGCCGTCACCACCGGCCAGCGGTGACGGGCGCGCGGGCTGCCGTGGATCGGACCTTGGGTCCGGGCCCTCGGCGGGTGGGCGGGCCTGCGGGCGGTTGGCCCGGGACTTCGTCCGTCCGGCGCCACCGCGCGGGACCGCGCCCGGCTCGGCGTCCGCGGCGTCCGGCGCCGGATCGGCGGCGGTCGCGGGGCCCAGAGCCGCCAGCACCGCCTCGGCCGTGCGCCGCCCGATGCCCGGCACCTCGCACACTTCCTCGGGCGTGGCCTGACCCAGCCGCTTGAGCGAGCCGAAGTGCCGCAGCAAGGCCTTGCGCCGCGTCTCCCCCAGCCCCGGCACGTCGTCGAGGGCCGACGCGGTCATCCGCTTGGACCGCCGCTGCCGGTGGAACGTGATGGCGAACCGGTGCGCCTCGTCGCGCACCCGCTGCAGCAGATAGAGCGCCTCCGAGGTGCGCGGCAGGATGACCGGGAAGTCCTCGCCCGGCAGCCACACCTCCTCGAGCCGCTTGGCCAGCCCGCACAGCGCCACGTCGGTGATGCCCAGATCGGACAGCACCGCGGCGACCGCGTTGACCTGCGGCTGGCCACCGTCCACCACGACCAGTTGCGGCGGATAGGCGAACCGCCGCGGCTTCCCGGTGAGCGGGTCGATGCCGGGCAGGTCATTGGTGGGCAGGTCATTGGTGGGCAGGTCATTGGTGGGCAGGTCATTGGTGGGCAGGTCGGTGGCGGGAAGGTCGGTGGCGAGGTCGTCGGCGACGGCCTCGGGGGCCGGCTCGGCGGGCGCGGCCTGCGCCTTGTAACGCGCGAACCGCCGGCGCATCACCTCGCTCATCGCGGCCAGGTCGTCGGTGCCGCTGCCGTCCGCGTTGCCGCGCACCGCGAACCGCCGGTATTCGCTCTTGCGCGCCAGCCCGTCCTCGAAGACCACCATGCTGGCCACCACGTCGGTGCCCTGGATCTGGGACACGTCGAAGCACTCGATGCGCAGCGGCGCGGTCTCCGTGCCCAGCGCCTCGGCGATCTCGTCGAGCGCCTTGCTGCGGGTGGTCAGGTCGCCGGCCCGGCGCAGCTTGTGCCGGGCCAGGGACTCGCCGGCGTTGCGGGCCACCGTCTCCATCAGCGAGCGCTTGTCGCCGCGCTGCGGCACCCGCAAATGCGCCGGGCGGCCGCGTTTCTCGCTGAGCCACTCGGACAGCGCCGCGGCGTCGTCCGGCAGCTCGGGCACCAGGATCTCGCGCGGCACGTCGCCGCCCTGCTCGTCGCCGTACATCTGGCTGCAGAAGTGGTGCACCAGGTCGCCGGTGGACAGGTCCTCCACCTTTTCCACCACCCAGCCGCGCTGGCCGCGGATGCGTCCGTCGCGCACGTGGAAGACCTGCACCGCGGCCTCGAGCGGGTCCTCGGAGAAGGCCACCACGTCGGCGTCGGTGCCGTCGCCGAAGACCACCGTCTGCTTCTCCATCGCCCGGCGCAGCGCCGCGATGTCGTCGCGCAGCCGGGCCGCCCGCTCGAAGTCGAGCTTTTCGGAGGCGGCCAGCATGTCGCGCTCGAGCCGCTTCACGAAGGTGTCGGTCTTGCCACCCATGAAGTCGCAGAAGTCGAGCACGATGGCCCGGTGCTCCTCGGCGTCGACCGTGCCGACGCACGGCGCCGAGCACTTGCCGATGTAACCCAGCAGGCAGGGCCGGCCGATCTGCCCGGAGCGCTTGAACACCCCGGCCGAGCAGGTGCGCGCCGGGAACACCCGGAGCAGCAGGTCGAGGGTCTCGCGGATGGCCCACGCGTGCGAATAGGGACCGAAGTAACGCACGCCCTTGCGCTTGGCGCCGCGCATCACCTGCAGCCGTGGGTATTCCTCGTTGAGCGTCACGGCCAGGAACGGGTACGACTTGTCGTCGCGGTATTTGACGTTGAACCGCGGGTCGAACTCCTTGATCCAGGTGTATTCCAGCTGGAGCGACTCGACCTCGGTGCCGACCGTGACCCAGTCGACCGAGCCCGCGGTGGTGACCATCTGCTGGGTGCGGGCATGTAGCGACCAGGTGTCCGCGAAGTAGGAGTTCAGTCGGCTGCGCAGGCTTTTCGCCTTGCCGACATAGATCACCCGGCCCTGGGGATCGCGGAAGCGATAGACGCCGGGGGCGTCGGGAATGGTCCCGGGAGCGGGCCGATAACTGGACGGGTCTGGCACGGGTTCCACACTAATCCGAACCCCTGACATGATTACCCGACCGGAGGTCCGTTGCCGCCGCCACGGCGTCGGGCCTCCGGCCGGGAAACCGGTCCCCCTGACCTGATGGAGCTCGGTCCGGCAGCGATCGCCTAAGCGGCGACGATGTCGTCCCCGTCTACCTTGACCTGCGTCTCCGGCAGCGGCTTGTTCGCCGGGCCGCCCTGCGGCGAGCCGTCCTGGATGGAAAATTCGCTGCGGTGGCACGGGCAGAGGATCACGCCGCCGTCGATCTTGTTGACGTCGCAGCCCTGATGCGTGCACACCTTGCTGAACGCCTTGAACTCACCGGCCACGGGCTGGGTGATCACGTAGTCACCCTTGATCACGCCGCCGCCCTCGGGCACCTCGGAGACCTTCGCGAGGGATGTCGCCGAGCCGCCGGTGTCGCCGCCGCCGGTGGCCGGTGTGCTGCTGCCGGCCGGGATCGGGTCGTTGGTGAATCCCGGCTCGTTCTGGCCGGTGCTGCCCGTGGTGTCGGTGCCGCACGCGGCGAGCAGGCAGGCCGCGCCGACCGCGCCCGCTCCCGCGAAGACCGCCCGACGCGGTGCTCCCGGGCGTTCGTGCTTGCAGGTCGTGTGCTCAGGCCTCGCTTGCACGTCAGTCATCAGTCGGAACCCTTCCGCTAACACCTCTTGTCCGCGCGTGACGGTCACGCGGCGTTGCTTCCCTATACGCTCGCTGCCGCTGCACGGTTCATTGGTTGAAGGCACAATAATCCACGGCCGACAACAGCTTCGACCCCATTTGCCACGACTTGTCGCGAGGATTTGCAGGGTTTTCACAGGTACGGCGCCGCCTCGGACCACCAGTGGCAGTGCGAAGCGACGCCGTTACCGTGCGTTATCAACGCTAGGCGGTGGCATTCGCCCGTGACCGGCCGGCGCGGGGCCGGCCGTTGCCGTTGGCCGGGGGCTCCTCCGCCGCGGCGGCCGTCTTGGCCGCGGTCGCCTTGGCGGGGGTCGCTCGGGTGCGCCGCGCCGGGGTGGCCTTGGTGGCGCCGGCGCCGTTCGCCTTGGTGGCCCGGGCGATCGCCTTGGGCGCGCCGCTCGGCTCGCCGCTCAGCCCGAGCATCGGCCGCAGGAAGCCGCCGGTGTGGCTCTCCGGCACCTCGGCCATCTCCTCCGGCGTGCCGGCCGCCAGCACCAGCCCGCCCTTGTTGCCGCCCTCGGGACCCATGTCGATCAGCCAGTCGGCGGTCTTGATCACGTCGAGGTTGTGCTCGATCACGATCACCGTGTTGCCCTTGTCCACCAGGCCGTTGAGCACCATCAGCAGCTTGCGGATGTCCTCGAAGTGCAGACCGGTGGTCGGCTCGTCGAGCACGTAGACCGTGCGGCCGGTGGAGCGTTTCTGCAGCTCGGAGGCCAGCTTCACGCGCTGCGCCTCCCCGCCGGACAGGGTCGGCGCCGGCTGGCCCAGCCGCACGTAACCCAGCCCCACGTCGACCAGCGTCTTCAGGTGCCGGTGGATGGCCGGGATCGCGGCGAAGAACTCGGCGCCCTCCTCGATCGGCATCTCCAGCACCTCGGAGATCGTCTTGCCCTTGTAGTGCACCTCGAGCGTCTCCCGGTTGTACCGCGCGCCCTTGCACACCTCGCACGGGACGTAGACGTCCGGCAGGAAGTTCATCTCGATCTTGATGGTGCCGTCGCCCGCGCAGTTCTCGCAGCGGCCGCCCTTCACGTTGAACGAGAACCGGCCCGGACCGTACCCCCGCACCTTGGCCTCGGTGGTCTCCGCGAAGAGCTTGCGGACGTTGTCGAAGACGCCGGTGTAGGTCGCCGGATTCGACCGCGGAGTGCGCCCGATCGGCGACTGGTCGACGCCCACCACCTTGTCGACGTGCTCCATGCCGCTGATCCGGGTGTGCCGCCCGGGCACCATCCGCGCGCCGTTGATCGTGTTGGCCAGCACCGTGTAGAGGATGTCGTTGACCAGTGTGGACTTGCCCGACCCGCTGACCCCGGTGACCGCGATGAACTGGCCGAGCGGGAAGCCCACCGTCAGGTTCTTCAGGTTGTGCTCACGCGCGCCCTGCACCACCAGCTCGCGGCCGGCCACCTGCGGGCGCCGGTGCCCCGGCAGCGGGATCTTCTTGCGGCCGGACAGATAGGCCCCGGTCGGCGACTGCTTGTTTGCCAGCAGGCCCTTCACCGACCCGCTGTGCACGATGTTGCCGCCGTGCTCGCCGGCGCCCGGGCCGATATCGACGATCCAGTCGGCCTTGCGGATGGTGTCCTCGTCGTGCTCGACCACGATCAGCGTGTTGCCCAGGTTCTTCAGCCGGACCAGCGTCTCGATCAGCCGGTGGTTGTCGCGCTGGTGCAGGCCGATCGACGGCTCGTCCAGCACATAGAGCACGCCGACCAGGCCGGAGCCGATCTGGGTGGCGAGCCGGATGCGCTGCGCCTCGCCGCCGGACAGGGTGCCCGCGCCGCGGTCCAGCGACAGGTAGTCCAGGCCCACGTCGACCAGGAAGCGCAGCCGCGCGTTGATCTCCTTGAGCACCCGCTCGGCGATCATCTTCTGCCGGTCGTCGAGCTCGATGGTGGACAGCAGGTCGGCGCACTCGCCGACGGACAGGTTGCAGACCTCGGCGATGCTCCGGCCGGCGATGGTCACCGCCAGCACCTCGGGCTTGAGCCGCGTGCCGCCACAGGTCGGGCAGGGCACGTCGCGCATGTATCCCTCGTATTTGTCGCGCGACCAGTCGCTCTCCGTGTCGGTGTGCCGCCGCTCGATCCACTGCACCACGCCCTCGAAGCCGGTGTAATAGGACCGCTCGCGGCCGTATTTGTTCCGGTAGCGCACGTGGACCTGGTCCTCGGAGCCGTGCAGGATCGTCTTCTGCGCCCGGGAGGAGAGCTGCCGCCACGGGGTGTCCACGCTGAACTTCTCGGCCTCGCCGAGCGCCTCGAGCAACCGCAGGAAGTATTCCAGCGTCGAGCCGCCGGACCAGGGCTGGATCGCGCCCTCGCGGATGCTCCGCTCCTCGTCCGGGATGATCAGCTCGGGGTCGACCTCCTTCTTGGTGCCCAGGCCGGTGCACTCCGGGCAGGCGCCGTAGGGCGCGTTGAAGGAGAAGACCCGGGGCTCGAGGTCCTCGATCGCCAGCGGGTGGTCGTTGGGGCAGGCCAGGTGCTCGGAGAAGCGCCGCTCGCGGGCCGGGTCGTCCTCCGGCAGATCCACGAAGTCGAGCAACACCATGCCGCCGGAGAGCCCGAGCGCGGACTCCACCGAGTCGGTCAGCCGCTGCTTGCTGCCCGCCTTGACGCTGAGCCGGTCGACCACCACCTCGATGGTGTGCTTCTCCTGCTTCTTCAGCTTGGGCGGCTCGGTCAGCGGGTGCACCACGCCGTCGACCCGGGCCCGGGCGTAACCCTTTGCCTGGAGCTCGGCGAACAGGTCCACATATTCACCCTTGCGGCCGCGGATCACCGGGGCGAGCACCATGAACCGGGTGCCCTCCTCCATCGCCAGCACCCGGTCGACGATCTGCTGCGGGGTCTGCCGGCTGATCCGCTCGCCACACACCGGGCAGTGCGGGATGCCGGTGCGGGCGAAGAGCAGACGAAGGTAGTCGTAGACCTCGGTGATCGTGCCGACGGTCGAGCGCGGGTTGCGCGAGGTGGATTTCTGGTCGATCGAGACGGCCGGCGACAGGCCCTCGATGAAGTCCACGTCGGGCTTGTCCATCTGCCCGAGGAACTGCCTCGCGTAGGACGACAGCGACTCCACATACCGCCTTTGGCCCTCGGCGAAGATCGTGTCGAACGCGAGGCTCGACTTGCCGGAGCCGGACAACCCGGTGAACACGATCATGGCATCGCGGGGCAGGTCCAGGTTGACGTCGCGGAGGTTGTGCTCCCGCGCGCCGCGGATGATCAATCGGTCGGCCACAGCCAGGCGCTCCGAACATGTGTATGAGAGTCAGCAAAGTCGCGGCCACTTTAGCCACGGGGTACGACAAAAAACGGCGACCCTGGTGCAGCGCCGTGCGCCCCTTGCACATTCCCGCAGATCCGGCGGGCCAACCGTCACTCGCGAGGGGGAACCGGCAGGTCGCGCATGTCCCAGAGCAGCACTCCGCCCACTCTCTGTGGTTGCCGCTGGAGGAGATCGGTGAGGGTGGCGCCGAGCAGGTCCACGTTACGACTGCCGGGCACCAGCACCACCACGGCCGTCCGCCAATATGTGAAGTCGGCCACGGCGCGCGCCCGGAGCGCGTCGTTCAATGTCGGCGCCCGGCCGTTCTCGCGGACCCACCACAGCAGGTTGGAGGTGTACCGCTGCGGCGCGTTCCACGAGCCCGTGGTGCTGATCGGCGGGTTGACCGGGCCCATGAAGTAGCCGCGCGGCACCGGGAAGTCGCCGCCGCTGAGCGCCAGCCAGCGCATCCCCTCGCGGCCGCTGGTCACCTCGGGCAGCGGCACCGGCACCAGGCTGCGGCCGGCCGGCACGTAGTCGCGCCACATCCCGTCGGCGATGAACGGCGGCAGCGGCTCGGCCGGCACGGTGGGCAGCGGCTTGGGCAGCACCGGGATGATCGCCACGGCGAGCAGCACGCCGAACCGGACCCGGCGCTTGCGGGGCAACCGCAGACCGCGGTCGACGCCGAGGGCCAGCAGCACCCCGACCAGGGTGGCGGTCACCATCGCGAACCGGGTCACGCTCACCAGGTCGATGATCGGCACGTGGCTGACCAGGCCGAACGGCATCGGCAGCGAGCTGTCCCAGCCACCGATCCGCAGGTATGGCCCGAACGAGACGATCAGCAGCACCAGCGCGGCCACCGCCACGGCCCGGGCCGCGACCACCCGGCGCAGCAGGATCAGCGCGACGACCAGCAGAACCAGCATCGGCAGTCCGAAGAACGTGTTGTCCTCGGTCGGGCTGATGCTCAGCCACCGGCCGACGGCGTTGTTGCCGGCCAGCGACTGGCGGGCATAGGCGCCCACCGCCAGCAGGTCGGTGACGAACTTGCCCGGCACGAAGGGCTGCCCCTGGTAGGACCCCGGCCCGGTGAACTGGAACCACAGCGGATAGGCCAGCAGCACCCCCGAGGTCGCCGCCGCGACGCCCAGCCCGGCCGCGAACCGCCCGGCCGCCTCGCGCACGACCCGCCACGAGAACACCGCGTACGCGATCACGAAGACGCCCAGCGTGAGCGCGGTGAAGAGGAGGACCTCCTCGTTGACGAACACCTGCAGCACGATCAGCAGCCCGACGATCACCCCGCCGCGCAGCACCCGGCCGGGCTCGCGCAGCCGCAGCACCTGCCAGACCAGGAACGGCACCACGAACTGGCTGACGAAGTTGATGTGCCCGTTGGCGTGCGACACCATCGCCGGGCAGAAACCGCACCACAGCCCGCCCACCCACGCGGCGAACCGGTTGCGTACCAGATGCCGGGAGAAGACCCAGAACCAGGCCGCCGCCGTGCCGGCCAGGCCGAGCGTGAGAAGAAGGACCACCGACAGGCCGGGGCCGAAGAGATGGGTGATCGGCGCGACCGGCAGCGTCAGCGCCAGGATGGACGTGTTCGCCATCATGTTGACGCCGTCCGGCACGTTCATCCGGTCGCTGAACAGCGGGTTGTCGCCGTGGAAGAGCACCCGCTCGCCGTGCGTCACGGCGAAGAGGAAGAAACCGTGGTCGTCGTCGTTGTGCGACAGCACGCGGCCGTTCGGATCGAGCCACAACTGGATCAGCACCAGCGCGGCCAGCACCGGATAACTCGCCCAGGCGGCCCACTCGCGCATCCGGCGCGGGCGCGGCAGCACCCGTCTCGGCGGGACGGTGGGAACCGGCTCCGCCGGGTTGTCGACCTGCTCATCCACCGCGCGCACCGGTGCATTCTGCCAGAGGCGCGTTACGGACGGCGTTTGCGACGACCGGCGGCGCCGGCCAGGCGCACGGCCTGCCGTGCGCTCTCCACCGCGACCTCCTGATGCAGCTTGCGCCAGCTCTCCAGCCGGCGCGCCGACAGGGTGCCCGCGGCCAGTTCGGCCTGCACCGCGCAGCCCGGCTCGGCGTCGTGCCGGCAGTCCCCGAACCGGCAGAACGAGGCCAGCTCGGCGATGTCCGCGAAGGCCTGGTCCAGCCCGGCCGCGGTGTCCAGCAGACCGACGCCGCGGATGCCGGGGGTGTCCAGCACCGCGCCGCCGCCGGGCACCGGCACCAGACTTCGATAGGCCGTGGTGTGCCGGCCCTTGCCGTCCGCCCGCCGGATCGCCTGCACCGGCATGATCTCGGCGCCGGTCAGCGCGTTGACCAGGGTCGACTTGCCCGCCCCCGATCTGCCGAGCAGCGCCAGCGTGCGACCGGGGGTGACCAGCTCGCGGAGCGGCTCGAGGCCGGTCCCGGCGCTCACGCTCACCGGCAGGACCGGGACCCGCGGAGCCAGGCGCGACATCTGCTCGGCGAGCGCCTCCGGGTCGTCGGCGGTGTCGGATTTGGAGAGTACGAGCACCGGTTGCGCCCCGGAGTCCCAGGCGAGCGCGAGCAGCCGCTCGATGCGGGAGTCATCCGGCTCGGGGTGGATCGGCTCGACCACCGCGACCGTGTCCATGTTCGCCGCCAGCACCTGCCCGCTGGCGTCCTTGTCCGCGGTGCGGCGGATCAGCGTGGTGCGCCGGGGCAGCACGCACTCCACTGTGGTGCGGCGATCCGGCCAGCGCCGCAGCACCACCCAGTCGCCGGCACAGGGCAGCCGGGACGGGTCGCCGGCGGCGGAGAGCAGCAGTCCGCCGGCCAGTGAGGCGCGGGTGACGCCGGTCTCGTCGAGCACCGTGCAGACCCCGCGGTCGGCGCGCAGCACCCGCGCCGGGGAGGAGTCGGAGCGGTCCACGGGTCGATATGCGGATGCGAAAATCTCGTCCCAGCCGAGCTGGGACAGGTCGTGCGTCATGAGATCCCTTTGAGTGAGGGGAGAGCGCGGATGACCGGGGTCAGCCGTGCGCCTCCGCGCGACGGGACGCAGCAAGAACGAGCACGCTTCCCACCTCCTCCGCGGGTTCGATCGACGCGTCTGCACCGACGGTACGTTCGCCGTCACCAGGGGGAAAGCGAATTCCGCCGAGGCCCTTCCACTAGGCTTTTCGGGTGACCATCGACCCGCTCGTGTTGATGACAGACGTCGAAGCCGCCACCGAGCGCCTGCTGCGCGCCGCGGAGGGCCTCGACCCGTTGGCGGTCGGCAAACCGTCGGCGCTGCCCGGCTGGACCGTCGGGCACGTCCTCACCCACGTGGCCCGCAACGCGGACGCCTACACCAACCTGCTGACCTGGGCGCGGACCGGCGTGGAGACGCCCGCGTACGCGTCCCCGGCGGCCCGTGCCGAGGGCATCGAGGCGGGCGCCGCCCGGCCGCTGCGGGAACAGGTCGTCGACCTGCGCGGCGCGCACGAGCGGCTGGCGGACGCCGCCGCGGCGATGCCGGCCGAGGCCTGGACCTTCTTTCTGCCGTCCACCGGGCAGTCGGCGGCGGCGGTGCCGTGGGCCCGGCTGCGCGAGGTGGAGGTGCACCACGTCGATCTGGGCGCCGGCTACACCCCGGCGGACTGGTCGGACGCGTTCGCGCTGCGGCTGCTCCGCGAGTGCGTGAGCGGCTTCGACCCGCAGGATCTCAGCGTGGTGCTGCGGCCGTACGGAATCGATCATCCGATGCCGATCGGCGACGACCCGGACGCGCCCGTGGTGAGCGGGCCCACCCGCTCGATCGCGGCCTGGCTGGCCGGCCGCGGCGACGGCGCCGACCTGACCGTGGAGCCGGCCGGCGACCTTCCCGAAGTGCCGAGGTGGAAGTAGAGATGAGCGAATACACCGGTGACGTGACGCCCGGCGGCCCGCCCGCCGTGCGCGAACTGCCCGGCCTGACCATCACCAAGGTGTCGGTCGGCCCGATGGACAACAACGCCTACCTGCTGCGCTGCACGAGCGACGGCAGCCAGGTGCTGATCGACGCGGCGAACGACGCCGGGCGCCTCCTCGAGGTGATCGGCTCCGCGGGCCTGACCGCGGTGGTCACTACCCACCGCCACCAGGACCACACCCGCGCGCTGGCGGAGGTGGTCCGGGCGACCGGCGCGGAGTCGATTGCGCACACCGACGACGCGGCCGAGATTCCGGTGGTGACCCGCGAGGTGACCGGCGGCGACACGATCGCAGTGGGTGACTGCACGCTCGAGGTGATCCACATCGTCGGCCACACGCCGGGTTCGATCACTCTGGCCTACCGCGACCCTGCCGGCACCGCCCACCTGTGGACCGGCGACAGCCTCTTCCCGGGCGGGGTGGGCAACACGCGCGGCGACAAGACCAACTTCGCCTCGCTGATCGGCGACGTGGAGACGAAGCTGTTCGGCGCCTTCGGCGACGACACGTGGTTCTACCCGGGCCACGGCAAGGACTCGACCCTGGGCGCCGAGCGCCCCTCCCTGCCGGAGTGGCGCTCGCGAGGCTGGTGACGCGCCCGCTCAGCCGGGTTCGAACGGGCAGCGAAGGCCACCGCTCAGCCGGCCAGGTCGATGTCCCGAGGCAGCTCGTCGGACCGCTTGATGTCGAGGTTGCCGTCGATGGCCGGACCGGATTACAGGTCGATCATGAAATCGACCGTCTCTCCACATAACCGGCGGTACTCCGCGATGTCGATCAGCACCGCAACGTCTTCGCCATGCCTCGTAACGGTCTGCGGCTCGCCGGCCTCGGCAGCACTCAGCAGCTCGGCGAAGCGCAGCTGCGCATCCTGCACCGGCCACCGCATGTGACCCACCTCCCGTCTGGTCAGACTAGCCAGAAGGCCGTCACGCGCACGGAAGCGGCCAGATGATCTTGTCCACCGCGGTCGCCTGGTCCGCCGCCGCGACCTCGATGCCGTTGCGGGCCTGGATCGAGTGGACGTCGAGGAGGTAGTCGGTCGACCCGCCGCCGTAGGGGCGCCGGGCAAGAGCTCAGCTGCGGAGCTTTTCCAGCATTTCCGGATAGCCGTGCTGGTAGGCCATGTAGGCGCAGGGATCGTCGATGGGCTCCTGCGCGAACCACCGGACCCCGCTGAGGTCGATGCCGACCGCGATGTCCATGGTGCTGTCCTTGCCGTAGGGCACCAGCATCCGGCAGACGCCGGTCCGCTCGATGTCGATCTTCGTCGTGCTGCGGTAGGCGATCCTGGTGTCCTCGGCCTCCTCGCCGGTCACCGCCGCGAGGCCCAGGGATGCGGCCACGAGGTTCGCGGGTTCGTTGCGGTAGTGCACCGCGACCTCGGTGAGCGTGTCCTCCCAGCCGGACTTCTTGCCGAAGAAGCACTCGTTGGTCTCGTCCAGTTTGACTTCCACCGCGTATTCCTCGCGGTCCTCGAAGGTGAGGAAGGCGCACGGCCGGGACTCGGCGGGGTCGAAGGCGTCCGGGCCGCCGCACCCGCCGAGCAGCAGGGCGGCCATCACGATCAGGGCGACCATCCGGCGACGCGACATGGCCCGGAGTTTACAACCGTCGATCCACCGCGAAGGGAGCCAGCAGTCCTGTGTAGACCTTCGGCGGGGGTGGGGCGTACTCGCCTCGGGGCGAAGTGTGGGCGCTCAGGCGGACCAGGGATTCGGCGAGCAGCACGCCGGCCGCGACGCCGTCGATGACCGGGGCGCCCAGCTCGGCCGAGACCGCCGCGCACAGGTCCGCCAGGCCGGCGCAGCCCAGCACGATCACGTCGGATCCGTCGCGTTTCAGCGCGGTGCGGGCCAGCGACACCACGCGCTTCAGCACGGTCGGGTCGGTCTCCAGCGCCAGCACCGGGATGTCGCACGCGTGCACGCCGCGGCAGGCGCCCGCGGCAACGTACCGGTGTGCCAGGTCCCACGCCCGGCCCTTCGTACGGTCCAGGGTGGTCACCACCGAGAAGCCGCGGCCGACCATCGTGGCCGCGTGCATCGCCGCCTCGGCGATGCCGACCACCGGGCCGGTCGCGAGCTCGCGGGCCGCATCCAGGCCGGGGTCGCCGAAGCAGGCCAGCACGTACCCGTCGGCGCCGTCCCGCTCCCCCGCGGCGATCGCGGCCAGCAGGCCGGGCACCGCCAGAGCCTCGTCGTAGTGGCTCTCGATCGACGCCGGGCCCATCGGCGAGGTGATCCCCTCGACCACGGTGCCCGGGCCGGCGACGGCCCGGGCACTGCGTTCGATCAGCGCCGTCATCGACGCCGTGGTGTTCGGGTTGACGACCCTAAGCAACACGCGACATTTCCTTGACCCGGAACGTCGAGGCCAGGCTCAGGTAGACCACGAAGCCGAGGCCGCAGCCGATGAACCAGGAGTACTGAGCGATGGTGTGCATGCCGGGGCCGCCGGTCCACAGCACCGGGATCATCGCGATCACGGCGCCGACCGCGGTGGCGATGACCGCCGCCGGGTTGTAGCCCTTCTTGTAGTGATAGCGGCCCTCCGGGGACATCGTGAACATGTCGTCGATGTCCACCTGCTGCTTGCGGATCAGGTAGTAGTCGGCGATCAGCACCCCGAACAGCGGGCCGATGAAGGCGCCCAGCGTCTCCAGCGTGTAGTGGATGACATCGGGATTGTTGTAGAGGTTCCACGGGGTGATCAGCACCGAGCCGACCGCGGCGATCATGCCGCCGGCCCGCCAGGAGATGCGCTGCGGGCTGACGTTGGAGAAGTCGAAGGCCGGGCTGATGAAGTTGGCCACGATGTTGATGCCGATGGTGGCGATGGTGAAGGTCAGCGCGCCGAGCACGATGGCGAAGGTGCTGTCGATCCGGGACACCGTGGCGACCGGGTCGGTGATCAGCTCGCCGAAGACCGGGATGGTCAGCGACGCGGTCACCACCACCAGGAGGGAGAAGACCAGGAAGTTCACCGGCAGGCCGAGCAGGTTGCCGCGCTTGACCGCGGCGTACGACCTGCCGTAGCGGGAGAAGTCGCCGAAGTTCAGCATCGGGCCGGAGAAGTAGGACACCACCAGGGCGATCGCGCCGAGCATGATCGGCAGCGCGGACCAGCCCTCGTATCTGACGTCGCCGAGGGTCAGGTTGATCGAGCCCCAGCCGGCCTTCCAGATCAGGTAGCCGCAGAGCAGGAACATGACCACGTAGACGGCCGGGCCGCAGAAGTCGATGAACCTGCGGATCGTCTCCATGCCGGTCCAGAACACCGCCGCCTGCAGCACCCAGAGCAGCGCGTAGGTGCACCAGCCGAGCAGCGGCAGCCCGAGGAAGCCGTACTGGTTGACGTCCGCGTAGGGCATCAGGCTCGGGAACAGCTTGAGCACGACCACGTCCAGCGCGGCGGACGCGAGGTAGGTCTGGATGCCGTACCAGGCCACCGCGATCAGGCCGCGGATGATGGCCGGCAGGTTGGCGCCGAGCACCCCGAACGACGAGCGGTTGATCACCGGATAGGGCACGCCGGTGATCTGGCTGGGCTTGGCCACCAGGTTGCAGAAGAAGTAGACGATCATGATGCCGACGACCAGCGACACCAGCACCTGCCAGCTCGACAGGCCCAGGGCGAAGAGGCTGCCCGCGGTCACGTATCCGCCGACGCTGTGCACGTCGGACATCCAGAAGGCGAAGATGTTGTAGGAGCCCCAGGACTGCTTCCTCAGCGGGGCGAGGTCCTCGTTGGTGAGCCGGGGGTCGTACTCCGGCTTGATGAGTCCGCCGCCGACCGGGTGGCCGGCGGCCTCGACGATGTCCGCATGCCCCTGAGGGCTCATGGTGTCGGCCATGGCCACACGCTAGGAACGCGCTGTTACCGGCCGATGAGCGGAACGGTATATCTTCACGATTCCGCGAACAGCCCGGTGTCCTGCGGCAACGTCCCGATGAACGACTGCAGCCGCTGGTGGTGCGCGGCGAAGACGGCCAGCAGCCGGTCGGTGTCGCGGTCGATGAACGCGGCGAGCATGGCCGCGTGGTCTCCGTGCAGTGACTCCCGCCCGGCGCTGTCGAGGTGGGACATCGGCTGCAGCGGCTCCGTCATGTTCCACGCGGCGTCGAGCATGTGCAGCAGCCGGCGCATGTTGCAGGGCCGGATCAGCGCCAGGTGGAAGCGGCGGCTCTCCCGGTGGTGTGCCCGCGCGTCACCGGCCACCACCGCGTCGTCGAGGGCCTGGTGCGCGGCGCGGGCCAGCGCGTCGTCGCCGGGGCCGGCCCGGGCCACCGACGCCCGCAGCGCCGCCGTCTCCAGCGCCTCGCGGACCAGGTAGAACTCGCTGAACTCGGGCGCGGTCATCATCGCCACGCGGTAGCCGCCGTTCGGCCGGTGGTCGACCAGGCCCTCGCCGATCAGGGTCATCAGCGCCTCGCGCACGGGGATCCGGCTGACCCCGAACGCGGCCGCCACCTGATCCACCGGGATCGGTGACCCGGGTGGCACCTCGCCGTCCAGGATCAGCGTGCGCAGCTCATCGAGGATCACGCTCTGCGGGCTGCCGACCGGCTTGTCCGCGAGCCGCGAGATCAGGATCGACCGGCGTCGCGGACCAGGCATGGGCAGACCATATTCCGCCGGGGTTATCGGCAGGTTTCGCCGGCCGCCGGCGCCGGGTGCTGCTGCGCCTGGTCGCGCTGGTCGTGCTCTATCTGCTGTGGGAGCTGGCCGCCCGGGTGACCCGCAACCCCCTGCTGCGGACCGCCGAAAACCGGCTGATCCCGTGGCGCGGCCGTGCCTAGAAAGAGAGTCCCCGTGCGGAAGGTCCTCGCGGTCCTCACCGTGTTCGCCCTGGCGGCGTGCGGTAACGGCGCCGCGTCCGGCGGCACCGACGCCGGCAAGAAAAGCATCCGGATCGCGTACCAGGCGTTCCCCAGCGGCGACCTGGTGGTCAAGAACCAGGGGCTGCTGGAGAAGGCGCTGCCCGACTACTCGATCACCTGGACCAAGTTCGACTCCGGCGCGAGCATCAACACCGCCTTCGTCGCGGGCAGCATCGACATCGCGGCGATCGGCTCGAGCCCGGTGGCCCGCGGGCTGTCCGCGCCGCTGAACATCCCCTATCAGGTGGCGTTCGTGCTGGACGTGGCCGGCGACAACGAGGCCCTGGTGGCGCGCGACGGCAGCAACGTGACCGAGGTGGCCGGGCTGCGCGGCAAGAAGGTCGGCGTGGCGTTCGCCTCGACCGCGCACTACAGCCTGCTCGCCGCGCTGGACCGGGCCGGCGTGCCGGAGAAGGAGGTCAGCATCGTCGACCTCGAGCCGCAGGACATCCTGGCGGCGTGGACCCGGGGCGACCTGGATGCCGCGTACTCCTGGCTGCCGTCGCTCGACGAGCTGAAGAAGACCGGCAAGGTGCTGGTCAGCAGCCGCGAACTGGCCACCGCCGGCAAGCCGACGCTGGACCTGGGCGTGGTGTCCACCTCCTTCATCCAGGCGCATCCGGAGGCGGTCGACGCGTGGCGCAAGGCCGAAGCGCAGGCGCTGAACCTGATCGCCTCCGACCCGGCGGCCGCGGCGAAGTCGGTCGGCGCCGAGCTCAACCTCTCCCCCGCCGACGCGCAGGCGCAGCTCAGCCAGGGCGTCTTCCTCAAGCCGGCGGACCTGGCGAGCCCGGAGTGGCTGGGCACCGAGGCGGCGCCGGGCAAGCTGGCCGACAACCTGGTCAGCGCCGCGCAGTACCTCAAGGACCAGCAGAAGATCGACGCCGTCCCGGATCTGGCCACGGTCCAGCAGGCGGTCTATCGCAAGGGGTTGCCGGATGTCCTCGGCTGACGCCATCGAGATCCGCGAGCTGAGCCATGCCTACGGCGACGTCCAGGCGGTCGGGCCGGTCGATCTGACCGTGCCCCAGGGTGAGTTCCTGGTGCTGGTCGGCGCGTCCGGCTGCGGCAAGAGCACGCTGCTGCGGCTGATCGCCGGCTTCGAGCAGCCGACCACGGGCACGGTCCGCACCGGCGGCCAGGCCCCGGTGCCCGGCCGCGGCGCCGGTCTGGTGTTCCAGCAGCCGCGGCTGTTCCCGTGGAAGACCGTGGGTGGCAACGTCGAGCTGGCACTGCGATACCGCAAGCGCGCCGACAAGGGCCGCGTCGAGGAGCTTCTCGCCGACGTCGGGCTGCACGACGTGGCGCACCGCCGCACCTGGCAGATCTCCGGCGGCCAGCAGCAACGGGTGGCGATCGCCCGCGCGCTCGCCGTGGAGAACCCGCTGCTGCTGCTCGACGAGCCGTTCGCCGCGCTGGACGCGCTGACCCGCGAACGCCTGCAGGAGGACCTGCGCCGGGTCACCGCGACCACCGGCCGCACCTGCGTGTTCGTGACGCACAGCGTGGACGAGGCGGTGTTCCTGGGCCGCCGGGTGGTGGTGCTCAGCGCCCGGCCCGGCCGGGTCGTGCTCGATCTGCCCATCGACCTGCCGCGCACCGGGGTCACCCCGGACGAGCTGCGTGGCCGGCCGGACTACGCCGCCCTGCGGTCCGAGATCGGCCACGCCGTCCGGGCCGCCGCCAACATGGAAGGGAGTTCCGTATGACCGAGCTCGAACCCCTGGGCCCGCACTTCGGCGCCATCGTGCACGACCTCGACCTGCTCACCGCGAGCGATGACGACATCGCCGGGTTGCGCGCCGCCCTGGTCGACGTCGACGCGGCCCACCCCGAGGTGTACGCGCTGGACAGCACCGACAACGGCTTCGCCGACGTGTGGCACACCGACGTCACGTTCATGAAGCGCCCGCCGCTCGGCTCGATCCTGCGCGCCGTCACGCTGCCGCCGTCCGGTGGCGACACCAACTGGGCCGACTCGCAGCTCGCGTACGACTCGCTGGCCACCCCGGTGCAGCAGCTCGCCGACCAGCTGACCGCCGTGCACGACGGCACCCGCGAGTTCGGCTACTACCTGGCCCAGCGCCGCGGCGGCAAGGACAACGTCTGGGACGGCGAGACGGTCACCAGGCTGGACCCGGTCGAGCATCCGGTGATCCGCGTGCACCCGGAGACCGGCCGCAAGGGCATCTTCGTCAACCCGGGCTTCACCTCGCACATCACCGGGGTCTCCGAGTTCGAGAGCCGGGCGATCCTCGACCTGCTCTACGCGCACCTGACCAAGCCCGAGCACATCGTGCGGCACCGCTGGCGGGCCGGCAACGTGGCGCTCTGGGACAACCGCAGCACCAGCCACTACGCGAACCGCGACTACGGCACCCACCGCCGGGTCATGCACCGCATCACGCTGCGCGGCGACATCCCGCGCGGGCCGCTCAGCTGACCGTCACCGGGTGCCGGACCACGGCGTCGAAGAGGTAGCCGAGAGTGTTGTGCCGGGCGACGGCGGGCTGTGTGTTGCCGCGCACGTCCGTCGCCCGGACCAGCAGTTCGACCGGCCCCGGCGTGCGCGGTTTCCACTCCAGCTCCCACCGCTGCCAGGCGGTGCCCGGGCCGACCGGCCGCGCCCGCCGCCAGGTCGAGCCGCCGTCGGTGCTCACCTCGACCTTGCGGATCGGGCCGTGCGCCGACCAGGACCGCCCGGTGAGGCGGTGCCGCCGGCCGGCCGGGAGGATCGCGCCCTCGTCCAGCTCGAACGCGCTCTTCACCACCTGCTCGTCGAACGGCTGCCCGTCCACCGGGTAGCCCTCCCCGAAGAGGCGGTAAAACTGGGTGTTCCACGGCGAGAAGAGCGGCTGATCGGACACCTCGATGCGGCCCACCCACTTGATCGACGCGATGCCGATCCAGCCGGGCACCACGACGCGCACCGGGTGGCCGTGGTCGGGTGGCAGCGGTTCGCCGTTCATCTCGTACGCCAGCAGAACGTCGTCGAGCGCCTTGCGGACCGGCAGCGGCCGCCGCACCGGGCCCAGGTCCACGCCGCCGGAGACGAAGTCGGGGTCCAGACCGACCGGCTGCACGTCCACCGCCCGCCGGGACAGCCCGGCCCGGCGCAGCACGTGGGACAGCCGCACGCCGCGCCACCGGGCCACTCCGATCCCGCCTAGGTGCCACGCGGTGCCGGAGACGGTCTGCCCCTGCCGGCTCGTGTAGTAGCTGCGCCCGTTGCCCGCGCACTCCACCGCGGTGGTGATCGTCTCGCTGGGCAGGCGCTTGAGGTCCGCGTAGGAGAAGGTCACCGGGCCACCGCGCAGCCCCGGCCCCATCACCTCCAGCCGCCACGTGTCCGCGTCGAGCACCGGCGTGCTGGTGTGGTTGCGCACGAAGAACCGGTCGACCGGCACCAGATGTCCCTGGTCGGCCATCGCCGACCAGCGCATCTCGGCGTTGGTCCCGAGCACGGTGAACAGCTCGGGTGGCAGCGGCTTCACAATCGGCCCGGCCGCTGCGGCGAAGGCAGGCCCGGCCGCTGCGGCGAAGGCAGGCCCGGCCGCTGCGGCGGAGGCAGGCCCGGCCGCGCCGCCGAAGGCTCCGACGGCGGCGGTCAGCTTGAGCAGGTCGCGTCGGGAGAAGCCGCCGGCCGCACCGCGCAGCCACTGCCGGAGCCGGAGTCGATCGTGGGTCACCTCGTCATGCGGCATGCCTCACTCTATCTAGCCGATAGGAGTTATAGGTAGGTTGAGGTATGGACTTCCATTGGTTCCTTCCGACCAACGGCGACAGCCGGGAGATCGTCGGCGGCGGCCACGGCGTCCCGACCGGCGCGGCCGGCGGCGTGCGCCCGCTGACCATTGGCTATCTCGGCCAGATCGCCCGCAGCGCCGAGCAACTCGGCTTCACTGCGGCGCTCACACCGACCGGCGCGTGGTGCGAGGACGCCTGGCTCAGCACCGCGATGCTGACCGAGGTCACCGAGCGCCTCAAGTTCCTGGTCGCGTTCCGGCCCGGCCTGATCTCGCCGACCCTGGCCGCCCAGATGGCATCGACCTTCCAGCGGCTGTCCGGCAACCGGCTGCTGCTCAACGTGGTCACCGGCGGCGAGTCCAGCGAGCAGCGCGGCTACGGCGACTTCCTCGACAAGGACGCCCGTTACGCCCGCGCCGACGAGTTCCTCGGCATCATCCGCGCGCTCTGGCGCGGCGAGACCGTGACCCATGAGGGCGAGCACCTGCGGGTGCAGAAGGCGAAGCTCAGCCGGGTGCCCGACCCGGCGCCGGAGATCTACTTCGGTGGCTCGTCGACGGCCGCCGGCCCGGTCGCGGTGAAACACAGCGACGTCTATCTGACCTGGGGCGAGCCGCCCGCCCAGGTGGCCGAGAAGCTGGCCTGGATCCGCGGGCTCGGCGGCGGCCACCTGCGCTTCGGCATCCGGCTGCACGTGATCACGCGGGACACCTCGGACGCCGCGTGGGCCGAGGCGCGGCGGCTGTTGCGCGGCATCCCGCAGGAAGCGATCGAGGCCGTCCAGCAGGGCCTGCGGCAGAGCGAGTCGGTCGGGCAGCGGCGCATGCTCGACCTGCACGGCGGCTCGGCCGACGATCTCGAGGTGTCGCCGAACCTGTGGGCCGGCGTCGGCCTGGTCCGCGGCGGCGCCGGCACCGCGCTGGTGGGCAGCCACCAGGAGGTCGCCGACCGCCTCCTCGAATACGCCGACCTGGGCATCAGCGAGTTCATCCTGTCCGGCTACCCGCATCTCGAAGAGGCCTACTGGTTCGGCGAGGGCGTGCTGCCCGAGCTGGCCCGGCGCGGCCGGTGGCGGCACCCGGACGGCCCGGCCGCCGAGGTCACCGTCCCGTTCGCCGGGGTGCCGCAGCGACCTTCGTCCGCCCTCAGCGGAAGCGCTCCGAGTTAGACCCGGACCTACCTAGACTCGGCGGATGGATGTGCGCTGGCAGCCCCGCCCCGAGCCGACCCCCGAGCCCTGGCAGCCCGGCGGATGGCCGCCGGGCGGCGGCGGTGCGTCGATGCCCGGCTGGCTCGAGGAGCGTCTCTTCGACCAGCGCATCGTGATGATCCGCGGCGCGCTGACCCAGCAGGACGCCACCGGCGTCGCGGCCGCGCTGCTCACTCTCGACGCGGCCGGCCCGGCGCCGGTCCAGCTGCACGTGGCGAGCGGCGACGGTCAGCTGTCCGCGGCGCACGCGGTGCTCGACGTGATGGACGCGATGGTCGCGCCGGTGCACGCGGTGGTGACCTCGGAGGCGGGCGGCGCGGTGCTCGCGGTGCTGGCCGCGGCCGGCCGCCGGTCCGCGTTCAAGCACGCGCGCTTCCGGCTCGCCGAGCCGCGGGCGGCCGGGGTGACCGGCACCGCCGACGAGGTGACCGCGGCCGCCGGCCAGCACCTGCGCGAGCTCGAGGAGATGGTGTTGCGGCTGGTCCAGGTCACCGGGCAGAGCCGGAGCCGGATCGAGGACGACCTGGCCGCCGGCCGTTACCTGTCCGCCCAGGAGGCGATGGAATACGGCCTGGTCGACGAGATCGTCGGAGACAACAAACGCGGGCCCTCCTGACAGGAGAACCCGCGTCCGGCAGATCAGGCCTTAGTCGGCGACCTTCACACCCATCGACCGCGCGGTGCCGGCCACGACCTTGATCGCGGCGTCGACATCGTTGGCGTTGAGGTCGGGCAGCTTGCGCTCGGCGATGCCGCGCACCTGCTCCTGGCTCAGCGTGCCGACGGTCTGGGTCAGCGGGTTCGACGCACCCGACTGGATGCCCAGCGCCTTGCGGATCAGGAAGCTGGTCGGCGGCGTCTTGTAGACCAGCGCGTGCGACCGGTCCTCGAAGACGGACACCACGACCGGGATGATCTCGCCACGGTTCTTGGAGGTGGCCTCGTCATACTCCAGCTTGACCGCACGCATGTTGGCGCCGGTCGGGCCGAGCATCTTGCCGAGGTCGACCATCGCGGCGTTACCCGCCTCAAGCGCGAGGGTCACCTCATGGGTCTTCTTCTTGGGCGGCATTGCTTTCAGGGCTCCTTCGTGTGTGCTGCACGGGCCGAAAGTGGGAGCCTCGCCAGCATCTGAACGCACAACAACCCCGAGACCTTACAGCGACGCCCAGATCTCGAACAAATCCAGAACAGGGTCAAAACGGCGGAGTCTCGGGTTCCAACGAACAAGTGTAGCCGGTGCGCTTCGACGCCCGCCCGCGAGGTCCTCGGCGCCGGCCGGGGCTGGTGGCGGTTTCGGGTCAGTAGCGGTCGCAGTAGCAGGACTTCATCAACGAGCGGACCGAGTCCACGTAGTCCGCGTTGGAGAACTCCTTGCTCGCGTACGCCGCGTCCACCCCACCGCGACCCACGTGGTAGCCGGAGATGACCATGTTGAGCAGGCACATGCTGCCGTGGTTCTTGCACTTCTTCGGGCTCAGGTCGTATCTGCCCTTGAAGTAGTCGTCGCCGAACGCCTTGGTGAGCCAGGCCAGGTAGTTGGCGCCGACGGTGGCGTTCTGCTTGTAGTCCTTGGCGTTGTAGTCGAGCCCGAACCGCTGGTTCATCTGGGCGACCGTGTCCGGCATCACCTGCATCAGGCCCCGGCCGCCGTCGCAGTTCACGATGTTCGACTGCCAGCCGCTCTCCTGCCAGGCGATCGACCGGATCAGGTCGGCGGAGATCTTGATCTGCGGCGCCTCGGTCTTCCAATAGGTCCTGGTGGCGGCCGCGTCGAGCGCCTTGCCGGCGGTCTTGCGGGAGACCATCTTGCCCTCGCGGACCGCGCAGTCGGGCAGCGTGAAGTTGTTCGGATCCTCGAGCGGGGTGGCCTTGGGCGCCTTCGGCTTCTCCGTCGGCGCCTCGGACGGCTCGGTGACCTCGGGCTCCGGCTCGACCGTCTCGATCACCGTGATCGGCTCGGGGCTGGACTCGGCCGCCACCGGCGCCGGGTCGTCCTGCTGCCGGACCAGGCCGCAGCCGGCGGACATCAGCAGGAGCGCCGCTGCCGCCGCCCGGCCGATCGTGATCCTCACGAGAAGGACGCTAACAGCGCTGTCGATGTTCGCGCTGCCCGGCATAACGGACAAAAGTGATTCCAGGGAGTGATGGACGCGATCCACCCCGGGGCGGCAACTGAAACACCTGCCAGGGACAATGGAAGCATGCAGACCCGCACGGACCTCCGCAATGTCGCCATCATCGCGCACGTCGACCATGGCAAGACCACCCTGGTCGACGCCATGCTCCGGCAGGGCAGCCAGTTCCACGCGCGCGCAGAGATGGGCGACCGCGTGATGGACTCGATGGATCTCGAGCGGGAGAAGGGCATCACCATCCTCGCCAAGAACACGGCGATCAGCTATGCCCCGGCCGACGGCGAGCCCGTCGTCATCAACATCATCGACACCCCCGGCCACGCCGACTTCGGCGGCGAGGTGGAGCGCGGCCTGACCATGGTCGACGGCGTGGTGCTGCTGGTCGACGCGTCCGAGGGCCCGTTGCCGCAGACCCGCTTCGTGCTCCGCAAGGCCCTCAAGGCCCGGATGCCGATCATCCTGGTGATCAACAAGGTGGACCGGCCGGACGCCCGGATCAAGGAGGTCGTGGACGACACCTACGAGCTCTTCCTCGACCTCGACGCGGACGCCGACCAGATCGACTTCCCGATCATCTATGCGTGCGCCCGCGACGGCATCGCCTCGCTGACCCAGCCCGCCGACGGCTCGATCCCGAAGGACAGCGACAACCTCGAGCCGCTCTTCCAGACGCTGCTCGAGACCATCCCGGCCCCGAAGTTCACCGAGGGCGCGCCGCTGCAGGCGCACGTCACCAACCTCGACGCGTCGCCCTTCCTCGGCCGGCTCGCGCTGTGCCGGGTGCACGAGGGCACGATCCGCAAGGGCCAGACGGTGGCCTGGTGCCGCACCGACGGCACGGTGGAAAAGGTGCGCATCTCCGAGCTCATGATGACCGAGGGCCTCGAGCGCAAGCCGGCCGAGCAGGCCGGCCCGGGCGACATCATGGCCGTCGCCGGCATCCCCGAGATCATGATCGGCGAGACCCTGGCCGACGCGGAGAACCCGATCCCGCTGCCGCTGATCACGGTCGACGAGCCGGCCATCTCGATGACCCTGGGCACCAACACGTCGCCGATGGTCGGCAAGGTCAAGGGCGGCAAGGTCACCGCGCGCATGGTCAAGGACCGGCTCGACAAGGAGCTGGTCGGCAACGTGTCGCTGCGGGTGCTGCCCACCGAGCGGCCGGACGCGTGGGAGGTGCAGGGCCGCGGCGAGCTGGCGCTGGCCATCCTGGTCGAGCAGATGCGCCGGGAGGGTTACGAGCTGACCGTCGGCAAGCCGCAGGTGGTCACCCGCGTCGTCGACGGCAAGATCCACGAGCCGGTCGAGCGGCTGACCATCGACGCCCCCGACGAATACATGGGTGCCATCACCACGCTGCTGGCCACCCGCAAGGGCCGCATGGAGCAGCTGGTCAACCACGGCACCGGCTGGATCCGGATGGAGTGGCTGGTGCCCGCCCGCGCGCTGATCGGCTTCCGCACCGAGTTCCTCACCGAGACCCGTGGCACCGGCATCCTGCACCACCTCTTCGAGGACTACGAGCCGTGGTTCGGCGAGCTGCGCACCCGCAGCAACGGCTCGCTGGTGGCCGACCGGGCCGGCGTGGTGACCGCGTTCGCGATGACCAACCTGCAGGAGCGCGGCCAGCTCTTCGTCGACCCCACCACCGAGGTCTACGAGGGCATGATCGTCGGTGAGAACTCCCGGGCCGACGACATGGACGTGAACATCACCAAGGAGAAGAAGCTCACCAACATGCGGCAGTCGACGTCCGACGAGACGGAAAAGCTGATCCCGCCGCGCAAGCTGAGCCTGGAGCAGGCCCTCGAGTTCTGCCGCGAGGACGAGTGCGTCGAGGTCACGCCGGGCGCCGTGCGCATCCGCAAGGTCGTGCTGGACCAGCAGACCCGCGGCCGATCCGCAGCCCGCGCGAAGCACCAGAAGTAACCGGGGTTAGTCCTCCGGGATCACGCGGTCGAAGAGGGCCGGGCGCGGCACGTCCGGGTCCGGCCCATTCCGCACCCCGGTGTCGAGGGCGTCGATGCTCGACAGCTGCGCCGCGGTGAGCTCGAAGTCGAAGATGTCGAAGTTCTCCGCGATCCGGCCCGGGTTGGTCGACTTGGGGATCGCCGAGCGTCCGTGCTGCAGTTGCCAGCGCAGCATCACCTGTGCCGGGCTCTTGCCGTGCTCGTCCGCGATCGCGCCGATCACCGGGTCTTCCAGCACGTTCCTGCGGTCCTCGTCCCAGCCCGGATAGAACGTGATGCCGCCGATGGGCGACCACGCCTGGGTGAGGATCCCGTGCTCGGCGTCCGCCTTCTGCACGTCCGGCTGGGCGAAGTAGGGGTGGAGCTCGATCTGGTTCACGGCCGGCACCACCTCGGTGCGCTCGAGTAGTTCGGTGAGATGGTGGCGCATGAAGTTGCTGACGCCGATCGCCCGCACCTTGCCGTCGGCCAGCAGCTTCTCCAGCCCCTGGTAGGCGCCGATCGTGCGGTCGAACCGATCCGGGGCCGGCTGGTGCAGGATGAGCAGGTCCACCTGGTCGACGCCGAGCTTGCGGGTGGCCTTGTCGAAGGCGTGCAGCGCCTCGGCGTACCCATAGTCACTGACCCAGATCTTGGTCTCCAGGAACACCTCGCCCCGGTCGACGCCGGAACGGCGGAGGCCCTCACCCACCTGCCGCTCGTTGCCGTAGGCGGCGGCCGTGTCGATGTGCGGGTAGCCGGTGGTCAACGCCGCCTCCACCGCGGCCGCGGTCTCCTCCGGCGGGCTCTGGAAGACGCCGAGCCCGAGCGCGGGCATCCGGACGCCGTTGTTGAGAACGAGATCAGGAGTCATGCCCCCGACGCTAGTCAGCCCGCGGGCGAGGTGAGAGGTACCAGCGTTACTCCCTTGGCACCGGCATCTCAGACGCCGGTGCCGACCAGTTCTTTCTTCCGGTCCCGGGAGGATTTCATCAGGCTGGCGACCGTGGCGATGCCGAGCGTGCCGATGATGACCAGCAGGGACAGCCAGATCGGGATCTCCGGCGCCCAGTGGAAGCCGTGGCCGTCGTTGATGAAGCTCAGCGTGTTGGTGTGCAGCGCCTCGAGGACCAGCTTCACCCCGATGAAGGCGAGCACCACGGCCAGCCCGATGTTCAGATAGACGAGGCGCTCCAGCAGGCCGCCGAGCAGGAAGTAGAGCTGCCGCAGGCCCATCAGCGCGAAGACGTTCGCGGTGAAGACCAGGTAGGGCTCCTTGGTGATGCCGAAGATCGCCGGGATCGAGTCGAGCGCGAAGATCAGGTCGGTGGTGCCGATCGCGATCATCACGATCAGCATCGGGGTGAACAGCCGCCGGCCGGTGATCAGCGCGGTGGTGGTCAGCTTGCCGTCGCCGAACGACGACGAGATCGGCAGCGCCCGCTTGGACCAGCGGATGAGGATGTTCTCCTTGAAGTCGTCCGCGTCGTTCTCACCCTGCTTGAGCAGCGTGATCGCGGTGTAGACCAGGAACGCGCCGAAGATGTAGAAGACCCAGGAGAACTGGGAGATCAGGGCCGCGCCGGCCGCGATGAACGCGCCGCGCATGACCAGCGCCAGCACGATGCCGATGAGCAGCACCTTCTGCTGGTATTTCCGTGGCACCTGGAAGCGGGCCATGATGATCACGAAGACGAAGAGGTTGTCCACCGACAGGCTGTATTCGGTGAGCCAGCCGGTGTAGAACTCGGCCGCGTGGGTGCCGCTCGAGAAGATCCAGATGCCGACGCCGAACACCAGGGCGAGCGCGACGTAGAACCCGACCCAGCCGCCCGCCTCGCGCATGCTCGGCTCGTGTGGCCGTCGGCCGACGATCAGCAGATCGACGGCCAGCATCACGATGAGAGCGGCAAGGGTGGCGACCCATACCCAGGCGGAGATGTTCACAATCGGGGACCTCTCGGCAGACACGGGACGCGCCGAGCCTTGGGGGCGCCCGGCGTCGTGCGGCTGTCGAAGGTCTCTTCCGCCGTGCCCGAACGCCTCGGTCACGACCGCCGGCCCCGGGTCTGCCCGAGTGGGCAGCGACCGTGTTGACGAGACCGGCGCGAGAGGAATACTCCCCTTGCAACCTTGCCATTGTGGCGCATCGGCGTTCGTTATTGCACGTCCCCCGCCAAGAAGTGCGCCACATCTCCCGTGACTTCGCCACTTCTCCCAGCTCAGGCCCCATCAGCCCGCTCTGTGGCGCGGCCCCTCCCCGGCTCTCCGTCCTAGGAGGCTAGCTCACTGGCTGGTATGGCAAGCTGCCGATCATGGTTCTCGAAGTCGCACTCATCGACGTACTCCCGGGCCAGGAGGACATGTTCGAGGCGTCCTACCGCCTGGGCCACCCGATCCTGGCCGACACCCCCGGCTGCCGTTCGATCCGGATGACCCGCGGCATCGAATCGCCGCAGCGTTTCGTGCTGCTGGTCGAGTGGGACAGCGTCGAGGCGCACACCGAGAACTTCCGCAACACCGAGCGCTTCGTCCAGTGGCGCGGTCTCATCGGCGGCCACTTCGCCAAGCCGCCGGTGGTCGAGCATTTCCTCGACGTCGCGCCGGGCGAGCGGCCCGGACCCGATCTGCCCGCGCCCGGTCGCTGACCCTCGGTCCGGCCTTCGCTCCGGCCGGCCCTCACTCCGGCCGGATCTCCTTGGCCGTCAGCTTGACCCTGCTCGCCGGCACGCCCCACGGCTGCGCCAGCGCCGCCTTGATCTCGTCCAGTCCGGCCCGGTCCACGCCACCGCCCACGTAGGTCACGGTCGTGCCGTAGTGAACCTTGCCGTTATCGGCCGGGGAACTGCGGCTGTCGCCACCCACGATGCCGGGCAGTCCGATCACCGGGCCCGCCGGCTGATCCTCCCGGCCCGGCTCGGCCTCCACGTCCAGCTCCGCCCGGAACCACATCCCGCGAATCACCTCGACCCGCGCGTCCTGCACCCCGGGCACGTCGTCGAGCCGCACCGCGGCCGTCTCGAGCGAGGACACCGTCAGCGAATCGGCGGTCAGGATGGCCGGCCCGCCCAGGTCGCAGGCCGGGAACGCCGAGCTGAGATCCGCCACGTCGTTGAGCAGCGGCTGCTGGCCGGGCTCGATGCCGTTGCCCTCCATGAAGGCGAAGTAGGCGTCACTGGCCCGCACCTCGGTCACGGTCTGGCCGGGCTCCGGGTTCCAGGCCAGCACCGCGATGTCGGTGATCAGCGGCATCAGCTCCCGATCCTCCGCGACGGCGTCCAGATCGACGAGCCGCGCCACCTTGTCCGCGACCGCGTGCGGGACCGGGGCGGGCGGCTGTGGCACCGGCGCCTGCCACGGCCGCACCCCGGCCACCACCGCCACCCCGATCGCCACGCAGGCGACCAGCCCGGCCGCCCCGCCCGCCGTCCACGCCCGACGCCGGCCGCGCGCGTGGCGGACCAGCCGCTCGAAGTCCGCCGGCCTGGCCTGCGACGACCCGCCCTCCGCGGCTTCCCGCAGCATCGCGCCCAGCCCCCGCATGTCCTCATCCTGTTCAGGCACGACGCACCCCCATGCTCAGATCGGTCTCGGTGCCGGCCAGCAGGTCCCGCAGCGCCGCCCGCCCCCGCGACAGCCGCGCCTTCACCGTGCCGGCCGGCGCGTTCACCTCGGCGGCCACCTGGTCGACCGACAGGTCGCACAGGTGGAACAGCACGATCGCCCGGCGCTGGTCCTCGGGCAGCCGGGCCAGCGCCGACACCACCAGCGGGTTGTCCACCCCGGGCCCGGGATCGTCCGGCGCCGGACCGGCCCGGCGCCAGGCGGCCAGGGCGGACTTCGCGGATCGCCATCGGCTCACCGCGAGACGCCGGGCCACCGTGCGGATCCAGGCGTCCGGGCTGTCCCCCTCGGCGAACGACCGGCGCCGGCCCCAGCCACGGACGAATGCCTCCTGAACGACGTCCTGCGCCTCGCTGAGGTCGCCGGTCATCAGGTACACCTGGCCCACCAGGCGGCCGAACGCGGCTGCGTAGTAGACCCGGTATTCCTCGTCCGTCACGTCGCCCCCCGATGTGCTCCGCGGCCTCTCCCAGCACACGCAGCCCGAGGGGTGATCGGTTGCCTCGCTCAGGCGCGGAATCTGGCGCGGCGCCCCTCGGCGGTGAAGCCCAGCCGGGCGTAGAGGCGGCTCGCCACGTTGTCGACGTTCACCGTCAGCCAGGCATCGGCGCAGCCGCCGGCGCGCATCCTGGTCAGCGTCTCACGGACCAGCGCCGCGCCGAGGCCGAGCCCGCGTGCCGCCGGCGCCACGCCGACCTGATCGATCCAGGCGTCGAGAGCGACCAAGAAGCCGACGTCGCCCAGCGTCTCGTGCACGGCCAGCACCGACCAGGCCGGCCGGAAGTCGTCCTCCCCGGACACTCCGGAGATCCACTCCTCGGCGGACAGGCCAGGGAAGGCCGGCCGCTCGCGGAACGCCGCCTCGCAGACGTCGAAGAACCGCGGGCCGGACCAGCCCTCCAGCGTGATCCCGGCGGGCCACACCGAAGCCGCCGCCACCAGCCGCCCGCCGGTGTCGCGCTCACCGCGGCCGACAGCGCCCTGGACCGCCCAGCGCGACCGGAGGAAGCCGGTGGACGCCGCGAACGGCAACCCTCCGTCCGCGGCCCGGCAGGCGGCCGCGAGCCCGGCGACCTCGTCGAGGGTGAGGGTCACAGCGGGCAGATTACGCCCGCCACGATCACTTGACCCCGGCCATGTCCATGCCGCGAAGCTCCTTCTTCAGCTCCTGCACCTCGTCGCGGATCCGGGCGGCCAGCTCGAACTGCAGCTCGCGCGCCGCACCCAGCATCTGATCGTTCAGATCCTGGATGAGCTGGGCCAGCTCGGCCCGCGCCATGCCCTCGCGGGCCGGCGTCGCGGCACTGCGCGGCGGCTTGGACCGGGTCTCCGGCACCGGCGCCTTGCCGCGCGACATCTGCCGCCCGCCGCCACCGACCATCGCGCCGCTGACCGCCGCGTCGGTGTCCTCGGCCTCCTTGTAGATGTCATCCAGGATGTCGTGGATCTTCTTGCGCAGCGCGGTCGGCTGGATGCCGTTGGCCTCGTTGTGCGCGATCTGCTTGGCGCGCCGGCGGTCGGTCTCGTCGATCGCGTCGCGCATCGACGGCGTCATCTTGTCGGCATACATATGCACTTCGCCGGAGACGTTTCGCGCGGCGCGGCCGATGGTCTGGATCAGCGACCGGCCACTGCGCAGGAAGCCCTCCTTGTCCGCGTCGAGGATCGCGACCAGCGAAACCTCGGGCAGGTCGAGGCCCTCCCGCAGCAGGTTGATGCCGACCAGCACGTCATAGTCGCCCTTACGCAGCTCCTTGAGCAGCTCCACGCGGCGCAGGGTGTCCACCTCGGAGTGCAGATAACGCACCCGGATGCCGTTTTCCAGCAGGTAGTCCGTCAGGTCCTCGGACATCTTCTTGGTCAGCGTCGTCACGAGCACCCGCTCGTTGCGCTCGGTGCGCACGCGGATCTCGTGCATCAGATCGTCGATCTGGCCCTTCGTCGGCTTGACCACCACCTGCGGGTCGACCAGGCCGGTCGGGCGGATCACCTGCTCGACGAACTCGCCGGCCGCCTGCTGCATCTCCCACGGCCCCGGGGTGGCGGACAGGAAGACCATCTGCCCGACCCGCTCGAGGAACTCGTCGAACCGCAGCGGCCGGTTGTCGGCCGCGCTGGGCAGCCGGAAGCCGTGCTCGATCAGGATCCGCTTGCGGGAGGCATCCCCCTCATACATCCCCCCGATCTGCGGAATGCTCACGTGCGACTCGTCGACCACCGTGATGAAGTCGTCGGGGAAGTAGTCGAGCAGCGTGAACGCCGGGTCGCCGGGCTTGCGGCCGTCCATGTGCATCGAGTAGTTCTCGATGCCGTTGCAGAAGCCGACCTGCCGCATCATCTCGATGTCGTAGGTCGTGCGCATGCGCAACCGCTGCGCCTCGAGCAGCTTGCCCTGCCGCTCCAGCTCGGCGAGCCGCTCGGCCAGCTCGGCCTCGATGTCACGGATCGCCCGCTCCATCCGCTCCGGACCCGCCACGTAGTGCGTCGCCGGGAAGATCACCAGCTCGTCGACCTCGCGGACGATCTCGCCGGTCAGCGGGTGCAGATAATAGAGCTTCTCCACCTCGTCGCCGAACAGCTCGAGGCGGACCGCCAGCTCCTCATAGGCCGGGATGATCTCCAGCGTGTCGCCGCGGACCCGGAACGTGCCCCGCTGGAAGGCCATGTCGTTGCGCGAGTATTGGATGTCGACCAGGCGCCGCAGCAGCTTGTCGCGGTCGACCTCCTGCCCGACCTTCACCGAGACGGCCCGATCGATGTATTCCTGCGGCGTGCCCAGGCCATAGATCGCGCTGACCGTGGCCACCACGATCACGTCGCGCCGGGTGAGCAGCGACATCGTCGCCGAGTGCCGCAGCCGCTCGACCTCCTCGTTGACCGACGAGTCCTTCTCGATGTAGGTGTCGGTCTGCGCGATATAGGCCTCGGGCTGGTAATAGTCGTAGTAACTGACGAAGTATTCGACCGCGTTGTTGGGAAGCAGCTCGCGGAACTCCTTGGCCAGCTGCGCGCAGAGCGTCTTGTTGGGCGCCATCACCAGCGCCGGTCGCTGCAGCTTTTCGATCAGCCAGGCCGTCGTCGCGCTCTTGCCCGTGCCGGTGGCGCCGAGCAGCACCGTGTGGCGGTCACCTTTGCGCACGCGACGCTCCAGCTCCGCGATGGCCGCGGGCTGGTCACCGGCCGGCTGGAATTCGCTGACGACCTCGAAGCGGCCGTCCAGTCGTGGGATCTCGAGCGCCATGACAACCACCGTACGTCGGGGGTATGACAAGTTCCGGCGAGCGTTGCATCGTCCCCGGCGATCTCATGTGCAAGGGGTGCACATTCGCCGCGTTGTCCGGGCTTTACACCGGGTCCTAACCTGTTCAGGTAGGCCGCTCGCGGCGGCCGACCGGCGGGTTACCGGACCACCCATGGTCCCTCCCGCAGGCATCGTGAGAGCAGCCCCGGCTCTGGTCGGCGAGCGCTTCGCGATGGTCGAGCGCCTTGCGCCGACCGGCCGCCGCGAGGGCCCCTTCTTTGCCCAAGACCTTCAATCAAGATCATTTGATTACGCGCACCTGATCAGTCCCGCCCCCTCGGCGGCCTGCGTGCGTGGCCGCTCCCCGACCCCCACCGCCGGGCTGTCCCGCCAGTCCAGCGCGCCCTGCGCGGCTGGATCAGACCCGGCCGCATCAGGCCCGCGGCTAAGCAGCTGGGGACCAGCCGGTCGACTCGGCCCAGTCGTCGGCGGCGCGGGCTTCGGCGTCGAACCACGGTTCCGTGGCCTCGGCGTAAGACCCCAGATCGGGGTGTTCCGTCCGCCACCGCAGCTTGGCCTCGGCATAGGCATTGCGGGCCGGCTCGTCGGCTCGCAGGTGGTCGCGCATCAGCAGGGCGAAGCGCCAGCCCGGCGAACCGATCACCCGGACGTGCAGGTTCACTTCCCGGCCCGGGTCGGCGCTGCCGTGCAGGCGCTTCGGCCAGGTCTTGCCGGGCGTCCCGCGAGCGTTGTCGAACCACTCCCCCGCACGGCGCGGCAGCCCCGCCTCGGCGAGCTTGCCGGCCAGGGCATCCGCCTGCGCCAAGGTCGACACGCCCAGCATCAGGTCGAGCAGGTCCTTCGCGGCCAGACCCGGCACGGCGGTCGATCCGATGTGACTGACCTGCTTGTCCGGGCCCAGCACGTGCTTGATCCGGGCGATCACCCGGGCCGCCTGGGCCGGCCAGGACGGGTCGTACTCCGCGATCGCGAGGTGGAGATCCGGCGGCGCGGTGCGGGCTTTCCGGACGTTCTCCGCATAGGGCCGGAGGCGACCGTGCCACAGCGCGGTGACCGTGCGGTCGAGATCCTCGAGGCCGTCCTCGTTGGTGATCAGGACGTCGGCGGCGGCCTCGCGCACGTCGTCGGGGGCCTGGGCGGCGATCCGGGCGCGAGCCTGTTCCTCGGTCATCCCGCGGGTCTCGATCAGCCGCCGCACCCGGGTCCCCTGATCCGCCGTCACCACGATGACCAGGTGATAGGTGGCGGCCAGGCCGGTCTCCACGAGCAGCGGGACGTCGTTGACCACGATCGCGTCCGGGGACGCCTCGGCGGTCAGTTGCTGGGCTCGCTCGCGTACCCGAGGGTGAATGATCTTTTCGAGCCGGCGCCGCGCCTCCTCGTCGCCGAAGATGCGCGCGCCGAGCGCCGGACGGTCGAGCTCCCCGTCGGGGCCCCGCACCTCCGGCCCGAACGCGGCCACGACCTCGGCCAACCCGTCCGTCCCCGCGGCGACCACCTCGCGGGCCAGCCGATCGGAATCGACGATCACCGCGCCCAGCGCCGCCAGCCGCGCGGCGACGGCACTCTTGCCCGCCCCGATTCCACCGGTGAGACCCACCTTCAGCACTCGATCAGTATCGCGTGCGGCGGGGAAACGACGGAGGCCCGCCCACGATCGGGATCGTGGACGGGCCTTCGGTGGATCAGGCGGGACGGGTTACTTGCCCCCGGCCAGCTTCTCGCGCAGTGCGGCAAGCGCCTCGTCGGTCGCGAGGGTGCCGGCCGGCTCCTCCGCCGCGCGCGCCGGGGCCGGCGAGCTCGACGAGGAGGAGGACGACGGAGCACCGGTCGACGACGTGGTGCTCGCCGGCGGAGCCGGGTTGAGCGCCGCCTCGGCGTCGGCCTCGCGGGACGTCTGCACCTGCTTGGTGTGGGCCTCCCAGCGCTCGCGGGCCTCGGCGTACTGCCGCTCCCACGTCTCGCGCTGCTTGTCGAAGCCCTCGAGCCACTCGCCCGTCTCCGGGTCGAAGCCCTCCGGGTAGATGTAGTTGCCCTCGTTGTCGTACGTCGCGGCCATGCCGTAGAGGGTGGGGTCGAAGTGCTCCTCGCCCTCGACGAAGCCCTCGTTGGCCTGCTTGAGCGACAGCGAGATCCGGCGACGCTCGAGGTCGATGTCGATGACCTTGACCATCACGTCGGAACCCACCTGCACGACCTGCTCGGGCAGCTCGACGTGCCGCTCGGCCAGCTCGGAGATGTGCACCAGGCCCTCGATGCCGTCGTCCACCCGGACGAACGCGCCGAACGGAACCAGCTTGGTGACCTTGCCCGGCACGATCTGGTTGATCGCGTGGGTCCGGGCGAACTGCCGCCACGGGTCCTCCTGCGTCGCCTTCAGCGACAGCGAGACGCGCTCACGGTCCAGATCGACGTCGAGCACCTCGACCTCGACCTCCTGGCCGACCTCGACGACCTCGGAGGGGTGGTCGATGTGCTTCCAGGAGAGCTCGGAGACGTGCACCAGGCCGTCCACGCCGCCCAGGTCAACGAACGCGCCGAAGTTGACGATCGAGGACACGACGCCCTTGCGGACCTGGCCCTTCTGCAGCTTGTTGAGGAACTCGGTGCGAACCTCGGACTGCGTCTGCTCGAGCCAGGCACGGCGGGACAGAACCACGTTGTTGCGGTTCTTGTCCAGCTCGATGATCTTCGCCTCGAGCTCACGTCCCACGTACGGCTGGAGGTCGCGCACGCGGCGCATCTCGACCAGCGACGCCGGCAGGAAGCCACGGAGCCCGATGTCCAGGATCAGGCCGCCCTTGACCACCTCGATGACAGAGCCGCGCACGACGCCGTCGTCTTCCTTGATCTTCTCGATCGTGCCCCAGGCCCGCTCGTACTGAGCGCGCTTCTTGGACAGGATCAGACGGCCTTCCTTGTCCTCCTTGGTGAGGACGAGGGCTTCGATGTGGTCACCGACCGAAACCACTTCCGCGGGGTCCACGTCATGCTTGATCGACAACTCACGAGAAGGGATTACCCCCTCGGTCTTGTAGCCGATGTCGAGCAGGACCTCGTCCCGATCGACCTTGACGACGGTGCCTTCGACAATGTCGCCGTCATTGAAGTACTTGATGGTCTCGTCGATGGCCGCGAGGAAAGCTTCCTCCGAGCCGAGGTCGTCGACGGTGACCCGGTTGGCGCTCGAGGTGGCCTCGATGCTGCTCGTCATGTGGACTGTTGCTCCGAACGGATGGATTCGTGGTGACTCACGCGTCCCGCGGAACTGCCGGCGGGCACAGCACGAACATCCGGAGTGATCATGACGGTGGAGTCTGATCAGGCGAAGCTGAACGGGCTGAAACCGACGACTTGCGGAGCCTGCTCCCTGCCGAGGCACACGATCCGCGAGCGCATCGACTAGCTTACCGTGCGCATTACCACAGGTTGCAAGCCCTCCCGATGACCCGGGCACATTGTTCGCCAGCTGGCCCTTTTTGTCCGATTTCCGGGCTGATTTCCGCGTCCACTACCGTAGCGCCGTGATCGACCGAGTGACCCGCCGCGCCGTTTCCGACGCTGAGAGCCGAGTGGCCAGCCGCGGCTGGTGGGATTCCGACGCCGATGAATACCAGGCGGAGCACGGCGCCTTCCTGGGCGACACCGACTTCGTCTGGTGCCCGGAGGGCTTGCGCGAGGCGGACGCCGGGCTGCTGGGTGAGGTGCGCGGCCGGCGGGTGCTCGAGCTCGGCTGCGGCGCCGCGTCCAGCTCGCGGTGGCTCAAAAGGCAGCGCGCCGAGGCGGTCGCCATGGATCTCTCCGCGGGCATGTTGCGCCAGGCGCGCTCGGCGTCAGACCGTTCCGGGGTACGCGTCCCGCTCGTGCAGGCCGACGCGCTCGCCCTGCCCTTCGCCGACGCCGCCTTCGACATCGTGTGCACCGCCTTCGGAGCGGTCCCGTTCGTGGCCGACTCGGGCGCCGTGATGCGCGAGGTGGCGCGGGTGCTGCGTCCAGGCGGGCCGTGGGTGTTCTCGATCACGCACCCGATGCGCTGGGTCTTCCTGGACGAGCCGGACGAGCGCGGGCTGCAGGCGGTGAACTCGTACTTCGACCGCCGGCCGTACGTGGAGGAGAACGACGGCGGCACCCCGACCTACGTCGAACAGCACCGCACCCTGGGCGACCGGGTGCGCGAGCTGGTGGCGGCCGGCTTCGTGCTGCGTGACCTGGTGGAGCCGGAGTGGCCGGAGGGACACGAGGGAATCTGGGGCCAGTGGAGCCCACTGCGCGGCCGCCTCTTCCCGGGCACCGCGATCTTCGTGGCCGACCGCGCCTGACCCGCCCGGTGGTGGGGGGGGGGGGGGGGGGGGGGGGGGGGGGAGAAAAAAAAAACAAAAAAAAAAAAAAAAAAAACAAAAAAAAAAAAAAAAAAAAAAAAAAAAAAAAAAAAAAAAAAACAAAAAAAAAAA
>NZ_JBVJIP010000023.1:0-174558 GCF_055586225.1 Actinoplanes sp. NPDC051388 | reverse complement strand
CAAGCGGTGGACAGCCGATGAGAGAGCTACCCCGCCGGTCACCTCGACCAAGCCTGGCCGGGCTGCGGTCGTAGATCAATTAGATAAGTAGCCGATGAGAGTGCACTCGATCACGCCTTTGACAGAGCTTGGCTGCGCCTATGACGAATCGCTTGAAAGTTCTCTCAAATCGTCGAGCGTGTTGTCGATCGCCACGGTCAACGTTGCGGCGCGACCGCCGGTCCGAACCGCCTTGAGCGCTGCGGTGGCGTCTGTCGCGAGGCTGGGATCGTGGAACGCCAGGATGTCCATGAGATCGATGCAGGAGTAGAGATCGGCTTCCGAGGAGGTTTCCGCCTCGAGCACTGCGATGTAATGCGGGAAGCCGCCCGCTACCGCCTGGCGAATCTCATTGACGTTGACCGCGCCGATCTGCTCGTGCGCCGGTCCGGTCGTTTCAGCCGCACCGATGAGAGAAAGGAGATCAAGGGCTACGCTATGCCCGGCGGGCGTCATCTCGGACAGTGCCGCGACCAGAACTGTTGCGACCGGTGTGCATCCCTCGCAGGGACCGGCCACGGACAAGAGGATGTGTTCGATCCACTGACTGAGGTGGTCCGCTTCTTCCTTGTCCGGTGCCGATACGAGCCTTCGCATGGCATCGGGCATCATCTCGGCTGGACCCACGTAAGTTTGGATGCTTGACCAGTCGAAGCGGGCAATCTCATCGTTGATGCTCACGTGGTGACCTTGTCATGCCGAACGGGGCTTCCGTCTCAACGAGCTTGCTGATCTGCCGCGATCCGGGCGCGACCAACCAGCCGGTCGCGGGGAGTCCGGGCATCCCGGACGTTGTCCCAGGCCCGATCACTAGCGGCGCCTTCGCTCACGCGGACAGGTCGGGGTCTCCGCCAGAATCTGCAGGGCCTCCGCCAAGGCCACGTCGACGACCGGCGGAAAGGCCAGGGGCGTGGACGGTCGGCCGTCGTTCGCTCGCACCGTGATATTGGGCTTCCTAGTACGGGCTCGTTGCCGTGGGATGACCAAGTCTGCCGGCCACGGCATCGTGGGCGGACGCAGCAGCATGTCCCAGCAGTTGCGCACCATTGCTTGGTTGACAAGCGCAATCTGATCAGAGCTCAGGTCGGTCGGCGTAGCGATTAGCGGCTGGAGCGAGGTGATTGTGAGCAGCCGCGAGGGCGTAATCGGCACGTGTACCTCGTTGCAGATCCGGAAGGAGCACCGGAGTAGAGAAGGCGAGTTCACCGGTCGCGCTGACCGTAACGACGGGCGCGTCACCCGTGACCAGCACCGAATTCGGAGACGAGGTCAGCAGCCAGTGCATGTCCAGCAGGAGGGGCTTGATCCGGTCCACGCCGACGGCCGTTCGGTCATCCTCGCCCCCTATGTGGACGACACCGGTCACGAGCAGGTCTGGTTGGTCGAACAGGCCGGGCCCTCAGCCGATGACTGGCGGTCCAGGGTTCTCGGTCCTCATCCGGCGCCGGAGCTCGAGGGCTTCGCCCGCCGGATCGAGGACCCGGTCCTGAACGTCGACGCCAATGGTCACCTCGTCGCCGCCTTCCGGGTCACCAACTCGACGAGCGTCTACTGGCTGCGGCAGAAGGAGATCAACGGCGACGTGTGGTTGGAGGGAATCCGCCGTGCGGCCCCGCCGGCCGGCTGATCGAGTCAGCCACCGGTGGCCTCATCACGGCCTCCGCGGCTGGCGCTGCTGAGGTGATCGCGACGGCAAGGTCGCCGTTCCAGACCGGCCTGTTGTTCGACCAACTTGTCGGGGCGGCGACCTGGCGCCGACGCTGATGGTGGATCGGATCGGCGTGGCGGCGCTACGGCGGACGACCGGCGGTGAACCGTTCAGGGCATGCGTCGGCGAACGGCAGGTAGCCTCACGATCGGCCCCTGAGCTGCGGGTATACGGTTCGGATTGTGCCAAGTATGGTCCACCAGCTCAGAGGCCATGTCCGATCGATCGACATGGCCCCTTTTTATGGCTGGGTGACTGACTCGAAAATCGGTGCGTGAGTGGGCAGGCGGCAGCGCCCGGCGGAGCGCAGCGGAGCCGGGCTGGGTGTGGCCCGGGTCAGGCTGTGGCGGGTAGGTCCGGCTTGGGTTGCAGTATGACCTTCTGGCCGGTGAGGTGTTCGAGTTGGCGGGTCAGGTCGTGCTGGCGTCGTTGTTGGTTGATCCTCGTGTCGTGGTAGCTGGCGCCGAGGTCGTGGTAGCGGGTGTCCGGGTCGGACAGTAGGTGCCAGATGATCGTGAGGACGCTGTTGCCGACCGCGACGATGGCCCGTTTCTTGCCGCGGCGGCGGGCCAGCCGGCGGTAGCGGTCGCTGAGGAACGTGTCGGTGCGGGCGAGCCCGGCGACGATCTCGCCGAGGGTGCCGGCGAGCCAGGGGTTGCCTTTGCCGGTGGTCGCGGTCTTGGCGCGGCCGGCTGACTGTTTGTCGATCGGGGCGAACTTGGCCCAGGACACCAGATGCGCGGCTGTGGGGAACACGGTCATTGTCACGCCGATCTCGGCGACGAGTTCCTGTGCCGAGCGTTGTCCGATGCCGGGGATCTCGTCGAGCTTGTCCACGGCGCCGGCGAACGGGGCGATCAACTCCTCGATGCGCGCGTCCAGGGCGGAGATGTCCGCGGTGAGGGCGTCGATGCGGTGCAGCATGGCCGCGCAGAGGAAGCCGTGGTGGTCGTCGAAGCAGCCGGTCAACGCTTCGCGCAGCTGGAGGAGCTTGATCCGCATCCGGCCGTGGGCGAGGTCGGCGAGCACCCGGGGATCACGCTGTCCGGCGATCATCGCGTTCAGCATCTTGCGGCCGGACACGCCATGCAGGTCACTGATCACCGCGTCGAGTTTGATCTGTGCGTCTTCCAGGAGCTTCTCCAATCGTTGTTTCTCCCGGGTCTGATCCCGGACCAGGCTGCGCCGGTAGCGGGTGAGATCGCGTAGCCGCCGGATCGGCTTGGGCTGCACCAGGCTCGGCCGGCACATGCCCCGCTCGACGACCTTGGCCAGCCACACCGCGTCGAGCTTGTCGGTCTTCGGCCTGCCCGGGACGTTCTTGACGTGCCGGGCGTTGAGCAGCCAGCACTCGAAGCCCTCGGCCTCGAGCAGGTAGAACATCGGCTTCCAGTAGCTGGAGGTAGCTTCCATTGCTACCAGCTGCACCTGCTGGCAGCGCAGCCAGTCCGCCAACTGCAGCAGGGCCGGAGTGACGCTCGCGTACTCGCGGACCTCCTGCACCCTGCGTCCAGGGTTGTCTCGTGCGGAGTTCGGACGCAGGCGACCAGGCCTGCCTTGCCGATGTCGATCGCGCACACCCGGGTGTGCTGCTCGGCCGACTCTTCGCTGATCTGTTCCATGCCATCGCCTCATTCCGGGTCGCCAAGGCGGCTGCCCGCGGGAGCGGCACGGGGAGAACAGAAGAGACGGACTCGCGTGCTCGAAGCAACAATGCAGGGCCCCTGAGATCACGCTCCCGGCGTCAGGCTAACTGACGGCCTCGAAGACCAATGTCACTCGACGTCGGCGGGCAACCACCCCCGATTTTCACGCCCAGCACGGCGTCACCAAGGGGATACCGGAGGCTAACTAACTGGGTGACTAAGCCCGATCGGCAGGGTTGGTCGGGAAGATCCGGTCCACGGCAGCAGCGCCCTTGAGCAGGAACGGCCGCAGTTGGTGCCAGTACACCCGTTCGGTGACCGAAGTGCCCGAGTGGCCGCACAGGTCGGCCATGTCGTTTATCGAGATGCCGTCGCCGGCGAGCAGTGAGACGAGGCTGTGCCGAAGTCGCGAGGCGTCCAGTCGGCTGGATTCAGCCCAGCCGCCTTGGTGATGCGCCGAAGGGCTCGTCGAACGTTCGCAGCGTCCAGCTCTGTGCCGGTCAGTGACGCGAAGACCAGGTTGAGCCACGACGCTACGCGCTGCGCCATCACACAACTCTTTGCCGCAATCCAGACCGCACGGCATCCATCGGTAAATTTGCATACGTGCAGCTACCTGACAGCAACCGTGACAGCAACCCAGGCGCACAACCGCGCCAGCCAGCGCGCAACGGAGTGGCACCAATACGAACGGCGATGGCACCACTCCGTTACGAAGTAACCTATTCGGCGGCCGCCTCACCGCGATCAGCGAGCTGTTGAATTGCCTTGTTTCTTACTTGTTCCCATGGGTATCTCGCCAACCTGCGGAGCGCAGTGCTAGGGGCATTCGGATGACCCGCGACGGCAGATGCCACCGCATCGTGCGAATCACGCGAAAGAGCCTCCAGTATGTCGCTCGGACAGGAGTTTTTGGTCGCTATTCGATCACGGACTCGCCAATCTTCATCAGACGCCAATACCCGCATTATTTCTGGGGATATGGTGCGGTTGTGCGCTACCCAGAAGCGCATCTCTGGATGGTCCGTTACCAAGGTCATCCAGACCCGAGGATCAGCGTCTTCCCAAGCCGCTTTCCTGCGTTCAACAGGGTCATCGCTCTCAATGAGCCGGATGAACTCATCAACAGTTTCGATCATGGCTAGCATCCACCCAGAGCCGAGCCGAGACCCTTGACATTGACCGTCTTTAGGTCCTTGAAGGAGATAGACGTGCCCGTATTTCCCTTGTGTTTGTTCTGCATGAAATCACCGTTCGCGTCGGCATCGGCGGCCCATTCTAGACTTGTCGAAGTTTCACGGTATACCTTCCACGCTGAACCGCCGTGGCCAGCCTTATCCGGGCTCCACCAATATACGTTCCCTTTACTGTCTGGAACCTGCCGGTAGTACTGCGCGCCAAACGGCCCGCCTCGCATTGCTGCCGTTGACTTCGCCGGATCGATTGTCCACCCATTGTCATTATGAACAAGTACCGGCGTGTTGCCCGCCATCACATAGTACGTGTGTAGCTGGGAGACGGTGAGGTTGTAAGCAGCTGCTTTGCGCGGGGTGGCGCTGACTGGTGGGCCTACCTTGACGGAACCAGACGGTGTCGCCAGACGGTCGCCGGAGTCGAGCTCGTCGGCTCGCTCCCATCTGCGCTCGGTGGCGTTCCAGAACGGGTGGTCCTCGGTGGTCTCGATGTCGCCGGTGGACGTGGACAACTCGACAAGGTCGTCGTCGTGAACCCACACGCGATCGACCAGGTGAGCGCCCATCTCACCCGTTTCGGGATTGGCCGCCAAGACCTTGTCACCTGGCTTCAGCGCGTCGATGCGTCGGGTCGTTCCGTCTGCCATCAGGACTTTGGTGTGTCCTGCGAAGCTTCGCCTGCCCGGGCCTCCGCCACCGCCGCGGCATGACGACGACAGGATCGAGGCGGCTGTCTCCATGCCGGTTGTGACGACTCCGAGCCAGGCGGCAGAGACGTTTGAACTCATGTGTTGGTTCAGCTTCACCGCATGGAATGTCTGCAACTCTCCGAGGAGTTCCGAACTGCAGATGTCGCTGGTGTTGTAGCCGCAACCGGTAAGCAGCGCCTCGGCATACTGTGCCGTGCTCAAGGAGTCGAGCTTGAACTTGCCGTAATACCACTGCAACTTTGAGTAATAGTTGTGCAGGAAGGTGTGGTAGTCCCTCAGGTGCCGGTCGTTGAAGCAGTACAAACCTGCGACGCAGACCTGGTTGTAGTCACCGAGATCGACCGAGGTCATGTCGCCGTACTGCTCGCCGAGCTTGGGAGCATCGTCGTTCGGCGGCTTGGGCGGGCTCTTCTTCTCCGACTGGGGCGGCCGGAGGCCACACGGTGATTCGCGCGTGGGCTTGCACATCAGGCCGTCCGGGTCCGAGTGGACGACCGGGTTGTTGTCGGCGTAGCCGTACGCGTTCCATTGTTTGGGGTCGTTCAGGTCCATCAGCGGGTCGACCGAGAGGAATCGGGCGGTCGCCGGGTCGTATTCGCGGGCGCCCAGGTGGACCAGGCCGGTGGGGTCTACGTCGCCGCCTACGAAGCCCTTGAACGTGGGCCAGGTGGGCTGCGTGCCGCGCGGGCGACCGTATGGGGTCTGGCGGCGGAGGTCGGCCTTCTGGCTGTAGGCATTGACGCTCAGGTGTTGTGTGCCCTGGTGGTCCTCGTAGAGCCAGGTCAGCTTCTGGGTGCCGGGCACCCGAGAGGCCACCGTGCGGCCGGCGAAGGAGTAGTAGCGGGTCGCCGTGGTGGTGCTGCCCTCGCGGCGCAACTCCATGCCGGGCAGATACAGCGTCGCGCTGGTCGCATCGCGACGGATCAGCCGTGTGCCGTTCGGGTCGTAGACGTGGGTCGTGACCGACGAGCCCTGAGCGAGGCTGGCCAACCGGCCCTCCGCATCCCACGTCAAACTCTGATCTGACGCCGGGCCGGTGCGGGCGACCGTGTTACCGGCCGCGTCGTAGGTGAACGAGGTGGTCTCCGCCGGCTGGCCGGGCTTCGTCAAGGTCTGCCCGGTGATCGCGTGCGGGCGGACCACTCCTTGCCCACTGGTCGGCAGCGCGAACGAGCGGGTGGTGTCGCCGGCCGCGGCGTGCGAGACCTCCTGGGTGAGGTTGCCGGACGGATCGATCGTCCAGTCGAGCCAGTACGGTGCCGGTCCGCCCAGGTTTGCCAGGGACGGCGCGGTCTTGCACGCCGATGCGGATCTCGGGCTCCAGGCCGACTTCAGCTGACGCAGAGAGTCATACCCGAAGCACTGGAAGTCGGACGCGCCGACCACGGGTGTGTCGGCGATACCGATGATGTTGCCGATCGCGTCGTATTCGTAGACCTTGCTCGACACCGCTCCGGCTGCCGTCTCGGGGCGGACCTTCACCTCGTGCACGCGGCGGGTGTCTGGCTCGTAGGAGATGACCTCCTCGGCGTATACGCCCGATGTGATCTTCCGCATGCCGATCGTCGGCTCGCCGTACGCGCTGTACTGCTGCCCGGCGACGTAGGTGCCGATGCCCGTCGTCGTGGTTTCCAACGACGTCGGCAGCCCGCTGATGGGGTCGTATCTGGTGGTGACCAGCTCCGGGGTCAGGCCACCGGCCGACGGGAATTCCTCGGCGGTCGGCGCGCCGGTGTAGGCGGAGTAGCCGTGCCCGAAAGTGTATGTGCCGGCCAGGCCCGTTTCGCCCTCCGGAATGATCCACTCTTCTCCCGCAACGGCGTACCGGTTGGAGAAGTTGATGACCTCCCACTTGTAGGCCTTGCCGCGGTCGTAGCGGATGGTCTGGGTCAACTGACCGCGCCACTTCGGCCGGCCGGGAGCGGCAAGGTCGTCGTACTTCCATTCGGCGCGCTTGTTCGCGTCGGAAACGGCGGTGTCGTAGACCCCGGTCTTACGTCCCAGTGAGTCGTACGCGTATGCCAGCACCTTGTTCTCGGCGTTGGTGCTCTTGGTCAGCTCGCCGGCGTCGTTGTACTCCGACACTGTGGTTCCGCTGTCCGGATCCTTGGACTCGATCCGGCGGCCGCGGAGGTCGAATGTGAAGCCCCACTCGTTGCCGCCATTATCGATGATCTTGGTGAGCTGGTCCTTGCGGTCGTACTGGAACTTCGCGGTCTGATGGGCGCCTCCGGCGCCCCCGGGCGAGGTGTATTGCCACACCTCGGTGGTGCGGCCCTTCGCGTCGGTGAAGGTGGTCGCCGTGGTGCCGCCAGGCGGAGGCACCACGGTGGTCCGATCACCGTCATACGTCGTCGTGGTGCTCCATTTAGTGACCACGTTGGTGATGCCGTCGCCGGACCGGAAATCGACCTTCGTCGCCCGGTTGGCCCGGTCGTAGGTCGTCTTGTTCTGGGTCGGAACCGACCATTCCGGCTCCCACCAGAGCGCCGCCGACGGCGCGCCCGGCTCGGCATGCGCTCCGAAGGACATCGACTCTCGCCCATGGGCGTCGTACTGGGTGTCGGTGACCACCCGGTCCGCGCCGGGTGTCTCTGACTGGGTCTGCCGGGGCCGCAACAAGCCGTCATAAAAGCGATAGGTCACATCGACGCCACCGGCGGCGTTGAGGGTCTCGGACTTCACGTACGGGTACTGATCACGTCCTGCCGCGTAGCCGTACGTGTATCGGGCCGATGGCTGGCTGGGGTGTTGCGATCGGGTCCAGCCCATATCCCACACCCGGGCCACGCGGCCGAGCGGATCGAACAGCGCTTCGACGAACCTGCCGTTGGGATCGACGGTTTTGCTGGTTGTTCCCCAGTAGGGCGCCAGAGACTTCTTCGACTCCCAGCCGAGGTGGTTCTTCTCCACGCGCAGCGTGGCGATGCTGCCGGCCGGGTTGTACGCCGTGGTGGTCGTGTTGCCCTTCACGTCTGTTGCCGTGCTCTGCCGACCGAACTCGTCGAACGACGCCTTACCGGTGTTCAGCCACGTCGTCCCGGCACCCGAAGTCCAGTCTTTGAGCTCATCGACCCTGGTCGCCTCACCCCGGAGCGGCTCCTTGGTCAGACTGTCGGCGCCGTCGTAATAGGTCACCGTGTCGGCGATGACGTCCGCAGCGGCGCCGGGCGCGGTCCCGCACCGTAGTGCCGTGGTCAACACGCGGCTCTCTACCGTGGTGAGGTTCCTATTGAGGTTGCGGTTGTAGGTGGTCGTCGAGCATTTTTCATCACCGGTCTTCGCGACGTCGCCGTCGTCCTGCACCCAGTCGGCTGTGCCGTAGGTGTCGTTGAAGTCGCTACGCGTCGCGGTGGTTCGCCAGCCGCGTTCGCCGTTCTCGCCCAGCGCGGTGACCTCGTAACTGACCCGGGTGTCCACGAAGTGGGCGCTGGCGTCGTCGCGGGTGGCGGTCGCGGTTGAGCGCCACGGCACGTTGACCTGCTTGGTGATCGGCTTGTCCTCGATGCCGTTGTAGGTGACCTGCTCGCGGACCATGCCGGCGAACTGGTCCTCGTCGTAGACCGTTTCGTCGCCGATGGTGGCGTCGACCGTCACCGTGCGCTTCCCGCCGGCGGCGTTGGCTCGATCGCCGTGCATGCCGCGCAGATACTTCGTTCTGGTCAGCGTCTGGTTGCTGTCGCCGACGCGGACGGCCACGATCCGGTAACCGCGGAACTGGTCCCATGTTCGCCGGCTGGGCTTGGTCAAGCCGTCGTCGTCGGCGTAGTGCCACGCCGGGCTGTCCTCGTACTGGTAATAGGTGTTGACCGTCGGTCCTTGCCGTCCGTCCTGGAGCTGGACGTCGGCCTGGGACACCTTCTCCACCACGTACTTGTGCCAATACTCGGTGATGTCCGGCCCACCCGGGTCGTATGGGTTGGGCCCCTCAACCGGATAACAACGGCGTTCGTTGCTTTGTGGCGACGACGGCAGGTCGCCCGACGTGCAGTCGGGCAGCGAGTAGGTGACCTGGACCATCGCGCCGGTCTCGGTGGTGATCTTGTTCAGCCGCTGCCAGTTGTTGGTGGTGTTGGTCCGGGTCAGGACCCGGTTCGGCAGCGACTCGGGGAGGAACGTCACCGGCGGCAGCGTCACCGCCGGCGTGTCATCGGTGCCGTCGCCGTCAGTGTCGGTCACGTGGCCGGTGCGCACGACCGAGTCGAGCCACAGGCCGGCCTTCTGTCCGTCGCCCGGCGACGGAAAGGCCGGGTTCAACCTGTACGAATCGACGTCCTGCCAGCGCGCCGGACTGCGGGTGGTGTCCCAGACTCTCGTGACGATCCTGGCGAGGCGCTTGGTGGACCAGAACGTCGGCGTGTAGTCGTCGCAGGTCGTGGCGTCCGCCTTGCACTCCTGGTCCCAAGGCGTGTCCGGCCAATGGTCGCCGTCGTGCTCGGAGCATCCGGACAGGCAGCGGTCGCCCAGCTCGAACTGCGCCTGCGCCTGCGGTTGGACGGACCGCTGCACCACGCCGTCGACGATCCGATCCCACGTCCCGTAATCGATACGGCTCAGCGACCCGCCACGGGTATAGGACACGTTCTTGCTGGACGTCACCTCGGCGGCGTACTGGTTCTGCTCCTTGGCATACCAGTACGACGTCGTGTTCCCGCGGGTGTCGACAACGTAGTCGAGGTTCCAGCGCCACGCCTGAGCGCAGTCCGAGTCGGTGAAACTGTCCTGATGGCACCACTCGCCGGCGTGGTTGCCGTAGACCGGGACCGTCCAGGTCGAGCCCGTGGCATTGCTCTGGCCGGGCAGATTCGCCAGGCCGAAGTAGTAGACGATGCCGTCGTTGGTGGTGACCTTCCAGTGTTCACCGTTCTCGTCGCCGTTGTCGGCGCCGGTCAGCTTGACGATGTCGGCGCCGTTCTCGGTGCGCGCGTGCCAGCCCTTGCCGGACTGCCAGATCAACTCCGTGCTGGCGCCGTTCAGGGAGAGGGTCGCGTTGTCCGAGCGCCAGCACAGGTCGCCGGTCTGGGCCGGGTTGTTCGGCGAGCCCGACGTGTCCTCGGCGCAGGGCACGTAGCGCCGCTCGATATAGCCCGGGGAGTACTCGAAACCCTCGCCCAGCCAGGAGGGCTGGTTGTTGGTGGCGACGTTGCGGCCGTCCGCCGAGGCTGACGAATACGACAACGAAACCTGCGGTGCGGCGCCGCCGATCGCGGGCGGCGTCCGGACGTCGTAGTTCCACGAGAAATCGCCCGAGCCGCCGCCGACCGACCAGGTCGACGACGGGGCCAGCGAGGTCGCGCCGAAGTCTCCGGCCGGTCCAGAGGGTCCGGCGGCGAGCGTGACAAGCCCGGCGGCCTCACCGGTGACGGAGCCGGTGGCCGGGTCGTTGCGGGATCGGATCGGCGTGGCCCGGCACTCCGGCCGGTCGGGAGTGGTCAAACCGCACTCCGGAAGCTGCCACAGGCGAAGGCGCGACGCCCAGTCACCGCCGTAGGCGTACTGGAAGGCGCGGTAGTCGAACACCGCGGTGGACTTCATGGAGAGCCGGGCGACCAAGCCGTCTCGCCACACCTCGGGCACCAAGGCCCGATCGAGGAGTTCGACGCGTACGGTGCCGCCGGCCTTGGCCGCTGTCGACGCGACCTTGATCGGCAGTGAACCTGCGACGGTCAAAGACTTGCCGGCCACCAACGGGACCTCAGCCACGCCCGCGGCCGGCCACACCGGCGCGGGCAGCCGCACCTCCGGCGCCTTCTGCTGCGTGCGGGCGACACCGCGAACCGGACCGCCGTCGGCGTCGAGGTAGGTGGCAGCGTTCGACACGACCGGAGCGGCGGGCTCGGCGCTGGCCGGCGGCACCGCCAGCGCACCCATGGCGACCACGACCGTCAGCAGCCCGGGTGCCAGCAGACGACGAGCAAAGGTATTCATCGACACGCTCCAGGAAGGATGACGCTCAGCGGGCGGCTAGATCGAAGGGATCGCTTGGGACCGATAGAGAGTGAAGACGCGTGCCGGGGTCATCGCGCCCTGATAGGTGGCGACCTCGTCGATGCCGCCGAACCACTGATCGGTCCACGCACCGGTGGCCGTGCTCGCGCCACCGATCTCCAGGGGGCCGCTCGCATGCCAGTTGCTGCCCTGCGCGATCACGGCCTCCGGGTCACCGTTGACGTAGAGGGTGAGGGTTTTCGGTCCTCTGTCCCAGACCACCGCGAGATGTGTCCAGGCGCCGTTGTCCTCCGCGGTCAGCGGATCTGCCGCGATGGCCCGGCCGACGGTTACGCCGGTGTCCTGATCGGCGGAGGTCACCGCGAGTTCCCATCGGTTGCCGGTGACTCCGGCAACCGTCGAGGGCCGTACGCCGACCCTGAAGAACGACTGCCTCGTGCCCTTGGCGGCGATCGCTGTCATCGCCGTGTTGATCTTATCGGGGCGGACCCAGAGCGCCACGGTGAACGCCTGGTCGGTCCGGAGCGTCGGACTCGGCTGCCATTGCGGCTGCCCTTGCGAGACGCCGTGCTCGATCGTGGCCAAGCCGTGGAACGGATCGTCCGGATCCGCGGCAAAGTGGGTGCCGTCGAACTCGGCGGCCCAGCCGGAGAGCCCCTCGCCCACGTCAACGCCCTGGCTGAACCGGAAACGCCGCCCGAAGTCGGTGAGGTCGGGCGCCACACAGGTGCCGTCCAGGCTCTCGTCGTAACAGGCCTTCGCCGAGTCGAACGTCCACCGTCCGGTCAGAATCGGCGCGAGCATGCCCGGCTCGTCGAACCCGCCGGACTCGGGATCGCTCGCGCGCTGCCCGATGAGGTCGTGCTGCGTCAGCGATCGGTCGAAGACCTGCACGTCGGCCACCGAGCCGTGGAAGAACTCAGTACGGCCGGTCGTGGTCAGCCGCCGCGAACCGACCCAGATCCCGCTCGACGCCGCCCACGCAGTGGTGGCGGCCGCCTCGGTCTTCACACCGTCGACCCAGATGCGCAGCCTCTTCTCGGGTGCGTCATAGCTCAACGCGAGGTGCGTCCATCGGCCCACGACCGCCGCGTCGACCGCACAGACGAGGCTCGAAGCCGGCGCCGAATCCACGTCCCCGGCAGTGAGGACAAGGCACCACGAGTAGTCGAGCTGCCCGTCGCCGTCCCGGTCCTCGCGCCGGAACTGCAGCGCGAAGGCCGAGTTGCGCACGCCGTTCTGGGACACCACGGTCTGGTTCGTGGCGTTGCTCGCCACCTGGACCCAGGCGGCGACCCCGAAGCTCTTGTCCGTATCGATGACCTTCGCCGAGCTGACGACCGGGCTTTCGCCGCCGAACGTTGCCACGCGGCCACCGACCAGTCTGGCCCGGTCGGCCCAGGCCGGCGGCGGTGAGGTCAGCGGGGAGTCGGCCGTGACGCCCAGCGCGGGCTGCCGGTCGGCCAGCGCGGCTGCCTCGGTCACGCCGGGATAGGTCTCCAGTCCCCAGTGCGCGACCGGCGGGCGCGGACGGTTGACAACGAACTCGATGGACCCGTCCCCTGGGTTGTTCGCGCCGTCGACGGCTTGGATGTAGAAGACATTGGTGCCGTAGCTGTGCGGGGTGACCGTGATGCGGGCCGACTTGCCGGTATAGCCGGACAGCGTCCCGGCCGGCACCGATCGGGAAAGTGACTCACTCCAGCCGTATCTGAAGGTCACCACATCCGAGGCCGATGAGTTCATGACGATGGTGACCGGCTGCCCGGGGAAGCCGCCCGCGGTCTCCAGCACCGCGGTAGCGGCCGGCACCTTGGTGTCCACCCGGAACTTACAAAGATCGGACCAGGGCCCGGTTATCGAGAACGGAGCTGGATCGGTGCCGCGCACCCGGAAGGCGTACAGCTTGTTTTCGCCCAGCATCGACGGCTGATCGCCGGACCGGCTGACCGTGTTCGCCGGCGTGGACGTCGCCGGTGGGCCGCTCTGGCGCACGTACTCGCCGGACGACAGCACCTCGTAGAGCTCCCAGGACGCGGTAATCGACTGGCCCGCGTCGGCGTCCGGCATCTTCGCCGCGTAATACGGGGTCTCCGTGCCGATCGCGATGCCCGCCGCTGTGCATGCGACGCCGTTGACCCGCAGGCTGCTCGGCTTACCGGGGACCGCGTCGACGGTCGTGATCAGCCGGGCGCTGCCGGGATAAAACTTCTTCCAGCGCTTCTCGTCGTTCTCGAACTCGCCGGACTCGTTCCCGGCGCTCAGGCCGAAAGTCATGCTCGCCACACCGCGTTTCGCGCCGGTCTGCATCAGCGAAGTGACCAGCGAACCGATGAAGTTCACGGTCATGTCCGGCTGCGGCGAGTCGCTGCAACCATCGTCCTCATTGCCCCGTGACGCCGTCGCGGTCAGCCTGCTGTGCAAAGCGGTGGACCACGCCGTACGCGGCGTGCTCTTCAACGCGCCCGAATGGAAGAGATGCGTCCACGTGTCGTCACACGACCAGGAGTGATCGAGTTCGAGCTGCACATACGCCGACTCGACGTGCTTACCTTTGATCGCGGCGGTCGGAAACTCGAAAAAGGAACGGTAGACCTTGCTGCTGTCCGGGTCGGCGCCAACCCGCGCCCGGGAGACATCCTCGTTGTTCGCATTGTTGTTCGTCGCATAAGCCCACCGGCTCTTCCCCGTGCTCCACGCCGGGTCGATGAAAACCGGGTAACGCTGATGATCGCCGAGCATCGCGGCGTCCGGCCGAAGCAGCAACTCCCCATCGGAACCGACTTCGGCAGGGACGGTGACGGTGCGGGCCTCGTCGGCCGGCCCAGCGACATCCGAGCGTCCCCACGCATCCGACCGGCGGGTGTCAGTCGCCGGCGAGTCCCACATCGCCGGCGCCGCCGCGGCGGCCACCAGCTGGTTGCCGGCCACCGCTGAGAGCTCCCCATCGAGTCCCACGCGCACCTGGGCGTCGCCGCTGACATCGAAACCGATCTCGCGCAACGCGTTGTCTTCCGCCGCCTCCGCGCTGCGTACCACCAGCACGTGCGAGAAGCCCAGCACGGTTGCCCGCAGCGACAGGTCGACGTCGGGCAGCACATCGCGGTAGGTCGCGGTGTCCCCGGACAGCACCGGCTCCGGAAGCTCGCCGCCCTGCCAGCCCAGGACGAAGCTGCTGCCGTCCTTGCGCAGGACCACCATAGGGTCCGCGCCTCCGGTGGAGAAACGGACATCGGCCACAGATGCGCGAGGGTGCACACCGCCCACGTCACGGACCAGCTCGAGGTCGACGTCGGCCCAGGTGTTGTCGGCGCGGCGCACCCGCTGCGGCACGGCAGCCGCCTCATAGGTGATCTTGCCGGACGGCTCCAGGAAGGTTTGCGTGTACGACGTCCGCTCGGCAATCAGTTCAGCGCGCTCCGCCGGGGCCGCGCGAGCCGGTTCCTCAGCCGCCCGGCCGACGAAGACCACCGAGGTCAGGACAAGGGACAAGCCCAAGAGACCACGAAACCAGACGTGCGTCATCGGACAGCTCCCCCGCATTGACAACTGTCAGTGGCCGAGAGCCTACGGTGCGCCGCCCGTCGATGTAAACGAGACCCACTAAGAATTCGTCATCCACTGTGCACAGGCGCTTTACGTCGCCGCCCGCACCACCATGGTGCGCCGCGAGCCGTCCTTGGGCGGGCACGCGCTTCGTCTCCAGGGACACCAGCTCACGTCATCCGGCGCGGCGCCGGCGAACGTTGAGCTGGCGGGCACCGGTTTCTCATGGCGAGGGGGAAGGCGTCGTGGTGATCCGGGTGCCGGTTTCGAACGAGCGGATGACGGCGTGCGCAAGCTCCAGTGCGCGCTGTCCGGCGCTCGCGGGCACGGGCGGTTGGCGACCTGCGCGCAGCGCGGGAAGGAGCTCGTCCATGTGCCGGTCGAACGTGGCGTGGAAAGCCCGGTCGGTGTCGTTGAAGTAGCCCGCCTGCCAGACTCGCCCGACCTCGTCACCAGCGCGGTGCATCATGAATCGGCGCACCGAGTCCTCGACCAGCACCCGCGCCTCGGTGCCATTGACCTCCAGCAGATGGGTGCCCGGGTAGGCGTACGAGGAGTCGTAGGTCCCGAGTAGCGAGCCGACCGCCCCGCAGGTGAAGTGCAATGCCACCGCGAGTGTCGTCCAGCCGTTGCCGGACGGGCCGGTCATCTGGGCCATCACCGAGTCGATCGGGCCACACAGGGATTCCAGCATGTCGAATCCGTGGCACTGGGTCTCGATCAGATTGGCGTAGGGGTGGCGGCTGTCGCTCGTTTCGCCTCCGAAGCGCCAGCTCGCGAACACCAGATCGCCCAGGTCTCCGCGAGCGATCGCCTCGGCGGCGAGGCGGACCGGCCGGGCGTACCGATGATTGAAATTGATGGCGAAGAACAAGTCGCGTGCCGCCGCCTCCTCGATCAGCGTCTGGCCCTCGTCGGTCGAGAAGACCAGGGGCTTCTCGACGAGCAGCGGGAAGCCGGCGCGGATGACGCGCAGCGTGGGCTCGAAGTGCGCCTCATTGGACAAGCAGACGGAGACCAGGTCCGGACGCTCGCGGTCGAGCATCTCTTCGAGGTCCGTATAAGCCGGTATGCCGAAGAGGGCGCCGCGGGCGGCGGTTCGGCCGGGGTCGCGTCCGACCACCGCGACCAGCTGAGTGTCGGGTCGGTCGGCGAAGACCTGTCCATGCTGCAGACCCCACCAGCCACCGGTGCCCACCACGGCGACGCGCACCGGCCGGGTCCAGGCATCCGGCGCGGGCGGGTCGGGGGGTGTGACTCCGGGCGCGAACCGGGCGGCGGCTGTCATCACTGCCTCCTTCGGCTGAGGCGGGACTGGATCAGTACGACGACGATCAGGAAGGCGCCGCTCACGACCTGCTGGTAGTACGAGGTGAGCGTCCCGACCTGGTTGATCAGGTTCTGGATCGACTTGAGCAGCAGCACACCCGCGAGGGTGCCGCCGAGCGACCCGATGCCGCCGGTCAGCAGCGTGCCACCGATGACCACGGCAGCGATCGCCTCGAGTTCGCGACCCTCGCCGAGGGTGGGCAGACCGGACGATGTCTGGGCGGCGACCAGGACGCCGGCAAGTCCGGCCAGCAATGCGTTGAGCAGGTAGACGCGTGTCTTGATGCCGGCCACCGGCAGGCCCATCAGCTCGGCCGCCTCCTGATTGCCGCCGACGGCGAACACGTTCTGCCCGAAGCGGGTGCGGTTGAGCACCACCAGGGCGACCAGGAAAAGCCCGACGGAGAACCAGACCGGTGCGCTGATGCCCAGCAGCTTTGCTTGACCGACCCGGGTCAGGGTCAGGTCGGCCGGCATGATGTAGACCCGGTTGCCCTCCTGCGAAACCGCGAAGGCCAGACCGCGGGCGAACAGCAAGGAGGCGAGCGTCACGATGAAGGGCGCGAGCCGGGTACGGCCGATCAGCAGGCCGTTGGCGAGCCCGATGGCACCGCATGCTGCGAGCGGCAGCGCCACCGCGACGATCGAACCCCATTGGGCGCCGTAAGCGGTGAGCACACCGGCCAGTGCCAGCTGCGAGCCGACGGACAAGTCGATGCCACCGCTGATGATGACGAAGGTCATCCCGGTCGCGATGAGCAGCAGGTATGAGGCATCCAGTGCGATGTTGCGGAAGTTCTGCCCGCTGGCGAAGCTGTCGCCGAAGGCCACGGTTCCCGCCACAAGCACCACGACGAGTACGACGGCCGCGCCGGCACGCCTGGCCCATGCGGCGAGGGGCTGGAACCGGATGAGAGCGGCGGTGGTCATGCCCGGCTCCGTCCACGCTGGACGTACACGGCAGCCACGATGATCGCCGCCTGGATCATCCGGGCTGTCGAGTCGTGCAGGTTGTGCTGGATGACGGTCGCGATGATGAGCTGCATCAGCAGCGCACCGGCCAGCGTGCCGACGATGCGCACGCGGCCGCCGGACAGCGGGGTCCCGCCGACGACGACGGCGGTGATGGCGCTCAGCTCGATCAGCAGTCCCACGAAAGACGGGTCGCTCGCGCCGAGCCGGGCAGTGTTGAGGATGCCGGCGACGGCGGCGAGCACCCCCGAGATCACGTATACGGCCAGGAGTGTGCGGCGGACCGGTATGCCGGCGAGGGCGGCGGCCGGTCGGTTGCCACCGATCGCGACCAGCCGTCGCCCGAATGCGGCCTTGTGAACGCCCAGGCCGGCGAGGAGCGCCACCATCCCGGCGACGAGGATCGCGATCGGCACGCCGAGCACAGTCCCGTTGCCGACGGTGTTGAGTGTCGGGTCGAACAGCTCGACCAGTCGGCCGTCGGCGAAGACGAGCGCGAGCCCGCGGCCGGCTACGAAGAGGCCGAGTGTGGCGACGATGGGCTGGATGCCCGCGAACGCCACCAACCCACCGTTGACCAGACCGACCAGCGCGCCCGCGGCCACCGCGATCGCCATCGCCGGCCAGACGCCGTACCCGATGTAGAGCGGGATGAGCGCGGCTGCGATGGCCATGACCGACCCGACCGACAGGTCGATGCCCTCGGTGCCGATGACCAGTGCCATGCCGATCGCCACGATGGCGACCGGCACCATCTGCACGAGTTGCAGACGAAGGTTGGCCACGCTGGCGAAGTTGGGGGTGGCGGCCAGGTTGAAGGCGAGCAGCACCGCGATCGCGACGTAGGCGCCGTTGTCCTGCAGCCATCGGAGCACGTCCGCTCGGCCGCCCGGTGCGCGGGACACCGCGGTGTCAGCCACGGTCGGTTCCCTCATCCTGCGCCGCGGCGGCGATGGCGTGCATGATCTGGCCCTCGCTGATCTCAGTGCCTTGTAACGTGCCGACCACAGCGCCGTCGCGCAGCACCAGCACCCGATCGGCGCCCTCAACCACCTCTTCCAGTTCCGAGGAGATGAGCAGGACGGCGAGTCCTTGCGTGGCCAGTTCGTCGATGAGGGACTGGATCTCCGCCTTGGCACCGACGTCGATGCCGCGGGTCGGCTCGTCGAGCAGGAGCACCTTGGGGTGCAGGCAGAGCATCCGGGCCAGCAGTACCTTCTGTTGATTGCCACCGGAGAGTTCCCGGACCTTTTGGCTCGGATTCGAGATCTTGATCCCGAGCCGGCGGACGAAGGTCTCCACGAGCGCGTCCTGGCGCCGCTTCGAGACGATCCCGAGTCTGGTCAGCTGCGGGAGCGCCGCCAGGACGATGTTGTCGCGCACGGACAGGTCGGGTACAACGCCCTCGGCCTTGCGGTCCTCGGGCACCATGCCGACGCCTCGACGGATGGCGGCGGCGGGCGACCATCGCCGCACGGTCCGTCCGTTCACGCTGACGCTGCCCTCGTCGATGGGTTGCGCGCCGAACACGGCCTTCGCCGTCTCTGTTCGCCCCGATCCGAGGAGTCCGGCCAGACCGACGACCTCGCCGGCCCGCAGGTGGAGACTGACGTCCGCCAGCAGGGGCCGGTGGGTTAGTCCGGTCGCCTCCAGGATCGGCGCGCCGGCCGTGGTGTGGTGTTCGGCACCGAAACTGGTCGCGCCGTGTGCACGGACCTCAGCCAGGTCGCGGCCGAGCATCGTGGCGACCAGGCGCAGCTGAGTGGTGTCGCCGACAGGTCCGGTGTGGACGACCCGGCCGTCGCGGAGCACAGTCACGCGCTGGCAGACGCGGAAGACCTCGTCGAGTTTGTGGGTCACGTACAGGACAGCGATGTTCTGGTGGCGCAGGTGGTCGATGACGCCGATGAGTAGGTCGACCTCACGCGGTTCCAGCGATGAGGTCGGCTCATCCATGATCACCACCCGGGAGTCGCTGGACAGGGCACGCGCGACCGCGACCATCTGCTGCACACCAAGGCCGAGTTCGCCGAGCCGGCGGCGTACGTCCACGTCGATGCCGTACCGCGCCAGCGTGACTCGGGCGTCTCGCCGCATGCGGGTGAAGTCGACGAGGCCGATCCGGTTGAGCGGTTCGCTGCCCAGGAACAGGTTGTGCGCCACGCTGAGTGTGGGCACCAGATTGATCTCCTGATAAATGGTGCTGATTCCGGCCGTCTGGGCGTCCCGGGGACCGGCGAAAGCAACCGGCTCGCCCAGATATCGGACCTCTCCGCTGTCCGGCCGGTGCACCCCCGTGAGCACCTTGATCAGCGTCGACTTCCCGGCGCCGTTCTCGCCGACCAGTGCGTGCACTTCGCCGTGGTTCAGGTCCAGCGACACCTCGTCCAGCGCCCGGACGCCGGCGAACCGCTTGCCGACCGCACGTACCGAGATGGCCGGCCGTTGTGTCGGCGCAGAATGGGGGGTCGCCATTGCACACTCCGAGGGGTCCGGCCGACTGGGGTCAGTACGCGTTCGCCAGCTCGGACTGCGCGTTCTCCGGCGTGTATTCCTTGTCGGAGATGATGGTCTGCTCCGGCACGCCGGTGCCGCTGTAGAAGTCCTCCAATGCCTGGAAGGCCAGTGGCCCGAACCGCGGGTTGGACTCGATGACGCCGGCGATCCAGCCGTCGAGGATGCCCTGTACGGCGCCCTTCGTACCGTCGATCGTGATGATCTTGACGTCGCCGGCCTTCTTGCCCGACGCCTTCAACGCCGCGACCGCGCCCAGTGCCATCTCGTCGTTCTCCGCGTAGATGGCGGTGATCTTGGGATTGGCTGAGATCAGCTGTTCGGTGACCGAGCGGCCCTTTTCCCGGGTGAAGTCGGCGGTCTGCTCAGCGACGACCTTCAGCTTGGAGTTCTTGGCGGCCAGTTGGTCCTTGAAGCCTTTCGTCCGGTCGACGGTCACGTTGACGCCCGATGCGCCGAGCAGGATGGCGACATCGCCCTTGTCCCCGGTCGCCTTGATCATCGCGTCGGCGGCCCGCTCGCCCTGCGTCACGAAGTTCGACCCGGTCCAGCCGATGTAGTCGACGCAGGCCTTCTTGGTCGTCAGCAGGCGGTCGATGGTCATGATCGGGACCTTGGCGTCCTGCGCCGCCTTCAGCGCCGGGTCCAGGCCCTCGGAGTTGAGTGGCGAGATGATGAGTGCCTTGGCGCCCTGCGCGATCATGCCCTGGATGTCGGCGATCTCCTTGTTGAGGTCGGACTGGGCATTCGTGGTGATGAGCTTGATCCCGCGCTTGGCCGCCTCCTCCTTGATGGACTGTGTCTCGGTGATGCGGAACGGGTTGGCCTCCTTCTCGGATTGGGCGAAGCCGACGGTGATCGCCTTGAGGTCCTGCTTCGGCACGCCGCCGTTGTACTTCTCGAACGTGCAACCGTCGGTGCCTGTCGTCGTCTCCACCTGCTGCTGAGCAGAGGAGCCGGTGCTGGGCGCGTCTTCGCCGGCCGGGTTGGTGCAGCCGGCGCCGAGGACGACGACAGGCAGGATGACAAGGGTCAGGGCGTGAGGTCGTCGTAGACGGAGCACGGCAGGCATCCCTTCGGGGGGTACGACCGGTCGGCGCCCAGCACGGTGCGATGGGCGCGAAGACCAGATCTGAAATGCTCTGACAGGATCTGGACAGATCCTAGTTCAGGCCCGTCAAAGGTTGTCAAGAAAAAGCTCCCGGCGAATGAAGAGAGCTGTCCGGCTAGCGCTCGAGCGCGGCGACCTGCACGTCGATGCCGGCGCGGGCGAGACTGCGAACCGCCGCACGGTCGCTCGCCGGATCTGTGACGAGCACGTCGATGCGGTCACTCGGCACCGTCTGGCACATCGTGTCGTGCCCGATCTTGGTGTGGTCGGCCAGGACGACCACCTGCCGGCCGGCGGCCATGAATGCCTGGTCGGTCGCTGCCGCGAAGACATTGGGGGTGGTCAGGCCACGTTCGACGGTGACGCCGTCGCCGGAGAGAAAGACCTGTGCACCGCGCAGACCCCGCAGGTTCTGCTCGGTGATCGGGCCGACCAGCGCTCCGATCGAGCGGCGCAGCGTGCCGCCGAGCAGCACGACCTCGATCTGCGACGTGCCGGAAAGGGCCTGGGTGACCGGAATCGAGTTCGTCACCACCGTCAGCGGGCCACCACGGGCCAGGTGTCGTGCCAGCGCGTGAGTAGTGCGACCCGGGCCGAGCAGGACCGCGCTGCCGGGAGCGACAAGCGACGCGGCATGCGACGCGATCGCCTCGCGCTCCGCCTCAACCGGGTCGCCGTCCGGCGCCGGGCCGGGACCGGCCCGGTCCAGCGGGCCGGCGACGGTTGCCGTCGACACCCCGCCGCGCGTCGACTCCAGCAGACCTTCGGCAACGAGTTGCCGCAGGTCGCGCCGGACCGTCGACTCGGAGGCGCCCAACGCGCCGGCCAGCTCGCGAAATGACGCCCACCCACGCCGACTCACCTCTTCGAGCAGACGTGACCGCCGCTCGGCGATCAGCACCGCCGATCACCTTTCCCATCTGCCGCAGCACGTTCACCCACGGACGCCACCGTATAGCAGAACACGTCATTTTCTATCACGTCGTGTCACCGGCGCGCGCAAGAAGGGCCTGGAACTGGCCGAACGCCTCCTGGGCCTGCGCGCGCCGAGGGCCGGGCACGTATTGCCGGGGCGGCGAGGACCGGGCGACCACCGCGCGCAGTTCCGGCAGCGACCCGATCTCGCCGGCAGCCCACGCTTGAACGAGCAGGTTGCCGACTCCGGTCGCCTCCACCGGCCCGGCGAGCACACGTCGGTCGATCACGTCGGCCGTCAACTGGCAGAGGACCTGATTGGCAGCCCCGCCGCCGACCAGGTGCACGACGCCGGCGCGAACACCCGAGAGCGATTCGGCGCGTTCCAGGGTCAGCCGTTGACGGCAGGCGAGGCTGTCGAGGATGCAGCGCACCATCGCCGCCCGGCTCGCCGGCGGTCGCTGCCCGGTCTCTCGGCAGTAGGCCTCGATTCGCGCGGGCATGTCGCCATGCGCCTGGAAACGGGGGTCGTCCGGGTCGATCAGCGTCGTGGAGGCTAGCTCTGCGGCGACCCTGGTCAGGTCGGAATAGCTCGGCGCGGCCACGCCACCCCAAGCTTCCCGGCAGCGCTGAAGCAGCCACAGCCCAGTGCCGTTGCGAAGGAACCGCACCGTCCCGGCCACACCGAGCTCGTTGGAGAAGCCGGCGCGGCAGGCTTCCTCGGTCAGCACCGGCGCCGGCAGCTCGAGGCCGACCAGGCACCACGTTCCGCTGGCGATGTACGCGATCGGCGGCGAGCCGGGTGTGGCGGCCACGGCCGATGCAGTGTCGTGCCCGGCTACGGCGGTCACCATGACCGGCCCGCCCCCGTCGATGACGCCCTGGCGCAGGTGCCCGACCGGCGTCCCGGGCGGCACCACCTCGTGGTCGAACAGGCGGACCGGCAGGCCGAGCTTGTCGATCACATCGACCGCCCACCGCCGCTGAAGGAGGTCGAAGAGCTGGCTGGTGCTCGCGATGGTCGCCTCGCTCACCTGGACGCCGGTCAGCCAGTAGGCGAACAGATCGGGAAGCATCATCAGGCGGTCCGCCGCCGCCAACAAGGGCGAGTGCTCCATCGACAACAGCTGGCTCGCCGTCGTGATCGGCAGGCTCGGCGTCCCGGTGACACGGTAAAGTTCGCCCGCGCCGACCCGCGACTCCGCCTCACGCGGCATCCCCTCGGTGCGTGGGTCGCGATAGTGGAAAGGATTGCCCAGCAGGTGTCCGGAGCGGTCGAGGAGCCCGAAGTCGTTGCCCCACACATCGACGCCTATGCCGTCTATCGGTCCGGACGCCGCGGCTGCCGCCAGTCCCGCGGTCATGCCGTCGTAGAGGCCGAGCACATTCCAGTGCAAGCCGGTCGGCAGGTGCGCCGGCCGGTTGGCGAAGCGATGCACCTCCGAGACCGTCAGCCGGCCGTCGTCCAGAGTGCCCCGCAGGACTCGGCCACTTTCCGCGCCGAGATCGACCGCTAGGTAGGTGGACACTCTCCCAGCCTAGAGGCTGGCCATGGCTGCCGCGCGATCGTGGTGGATGCGGCGCCGACCACCGTCGTCAGTCGTACGCATTGACCCCTTTGATCACGGGCCGGTAACGTTCGGGATCGATACCTTTCCATGCGCGCCCCGCTCCCGAGCTGGGCCCGCCGGAACGGAGGATTCCACGTGCGATCACATCGGCTCGTGTGCGCGGGCGCCGCTCTCACCGCAGCACTCATGTGGATGACACCCCCGGCGGTGGCGGCACCACACCGCAGCGAGTCAAGCCGGGCCACGCAGACCACCCGCGCGCTGGCCGCCTTCTCGGCCCTGCAGCGATACTTCGGCACGACCGACGGCTCCGGGCTCTATCGCGAGCAGTATCCCGCGGCGCCCGGCGACAACCCGTACTCGTACGAGTGGCCGTACTCGCAGATCCACATCGCCGCGCTGGATCTCACCGTGGCCGATCCGCGGAGCGAACCCATCTACGCCGCGCGGGCCGCCGCCCAGGAGCGCTACTGGAACGCTGCCGGCGGCACGACCGGCCTGCCTGGCTACGACTCCTACCCGGTCGCGCCTTACGGCCAGGGTGGCGACATGTTCTACGACGACAACGAATGGGTCGGCCTGGCCAAGGTCCAGCGGTACCTGCAGACCGGAGACGTCGCCGCCTTGGCCCGCGCCGAGGAGATCTTCGCGCTGGTCGAGTCCGGCTGGGACACCGACGCCGGTCACAGTTCCCCGGGTGGCGTGTTCTGGACTCAGGCCGACTGGAGCCACGACCGCAACACGGTGTCGAACATGCCGGGCGCCGAGTTGGGCCTCCGGCTGTACCAGATCACCGGGCAGCGTCGGTACCTGAACTCCGCGTTGCGGTTCTACCACTGGACGAACACGTACTTGCAGAGCCCCAATGGTTTGTACTGGGACCACCTCGACCTCGACGGCGCGATCGAGAAGACCATGTGGTCCTACAACCAGGGCGTCCCGATCGGCGTGAACGTCCTGCTCTATCAGATCACTCACGACCGGACCTACCTCCGGCGGGCGGAGCGGATCGCCGACGCCGCGTACACCTACTACGTCACGCAGGGCCGGCTGCACGGCCAGCCGATCTTCTTCAACTCGATCTTCTTCAAGAACCTGCTCCTGCTGCAGTCGGTGTCCGGCGACGCCCGTTACCGGCAGGCGATGGCCCGGTACGCCGACCAGGTGTGGTCCACCATGCGCGATCCGCGGACCAACCTCGTGCACTTCGACGCCGACGGTGGCACCCAGGCCATCCAGCAGGCCGCGCTCGTCCAGATCTACGCGGTGCTGGCCTGGCCACGAGCGAAGTGGCCGATCCTGTACTGAGTCGCCAGCTCGTCGTGGTAGTAGAAGGAGGGTGCTCTGGGTACGCCGGGCGAGGTCCGCGGCCGAGCTGGCCGTACGGTCCTTGTTCGCCTTGTGGGGGCCCGCCACACTGGCTTCGGGGGTGGGGACGTTGGGTCGTTACCGGGAGCGAGCTCAGCTCGACGAGGACGAGAAGCTGCAGGCGGACGGGCGGCAGGACACTGCGGCGCCCACCGGCCCGGAGATTCTGTCGATGCATCGGACGGCCGGCAACCGCGCCGTCGCGCAGCTGCTCGGCGCCGCCGGCCGGCGGCGCGGCAAGCCGAGCCGATACACCACGACCGACAGCGCGATCGCCAACGCGGCGTCGCTGTTCGGGCTCGGCGGCTCCGCGGCCGCGGTGACCGGGGCGGTCACCTTCCAGTCCAACGGCTTCAACGCGACCGCGGCCAAGCCGCTGGCCGTCACGAAGACCGCTGCCGACGTCGAGATCGACAGCCAGACCTACAGCGCGACCGGCAGCGTCACCGCGACCGGCCCGGCGGCCCGCATCGGCGACTACGAGATCGGCTTCCTGCAGACGGTCTACCAGTCCACCCGCAATTTCTACTACCAGCCGCCCGGGCACACTCCCGGCCTGCTCGAGCAGCTCGCCCCGATCCTGTTCAGCGACAAGAAGAAGATTTCCGACACCATCGGCGATGCGCCGGTCCGCGACGGCGACGCGGGCGTGGTGCCGTGGTACGGATCGGAGACGGTCGACCAGTTCGCCGCCACCTCGCCGAGCACCAAGACGAGCACGATGCAGGACACCCCGGGCACCGGCGCGCGGGACTGGAAGATCGGCTCCGGCGCCACCGAGCAGCACCTCGTCCGGACCGATGGCCGCGATCGGTTCCGCAGCTGGCTGGCGGTCAAGAACGTCAACGAGACGACGGCCATCCCGCTGAACTTCGCCGACTGGGAGGTCGACTACAGCACCACCGTCGCCGTCAACCCGGGCTCGCCCGCGTCCAGTGTGGTGACACCGGGCCCGAACTCGGGGACGAAGGTCACCGCGAAGGGCGACGGCTCCGGAGGGCAGAGTCCGCTGCACGAGGATCCGGTGGCCAACGACGCGGCGCACGACGAGGAATCGGTATGGTGATCGCCGAATGAGCCGCCGCCGATCGCCGCGGCCGGCGACCTGGCTCAGCATCATCGAGTCGGCAACGGCGGCATTCACCGGCACCGCCCGCGTCGTGGAGGACTCTCCGGCGTCGACCTCCGCGCGCGGCAGCGGCTTCCGGGTAACCGCGGAGATCACCGCCGGCGAGGCGGTCTTCGGCCCGCTGCCGGATGCGCCGGTCACCGCGGACGGTGAGACGAGCCGCCCTCCGGACCGCCGCCCGGACCCGGCCGGACCACGTTTCCCGCCCGACTCGCTGCGCGAGGTCCCGTACTGGGATCAGGCGCGCCCCGGCGCCGGCACGCCGGTCCTTTGTGTGCGGTCGCACCCGCCGGCGGTGCGGGCGCTGCTGGGCGCGGACGACGACCTGCCGCGTGCGGTCGACCTGATCCGGGGCTGGGTCGCGCAGGGCGCCGACGTGATGGGTGGCCTGCCGGGTGCGCCGGCGCCGGCTTTCGTGGCCGGCTTCGAGCTGCTCATGCGTACGACGACAGACCTGCCCGGCCTGCTCGACAGCATCCTGGCGGTCCCGGGCCGCCCGGGCGCCGCCGTCCGTGGCATCGTCGCGCTTCTACCGCCGCACACGAACCTGCTCCCGGACGCCACCTTCACCGCCGTCGCGAGGATCCTCCTCGCGACCCTGTCCACCGAACGCGACCCGGAGGCCCTGGTCGCCTTGCTGACCTGGTTCGACGCGAACCGCGACCGCACGGCCGCCCTCGAGAAGGACATCAAGGAGGCGGCCGGACGCGCGACGACGCTGACCTTCGCCGGGCCGGACGGTGACGCCTGGCACCAGGAGGTGACCCGCTTCGCGATTCCCCTTCTCAGCTGAGCGGCGCGGCTTGCGCGCCGGTCTAGCATTCGCCGTATGTTCCGACTTCGCCCCGTCCTCGTGTTGTCCGCCGCTCTGCTGGCGTTGGTCGCGTGCACCCCCGACAAGGCCGAGAACGGCGGAAGCACGGCGCCGGCGGTCAGCCTGCCCGTCGGTGACACGCTGGTGAAAGAGTCCGCTGCGGCGATGCGTGAGATCAAGACCGCGCAGTTCCTGATCACCGCCGAAGGTGAGATCTCCGGGCTCAGTCTGCGCCGGGCCGAGGGCGCGCTGACCAGGGAAGGCAGCGCGAAGGGCACCGCGCAGGTCAATCAGGCCGGCTCGGACGTCGAGCTGGAGTTCGTAATCGTCGGTGACAAGCTCTATCTGAAGGGCCCGACCGGCGGTTTCCAGACGCTGCCGCTCACGCTGGCGGCCGCCGTCTACGACCCGTCGGCCATTCTCGATCCCGACCGGGGCATCGCCAAGGTGCTCGGATCGGCGACCGGGGCCACGACCGAGGCGTCGGAGCCGGTCGACGGCAAGAACGCCTGGCGCGTCGCGGTCACCACGACCGGCGCCGACCTGGCCGGGCTGATCCCCGGCCTGACCGGCAGCGTCCCGGCCAAGCTGTGGATCGCCGACGCCGACAAGCGCCTGGTCAAGGCGGCCTTCACACTGCCGGGCGGCGCGGCCACGGCGACGTTCGAGGAATTCGACGTACCGGTGAAGATCAGTGCGCCCTAGCACCACCTCCGCCGCGCCGGCATCGGCGCGGCGGCGCCTGGCGATCGGTGTCGGTGGCGCCACCGTCCTGCTAGCGGCCCTCGACGCGTACGTCGTGGTGACCGTCCTGACCGACATTCTGGGCGACGTCCACATCCCGCTCAACCGGCTCGAGCGCGCCACGCCGATCGTGACCGGCTACCTGCTCGGGTATGTGGCCGGCATGCCGCTGCTCGGCTCGCTCTCCGACCGGTTCGGCCGCCGCGCGGTCATCGTCGCCTGTCTGGCCGGTTTCGCCGTGGGTTCGGCGATGACCGCCGGCTCGGGTGAGTCGATCCATTGGCTGGTGGCCGGCCGCGCGGTGCAGGGGCTGGCCGGCGGCGCGCTGCTGCCGGTGACGATGGCCCTGGCCGGCGATCTCTGGACGGCGCAGCATCGCCGCGCGGTCGCCCTCGGAGCGGTCGGCGCCGCGCAGGAACTCGGCAGCGTGCTCGGCCCGATCTATGGCGGCGTGGTCGCCGCGCTGATCGGCTGGAGGGGCATCTTCTGGATCAACGTTCCGCTGGCCGCGCTGGCCGCCGTCGCCGTCCTGTTCGCGCTGCCCCGGGAGACCGCCGCCCGGCCGCACCGACCCGGCGTCGACCTGCTCGGTGGCGTCCTGCTCGCGGCCGGTCTGGCCCTGCTGGTCGTCGGTCTCTACAACCCGGATCCCGAGCGAGCGGTGCTGCCCTCGTGGGGTCCGGCCACGCTCGGCGCGGCTGTCGTCGTACTCGTGCTTTTCGGTTGGTGGGAAAGCCGGGCCCGGACCAAGCTCTTTGATCCGGCGGGCGTGCGCATGGCGCCTCTTCTCGCCGCGCTCGGCGCGAGTTTCTGCACCGGCGCTGCCCTGATGGTGACGCTCGTCGACGTTCAGCTGGTCGCGCAGACGCTGCTCGGCAAGGATGCGTTCGGCGGCACGCTGCTACTTACCCGCTTCCTGATCGCGCTCCCGGTCGGCGCTGTGCTCGGTGGCGCGGTGCTGGCCCGCCTCGGCGAGCGTCTGGTCACCCTGATCGGACTGCTCACGGCCGCTTTCGGGTACGGGCTGATCGCGTACTGGCCGTCCACCGTGCTTGCGGAGCGCTATGCCGGAGTCCTGCCTCGCCTCGACACCGACCTCGCCATCGCCGGCCTGGGCCTCGGCCTGGTCATCGCGCCACTCGCCGCGGCTGTGCTGCGCGTGACGCCTCCCGACCGGCACGGCGTGGCCTCGGCCGCCGCGGTCGTGTCCCGGATGGTCGGCATGCTGGTCGGCGTCGCGGCGCTCACCGCGTGGGGCCTGCACCGCTTCCAGGTGCTGACCGCGAACCTCGACACCCCGCTGCCGTTCGGCGTCGACCCGGCCGAATACCAAGCCCGGCTCGCCGTCTACGAGGTCGCGCTCGAGGCCGCACTGCGAACCGAATACCGAGAGATCTTCCTGGTCACGGCCGGCCTCTGCGCAGTCGGCGCCCTGCTCGGCCTGCTGCTGGGAGGCAGGCACACCGCCACGGGCAACCAAGCCTGAACCTGCGGTTCTCCGCGGGTCTGTCCGGCCATCAGCGCCCCCTTGACTCCGCAGTGGGCACCTGTCCATACTGAACATAGACAGTAGATGTGTTGGAGGCTTTGTGGATGCGTGTCATCGTCTCGCCTGGCCCCGGAGTGCCCCTGTATGAGCAGATCGTTGAGCAGATTCGACAGCAGATCATGGCCGGGGAGCTCGCGGCCGGGACGCCGCTGCCGTCATTACGCGCGCTGGCCGGAGAGTTGCGGGTCAGCCTGATCACGACCACGCGGGCGTACAACGACCTTGCCGCCGAGGGGCTGATCGTGAACGTGCCCGGCAAGGGCTCGTTCGTCGCACAGATCGACCCGGACGAGGCCCGCCGGGCCTCGCTGGAGCGGGCCCGGGCCGGATTGCGGCAGATCGTCGCCCGCACCCGGCACACCGGGCTGGTCTCGCTGGAGAAGCTGACCGCGATGCTCGCGGAGGAATGGGAGCGGGAGCGATGAACACGACAGAGCACGTTGTGGAGACCGTCGGGCTCGTGAAGCGCCGCGGAGACTTCACGCTCGGCCCGCTGGACCTTCGCGTTCCGCGGGGATTCGTCACCGGAATGGTCGGTGCCAACGGCTCGGGCAAGACGACGACGCTGCGCACGCTGCTCGGGCTCGTCCGCGCGGACGCGGGAAGGATCGCGATGCCGCCGATCGGCGAGGTCGGGATCGTGTTCGACCAACCGTTCGTGCTGCCGTACTGGCGGGTCCGTGACGCGGCGTCCGCCTATGCCGCGTCTCGACCCGGCTGGGACCAGGACTGGTTCGACCGGCTGTGCCGCCGGCTCAGACTGGGGGCCGACGAGCGAGTGAACAAGCTGTCGCGGGGCCAGGGCAACAAGCTGATGATCGCGCTGGCGATGGGCAATCATCCCGAAATGCTGATCCTGGACGAGCCCACCAGCGGCCTCGACCCGGCCGCGCGAGCCGACCTGGTCGACCTGCTGCGCGAGCACATGCACCGTCCCGAGGCGTCCCTGCTGTTCTCCACGCACATCACCAGCGACCTGGAGCACTTCGCCGACTACCTGGTGTTCGTCGATGGCGGCCAGATCGTCTACTCCGGCGCCGTGGACGAACTCATCGAGGAGTTCGCCTACGTTCGAGGAGCGTTGACGGACCTCACCGCGGAGAACAAGCCACTGATCCGGGGCCTGCGCCGCGGCCAGCACAACTTCGACGGCATCATCCGCACCGCCGACACCGCCGGGTTCGGCCCGGGCGTCCAGGTCGAGACCCCGACGATCGAGCGGGTCGTCGTTCATCATGTGCGGCCCAGAGACGAGGAGTCCTGACATGCACGCCATTGCTCGCTTCGTCGGTCTGGACCTGCGGTCCATGCGACCCAACGCGAAGTTCTTGATCATCCCTGCGGCGATCATCGTCGGCGCGAATCTGGTGGCCAGCGCAATGCTCCTGCTCAACGCCGACGACGCCGGCGAAGTCGAATCCGCCGGCCTTAGCGTGTACGTGCTGATTCCGGCGCTGTCCTGCTTGGCGGTCCTCAACACCCCGAGCCACCTGTTCGGAAACGACGAACGCGGCCGCCTCGACACCCTCTACGCCGCGCTCGGCATCCGGCGCCAGCACGTCGTCCTCGGCCGTTATGCGACCTGCCTACTGCTGCTGATCGCATTCACCGTCGCAGGGACCCTCGTGGCTCCGGTTGCCGCGCTCGCCTTCGGCGCCGAGTTCGACTGGGCGGTCGCCGCCGCCGTCGCCGCCGCCAGCGTCACACTCATCGGCACGCTGCTTGCCGCCCAACTACCCGCGTTCTTCGCGACCGGCCCGGGCCCGATTCGCATCGTCGCCGTCTTCCCTCCCGCCATCATCATGGCCGTCATATTCGGAGCAGTGGGGTTCCCCACTGTCCGCACTGCGGTGCCGTCGTGGCTCGACGACGCGAACCCCGCCCGGCTCACCATCGCCGCGATCGCCGCAATCGCGACCCTCAGCATCCTCGGACTCGCCACCACCACGCTCTCCGCGCGCCTGTACGCTCGGCGCGATCTCTAGCGCTCGGCCGCTTTCACTGTCAAGGCGTCCGTCCGCGCCCAACCTCCGGCGATCCGCCCAGCCGGGTCACCCCAGGAGGCGGCCGGGTCTTTGTTGTCGATCGTGCGTCCGCCGCGCCCGCAGCAAGGTGCTCGCCGAACAGCGGGGCCGCCCCTGCGAGGGAGGTTGAGCCATCTGGTCATAGTGGATCGATGGCGATGTGGCAGCGGCACTCTCTTCTTCCCGAGCTCGAGGGGTCCCAGGCGGTCCTGGTCGCTTGTGGTGACGGTGGCCCAGAACTGCGAGGCCGTTGGGGGCCGGAGGAGATGGTCCGCAAGCTCGCCGAAGTGCTCACGTCACCCGACGACGGGACGGCCGCGTTCCGTGCCGATTCCGTCCAGGTTCTGGTGGACCCGGAATCTACCGTCGAGCTGGTCGATGTTGTTCGGCGGGCCGGTGATCGCGCGCGGGACACGATGTTGTTCTTCTACGCTGGAAACGGTGTGAGGCACGAGAGGTTGGTCGAGTCAGGCGCGCTGAAAGCGGTGGCCGAAGCCGTGAGCGCCGGCGTCGCGGCCAGACCTGTCGTCATCCTCGACGGCGCGAACGAGCATTGGTTCACCAGGCTTGCTCCGGACTCGTTCGTTCTCGCCGGATCGAGTTTTGGGTCGGGCGATCAGTAACTTGGCGGATGTGGATCGGACGGCTGCCGTTGACGGGTTCCGGCTTGCGTACGAGCGAACCGGTGCTGGTCCCGCCGTGGTGTTGCTGCACGGGTGGCCCAGCGACCGAACCGAGTACCGCGACGTTGTGCCGCTCCTGCCGGCGGCCGACGTGGTGGTACCCGACCTGCGCGGCTTCGGCGCGTCTGACAAGCACGCGGCCGACCCGACGGCCCAATACAGCGCCGACGCGCAGGCGCGCAGCGTCATCGGGCTGATCGAAGAGCTCGGGCTGGACCGGCCGGTCCTCGGCGGGCACGACATCGGCAGCCGGATCGCGCAGGCTGTGGCCCGGCATCGCCCAGACCTGGTCCGGGCGTTGGTGCTCACGCCGCCGCTGCCGGGGATCGGCGAGCGGATCCTGACCCCGTCGGCGCAGCAGGAGTTCTGGTACGTGCCCTTCCACCAACTTCCGCTCGCGGACGAACTCATCGACGGCCGGCCCGACGCCGTGCGCCGCTACCTGCGCCACTTCTGGACGCACTGGTCCGGCCCCAGGTTCACCCTCGCCGAGGACCACCTCGACCATCTCGTCGGCCTGTACGCCGAGTCGGGCGCGTTCACCGCGTCCATCCACTGGTATCGCGTCGGCTCCGGTGGGCTCGCCAGGGTGGTGGCCGAACCGGTGCCGCCGCCGGCGGAGCGGATCACTGTGCCGACCACAGTGCTGTGGCCCGAACACGACCCACTGTTTCCCACCGGCTGGTCCGACCGGCTCGGCCAGTTCTTCGTCAATGTACGGCTGCAGCACCTTGACGGCGGGCACTTCCTACCGCTGGAGTGTCCGCGAGAATTCGCCGCAGCCGTGATCACCGCGGCGGCCACAACGCCCGCTTGAGCGACGACAGCGGAATTCCGTCAACTCGGAAACGTCCTCTGCCGCCGTCCGAGCACTCGGTGGGTTGCAGTGGCCTGGGGTGCATACGTTCTCGAGAGTGCGGCCTGTGAAACAAGCGCGGCCGCGCGTGGGTCTCGTGGGTTTCTGTCATTCGGCGTCGCCACGACGGCGATGAAGTGATGTTCACGTCTATCGTGTACTTCACCAGCATGGACGACATACGCGCCTTCGCCGGGGCGGAGCCTGAGCAAGCCGTCATAGAGGACGCCGCTCGCCGTGCTTTGACCCGATGGGACACGCGGGTTACCCACCATCAGGTCGCGATCGACATCGGGCCGTAGCCAACGCGAGATGTAGCCGCGTCGCGGCCGGGCCGGCAACGCGGCGATATCGAGTTGTTGGTGCGACCGACGTCGCTTTCCGGGCCATCAGACGATGAGTGGGCAGGGCGACTTGCTGACGGCTGGGCCACTCCCGCCGGCGCGGGCCGGCGGGAGTGCTGGTGTCAGCCTTGCCGGGACCGGCCGCCGCGCCGTGACTCGAACATGACGGTCATCGGCGCGGCGAGAAAGATCGACGAGTACGTGCCGGCGGTGATGCCGATCAGCAGGGCCAGCGCGAAGTCGAACAGCGAGTCACCGCCGAGCACGGCCAGGGCGATGAGGATGAAGATCGCGCCGAGGCCGGTGTTGACCGTACGCGGCACGGTCTGCAGGGAGCCGGTGTTGGCCAGCTCCGCGAAGGATCGGCCGGATTTCGCCCGGACCAGCTCGCGCATGCGGTCGAAGATGACCACCGAGTCGTTCACCGAGTAGCCGATCACGGTGAGCAGCGCGGCGAGGAACACCCCGTCGATGGGCCGGCCGAGCCACGCGAAGATGCCGAGCAGCAGCAACACGTCGTGGAGCATGGCGAGCACCGCGGCCGCGCCCCACTGCCAGCGGAAACGGATCGCCAGGTAGGCCAGTTGCGCCGCGAGCGCCACGCCGAGGGCGATGACGGCGTTGCGGCGCAGCTCCGCGCCCAGGGTGGGGCCGATCCGCTCGTCGCGGAGCCGCTGCACCTGCCCGCCGCCCGCATCGGTGAGCGCCGACCGGAGCTCAGCCTCCACGTCCTCGCCGAAGTTGCCGGCGCGGACGCTGATGTTGCCGTCGCCGGCGGTGTTGATCACCGCCCGGTCGAGGCCGGCCGAGGTCACCGCGTCGCGGGCGGTGTCGGCCGGCAGGGGAACGGTGGTGGCGTACTCGACGATCCGCCCGCCGGTGAACTCCACGCCCAGGTTGAGCCCGCGCACCCCGATGCCGGCGAGCGCGGCCAGGGTGGCCACGCCCGCGATCATCAGCCAAACTCGCCGGCGCCCCATGATGTCGGGGTTGCGTTCGGTCAGCTTGCGCCGGACCCAGCCGGTGCCGGCCAGACCGCTCAGGCCCGGCCGGCGCTCGGCCCAGCGACTGCCCATCAGCGGGGATGCGAGCACGCGGGTCAGGACCAGCGCGGTGAACATCGAGACCAGCACGCCGATGGTCAGCGTGACACCGAAGCCGCGTACCGGTCCGGAGGCCAGGAAGAACAGCAGTCCCGCCGCGAGCAGCGTGGTGATATTGGAATCGGCGATCGCGGACAGCGCGTTTCGGAAACCCGCCCGGAGCGCGGTCCGCAGGCTGCGCCGCGAACCGCGGGCGGCGTACTCCTCCCGGGCTCTCTCGAAGATCAGCACGTTGGCGTCGAGCGCCATGCCGATGGCCAGGACGAACCCGGCCAGGCCGGGCAGGGTCAGGGTGGCGCCGATGGCCAGCAGCGCAGCGTACGAGATGAGGCCGTAACCGATCAGCGCGACCGCGGCCACCCCACCGATCAGCCGGTACGCGCCGATGATGAACAGCAGCGTGGCGATCGTGCCCAGCACGGCGGCCGTCGCGGAGGCGTCGATCGCCGCCTGGCCCAGCGTCGGGCCGACCGTGCGCTGCTCGAGGATGTCCACCGGCACCGGCAGCCCTCCGGCACGGACCAGCAGGGCGAGGTTCTTGGCCTCGGCCTGGGTGAACGATCCGGTGATCTGCGTCCGGCCGCCCGCGATGCCGGCCTCGCAGACGACGTCCTCGCCGACCTGCGGTGACGAGATCACCTCCCGATCCAGGACGATCGCCACCCGCCGGGCCGGGTCACCGGCCGCGGCGCAGGCCGCCGTGCCGGTGAGCCGCTGCCAGGCGTCGCCGCCGTCGCCGCGGAAGTCGAGCGTGACCTGCCAGCCGCCGAACTGGTCGCGGACGGCGTCGGCGCCGGCGACCTGCTGCCCCGACAGGGCAGGCGGGCCCAGCCGCAACGGCTGTCCGTCCTCCGACGGCAGGGCGATCTCCTCGGCTGCGTTCTTCGGAGACGCCGGGCTCGGGCCGGTGCTCGGCTGGGCCTCGGCGACGCCGAGGACGGGGCGGAAGGTGAGCTGGGCGGTGCGGCCGATGACGCGTACGGCTTCGGCCGGATCGGTGACGCCGGGCAGCTCCACCACGATGCGCCGCTCGCCGGAGCGGGCCAGCGTCGGCTCGGTCACGCCGAGCTCGTCGACGCGGCGACGCAGCACTTCAAGGGCTTCGTCGGTGGTGACGGCGTTCGCCTCGGCGAACTCGCCGTCACGGGTTTCGAGAACAATCTGGGTGCCACCGCGCAGATCCAGCCCGAGCCGGGGCGTCCGGGTGGCCAGCAGCCAACCGGAAACCACCAGGACTACCAGGGCCAGAACAGCGCGCACGGCAGTAGCGCGCGACATGATTATCGATGCTCCTCAACACGGGATGTCCCGCGCGGGCCGCACTGAGCCCCGCCGCGGGCGAAAGGAAAGGGGACGCTGCTACGCCGTTCGGCGGGGCGGCGCCCGTCCTCTCACTGCGCTGAGAGCGGCCGCGGAAACAGCCGACGAGCCCGTCCGGGCAGCCGCCGACCAGCTGAAGCGCCGCGCGACTCCGAGCAAGAGCGCCGCAACCGCGGCGACCAGAAGGAAGAGCGCACCGACTGAAGGCTTGGCGATCGGCCGCACATCGGGAAGCACCGGCGCCATCGACGCCGGCGCGACCGCCGCGGTCACCGTCGCGACGCGGGGGTGCTCGATCTCGATGCCGGGAGTGAACCCGACCAGGGCGGTGCTGACAACGAGCGCGATCGCGAGCACAGCGGCGTGCCACGCCTGCTGACCCCGCCGCGTACGTTGCACGCCCAACTCCCTCATCCGACCAAGCGCGAGCGTAACCCAGCCGCGCAGCCTATCGGCCATGCGATGGAGTAGCGGCCCGGCGGCGGGGGTAACGGTGGGCTCATGGCGTTGAACAGTTTTCCGGTGAGAGCGTCGATCGCCGTGTCCGACATCGCGACGGCGGTCGAGTTCTACGAAGGCAAGCTGGGCCTGCGGGCGCTGCGGTCCGGCCCGAGCGCCACCATCGGGCCGGGCCTCACTGGTTGTAGGGAGCCGGACCGACGCCGTGCTGTGCCTGCGCGGCGAAATGGTTGAGTGTCGCGAGGAGATGGTCGCCGGTCGTGGTGGTGCCCTGGGTGCCGACCTGCAGGCCCCGCCGGTTCGCATGCCGCCAGATCTGCCGGTCTTCGAGGCCGGACGCGCCGGGATGATCGGGCTGGGTGCCCGGACGCAGCCGGATGCTGAGCACGGTGTGGCGCAGGTGGCCCCGCGCGGTGATCGGGCCCACCGCCGACCAGGGCAGGAACACCGAACCGGCGTCGGACTGCGGCACGGCGAGCCAGATGCCCCGGCGATCGATGACCAGAACGGGGTCGATCACTTGCCGGATCCGCAACCAGGCCAGGGTGCCCCGGCCGAAGACGGTCCAGGCCAGGCCGAAGCTGAGCATCCCGAATCCGGCGCCCAGCAGAATCGCCCACCCCGTGTTGTCCAGGACGCTGGCCAGCAGGCCGAACTGCGCACCGAGCGCCATCGCCAGGAAGGCATTGGCGGGCACCAGGAGCCAGGCCATCCGCCGGCTCAACCGCCGGAGGGCTGCTCGATCGGTGCGCACCTCGAACCGCTCCGGGCCGAGGCCGGCTCTGCTCCCGTCCATCCCTGACACCTGTCCTTCCGCCGGCCCGCCGGGCGAACGGCCACCATACCGACGGTCCGGCCGTGGCGGTGCCCCGTCGCGAGCCCGCGGATTCGACTGCCGCTCAGGGTCGGGTGCCGTCCACCGCGACGCGCAGGTTCGTCACCTCGTAGGAGGAAATTCCGGGGACGGCGCCGACCTTCGGCGACGTGATCATCCGCAGGCCGGGCAGGGCGAGCAGCTTCGTCAGGAAGATGTCGGTCTCCTGGATCGCGACGTGCTCGCCGGGGCAGCGGTGTGGGCCGTCGCCGAAGGACAGCACCGCCTCGCGGACCCCGGCGGCCAGGGGACGGTTCGGGCACACCTGGTCGGGCCGCTCGCCGACCACGTCCGGGTCCACGTTGGCCGCTGCCACGCCCATCTCGACCAGGGCGCCCGCCGGGATCACGGCTCCCGGCACGGTGATGTCGGCGGTGGTCCGGCGGAAGAGGTCGAATACCACCGGCTCGAGGCGGAGGATCTCCTGCAGGATCGCCGTCCGCTGCGCCTGCGTGCCGGTCGTGTAGGCGGCCCGCAGGTCGTCGTCGGTGCACAGATGCCAACTGGCGACCGCGATGAACTCCCTGGTGGTGACCATGCCGGCGGCGCCGAACGTGACACATTCGCCGAGGATCTCGGCGTCGGTGCAGCCCTCGTCGATCAGGTGGGAGATGAGGTCGTCGCGTCGTTCCCGGCGGCGGGCCCGCACGTTCGGCCGGACGTCGCGGTAGTAGAACATCACCACCGCGGCGTTGGACCACGCGCTCTTGATCAACCCGACCAGCGGCACGCGGGACGATCGCTCCATGAAGAAGCGGTCCAGGCGTTTCGGCATGCCGGGAGCCCGTTCGGTCAGGCCCATCACCTCGGCGGTGACGGCGACAGCCAGGTCGAAGGACAACTTCGACAGGTCGGCTTCGCCCCGGCGCCGCAATTTCGCGATCTGTTCGTCGGCGAGACGTTCCATCAGAGACCGGTACGCCGAGTCCACGCGCTTCGGAGTGAAGTATTTGGCCGTCTGCCGACGGTGCTCGCGGTGCTCCGTCCCGTCCCGATAGAGCACCGGCAGCCGCATCCGTTTCTCGGCCTTCTTCGCCTGTTCGGCCCGGAAGCCGGCCTGGCGGGTCTCGGTGTTCCGCAGAATCTCGCGGGCGGTGGCGAAGTCGTGCACCTGCCAGACGCCCTCGGCGGTGCGGTGGACCGGGCAGCCCGGGGTGAGCTCGCCGCGGGGGACTTTGCGCTGGGACACGAGCGGGGGCTCCTTCATCGATCGATATCACGATGATGTGGTGTCGCGTACCCGGAAGCAAATGCCTCGCCGCGACAAGCCGGACCGGAACGGGACAGCGGGGGACCGTCGATCCTTGGCACACTGGGCTTCGGGCTCCGGACTCTCAGGGGAGGCGCATGTTCGGGTGGCTCGTGGTGGATCACCGGCGGCGGCTGGGCCTGACCCAGGAGGAGCTGGCCGCGCGCGCCGGGGTGAGCGTCCGCACGATCCGTGAGCTCGAGGCCGGGCGGGTGCAGGCGCCGAGACCGGCGTCGGCGCGGCTGCTGGCCGACGCGTTCGGCCTGCGGGGCACGCAGCGGGACGATTTCGTGCGCGCCGGCTCCCCGGCGATGGAACACCACGCGGAGACGCCGGCGGCGATGGATGCGCACTGCCTCCCCAGGCCGGCGACCCACTTCAGCGGCCGCACCGGCGAGGTGGCTCGATTGCTGTCCGTCGTCGAAGGCCGCCGGTCCGACCGGCCGCTGGTCGTCGCGGTCGACGGCATGGCGGGCGTGGGCAAGACCGCGCTGACCGTGGAGGTCGCGCACCGGGTCGCGGACGCATACCCCGGCGCCCAGCTGTTCCTGGACCTGCACGGGCACAGCGCGCGGGATCCGCTCGAGCCGTCGGTGGCGCTCGGGCTGCTGCTCGGACAGCTCGGCGTGCCGATACCCGAGTTGCCGGAGGCGCTCGACGGCCGGATCGCCCGATGGCGCACCGAGCTGGCCGCCCGGTGGGTCGTCGTGGTGCTGGACAACGCCGCGGGCAGCGACCAGATCCGGCCGCTGCTGCCCGGCCGTTCGCCGGCCCTCGTGCTGGTGACGAGCCGGCGCCGGCTCGTCGGCCTGGACGCGGACGAGCAGGTGACCCTCGGCCCGATCGAGGAGGCCGCGGCCGTCGCGCTGCTGGTCGGGGTGATCGGTGCGCCGCGGATGGACGGGCAGCACGGCCATGCCCGCGAGGTCGCCGGGCTGTGCGGAAACCTGCCGCTCGCGCTGCGACTGGCCGCGGCCCGGCTGCGGCACCGGCCGGCGTGGACGGTGGCGGATCTGGCCGAGCGGCTGCGCCGCGCGCAGCCGCCGGTGGTCGAGCTGGACGCCGAGGGGGTGACCGTGGCGGCGGCGCTGACCCTGTCGTACCGGCAGCTCTCCGAGCCGGCGGCGGGTCTGCTGCGCGGGCTCGGGCTGCTCAGCGGCGAGGACTTCGACGAGCACGCGGCGACCGCGCTGACCGGCGCCGCGCCGGCCCAGGTGCGCGCCGCCGTCGACGAACTGCTCGACGCGCATCTCCTGCACGAACAGGGCGATCGCCGCTACCGCCTGCACGACCTGGTCCGTGACTACGCGAGCCGGCTCGCGGCCGAGGTGGACGACGAAGCCACCCGCCGGGCGGCGGCTCAGCGCCTGCTGGAGTACTACCTGCATTCGCTGGTCACGGACCTTCCGGACGGCACGGTCATCGACGGGCTGCACACACCGGACTGGGGCGTGCCCTCGCCGCACCGGAGAGTCTTCGCCGCCGAGGCCGAGCGGATCCGCTGGGAGGAGGCCGAGTGGCGCAACGTGCTCGCCGCGGTCGGCGTCGCCGAACGCTTCGGCATGGACCGGCTGGTGTGCCTGCTGGCCCGCGCCGTGTGGGGATTCCACTACCGCCGCGGCAACGCCGGCATCCTGATCACCGTGCAGGAAGCGGCGCTGGCCGCCGCACAGCGTCTCGACGATCCGCAGCTCACCGCCATCGCGCACAACTATCTGGCCGGGGCGCACGCCCGGGGCGGCCGGATGGCTCCGGCGCGACGCCATCTCGAGCACGCGATCGAGCTGTGGCGGTCGGCCGGCTCCGAGACCGCGGAGCTGATCACCCGCAACAACCTGATGTCGGTGGAGTTTCAATGCGGCCGGTTCGACGAGATGATCGCGCACGGCCGGTGGGTGCTTGCGCAGCCCGGGCGGCCGGCCGAGAGCGAGACGGTGCGGCGCCGCCTCGCCATCAGCCGGGCGTCGGTCCTGCGACTTCTCGGCGCGGTCCACGTCACGCGCGGCGATTGCGGCACGGCTCTGCACTACCTCCGGCGGGCGGCCGCACACCGGCAGGACCTGGGCGGCGACTACCGGCTGGCGTTCATCCTGCACGAGCTCGGCCGGGCCCACGCGCAGCTCGGGCACCGCGTGGTCGCGCCACTGCTGCTGCGGCGAGCGCTCACCCTCTTCGAACGGGTCGGCGCGTCGAGTGCCGCCGCCGAGGCGGAAGCCGAGCTCGGCATCATCCACCTGCACGCCGGCGAGGTGGCCGAGGCCGGGCGCCGGCACGAGTCGGCGTTGCGGCGCGCCGAGCAGGCGGGCCAGCTGCACGGCCACTGCATCACCCTCAACCGGCTGGGCGGCACCCGGTGCCGAGCCGGTGACGCGGAGTCGGCCGCCGGCCTGCACCGGCAGGCGCTGGCCCTCGCCCGGCGGATCGACGCCCGCTACGAGGAGGCGGTCGCGCACGCCGGCCTGGCCGCTGCGCTCGCCGGCGCCGACCCCGCGGCGGCCGCCCGGCACGACCACGCCGCCCGGGAGCTGTTCGCCGTCATGCGCGCGTTCGATCCCTACCACCTCGACGTCCGCCGGTGAGTTGCCGGTCGGCGGCCTGTTCCGGATCCAACTCCGGTGGGTGGTGGGGCTGATCCGGCCGCCCCTCATCCCTGCAATGTGACCGAGACCGGCGCGTGGTCCGATGCGGTCGTCGTGCCCACGCGCACGTCGGTCACCCGCAGTCCGCCCCGCACCAGCACGTGGTCGATCTCCTCGACCGGGTGGTCCGCCGGGAACGTCGGCACCGGCCGGAAAGGCGCCAGCCCATCGGTCAGCCCGCCGTTGCGGAAGAGGCCCATCGTGGCGCCTTCCGGCGTGATGTTCAGGTCTCCGGCGACCACGGCCGGGCCGCCGCCGAAACTGTCGGCGAAGTCGATCACGGCGCGGGCCTGTGCCTCCAGGGTGCCGTCCGGTGGCGGTTGCAGGTGGGTCGACACCACGGTCCACTCGCGACCGCCGACCGGCACGGTGACTCCGAGCGCCTGCGCGCCGGTCGGGGCGCCGGCGGCCGGCAAGGCCACACTGCGCACCGTGCCGACCGGCAGGCGGGTGAGGATCGCGTCGCCCCAGACGCTGTCGGCGGCAGGTGCGAAGTAGGACCGCATGTCGAGCCGGCGCGCGAGCAGAGCGAGGTCGTCATGGCCACCGTTGAGCAGCCAGGCCCGGTCGACCTCGGACAGGGTGACGATGTCGGGCCGCTCCGCGCCGATCGCCCGGGCGAGCGCGTCCGGATCGAATCGGCCGTCCAGCCCGAAGCCCATCCGGATGTTGTAGGTGACGAGCCGCAGCCGGGGCTGGTCGAGCGGCGGGCGGTCGGCGCCCTGTCGCGGCAGGGCGGCCAGGCCGATCGCGACGCCGAGCACCACGGCCGTGGTCACCGCCACGGCCGGCCGGACCACGGCAACCTCCGCCGGGCTCGGCGCGCGCCAGGCGTAGACCGCCACGGCGAGGCCGACCGCGATGGGCACCCACCCGTTCGGGTAGCCGATGTCGTACGACGCGTAGTAGGCGATCGCGGCGATGCCGAAGACCGCGATCCCGCTGACGAGCGCGTAGCCGTGGTGTCTGGCGCGGTCGGCGGCGAGTCCCACGCAGGTGCCGAGCGATGGCGCCCCGAGCAGGATCGCGACCGACAGCCAGCGGCCCTCGGCGTACGCGAAAATCACGGTGCTCGCGACGAGTCCCAACCCGGCGGCGAGCCGCAGCCGTTCGACCGGGCGGGCGGCGAGCCAGAGGAAGAGCAGCGCACCGGCGATGCTGACCGGGATGGAGAGGAACGGCCGGTCGGTGCTGCCCAGGTAGGACAGTGCCACCGAGGTGAGGGCCGGTGAGACGGCGAGCATGCCGGCGAGCAGCAGTGCGGGCCCGACGATGAACCAGCCGCCCGCCGGTGACTCGGGACCGTCCCGGCGGGCGAGGGCGAGACCCAGGAACACGGCCACCTCGGCGAGCCCGAGCAGCCACGCCCACCAGCTGGAACGCCAGCTCAGGTCGACCATGCCGAGCAGGGCGTGCTGCACGCCCGCCGCGGCGATCCCGAGCGGCACCCCCGGGCTGACCCGGGTGCCGGAATCGGCGGTCGCGGCCAGCCAGGCGATGCCGGCCAGCAGACCGGCCGAGGCCAGATAGAGCTGCGGCTGACCACCGTCGGCGAAGAGCAGCCCCGCCCGAGCCGCGCCGAGAAGCAGCGCGGCCGCGACGGCGATTTTCCGGGCGCCGAGCCACCGGCACAGCGGGGGTGCGGCGAATCCGCCGAGCAGCCAGGCCAGCCCGAAGGCGCCGAGCAGCCATGCCGGAGTCGAGGCCGCCTGGCCGAAGATCGTGATGATCGACGGCAGCCAGACGCGAAGCACGTCGACGAACAGCAGCACCCCCACCGCGAGCCCGCAGGCTCGGCGCGAAACGCCGGGAAGATCCATCGAGTCAGGCCGTGCCCGCCTGCTCCCACATCCGGACGTACGCCTCGGCGCCGGACGTCAACTGCTGGCGCAGCAGCGGGCTGTCGGCGCCCGCCTGCTGGATGAGGTCCGTCGTCCAGTCGGCGAACAAGCCGTACTGGGCGGCGCCGTCGGTGTTGACGTCGAAGGTGCGCGACCCGAAGACCTGCCTCGTCACCGTGGTGCCGTTCGGCGCGGTGAACGGGTAGGCCAGCGGGTTGGCCGCGGCGTCCGGGCGCGCGTTCGCCTGGTCGCCGAGGCCGTTGACGTCGGTGCCGTAGCCATAGCCGGTGATGGCGCTGCCGTGCGGCGCGGCGCGGTTGGCGCGCCACTCACTGAGGAACTCCGGTACGGAGTGCGCGTAGGTGGCCACGAATCCGCCCAGCGCCAGGATCCGGTCGATCATCGTCGGGTCGGACCAGCTGTGCACCGAGGTCACGCCCGGATAGTCGGCCGCCTCAGCCAAGTCCAGCACCGCACGGGCGGTCTTCACGCTCATGTGGTCGACGTGGATGATCATGCCGCGGTCCATCATCTGCCCGATGAGGTACCGGCCGAGATCGGTCAGCCCGCGGGTGTTGCAGATCTTGCCACTGGGATAGACCGGCAGCACCGCACCCGGCGGCAGGCCCACGACGCCGAAGCTCAGCAGCCGGACCAGATCGTCGTTGACCAGGGGCTGCTCGTTGTCGGACGGGCCGGTGCAGCTGGTGGCCGTCCACCAGTGCCCGGTGGACAGCAGGTTGGCCAGGTTGACGAACGCGCCGCTGACGCCGGAGTCGAATCGGGTGCCGCCGAAGGCGTTGTCGAACTTGTGCACCGGGTACAGACCGGAGACGCCGAGCGACTGCAGCTCGTCGAGGCCGGCGTCGATCTGGGCCGTCGTGCACTGCGGGACGTCGTTGATCTCCCGGCAGCCGAAGATCTCGGAGTTCTCGACGCCGACCGTCACGGCCAGCTTGCCCTGCGCGGCGATGTTGCGCACCTGCGCCGGCGTGGTGGCGATGCGGAACCAGCCCTTGCCGGCGCCGCCGTTCTGCGCGTCGATGTAGTCCTGCATCGAGTGCAGGTAGCGGGACTGGACCCGGATCTGGTCCATCTCGTCGCAGGAGGTGTCGCGGTAGGGGAACAGCTCGCAGATCGGGCGGTTCGCGACGAGCAGCGCGTTGAGCACCCGCTGACCGGCCCGCCAGGAGCGCTCGATGCCCCGGTAGTAGGACTGCTCGTGCAGCAACGAGTTGTGCTGCGGCCAGTCGCCGAAGGTCGGCCAGCCGTCCTCGGGCGAGTTCACCGGATCGGTGCCGCCGACGATCGCCTCGAACAGCGCGCCCACGTTGAGGCTGCGGTGCGTGTCGCAGCCGGCGAGCGCCACCTGCACGCCGCCGGGCGCGAACGCCTCGCCGCAGTGCATCTGGCCACCGAACGCGGCGGCCGCGGTGATGTGGGCGTGTGCGTCGATGGTGCCGACGAGCCGGCCGTTGCCGTCGACGCCGGGCGCGGCGGTGCCGGTGACGCCGGGGTCGATGTCCGGCGGGGTGTAGCACCCGGTCGCGGTCGCCAGCGCCACGGTGTGCGACGAGCCGGCCGCGCCGAGGCTGCCCAGGAAAGCGCCCATGACCTGGCCGGTTGCCGTCGAGGTGAACCGGTAACGGTCGCCGGACTTGGTCACCGTGAAGTCTGCCCGGGAGCCGTACGAGTCTCCGGCGAGGATGAAACCGATGACGCTCTGGTAGGCCGGTTTGCCGTCGGAGCCGAACACCTCATAACGGCCGAGCTGGGTGGCCTCCAGCCGGAACGACGTGGCGCCGGAGGCGGAGGAGGTGAAGCCGTAGCCGGCACCGCTGCGCACCACGTAGCCCACGGGGGTGGAGCCGTTGTGGACCCGCATCGTCGCGCAGGTGCCGTCGAGGGCGTCGGCGTCGGGGGTGATCGGTGCGGCGGAGGCGGGCGGCACGGCGACGACCGTGACGGCGGCGACCGGCAGGAACACCGCGATCGTGAGGGCGGCCAGGCGGGTGCGACGGAATCGTTTGCGCAGCGACAGGGACATGGTGGCGGTGCCCCCTCAGGTGTTCCGGGTCGCCCGAGGCGGCGGCCGGTGAGAAGTTGATTCAGCCTCGGATAGACCACGGTCGCTGTCAACCGGAAGCGAAAATTATTCAGTTGGCCGGGAGTCGTGCGCAAACGCCGACCGTCTCGTCGAGTTCTCCGAGCGGATCGCGGCGGCCTAGTCTTCGCGGCATGGCTTTGCGACCGGACGAGTTCTATGAACACGCCATTGCCGCCGCCGACGGTGAGCGCCGCCTCCCGCTGGCGCGGATGACGGGATGGGAGATCAGCCCCTTCGAGCAGGACGGACTGCGCGTCTCGCCGCTGCGGCCGCCGGTGCTACCGGAGCCGGCCCGGCACGGCGAGGACCCGGCGGACTGCGGCGCCTGCCGCAACCGGGACGACGGGATCTGGTTCAACGATCACTGGCGGCTGGCCCGGATGCCGGGAGCCGGCATCCCGCTGGTGCTCATGCTCTATCCGCGTGACCACCACGACATGGCGGATCTCCCGGATGAGCTGGCCGCCGAGCTGGGTCTCCTGAGCACCCGGATCGTGCGCCACGTGCAGGCCCTGCCGCACATCTCGCGGGCGCACGTCTATCGCATCGGGGACGGCGGCGCCCACCTGCACGTCTGGTTCTTCGCCCGGCCGGAGGGGCAGGCCCAGCTCTACGGTTCGTGGCTGGTCGTCTGGGACGATCTCCTGCCGGAATACCCGGCGGAGGTCGCCGAGGCGGACGCCGCGACCGTCGCCGACGCCCTGGTCGCCTCCCACGGAGGCCGCCGCACGGTCCGTCGGTAGGTTTCTCGGCATGACCGAGAACACCGCCCGCTCGGTGCGGATCGAGCGCACCAGCGTCGAGCGATATGTCGTGCACAACGTCCGCGGTGGTTCGATCCCGCTGGGGACGGGCCAGAACGAGGACTTCACCCCGGTGGAGTTGCTGCTGGCCGCGATCGGCGGGTGCATGGCGGCCGACGTGGACCTGATCACCAGTCGCCGCGCCGAGCCGACCGGGTTCTCCGTCGAGGTCACCGGGAACAAGGTGCGCGACGAGGCCGGCGGCAATCGGATGCGGGACCTGACCGTGGTGTTCACGGCGACGTTCCCGGACGGCCCGGACGGCGACCGGGCCCGCGAGGCGTTGCCCCGATCGATGCGGCAGGCGCACGACCGGCTCTGCACCGTGTCGCGCACCGTGGAGCTCGGCAGTCCGGTGACGGTGGTCGAGGGTGACGCCGACACGGAGCGGTGAGCGGTCCAGCGGTTGGCATCTTGTTGTCGCTCTGTCCGTCCGGTCGCCGGAGCGCTCTATCATGGCGCTGAGCCCTGGTGTCCACAATCTACTGTGGGTCGCGGGTGATCGGGGGCGATGGGGATGCGAAGGATCGCGGGCTTCGTTGCGGCGGGTGCGCTGCTGCTGATGACGGCCGGCACCGCCGGCTGCACCACGGTGAGCACGGACTCGGACCAGGTGGCGCTGCACTATGACGCGGGCGCCTTCTCCAGCACCACCTTCCAGGAGTGCGTGAAGACCAACAACCGCACCTGGGACGGCCTCGGCGAGGAGTACTACAAGTATCCGGCCGGGCAGCGGAACTTCGACTTCACCGGCAGCGAGGACGCGGAGTCCGCGCCGTACACGGTGGTGTCCCGGGACAACCAGGAGCTGACCATCTCCGGTGGGCTGACGTTCCACCTGGACACCTCGTGCGACGAGGACGGCGGGGCGCTGCGCACGTTCCACGAGGAGATCGGCCTGAAGTTCCAGCCGGTGCTCGACGGCGACGGCAAGACCACCGAGACCTGGCTGGAGATGCTGCGGTTCTACATCGGCCAGCCGCTGTCCAAGGCGCTGGCCACCGAGGCGCAGAAGTACGACTGGCTGGCGCTCTACAACGATCCGGCGACCCGGGAGAAGTTCGAGACGGCGATCAACGCGAACCTCGGCGCGGCCGTCACGGCCACCACCGGCGACAAGGCCTACTTCGAGAAGTTCAACCTGACGCTGCAGAAGCCGGCGCCGCGCAAGGAGCTGGTCGACGGGCTGGCCGCGGTGCAGGTGGCGATCACCCAGCGGCAGGCGCTGATCGAGCAGAACGCGACCCTCGACGAGAAGCTCAAGCAGATCCGCAAGCTGGTCGCCGTGCTCGGACCGGATGGCTACATCCTGTACGACGCGCTGCAGCGCTGCCTGACCGGCGAGGCGGCGAAGGGCTGCCCGACGTTCCTGCCGCTGCCTCCGGGCGGAATCGTGGAGCTGCCGGCGCCGGTCCCGGCCGCGACCTGACCGGCCCTTGAGGTGAAGTCGGCTCGAAGTTGCACCATGGACCCCATGACAGGTGCGGACGAGGCGTGGCGGGCAGTGCAGCGGCAGCGGACCGTGGAGATCACCACGATCGGGCGGCGCAGTGGCAGACCGCGGCGGATCGAGACGTGGCGTTACCAGGCCGCGGGCCGGTTCTGGCTGACCGGCAGCCCGGGAGCACGCGACTGGTACGCCAACGTGCTCGCGCATCCCGAGTTCACCCTGCACCTCGACGACCGGGACCTGCGGGTGCGCGGACGCGCGGTGACCGACGCCGACGAGCGGGCGCGGGTGTTCGGCGAGATCGTGCCGGGCCTGGACTGGGCGAAAAGTCTGGAGAGCTGGATCGCCGGCAGCCCGTTGGTAGAAATCGAGTTCGTCTGATGGACGACCGGACGAGCGGGCCGGTGCGCGCCGGCATGGATCTGCGCGACGCGCGGGTCCGCGATCGGCTGCTGGCCGAAGGTCCCATCGGCGAGTGGGAGACCATTCCCGGCACGCACACCGCCCTGATGTACGACGTGATCCGATTCGCCGCCGACGGCACCGGTGAGATCCGCGGCGACAGTGTGCTCGGCGGCGAGACCTTCGCGGCGTTCACCTGGTCGGTGGTCCGGCCCGGCCATCTCATCTGCGTCGTGGCGGACGACGAGGAGCCGGACGAGCCGGACGAACCGGAGAACGTTGGCTTCCGGTTCGAGCAACAGCACAGCGACGTCGGCACCTTCTGGGTGATGCGCGACCCCGATTTCGACGGCTTCTGGAACCTCTTCCTGCCGGTCGTGCCACGGACCCGCGGATAACCGCGCAAGAACCGTCAAGTGGCGGCGTGGCCCCAGGCGGTAGCGTCCAGGCGTGTCGTCGGGCCACCGTGAACTGCTTCAGCTTCTCGCCACCGCCAACTCCCGGCTGAGTGGGGACGTCTCGCTGACCGTGCTGGCGCGGTGGGCCCACCGGTCCCGGTTCGATCTGCACCGCCGGTTCCGGCGGCTGGCGGGCGAGACGCCGAAGGCCTACACCACGCGGGTGCGGATCGTCCGGGCCGCGGCCGAGCTGCTGTCCGGTGATCGCCGGGTCTCGGCCATCGCGGCCGGCCACGGATTCGCCAGTCACGAGGTCTTCACCCGCACGTTCACCCGGCACGTCGGTCGCAGCCCGCTGCGCTACCGCGCCCGCGGGCTGCACGTCGCCGGCCGCCGGGTCGCCGCCGTGCATGCCTCGGCGGTCGGTTCGGCGGCGCCGTGCATCAGCCTGTACCACCTGCGCACCACTGAGAGGAAACCCGCTGTGCCGCTCGACATCTCCGTTCGTGACCTGCCCGCCCAGCACGCCCTCGTGATGCGCCGGCGCATCACCCGCGACGAGATCGCGGCCACGCTCGCCGAGTGTCTCCCCGCCGTGTTCGGCTTCGCCGTGGGGCACGGGCTGGCTCTCGCCGGGCCGCCGTTCGCCCGCTATCCCGAGGTCGGCATGGGGTCGCTCGTCATCGAGGCCGGCGTCACCGTCGCCGGACCCACCTCGGCGGCGCTCGACGACGGGATCGAGGAGATCGTCATCCCGGCCGGGCGGGCGGCGGTCGCCATCCACCGCGGCCCCTACGACAGCCTGCCCGAGTCATATCAGGAGATCGAGAAGTGGATGCGTGAGCAGGGGATGTCCGCGGCGGGAGCGCCCCGGGAGACCTATCTGACCGACCCCGGCGAACTGCCGGACCCGGCGACCTGGGAGACGGAGATCGTCCAGCCGGTGCGGTGATATCGCGGACGTATCCAAAACCGCATACGCCCTGGCAACGGCGGTTCGCCTGAAATGGGGGCATGAAGCAGATCGCACCTCCCCGCCGTACCCAAATGATCTTGGTGGTCCTCGGTCTGGCGGGTTTGATCTTCGTCCTGCGGCGGCCCCTGCTGATGTCCGCGCCGACGTGCCTGGCCGGGCGGTGGCACGGCTGCTTCGACACCGAGAACGGCGTGCTGCTCATGATGCTGGCCGGGCTGCCGGTGGCCGCGCTGGTGGTGTGGGCGCTGGCCCGGCGCCGGCCGGGTCCGGACGCGTGGCGGCTGTCGGTGGCCGAGGTGGGCATGGTCTATGGGACGGTGCCGTTCCTGTGGCTGACCCTGATGCCGGGGGCGGGAGCGGGCATCGTCCCCGGCCGGGTGAGTCTGGTCCCGCTGCGCGACCTGGTCACGATGGGGCCGATCGGGATCGGCGGCAACCTGCTGATCTTCGCGGCACTGGGGTTCTTCGCCCCGATCCGGTACGCGGCGCTGGCGTCCGTGCCGCGGATCCTGGCACTCGGCGCGGGCTGCTCGGTGCTGGTCGAGACCGCGCAGTACGTCTTCCAGCTGGACCGGGTGTCGTCGGTGGACGACGTGCTGGTCAACGCCACCGGCGCCGCGCTGGCCGGGCTGGCGTCGAGCCCCTGGTGGCGGCGCTCAGCCGGCTGAATCGGGACGTGGCTGATATTGGTCGATCAGGGTGCGGACGTCGTCGACCGGCTCGTCGATGGCGGCCCACTTGGCGCGGATCCGGGTCAGATAGGAGCGGACGGTGGGGATCGTCACGTTCATCCGGCGGGCGGTGGCGGCCAGGGTGCTGCCGGTGCCGTACAGGTAGAGGGCGCGCGCCTCCTGCGGTGACAGTTCCGGCGGGTCGTCGTTGATGATGGTCATCAGCTCGGCGGTGAGCGCCGGTTGCCCGTCGTGGACGCTGCGGATGGCGTCGGTGAGCTTCGCGGCGTCGTCGTCCTTGACGAGATATCCGCCGGCGCCGGCCCGGACGGTCGCGCGGACGTGCCGCCGGTCGCCGTGCACCGAGAAGACCAGCACCCGGGCGCCGTGGCCGCGCAGCTTCGCGACGTTGGCGGCGGCCTCGGTGCCGTCCTCGAGTCGCAGGTCGAGCAGGACGACGTCGGTGTCGGGCGCGGCGGCGAGGTGTTCGCCGACGGTGGTGGCGGCGTGCACGACCAGGATGTCGCCGGTGCCGGCGAGCAGGGCGCGCAGCCCGGCCGGCACCAGCTTGTCGTTGTCGATGATCGCGACCCGGATCATGCCGGCCACCGCAGGTCGACGCGGGTGCCCTGGCCGGGATGGCTGTCCACGCCGGCGGCGCCACCGACCTCGTGCATGCGCGCCGTGATGGAATGCCGGATGCCGTAACCGAGCGGTGTGGTGTCCGGGTCGAAACCCTTGCCCTGGTCGACGACGGCGACCGTGACCGTCGGGGCGGCCTGCCGGTCGGACAGGGCGGTCAACCGGACCCGGCTGCTGCCGGCGTGCCGGGCCACGTTCGCGAGAGCCTCGCCGGTCGCGTGCCGGAACGCCTGCAGCACCTCGGACGGCAGCGTGTCCGGCAGGTTGGCGAAGTGGTACTCCACCCGCAGACCCTGGGTGGCGCTGTCGTTGCCGGCCTCGATGAGGGCGAGCGAGAGCTCGGTGAGCGTGCCGTCCGGGTCGTCGGGGGTGGTGCCGCGCAGCACGTTCGCGCTGATCGCGGCCTGGCTGCGCACCCGGGGGTCGGGATGCGCCGCGGGGCCCTGGCCGGCGATCGCGGTCAGCAGCCGCAGCGGCCCGTCGTGCAGGGCCCGATGCCGGCGTAACTGCTCCTGGAAGTGGCGGATCCGCTCCTCGGCCTGGCTGCGCCGGGCGGCGACGCGTTCCCGCGCGGAGATCACCTGCTCGGTGGCCGCGTCCACCGCGTCCGCCACCGCCCGCAGCCGGCGGATGAACAGGCAGCAGCAGACCGCCGTGACCACCTGCCAGCCGATGACGTTCAGGGTGGAGGCCACGTCGAGATAGTCGACCGCCGCCAGCTCGGCCGCGGCATATGCCACCGCCAGCGCCAGGCACCCGGCGGCGGTGGCCCGCCAGGACGCGGTGGCCAGTGCCACGGTGACCGCGGTCGAGACCCCGACCGGTTCCAGATCGGGCACCGCCACCAGGGCGAACGCCTCGTCGCTCAGAGCCCAGGGCAGCACCGCCGCGGCGGTCGCGGTGACCGCGACGTCAATGGCCAGCACCCCGCGCGAGATCGGATCGCGCATCGCGACGACCGGCAGGAACACCACACTCCACACCAGAACGACGAGGTAGGTGACCGCGGCCAGCGGACCGTTCGTGTAACCGTCGGCCCGGGCCAGCGCCGCGATGCTCAACGCGACCATGGCCAGGGTGCCGAACCGGGACAGCAGGATCACGCCGGTGGAGATCGCCCGGATGCGCTGGTGCAGGTCGACCGCCCGCGGCAGGTCCACCGTGCCGTCCGGCTCGCTGTCCACGCCCGCAGTTTTACACGCGGGCGTACCCCGGTCCATGCCGCACCGGTGCGGCATGGACCGGCCTCCGGCGGGCCATCCACACTCATCGACAGGTGCTGCAGAAGGAGGCGTTTCCGTTGTACGAAGCCGGTGTCCAGAGCGATCCGGAACCCACCCTGCCGAAGCGGCCACGGAAGGCGACCCTGCTGTCCGTGCTGCTGATCGTGTTCGGCGTGCTGGGCATCCTGTTCGCGGTTCTCCTGATGGCGATCGTCAACGATTCGGCCGATCACGGCCAGTCGGTTCCGGCCTACCTGTCCATCCTGGTCTTCGCCCAGTTCGCGCTCTCCGCGGCGGAGGCGGTGTCCGGCGTGTTCGTCTGGCAGGGCCGCAACTGGGCCCGGGTGCTGGCGATCGGGCTGTGCTCGCTGAACATCGTCGGTGGCGTGGTGTCGCTGTTCACCGGGGCGATTCCCCAGGCGATCGCCGGCATCGCCATCAACATCGCACTCATCCGCATGCTCAACGACTACGAGGTCCAAGCGTGGTGTGACAGATAGCGGAGACCTCGATGGACGGTGCGACCCTGGTCTTCCTGCTGATCGGCGCGTCCGGCGCCGCGATCCTGCTGCTCGGAGTGCTCGGCTCCGGTCTGCTCGGCCTGATCGGGTTCGGCCGGGTCGGCGGGGCGTCGGCACAGACCGTCGCCGCCTTCCTCGGGGCGTTCGGTTTCGCCGCGGCGATCGCCGCCGAGCTGCTCGGGGCGCGTACCCCGGGTGGGGTGGCCGTGGCCGGCGCGATCGGCCTGTCGACCGCGGTGCCCACCGCCTACCTGGCGGTCCGGCTCTCCCGCTGGGCGCAGGCCATGCCGACGGATGCCACACCGGGTCGCGCCGATCTGGTCGGCGCCATCGGCGTCGTGGTCACTCCGATCTCCGGGCACGGGTACGGCGAGGTGCGCGTGCGCGTCGCCGGCCATCCGGTGAAACTGCACGCCCGCGCCGCATCCGCCCTGCCCCTCGGCGCCGAGGTCTTCGTGATCGAGGCGACCAGTCACACCAGCGTCATCGTCGAACCACTCCCATCCGCGCGCTGACTGCAAGGAGCGCAGAATGTCTCTGCTGATCGCCACCGCCGGTGGCGTACTGGTCGTCTTCCTCCTCGTGATGTTCGTGCTGTCCCGGATCAAGGTCGCCGGGCCCAACGAAGCCTTCATCATCACCGGCCGCCGGGGCCGGTCGGTGACCGACTCGCAAGGCGGCCGGTCCACCGACATGTCCGGGCAGAAGGTCGTGATGGGCGCCTCGGTCTTCGTTCTCCCGGTCGTCCAGCGCAAGCAGTCGCTCGACCTGTCCAGCCGGCGGATCTCCGTCGACATCCAGGGCGCGGTCAGCAAGCAGGGCATCCGCGCCAACCTGCACGGGGTGGCGATCGTCAAGGTCGGCGGCACCGAGGACGCGGTGCGCGCGGCCGCCCAGCGATTCCTGCACCAGCAGAAGGAGATCGAGCAGTTCACCCGGGAGGTGCTGGCCGGCTCGCTGCGCGCGATCGTCGGCCGGCTCACCATCGAGGAGATCATCGGCGACCGGGTGGCGTTCGCCAGCGCGGTGGCCGAGGAGGCCGAGCACTCGATGACCAACCAGGGCCTGGTGCTGGACACGTTCCAGGTGCAGGACATCCTGACCGAGGGCAGCTATCTGCAGGACCTCGGCCGTCCCGAGGCGGCCCGGATCTCCAAGGACGCGGCGGTCGCCGAGGCGATCGCGACGCAGGCGTCCGAGGAGGCCCGGCTGCTCGCCGAGGAGGCGATCGCGACCGCCGAACGCAACCTGGCGCTCAAGAAGGCGCAGATCCGTGCCGAGGTCGAGGCGGCGCAGGCGCGCTCGGCCGCGGCCGGACCGCTCGCCAAGGCGGAACAGGAGCAGGGCGTCATCAGCGAGCAGCAGAAGGTCGCCGAGCGCCGGGCCGAGCTCAAGCAGCGGGAGCTCGACATCGAGGTGCGCCGGCCGGCCGACGCCGAGCGCTATCGGGTGGAGCAGGTGGCCGAGGCGTCACGCAACGCGGAGGTGTTCGCCGCGGACGCTCGCCGGCAGGCGACGATCGCCGAAGCGCAGGCCGACGCCGAGCAGTCCCGGCTGATCGGTGAGGGTGAGCGTGCCCGTCGCTCGGCCCTGGCCGAGGCGACCGAGCGGGAAGGGCTCGCGGAAGGAGCGGCGGCCCTGGCCCGCGGTCAGGGCGATGCCGAGGCGATGCGCCTCAAGGCGGACGCGTTCGCGCAGTATGGCGAGGCGGCCGTGCTCGACCTGCTCGCCCAGGTGCTGCCCCAGGTGGTGGAGGCGGCGAGCCGGCCGATCGGTGCGATCGACAAGATGACGGTCATCTCCACGGACGGCGCGTCGACGCTGACCCGCTCGGTGGCGAGCAACGTCGCCCAGGGCCTGCAACTCGGCACCGACATCACCGGCGTGGACCTCTCCGGTCTGCTGTCCCGCCTCGGCCGCACCAACGGCGTGGTGGAGCCGGCTCCCCCCGCAAAGCCGGCTCCCGCGGCAAAGCCGGCTTCCTCCGTGAAGCCGGCTTCCGTCGTGGTGCCGGCTCGGGAGCCTGGCTAGTCAGTCCGCGAGCAGCTCCGCGAACTCGGCCGGGTCGATGATCGGGATGCCCAGCTGGACGGCCTTCTTCGCTTTCGCGGTGGTGGTCTCGGACGTGACGAGCGCCGTGGTGTTCGCCGAGACGCTGCCGCTGGCCCGGCCGCCCAGCTGCTCGATGCGCTCGCTCACGGTGGTGCGCGTGTAACCCGGAACGCTGCCACTGACCACATAGGTCTTGCCGTCGAGAGGTTTGTCGCCGCCGGTCTCCGGGACGCTCATGGTCACGCCGGCGGCGGCGAGCCGGTCGATGACGCCGGACATGGCGGCGAGACCGTCGACGACGTGCTGCGCCTTGATCAGGCCCATCTTGTCGATCTCGGCGATCTCCTCGACCGTGGCGGCGCGCAGCGCCTCCATCGTCTTGAAGCGGGCGGCGAGCCAGCGGCCGACGCTGCGGCCGGTCATCCGGATGCCGAGGCCGGTGATGACGCGATTGAAGGGTTGGGACCTGCTGTGTTCGAGCGACGTGATGACCTTGGCGGCGTTGAGCTTGCCGAGCAGGACCACGCCGCCGGTCTTGGTGTTGCCGACGGGCAGCTCGGCCAGCTGCTCCTCGGTGAGGGTGTAGAGGTCGGCCACGTCGTTGGCGAGGCCGGCGTTGACCAGGGCGACACAGAGCGCCTCGCCGGCGCCCTCGACGTCCATCGCCTCGCGGCTGCACCAGTATTCGAGAGCGTTGGTGGCGCTGCACGAAGCCGTGTGGCAGCGCCACAGCAAGCTGGACTTGTCCCACGGCTCGCCGCACTGCGGACAGGTCTCCGGCGGCGTCCACGGGGTGAGGCCGTGCGGCTGCTCGCCGATCGGGGCGGTGACCCGCGGGATCACGTCTCCAGCCCGCCACACGGCGACGGTCTGGCCGATGGCGAGGCCCTGCTCCTCGACGAACTTCGGGTTGTGCAGCGTCGCATAGGTGATCGTGGTGCCGTCGACGAAGACCGGTTCGAGGACGGCGCGCAGCGAGATGCGCCCGGTGCGCCCCACCCGCACCTCGATGTCGCGCAGCACCGTGGAGCCGGTGTCCGCCGGGTATTTGAACGCGGCGGCCCAATAGGGCGTGCGGCTGGCCGAGCCGAGCCGCCGGCGCGTCGACTCCAGGTCGGCGGTGAGGACCGCGCCGTCGATCGGGAATTCGAGGCCGCGGCGCAGCTCGCCGATGCCCGCGATGGCGGCGAGCGCGGCCTCCACGTCGCCGGCGAGCTGGATCTCGCCGGTGGCGAGCCGCCCGGCCACCGGGAAACCGAGCTTGACCGCCCGGGCCATGCGCTCGCGGTGCGAGGCGAAGTCGCCGGAGATGTCGTATGCCGCGAAGGTCATCGGTGTCTCATAGGTGCGGTCGACACTGCGGATGGAACCGGCGACCGCGCCGCGCGAGTTGATGAACGCCTTGCCGCCGGCGGCGACCCGGTTGGCGCTCGCGGCCTCGAAGTCGTCAAGGGTCATGTAGATCTCGCCGCGGACCTCGCCGGTCCACGCGGTGCCGAGCCGGGCGGGCAGACCGTGGACACCGCGCAGCACCTGAGCCGTCACGTCCTCGCCGGTGGTGCCGTCGCCGCGCAGCGCGGCCAGGGTGAGCCGGCCGGACCGGTATTCCACCCGGATCGCGAGCCCGTCGAGCTTGACCTCGACCAGGCAGGGGTCGCCGCCGAGACTCGCGACGAACGCCCGCACGCCCTCCTCGCCGGTGACCTTGTCGAGCGACATCATCGGCACCGGATGCCGCACGTCGCCACCGCGGGACGCTCCGGCCGCGACCCGGGTCGTGACGCCGCGGTCGTCCCACTCCGGCTGTGCCCGCTTCGCCGCGGCGATGCGGTCGAGCAACGCGTCGTAGTCGGCGTCGGTCATCAGCACGTCGCCGGTGTCGTAGTAAGACTGGGCGGCGGTCTGCGCCCGGTCGACGGCGGCGGCGAAGTCGGCCTCGGTGAGGGCGGTGTCCGTCATGCCGACAACCTACGACGCCGGTACGACAAATCCGCGGACCCGGTCGAGCCGGCGGCCGTCCACAGTGGCCCTCTAGGATCGTTGGGATGTGGGTGATGGTTCTCCCGACCGTGGTCGTCGCCGTCTACGGCTATGTCATCGGCCTCTCGCTCTGGGCGCGCCGGGTGCAGCTGAACGCCGCCCGGACCGCGCACCACCCGCACGATCACCACGCGATGTCGCACGTCGTCGAGCGCAACCTGCACGGCTACATCGCGCGGGTCCTGATCGCCTCGCTCTCCGTGCGGCTGTTGCAGCTGCTCTTCGACGTCACGGCCTGGCTGCTCGTCCCGCTCACCATCCTGTGGGCGCTGTGGACGTGGAGCGTGGCGGCCGGGGTGTTCCGGATGGCGCTGGAGGATCTCGACAACTGGTACATCGGGGGCCTCAACCGGGTGAAGACGGTCGTCCTCGTGGTGTCCGCCGGCGCCATCCTCACCGACCAGGTGTGGCGCGTGATCACGCTGTTCTGGTTCCGTTGATCTCCGGCGGGCGCCGTCAGCCCGAGGCCATCCGGATCAGGGCGTTGCCGCCCAGCAGCAGCACGTCCGCGCCGGCGACGAAGGCCATGCCCAGGTGCAGCCGGCGCTGCGCGGTCTCCGGGTCGGCCTCGCGGAACCCCCGCACCACGCTGACCAGCCCGGCCACCACGAGCGGCACCCCGCCGATCAGCAGCAGGCCGACCGGGCGCGGGGTGTTGCCGCGGGCCACCAGCAGGGCGACCAGCACCACCGGAAGGATCCCGAAGAAGACCAGTGCCAGGCTCGCATACCACTTCAGCGGCCGGGTCGGGTCGGTCGTCTGCACGCGGCGATCCTAGCTGCCGCTAATGGATGGTCGGGCGGTAGACCAGCTCCTGGGTGTGGCCGTCCAGCGTGCGGCTCTCCAGCAGCTCGAGGTCGAAGTCGCCGGCGCCGCCGAGGATCGGGCTGGTCCCGGTGCGTCCGGAGATGACCGGGAAGATCGTCACCTGCAGGCGGTCGACCAGGCCGGCGGCCATCAGCGCCCAGTTCAGCGACAGGCTGGCCTGCGAGCGCAGCGGCACATCCGACTCCTCCTTGAGCCGGCCGACGATCTCCGCGGCGTCACCGCTCACGATGGTCGCGTCCGGCCAGCCGAGGGTGTCCGTCAGCGTGGAGGAGATCACCGTCGCCGGCGAGCGCATCGTGCGCACGTTCCACTCGTCGAGGGTGTGCGGGTCGAGGCCCGAGGTCATGATCTCGGCGTTCTCCCGGAACGTGGTGGCCCCGAAGACCATCCGCTGCTCGGTGTCGAACAGCGAGGCCCGGTGCGCGAGCAGCTCGGGACCCTGCTTGCTCCAATAGCCGCCCCAGTCGCCGTCCTCGCCGTAGGAGCCGTAGCCGTCGAGCGTGGAGAAGACGTCCCAGGTGTAGATGGCAGTCATGTCCGAATCCTTCCGGTGCCGGGCGTGGCCCCGGTGGCCACCCTCCACCTTCACTACGCACGAGGGCCGCCCGATCCGACAACGGGCCTTGATTCGATAGGGTCGCGATGTGACGGAGGGGCGCCCGCGGGTGGTCGCCGGCCGCTACCGGCTGGACCGGATCCTCGGCCGGGGCGGGATGGGCGCTGTCTGGCAGGGCAGTGACCTGCTGCTCGACCGGAACGTCGCGATCAAGGAGATCTACATCCCGGGCGCCGACTCCGGGCCGGTCGACCCCGAGGACCCGCGGATCCGGCGGGCGATGCGCGAGGCCTAGGCGGCGGCGCGGCTGCGGCACCCGAGCATCGTCACCGTGCACGACGTGGCCCTCGACGCCGACCGGCCGTGGATCGTGATGGAGCTGGTCGACGGCCCCTCGCTGGCGGACGTGATCGCCAAGGAGGGCTCGCTGTCGCCGGGCCGGGCGGCCGAGATCGGGCTGCAGGTCCTCGACGCGCTGAGCGCCGCCCACCGCCGGGGCACCGTGCACCGCGACGTCAAACCGGCGAACATCCTGATCGACCCCGAGCGGGCGATGCTGACGGACTTCGGCATCGCGGCCGTCGACGACGCCTCCGCGCTGACCGCGACCGGGCAGATGATCGGCTCCCCGGCCTACATGGCGCCGGAGCGGATCAACGGTCACCCCGCCGCCCCGCCGGCCGACATGTGGGCGCTCGGCATCACGCTCTACACGGCGGTGACCGGCCGCTCACCCTTTCAGCGGGAGGACACCCAGGGCACCATCGTGGCGATCCTGACCAGCCCGCCGGCCGCGCCGATGGGGGTCGGCAATCTCTGGCCGGTGATCGCCGGTCTGCTGGAGAAGGATCCGGCCCGCCGGCTGACCGCCGACCAGGCCCGGCCGATGCTGGTCGCGGAGGCCAGGTCGGACGCCACCAGGCAGTACCAACCACCCGCACCGACCCTGGTCGCGCCGCAGTTTCACCCACCGACGCCTCGGGGCATGCTGCCGGCCGACTTCCCGGTGCAGCTCGTCGAGCTCACGGTGGGCGACCGCGTCGGGTACACGCTGCGGGCCTACGTGCCGGAGAGCGACGGCTGGGCCACACCGGTCTTCACCAGCGCCGCCGGCCGTCTCCAGCTGGTGCCTCGCCCGGAACACGCGGCCGGGTTCGCGCTGTCGACCCGCGAGCACGACCTGTCCGGCATTCCGCACTGGGACTGGCTGTGCCAGGCGATGTCGCAGGCCTACCTGCCCCTGCTGGACGACAACCGGTACGACCTCGGTCTGCCGGTGGCCAGTCTGGAGATGGAACCGGCCCGGTGGCTGCCCGACCTGATGGTCAAGACCGGCAAGATCGCGAACGAGCTGATGCTGGCCCTGGACATCGAGGAGATCTACCCCCTGCTCGGCGCCGGCGCCCCGCTGGACCAGCTCGACGACTCCCTGCGCCAGGCCGGCGCCCGGCCCCGCCGAAGCCAGGTCAAGCATTGGGAGCAGTGCGACCGGGGTCAGCTGATCGCCTGGTGGCAGCACGTCGCCGACACCATCGAGACGCGCCTGGACTGGCGCGGTTAGGGATTGCTCCAGCTGTCCGGACGGCCCTGGATGGGGGCCTCGAAGTGCTGGTAGTCCTTGAGCGACTTCCAGTTGCCGCCCCAGCTGAAGCCACGTGCGACGAACGCCCGCCAGATCCGGTCGTGATGTTTGATCATGCCGGGGCGCGGGTGCGCGCGATCCGTGAACGCCGTGCCGGCCGGCGGCAGCACGGTCCGGCCCTTGACGTACGGGTTCTCCAGCGGATTGACGTCGATGGCCTTGCCGTACGAATGCACCGAGAATCCCCGCGTCGACCCGGTGACCGGCCGGCAGTTGAACGCCGAGGTGTTGTCGGCGATCATCGACGCGTCGTCGTCGGCGCGGTAGCGATCCACCCGGAGCATCCGCCGCACCGGGAAACGCACCGAATACATGGTGTGGAAGACGGACACCACGCCGCGCGCCACATCCTTGTGGACGACCAGCTCACCCCGGTGCAGGGCCCGGTCGAATCCCCAGTGCGTGAGCTGCACCAGGCGCAGGTCCGCGATGCGCACCGGGCAGCCCGGCCGCCAGGACACCCCGATCATCGTCCGCGCGGTGGCCGCATCGATGGTCCGGATCGAGGACCGGAAGCCGTCGCCGACGCCGGCCGGTGCCGCCGCGCCCGATGCGGCCAGCATCGCGCCGATCACCGCGGATGCGATCGAAGCCAGGCCCATACGTGGGATTTTGTCAGATTTCGGCCTCAGGCGCGGCCGCAATGGAACGGCGTCACCCCGGCCGCCATCCGGATGCCGCCGAGGAGGTGGGCCAGCAGCAGCGGGTCGGAGTAGTACTCGGCCTTGTGGCCCATCGCGGTGTAGAAGGCGCGGCCACCTTTATAAGGCTGGCACCAGGAGATCGGGTGGTGCCGGCCCATCCCGGGTGAGCCGCCGGGGACGCTGTAGCCGCGCGGGTCGTAGGTGCGCTCGTCCACCTCGGTCAGGACCCGCACGGTGTGCCGCGGGTTGGTGCGGAAGTTGTACCACTCCTCCTCGCGGTCCCAGCGGCGTGGCAGCGGCCGGGTGGCGGGGGTGTCGCGGCTGAGGACCTTCAGCGTGGCGACCTGGAACTGCGGGTTGACCGCGCCCGGGTGATCACGGAAATAGGCCCCGACCAGCCCGCCGTACCAGGGCCAGTCGTACTCGGTGTCGGAGGCGGCGTGGATGCCCGCGTAACCACCGCCGCGCCGGATGTAGCGCTCGAAGGCGGCCTGTTGGGTGTCGTCCAGCACGTCGCCGGTGGTGCTCAGCCACACCACGACGTCATAGCGGGCCAGGTTTGCGTCGGTGAACGCCGCGGCGTCCTCGGTCGCGTCGACCCGGAAGTGGTGCCGGGCGCCGAGCTGCTGGATCGCGGCCACGCCGGCCGGGATCGAGTCGTGCCGGAAAGCCGCGGTCTTGGAGAAGACCAGCGCGCTGAACCGGGGATGCCCGGAAGCCGACGCCGCCGGACTCGTCGAGACAACGAGTCCGAGAGCCACCACCACCGCGATCAGGAACTTGGCCGAGCGCCTCATGACCCCTCCTCAGCGTTCATCGAAGCCTATGACTTGGAGCCGGTCAGTGGAAGGTGGCGCCTACCGTGAACACTTTTCCGGCCGGTGGCGAAGAGGGGTTGAGAGGACGGTGACTGCCTATGAGTACGGACGTGGATGTGGTTGTGAGCCGCTACGCCCGAGATGCGCCCACCGATGCCGAGACGATCGCCGCGGCCCGGCGGGCGCCGGAGCGGTTCGCGGCGGTGTTCGACCGGCACTACGCGCGGATCTTCGCGTACGCCGCCCGGCGGCTCGGCCGTGACCTGGCCGAGGACGTCGTGTCGGAGACGTTCCTGGTGGCGTTCAGCCTGATCGACGGCTACGACACGGATCGCCCGGACGCGGCGCCGTGGCTCTACGGCATCGCGTCGAACCTGATCGCGAGGCAGGGCCGGGCCGAGTCGAAGCGCTACCGGACGCTGGCCAAGCTGTCGCCGGACGACCCGGTGCACGCGCACGACGACGCCGTGGCCGGGCGGCTCGACGCGGCGACGGCCAAGGGACAGCTCGCGAAGGCACTCGGCCGGCTGTCCACGGCCGACCGCGATGTGCTGCTGCTCGTCGCCTGGGCGGGCCTGAGCCAGCCCGAGGTGGCGGTGGCGCTCGACATTCCGGCCGGCACCGTCCGGTCACGGCTGCACCGCGCGCGCCAGGAGATGCGCACGGCACTCGGCGGAAGGGAAGATCAGTGAACGAGATCGACGTGCTGCAGGATGTCTTCGGGCCGGACGAGGCCGCGTCGCCGCAGGCGCGCGACCGGGCCCGCGCGGCCCTGCTCGATCGGATGAGCGTGCCGGAGCCGGTCGCTCGCCGGCGGCCGCGCTGGACGCTGCGGATCGCCGCGGCGCTGGCCACCGCGGCGGCCGCCACCGTCGGCGTGGTGGCGGTGGAGAACTTCACCGTGACCCAGCCGGCCACCGTGGTCAGCCAGAACCCGGCGGTCCCGGTGGTGCCGAGACTGCCGTTCGCCAAGCCGGCCGCGGCCGCCGAGGTGCTGGAGAACGCGGCGTTCACGGTCGCGCAGAAGCCGTGGGCGATGCCGCGCCCGGACCAGTTCGCCTACATCGAGCGGACGCAGACCTTCAACAAGAAGGGCGTCGCCGACGACAAGCCGAACGGTCCGCTGATCAAGGGCAAGACCCGTGAGTTGCACCAGGAGAGCTGGGTGCGCATCGACGGCAAGGTGCACGCCCGGCGGAACGACGGCGGCAAGGTCGAGTTCGCGGACGACCGGACGACGTTCGCGGACCACGACTACAACGTGCTGGCCGGGCTGACCACACCGGAGAAGATTGACCGGTACCTCACCGAGCCGAAGCAGGCCGGCTGGGCCGACCCGGCCATGATGATCCTGCAGGAGGTCCTCCCGCCGGACGTCGAGGCCGCGGTCTTCCGGTGGTATGCCCGTCAGCCCGGGGTGAAGGTCGACCCGAAGGCGGTCAACTTCGACGGGCGCCCGGCGGTCGCGGTCACCCTGAGCGTGGAGGGCTGGATCAAGCAGGACTTCCTGTTCGATCCGAAGACCTACCAGCTGATCGGCCTGCGCTCGGTGGTCGTGAAGAACCACGTCTCCGAGGCGCTCGACGGAAAGACCCGGTTCCGCAAGGGCGACGTGCTGAACCTGGAGATCCGCGACAGCGCCGGCATCGTGGACCGGGTGGGCGACACCGTCTAGGTATGCCTAGGCGGCCTGCCTACGACGTCTAGGGAGCCCTGACCAGGCAATATAGGTAAGGGCTCCCGATGTGGCCGCGGCCCTGTCGACCGAGGATTGATCCATCGACGGTTGACAAGGAGACAGGCCATGATGATCCACCCCGACATGATGCTGACGATGGCGAACGACCGGCACCGCGAGCTGATCGCCGAGGCCGACCGGCGGCACCTGCTGGCCGGCGCCCGCACGGCGCGCGCCGGCCGCCGGGCCGGGAAGACCGCGGCGGTACGCGGACGACCCACCGGTAGCCTGGCGTCGTGCGAGCCATCCGCGGCGGTGCCAGCCCGGTGATGATCGGGCGGGAGGGCGAGCTGCGGCAGTTGACGCAGCTCGCCTTGTCGCGTTCCCCGGCGGTCGCGCTCATCGCGGGCGAGCCGGGCATCGGCAAGACCCGGCTGGTGCACGAGCTGCTGGCCGCCGTGCCGCAGGACACCGTGGTGCTGGTCGGCCAGGCGGAGCCCGGATCGCTGTCCCGGCCCTACGAAGTGTTGCTGGACGCGATCGACGGGCGCCCGGAGGTGGACGAGGAGCAGCTGGCGGCGCTCGCAGACGCGCGGCGCAGCCCGGTCGAGCGGTTGCACACCGGGCTGGCCGTCCTGGCCGACCTGATCGGCGACGCGCCCGCGATCCTCGTCTTCGAGGACCTGCACTGGGCCGACTCGGAGAGCGCGGCGCTGTTCGAGCGGATCGCCGAGCAGCGCGGACCGCGGCTGCTGATCGGCACCTACCGGCCGGACGAGGTGACCCACCGTCAGCCGGTGGCCGGACTGCTGGCCCGGATGGAACGCCGGCACGCCGTCACGCACGTGCGCCTGGATCGCCTCAGCCCGGCGCAGACCGCGGCGATGCTCGCCGCGGTGACCGGCGCGCCGGCCCCGATGCGCGCCGCGACCGCGCTGCACCACCGCACCGGCGGCAATCCGTTCTTCCTGGAGGAGCTGCTGCGCGCGTTGCCGGCCTCCGACGTCGCGGCGCTGGTCGAGCAGCCGCTGCCGTGGAGCCTCGCCGACGTGTTGCGCCGCCAGGTCGACGATCTCGACCCGGAGACCCACCGGATCGTCGAGGCCGCCGCCGTGCTCGGCCAGCGGATCCCGTTCGACCTGCTCGCCGACGTGACCGGCACCGGCGAGGACGAGCTCATCGCCGCGCTGCGCGACCTGGTCACCGGTGGCGTCCTGGTGGAGTCCGGAGAGGACGAGTTCGCGTTCCGGCACGCGCTGGTGCGCGAGGCGATCGGCGCCCAGATGCTCGGCCGGCAGCGCCGGCGGCTGCACGAGGCGGCGCTGGACGTGCTGCTCCGCAGCGGCGCCGCGGATCCGGCCATGGTGGCGCACCACGCCCGCGGCGCCGGCCGTTACGAGGACATGATCGCCGCGGCCCGTGGCGGCGCCGCGATGTACCTCTCGATCGGTTCCGCATACCAGGCGCTGCAGCTCGCCGAGATGGGTCTCGAGGAGGCGCCCGACGACAGCGGCCTGCTGGCCGGCGCGGCCCGGGCCGCCTGGCTGGCCGGCCTGCTGGACGACGCACTGCGCTACGGCCGGCGCTGGCGCGATCTGGCCGGCACCTCGACCGACCGGGCCGAGTCGCTCTATCTGCTGGTCCGGATCGCCTGGGAATCCCGCGAGACCGCCGAGATGCGCGCCCTGACGCGAGACATCGAGACGCTGATCGCGCAGCTGCCGCCCGGCGCCGACCAGGCCCGCGCGATGACCGCGATCGCGCAGTCGGCCTATCTGCGCGACGACGTCGACGCGGCGCTGCTGTGGTCGGACCGCGCGCTGGCGCTGGCCGACGAGTTCGATCTGCCGGTGATCCGGCTGGCCGCCCAGCTGGAGAAGGGCTCGACGCTGGCCGAGCGACCGCAGACCGCCGCCGAGGGCCGGGAGATCCTGTCCGCCCTCGTCGACGACGCCGAGAAGGCGGGCGAGTGGGTGCTGGCCGCGCGTGCCCTGAGCACCCTGGTGCACGGCGAGCCGCCGACGTCGCCGGTCGAGCACGCCGAGACGCTGGAGCGGATGCGGGTGGACGCCGAGCGGGCCGGCTTCGAGAGGCTCGCGGTGGCCACCTATTTCCAGGGCCGGGCCCGGCTCGCGCTGCGCGCCGGGGACCTGGACACCGCGATCGCGTCCCTCGAGGAGGGTCGCGAGCAGGACCTCAACAACGTGCGGCGCGGCCGCTGGGCCGACTACCACGGGGTCTTCCTGGCCGGGCTCTATCTGGAGGCCGGCGAACTGGACCGGGTCGAGGACCTGATCGTCGACCTGGCGACGGTGCCGAACAACCCGCCGCCCACGATCCCCGGACTCGCGTTCCATCTCGCCTGCCGCCGCCTGGATCTGCCCCGCGCGGAGGCGACGCTGGACGAGTTCATCGCGTCCCTGGCCGGGCAGCCGTGGCGCAGCGGCGAGCAGGCCCACGATCTGTTCTCCGCCGCGCTGTGGGTCGGCCTGCCGGTGGACCGGCTCGACCGGATGGCCGCCGTGCTGCTCGACGACGACGTGTGGGACGCCTTTCGCACCCTGGTCGAGGCGCAGCTCGCGGAGGCGCACGGCCGGCTCGCCGAGGCGCTGGACGGCTACCTGTCCATCACCGAGGCGCACATCCTGGCGCCGGCGACCCGCGGCACCGTACGCGTCGGCGCGGCCCGCTGCCTGCTCGCGGCCGACCGCCGGGCGGAGGCCACCACCCAGGTCGAGGCCGCCTCGTCCCTGCTCGCCGAGTGGCGCGGCTGGCGGGTGGACCAGCTCGCCCAGGTGCGCGCCCAGCTGGGTCTGGCCCCGGCGGACGCGCCGCCCGCGGTGACCGGCCCGGCCGCGCTGACCCCGCGCGAGCGTGAGGTGGCGGTGCTGATCAGCGACGGACTGTCCAACGCCGAGCTGGCCCGGCGGCTCTACATCTCGCCGAAGACCGCGGCGGTGCACGTCTCGAACATCCTGCGCAAGCTGGGCGTCCCGTCCCGCACCGAGGTCGGCGAGGTGATCGGTCGCGGCTGAGAGTGCCACTGACCATCATCGATGCATCTGGTGTAGTCTTCCTCGCTAAGACCGGCGTCTTCCCCCGTGGACGCCGGTCTCTTCCGTTGCCCGGCCGCGGCGCCGCAGGACGTGGTAGGCCACGGCGACCGCGACGCCCAGCGCGCTGATCAGCACCTCGTGCGCCGGGTGCAGGCTCTTCGACAGGCTGGGCGCGCGGTCCGGCCCGATCGCCCAGAGGATCAGCCCGGCGCCATAGGCCGCGGCGAGCGCGGCCGCCCACCAGCGCAGGGCCCGCAGACGCGCGTTGCGCAGGACGGCCACCAGCACGACGGCGACCGGTACGACAGCCACCATCGCGAACTGGCCCAGCACGAGCACCGGCACCGTCCAGGCGGAAATGATCACGGGCAACGAGCGCGGAGTCGACATCAGGATCTCCTCAGTTATTGGTATTCGCTTGAGTTAGAGGCTATAACGCAAATTGCGTTTCGGTCAATAGCAAGAGTGATAGCCTCTAACTCATGGACGCCGGGGTGGCGCATCCGCGCGAGCGATATCGGGCTCGCGTGCGGGCGGAGATCAAGGAGCTGGCCTGGGAGCAGATCGCCACCACCGGCGTGGCCGCGCTGTCCCTCAAGGCGATCGCCCAGCGGCTGGGCCTGAGCGGGCCCGCGCTGTACCGCTACTTCGCCGGGCGGCACGAGCTGATCACCGAGCTGATCCGGGACGCGTACCGGAGTCTCGCGGACGCCGTGGGCACGGCCGACGCCGACGTCGCCGGGCTGGCTCGGGTGGTGCGCGCGTGGGCGATCAGCGATCCGCAGCGCTACCTGCTGATCTATGGCACCCCGGTGCCCGGCTATCACGCGCCCGACGACACCACCGCGATCGCGCGCGAGATCATGACGGCGGTCGTGGCCGCGTACCGGAGAGGTGCGGTCCTGCCGTCAGGCAGTGTTCTGGAGATCCACCTCGACCACCATCGACAGTGGGCGGCCGACCCGGCCGTGCCCACCGCGACCCTGTGCCGCGCCCTGGCCTTCTGGACCCGGCTGCACGGTGCCCTGTCCCTGGAACTGGCCGGCCACTTCGCCGGCATGGGATTCGACCCCGCCGTGCTGTTCGCCGACGAGATCGACCGGCTGCTGCGGGACTGAGAGTGCTCGAAAGACCGTCCGAAGGGACCTTGGCGGGGTTGCGCCGGTGGACGATCCTCGCAGTATCGCCGAACGGCAGTGACGATCGGAGCCGTGCCGTGCCAGACGCGCCGATCCCGGACGATCAGCGGACCCTTGCCGAGCTGACCCGCCCGGCCACGCCGAGTGCCCCCACCACGGAAGCCGACACCGCCGGGCCGGCCATGCTCCCGGGGGCGGGCAACGCCGCTCTCGCCCGGATGTTCCAGGGCTCGGGCGCGCCGGCGCCGGCCCTGAGCGGGCTGACCCGGTTCGGCGGCAACGCCCAGATCGCCCGCTTCGCCGAGGACGGTGGCTCGCCGCCGGCTCCCTTCGGCGGCGGTGGCGCGCCGCCGGCGCCGGGCGTCGCCTCGGGGGCGCACGGCGAGGAGGTGCGCGACGCGCAGGTCAAGCTCAGCCGCGTGCAGGCCTCGGCGGCCCCGCTGACCGAGGACGGCAAATTCGGCCCACTGACCGAGGCGGCGGTGCGGAACTTCCAGATCAGCGCCGGCATCGTGCCCGCGACCGGAGTCCTCGACCCGGCCACCAAGGCCGCGCTCGACGCGGCGTTCGCCGCCCTGCCGCCGCCGGCCCGCTCGGTGCTCACGCTCGGCTCCACCGGCGCCGACGTCGGGTTCGCCCAGCAGAAGCTCAACGCCCTGGGCGCGAGCCCGCGGCTGATCATCAACGCGGTGTTCGACGCCGCCATGCTGGCCGCGGTGGTCACGTTCGAGGTGACGGCGCTGGGGCGGTTTCCGATCGCGACGGTCGACGCCGCGATGTGGACGGCCCTGGACAGCGGGGTCGGCGGCGGGTTCGTCGCGCCCGAGGGCGCCGGCGCCACCCCGGTCGAACAGCACACCCCCAGCGGCACGGCCGACTCCCTGGGCACCCAGGTGCCGGGCACCTCGCTGCACCCGGTCGTGGGCGTCGGCGGGCTGACCCAGGGTCCCGCGGTCCGCGAGCTGCAGCAGAAGCTGAACACGGCCGGCGCCTCGCCCGCGCTGGTCGACGACGGGTCGTTCGGGCCGCTGACCACGGCCGCGCTGCAGGCCTTCCAGACCGGGCGGGTGCCGCCGCTGCCCGGCACCGGCACCGCCGACCAGGCGACCTGGGCCGCGCTGGACGCGGTGGCGCCGGGGTCGACGGTCGGCTCCGTCGAGCGGCAGTGGACCGAGGTGGTCGGCGGGGTGACATACAGCATGACCGGCGCCGACGCGTCGCGTTATTCGTGGGAGATCCTGCCGAACAAGATGCAGGTCACCGTCAAGGTCAACTTCGTCGGGCTGCCTCCGCCGGGCTCGTGGTTCGGGCACGTGGGCGCGGTCTGGAACCAGTACCAGGGCGTGGAGACGGCGTCGCAGAAGACGATGCCGCTGGACTTCCGGATGGTCCGGGGCGGCGGTGGCGACGCCATGACGGTGGAGGTGAAGGCCGGCACCGGGCGGGCCAACGCGGGCGAGTGGTTCGCCGGCGACACGGACGCGGCGAACACCATCCCGCACGAGTACGGCCACCTGATCGGCCTGCAGGACGAATATCAGCTGCACCCCGGCGACTACGTGCGGGTGACCGGGCACGAGCCGCCGGTCGGTGACGCCGCCGGGCCGCCGGGCGTGCCGGCCGCCACGATCGCCGCGAACCTCCAGGCCGCGATGCTGGCCCGCAGCGACGTCAACGCGCTCGCCGCGAGCAACGGCGCCGGGGTGCGGCCCGGGGCATTCGCCCAGCAGGTGGTGCAGGCCTATGCGCTGCTGCCGGTGGCGACCGTGCCCGCGGTGGCCGGCGCCGCCGGACCGCCGCCGGTGCCCGCGCAGCCCGCGGTGCCGCTCACCGGCGATCTGATCGCCGATCTGGACGCCTCGCTGCCACCCACCAACGACACGTACGAGACCATCCAGACCTTCAGCTACTCCAGCGGCTCGATCATGGGTGACTCCTCCCGGGTGAGCGACCCGCACGACCACGGCGCTCAGCCGCGCCACCTGGCGGAGTTCATGGCTATCCTCGGCCGATCACTGGGCGGCACCTGGGAGGCGAAGCGCCGATGATCCTGCGGCTCGTGATCGCGGACAGCAGTCAATCACCCGCCGTGGCGGAGAGCGTCGAGGTCGCCGACGACGGTGCCCTCACCGGCTGGCGAAGTGTGAGCGACGGCGGGGTGGGCTGGTTCGCCGGGCGGCTGCCGGACGCGGAGTTGGCCGAGGTGCGGGCGCTCGTCGGGGCGGTCGCCGGCGCGCCGGACGCGCGCCGCCGGCCGGACAGCGCGCAGGAGGTGCTGGAGCTGGACGCGACCGGCCCGGTCTCGATCGCCGGCATCCGCGACGGCGACAGCGACTGGGAGCGCCTGGCCGGCGCCGCCCGGCGGCTGCTCGACCGGCTGACCGACTTCCCGCGCGCCGCGGTGGCGGTGACGCACCCCGCCCCGAAACTCGCCCGGCTGGCGCATCGGGGCACCGATCCGGTCCGCGTCGACCTGGGCGCGGTCGCCGCCCGGGCCACCGCGTGGCGGGGCTATTACGAACCGGCCGGCGACTGGTCCGGCACGGTCGAGGGGCCGGGGGAGCAGGAGGCGGGCCCGGGGTGGACCTATGACCTGCCGCTCGGGCTGGACGCGGACGGCGACGACGTGGTCATCCACCTGACCGCCGACTTCGCCATCCTGAGCGGGCCGACCCGGGTGCCGGTGCGGGCAAAGGACACACCGGCCGTGCCGCTGCCCTGACCTCAGGCGCTTCAGCCGGCCGGCCGGTGAATCTTGACGCCTTCTTAACGCCCATTCGGGCGTGCCGGGCGCGGAGCGGCGGAATACTCGCGAACGGGCCACCCGGGCCTGCGACGCGAGGGAGCTGGGCCTTGACCGATCGGCAGGACAGGCCGGAGCTGACCGAACCGGGGCTGGACACGCCTGAGCCCGAGCCGCCGGGCCACGGGCACCCGGCGGCCGGCAAGGTGCGGCTCGGGGTGGTGATCGCCGCGCTCGGCGTGGTGTTCGGGGACATCGGGACCAGCCCGATCTATACCATCCAGATCATCTTCAGCCCGGAGGACCCGCACCCCGTGCCGGTGAGCACGGACAACGTCTTCGGCGTGGTGTCGCTGATCTTCTGGTCCGTGATGACCATCGTGACGGTCACCTACATCCTGCTGGCGTTGCGCGTCGACAACGACGGCGAGGGCGGCATCATGGCGCTGATCGCGCTGCTGCGGCGGTGGGGTGCCAAGCGCGGCCGGCGAGCCACCGTCGTGCTGGCCGGGCTGGGCATCTTCGGCGCCTCGCTGTTCTTCGGCGACAGCATGATCACCCCGGCGATCTCGGTACTGTCGGCGGTCGAGGGGCTCGAGGTGGTCGAGCCGTCGATGGGCGAGTTCGTCGTCCCGATCACCGCGGTGATCATCGTGGCGCTGTTCCTGGTGCAGCGCCGGGGGACCGCGGCAGTCGGCCGGGTCTTCGGGCCGGTGATGATCCTCTGGTTCACCGTGATCGGGGTCTGCGGCGTGGCCGGCGTCGCGCGGCACCCGGAGATCCTCAAGGCGCTGTCGCCGACCTATGCGATCGGCTTCCTGGCCGGGCACTTCGGCATCGCGTTCTTCGCCCTGGCCGCGATCGTCCTGTCGGTCACCGGCGCCGAGGCGATCTACGCCGACATGGGCCATTTCGGCCGCAAGGCGATCGTCCGCGGCTGGCTGTTCCTCGTCCTGCCCGCAAGCACGCTCAGCTATCTCGGCCAGGGCGCGCTGATCATCGGCGATCCGGCACACATCAGCAGCCCGTTCTTCCTGCTCGCGCCCGGGTGGGCCCGGCTGCCGATCGTGCTGCTGGCCACCGCCGCCACGGTGATCGCCTCGCAGGCGGTCATCACCGGCGCCTACTCGGTGGCGTCCCAGGCCGCGCAGCTGGGTTATCTGCCTCGGCTGCGGATCGCGCACACCTCGGAGTCCAGCATCGGGCAGATCTACGTACCGTGGATCAATTGGCTTTTGATGGTCTCGGTTCTGACCCTGGTCTTCGCCTTCCGCAGTTCGGCCGCGCTGGCCTACGCCTTCGGCATGGCGGTCACCGGCACCATCACGATCACCACACTGCTGCTCTTCTATGTCGCGCACACCCGGTGGAAGGCGCCGCTGTGGTTGCTGGTCGCCGGCGCGTCCGTGCTGTTGCTGGTGGATCTGCTGTTCGTCGCGGCGAACCTGACCAAGCTGCTGCACGGCGCCTGGTTGCCGCTGCTGATCGCGCTCACCGCGTTCACCATCATGATGACCTGGCAGCGCGGGCGGACGATCGTCACCGCCGAGCGGCAGCGGCGCGAGGGGCCGCTGGACGAGTTCATCGGGGACCTGATCGCCCGGAAGGCGTCGATCGCCCACGTGCCCGGCACCGCCGTCTTCCTCAACCGGGGCAACCAGACCGCCCCGCTGGCACTGCGGTCGAACGTCGAGCACAACCACGTGCGGCACGAGCACGTGGTGATCCTGTCGATCAGCACCGAGCCGGTGCCCCGGGTCGCGGCCGGCGAGCGGGTCTCGGTCGACGATCTCGGCTATGCCGACGACGGCATCATCTATGTCAGCGCCCGCTTCGGCTACATGGAGACCCCCGACGTGCCGGCCGCGCTGCGCCTGCTGGGCCCGGCGACCACGGAGGGCCCGCTGCAGATCGACCAGGCGTCCTACTTCCTCTCCAAGATCGAGCTGCTCAGCGGGGACTCGCCCACCATGGCCGCCTGGCGCAAGCACATCTTCATCGCGACCTCCTACATCACCGCGGACGCCGCCGAGTACTTCGGCCTGCCCCGCGACCGCACCGTGATCATGGGCTCGCACATCGAGGTCTGAGGAAACTTGCGCCCCCCGCTATTCAGTGTCACTATCTACCAGTAGCTAGCACTGCTGAGTAGTGGGGTGTTCCGATGGGCAAGCAAGTGACAGAAATGCTCAAGGGGACGCTGGAGGGCATCGTCCTCGCGATCCTGCTGGGCCGGCCGGCTTATGGCTACGAGATCACCGCGTGGCTGCGGGACCAGGGCTTCACCGACATCGCCGAAGGCACCATCTATGCGCTGCTCGTGCGGATCGAGCAGCGCGGCCTCGTCGACGTCGAAAAAGTGCCGTCCGAAAAGGGCCCGCCGCGCAAGGTGTACTCGCTCAACGCCCAGGGTCGTGAATATCTCGACGAGTTCTGGAGGAACTGGAGCTTCCTCTCCGAACGTCTGGAACAGCTCCGCGAAGGAGACAAGTAGACATGGCGGCGAAGTGGATCGAGCTGGTCACCGGCTCGATGGATCAGAAGAAGCGCTGGAAGCAGTACAAGGCGCGCAAGGAGCAGCTCCCCGCGGACTATCGCACCGCGATCGACGCGCTGGATCGATATCTGAACTATCGCGGATCGATCACCGACGGGGAGATCCTGATCAAGATGCTCGAGGATCTCGCCGATCTCATCGAGCAGAGCGCGGCGAGCGGCACCCCGATCCGCGCGATCGTCGGGGAGGACCCGGTGGAGTTCGCCGAGACCTTCCTGCGGAACTACTCCGAGGGTGAATGGATCAACAAGGAGCGGGCGCGGCTGACCAAGGCCATCGATCGCGCCGCGGGGGAGCGGAAATGATCCGGGTACGCGGACTGGAGAAGTCCTACAAGGACCTGCACGTGTTGCGCGGCGTCGACTTCGACGTGCCGCCGGGCAGCATCTTCGCCCTGCTCGGTTCCAACGGGGCGGGCAAGACCACGGTGGTGCGGATCCTGGCCACCCTGCTCCGGGCGGACGCCGGCACCGCCGAGGTCAACGACTTCGACGTCGCCACACGGGCGGCGCAGGTGCGCGAGTCGATCAGCCTCACCGGGCAGTTCGCGGCCGTCGACGAGATTCTCAGTGGACGGGAGAACCTGGTGCTGGTCGCGAAGTTGCGGCACCTGAAGGATCCCGGCCGGCACGCGGACGACCTGCTCGAGCGGTTCGCTTTGACCGAGGCGGGCGGCCGGCGGGTGGCGACCTATTCCGGTGGCATGCGGCGCCGCCTGGACATCGCGATGAGCCTGATCGGAGATCCGAAGGTGATCTTCCTCGACGAGCCGACGACCGGGCTCGACCCGCAGGCGCGCGTCGAGGTGTGGCAGGCGGTCAAGGAACTCGCCGCGGGCGGCACGACCGTGCTGCTCACCACGCAATATCTGGACGAGGCCGAGCAGCTCGCGGACCGGATCGCGATCCTGCACGAGGGCCGGATCATCGTGAACGGCACCCTCGCCGAGCTCAAGCAACTGCTGCCGCCGGCCAAGGTGGAGTACGTCGAGAAACAGCCGTCCCTGGAGGACGTCTTCTTCGCGATCGTGGGGGCGAAATGAACAAGCATTTCCTGGGCGACACCGCGACGCTGCTCGGGCGGTCGCTGCGCCACGTCACCCGCAGCCTGGACACCATCATCACGACCGCAATCACGCCGATCGCCATGCTGCTGCTGTTCGTCTACGTGTTCGGCGGCGCGATCGAGACCGGCACGGATTCCTATGTGAACTATCTGCTGCCCGGCATTCTGCTGATCACGATCGCGTCGGGCATCTCGTACACCGGGTTCCGGCTCTTTCTCGACATGCAGAGCGGGGTCTTCGAGCGTTTCCACTCCATGCCGATCGCCCGATCGTCGGTGCTCTGGGCGCACGTGCTGACCTCGATGGTGGCCAACGTGGTCTCGGTCGTGGTCGTGGTGCTGGTCGCGCTGCTGATGGGCTTCCGCTCGGGGGCCGGGGTGGGGTCGTGGCTGGTGGTGGCCGGCAGCCTGCTGCTGTTCACGCTGGCGCTGACCTGGATCGCGGTGATCCCCGGCCTGTCCGCGAAGACGGCGGACGGCGCGAGCGCGTTCGCCTATCCGCTGATCTTCCTGCCGTTCATCAGCTCCGCGTTCGTGCCCACCGCGTCCATGCCCGGCCCGGTGCGTGTCTTCGCCGAGAATCAGCCGGTGACGTCGATCGTCAACGCGATCCGCGACCTGTTCGCGGAACAGCCGGTCGGCACCGACCTGTGGGTCGCGCTGGCCTGGTGCGTCGGCATCCTGATCGTGGCCTACGTGTTCGCGATGATCACCTATCGCCGCAAGATTTCCTGACGACAAGAGCGGGTGATCCGGGAGGCGCACGGCGCCGGTGTGGAACCGGCATTCTGCGCCGTCCGGCTGTTCCGGACACCGTGGCACGGGGTGCGGCCGGTGTGCATATCCTGGGATGTCCACGACGCGAGCGAGGTGTTCGATATGGCCACGGAGAAGGCGATTCTGGCCGGCGGCTGTTTCTGGGGGATGCAGGATCTGATCCGGCGGCGGCCCGGGGTCGTGTCGACGCGGGTCGGCTACACCGGTGGCACGGTGGCCGACGCCACCTATCGCAACCACGAGGGGCACGCCGAGGCCATCGAGATCGGCTTCGACCCGGCGGTCACGTCATATCGGGACCTGCTCGAGTTCTTCTTCCAGATCCACGACCCGACCACGATGAACCGGCAGGGCAACGACGTCGGCACCAGTTACCGGTCGGCGATCTTCTATGAGACCGACGAGCAGAAGCGGGTCGCCGAGGACACCATCGCCGACGTCGAGGCGTCCGGGTTGTGGCCGGGCAAGGTGGTCACCGAGGTGACCGCGGCCGGGCCGTTCTGGGAGGCCGAGCCGGAGCACCAGGATTATCTGGAACGCATCCCGGACGGCTACACCTGCCACTTCCCGCGGCCGGACTGGCAGCTGCCGCGTCGCGCCCAATAGGGGCTACTGCAGCTCACTGGCAGTTGCCCGGTTGTCGCATGACTAGTGCGGCAGGTAGCGTCGCGGAATGAAAGATGGGTGGCGGCCGCATTCGCACGATGCGGCGGACCGGGTCGACGCCGAGCTCGAGTCGTCGCGGGCCGGACTGCGGGCACTGTGGATCTCGCTGGCCGTGCTGGGCGTGACGGCCCTGGCGCAGGCCGCGATCGTGGCGTTCTCCGGTTCGGTGGCGTTGCTGGGGGACACCCTGCACAACGTCGCGGACGCGTTGACCGCGGTGCCGCTGGGCATCGCGTTCGTGCTCGGGCGGCGGGCGGCGACCCGGGCGTACACCTATGGTTTCGGCCGGGCCGAAGACCTGGCCGGCGTCGTCATCGTGCTGGTGATCCTCGGCTCCGCCGTGCTGGCCGGGTGGACCGCGGTCGACCGCCTGCTGAGCCCCGAGCCGATGACCCACATCCCGTGGGTGTTCGCCGCCGGGGTGATCGGCTTCGCCGGGAACGAGCTGGTGGCGCGCTACCGGATCACGGTGGGCCGGCGGATCGGATCGGCCGCGCTGGTGGCCGACGGGCTGCACGCCCGCACCGACGGCTTCACCTCGCTGGCGGTCGTCCTCGCCGCGGGCGGGGCCTGGCTCGGCTGGTCGTGGGCCGACCCCGTGGTGGGCCTGGCGATCACGGTGCTGATCCTGTTCGTGCTGAAGGACGCGGCCCGGCAGATCTATCACCGGCTGATGGACCGGGTCGATCCGCACCTGGTGGACCACGCCGAACGTGAGCTGCGGGCGGTCGACCGGGTGCGGGACGTGTCCGCGCTGCGGCTGCGGTGGATCGGGCACCACCTGCACGCGGAGGCGTCGATCGTGGTCGACGCCGACCTGACCGTGGTCGCGGCGCACGAGATCGCGGCCGACGCCGAGCACCTGCTGACCCACCGGGTGCCGCGGCTGTCCGGGGTGACCGTGCACGTCGCCCCCGAAGGGCACGCCGGAGCGGCGCATCACGCCGGGCTGTCCCACGCGCTCCGCAACCGCTAGCCGACCCTCTGTGACGCGCGTCTCCAATTACCTTCGGGTGGATTTGTGACCGTGATCCACGGAACATCTGGTAAACACCGTGCATGACGTTTGAAGGGTCAACGGTCGGTAGCGTCGAGGTGAACGGTGTTCGGCTCGGCTACCGGGAATCCGGAGACCCGGCGGGCGCACCGGTCGTGCTGCTGCACGGCAGCGGCGCGAGCGCGCGCACCTGGGACCGTTTCACACCGCGGCTGATCGACGCCGGTTACCGGTCGATCGCCATCGACCTGCGCGGCCACGCCACCAGCGCGCGCCCCGGCAACTATCCGCTGATCGCCTTCCGCGACGACCTGCTCGCCATGCTGGACGCGCTCGGGCTGCGTGGCGCCGTCCTGATCGGACACTCGATCGGGGCCTATGCCGCGCTGGCGGCCGCGTTGCACGCGCCGGAGCGGGTCGGCCGGCTGGTCCTGGAGGACCTGGTGGCGCCCACGCCGCTGCGCGCCGGGCTGCTGAGCGGTGTCGGCCCGCTGCAACTGCTCGCCGCGATCGCGGGCATCGTGCTGACCCGCCGCGACTACGACGTGCGCGCGCCGGGCGCCATCTTCCGGCAGCTGTCCCGCCCGGATCCGGGCTGGTGGGCGCGGCTCAGCGAGGTGCGGCAGCCGACCCTGATCCTGTCCGGCGGCCCGAGCAGCTGCATCCCGCCGCAGCGCCTGGCCGACGTGGCGGCCGCGATCTCCGGGGCCCGGCTCACCACGATCCCGGTCGGGCACCGCGTGCACAGCCTGGCCCCGAAGCGGTTCGCCGCCGACGTCCTGGCCTTCCTCGGCGAACCGGCGCTCGCCGAGGAACCCGCATAATGACGCCATGGATGACGACTCTTCGCTGATGTCCTACCGGTCCCAGGGCTCGATCCTCAGCCTCTGGTCCCAGGGCTCGATCCTCTCCATCGGCTCGACCGGGTCGGTGCTGTCGATCGGGTCGGCCGGCTCCTTCGGGTCCATCGGCTCCATCGGATCGTTCCTGAGCATCGGCTCGATGCTGTCGGCCGTCTCGATCGGCTCCGTGCTGGCCTACCGAGCCCGAGGCCGCATCCTCAATGCCAGAAGCACTTTCGGGTACGCCCACCTCCGCTCCGCCAAACGCGCCGCATAGACCTCAGCGAACGGCCGCGCCGTAGACGTGGTCGACGGAGAGCACCAGCAGGACGCGGCGGTCGGAGACCATCACCGAGCGGTACTCGTCCCAGTCCGGGTGCTCGCCGGCCGCCCTGCGGTAGTAGTCGACCAGCGCCTCGACCTCCGGGCCGTGCGGGTCGTCGCCCGGCCCGATCAGCTCCACCGCGCCCTCCGCCGTGGCCCACGCCCAGCCGTCGGCCCGGGTGACCTCCAGCGCGGCCCGCGGGTCGCGGCGCACGTTCGCCGTCTTGGCGCGGCCCTCGGTGACCGACACATAGATGCGGCCGGCCTCGCGGTCGTAGAACGGGGTCACGGGCGAGAGCTGGGGCAGGCCGTTCGCTCTGATGGTGGCCAGCACGCCGAGGCGGCTCTCGGCGAGCAGTGCCCGCGCGTCGAAATCACTCATGCCCGCATTCTTACCCCGGTCAGCTCCGGCCGAGCATCTCGGCGGTCAGCACGCGGCCGCCCATGGCTGTCTCCTGGGAATCGGAAGGTCAGAGGGATGCGTGGGTGGGCAGCAGGTCGGCGATGCCGGCCCGGTGGAAGAACTCGGCGCGGATGCGGTCGGCCACGGCCGAGAACAGCTCGCTGCCGTCGCGGCTCGGGTCGGGTGGGTGCGGAACGGGCGCTGCCCGGCCGGCAGGCCCACGACGCGGACGATCTCGTCGGCCACCGTCCGCTCGCCGTACCGCTCGTCGTAGGCGGCCTCGCGGGCGCTGTCCACCGGATGCCCGGCGTGCGCGAAGTGGTTGGTGCGGGAGGTGAACGCGCGCGGTACGACGATGGACGTGTCGATGCCGAACCGGATGAGCTCGCCGGCGTAGCTCTCGGCCAGCGTGTGCCGAGCACGTTCACGTCGCCGCATGCCGCCCACCACGTGATGCCCGGCGCGGGCCAGGGCCAGCGCGGTGAGCCGGCCGAAGCCGCTGGACGCGCCGGTGACCAGGACGATCTGCTCGGCGGGCATCAGATGATCCCGCCGTTCGCACGGACCGTCTGGGCGTTCACCCAGTGGCCGGTCGGGCCGGTCAGGAACGTGACCAGGCCGGCGATGTCCTCCGGGACACCGAGGCGCTCCAGCGGCGGCTGCTTGGCCATCCGCTCGATCGTGGCGTCGTCCTTGCCGTCGAGGAACAGCGCGGTGGCGGTCGGGCCGGGGGCCACCGTGTTGACCGTGATGTCGCGGCCGCGCATCTCGCGGGCCAGGATCGGGGTGAGGGTCTCGACCGCGCCCTTGCTCGCCGCATAGGACCCGTAGCCCGGCAGGTGCAGGCCGAGCACCGAGGTGGAGAACAGCACGATCGACCCGCCGTCGCGCAGCCGGCGCGCGGCCTCCCGGGCCACCACGAACGTGCCGCGCAGGTTGGTGCGCTGGACGTCGTCGAAGTCGGCCAGGTCGAGCTCGGCGATCGGGCTCAGCTTCATCTTGCCGGCCGCGTGCGCCACCACGTCCACGCCGCCGAAGCGCTCGGTGGCGAGGTCGAACATCGCGGCGACCGCGGTCTCGTCGGCCACGTCGGCCCGCGCCGCGACGGCCGAGCCGCCGGTGGCGGCGATGCGCTCGACCACCTCGGCGGCGGCTGCTTCGCCGCCCGCGTACCCGACGACGACGTTGATCTTCTCGGCGGCCAGGGCGAGGGCGATCGCGCGGCCGATGCCCCGCGATCCGCCGGTGACGACGGCGACTCTCTGCTCACTCATTGCCATACCTCCTAGCAGTGATACGCCTTGTGCGTATCGGCGATAGGAAGACCGTAGCACGTCTCGCTATCACGGCTATGGGTTAGGCGTATCATTGATTCATGGCCACCTTCACACCCGGCTCCGAGGACGCCCTGCGCGCCGCGATGATCGACGCGGCAGAGCGCCTGCTCGCCGCGTCCCCCGATCACGACGTCGCCACCCGCGCCGTCTGCGAGGCGGTCGGCGTCACCCAGCCGGTGCTCTATCGCCTGTTCGGGGACAAGCGCGGGCTGCTCGACGCGCTGGCCGACGAGGGGTTGCGGCGCTATGCGAGACAGAAGGCCGACCTGGCGGTCACCGACGACCCGGTCGCCGACCTGCGCGCGGGCTGGGACGACCACACCGCGTTCGCGCTGGCCAACCCGGCGCTCTACCGGCTGATGTTCGCGCCCCGCGAGAAGTCCCACTCGGTCGCCCGGGAGACCATCTTCGGCCTGCTGGTGGACGTGCTGACCCGGGTTTCCGCGGCCGGCGCGCTGGTGGTGGCGCCGCGGCAGGCCGCCCAGATGATCCTGGCGTCGAACATCGGGTTCGCGCTCGGCGTGATGGCCGAGCCGAAGCTCTTCGACGACCCCGGCCTGTCGCACCGGATGCGCGAGGCGGTGTTCGCCTCGATCCTCACCGAGCCGGCTGAGCCGGCCGGTGCGGCCGGGGCGGCGGCACCGGTGGTGGCCGCGGCGCTGCGGCTGCGGTCGCAGCTGGCGGTCTCCGGCACCGGGGCGCTGGAGCCGGCCGAGGCCGCGCTGCTCGATCGCTGGCTGGAGCGGATGGCGGTTTCAGACGGGCGATAACGGGCATCCGATTCTTCCGGAGGGGAGACGTGATGACCGACGACCAGGCACTCGAACCACAGCAGGAACCACCCGGCACGACCGCGGCGATGCGCCGCAAGCCCGACCACGGCGAGGACTCCTACCGGGGTTCCGGACGGCTGACCGGCAAACGCGCGGTGATCACCGGCGGCGACAGCGGCATCGGCCGCGCGGTGGCGATCGCGTTCGCCCGCGAGGGCGCCGACGTGCTGATCTCCTACCTCGACGAGGACGAGGACGCCCGGGACACCGCCGCCCTGGTCGAGAAGGAGGGCCGCAAGGCGGTGCTCGCGCCGGGCGATCTCGCCGACCGGGCCCGCTGCGAGGCGCTGATCGACACCGCGGTGGAGACCCTCGGCGGCATCGACGTGCTGGTCAACAACGCCGCCTTCCAGATGTCGCACGACACCCTCGAGGAGATCAGCGACGAGGAGTGGCAGCACACCTTCGACCTCAACATCACCGCGATGTTCCGGCTGGTCAAGGCCGCGCTGCCGCATCTGGCCGAGGGCGCGTCGATCATCAACACCAGCTCGGTCAACTACGACATGCCACGACCGACACTTCTTCCGTACGCGACCACGAAGGGCGCCATCGCCAACTTCACCGCGGGGCTGGCGCAGATGCTCGGCCCCCGTGGCATCCGGGTGAACGCGGTCGCGCCCGGCCCGATCTGGACGCCGCTGATCCCGTCGACGATGCCGCCCGAGCAGGTCGAGGAGTTCGGCAAGAACACGCCGCTCGGCCGGGCCGGCGAGCCGAAGGAGGTCGCCCCGGCCTACGTGCTGCTCGCCTCCGACGAGGCCAGCTTCATCTCCGGCGCGCTCATCCCGGTGACCGGCGGCAAGCCGATCCTCTGAGCCCGGTGCCAGGCGTCGCGGTCGACCTGATCGTGTTCGGCCGCGGCGTGCTGGCCGTCCCGGACGGCTTCGCGCTGACCCCGGCGAGCGTCGCCCGGGTCGAGGCGGCGGTGGACTATGTGGCGCGGCACGAGCCGGAGTTCCGGACGGCTCGGCCGCGGCCACGGATCGTCTTCACCGGCGGCTGGGCGGGCACGTCGGACGCGGACCCGCCGGTCGGGCAGCGCGAGGGCGACCTGATGCTGCGGATGGCCGCCGACGCGGGACTGGCCCGGTGGGCGGAGCTGCGCACCGAGACCCGTTCGCGCAGCACGCTGGAAAATCTGGTGCACACCGCCGAGGACGGGCTGCTGACCGATCGGCGCCCGCTCGGGCTGGTGTCGCACTCCTGGCACCTGCCGCGGGTCCGTTATCTGGCCGGCAAGGTGCTCGGGCTGCGCGGGCCGGCACTGCTCGACATCCCGGTGACCGGGTTCTCCGCGGCCGGCGTCCTGCTGCACCTGGCGACCCGGCTGGGCGGCCTGGGCACCCGTGACCCGGCTCGGCTGCTGCGCCGGGAACGCCGGGTCCGGGCTTCCCTGCGACGGCTGCGGGGTATAGCTGCGGCATGCCCCCGATGATCGTGCTCGCCGCCGTGTATCAGCCCGGCCCGCAACTGACCAAGTCCGTGAACGAGCTTCTGCAGGTCACGCCGCCGGACACGACGGTGATCATCGTGGACGACGGGAGCGGTCCCGCGTACCGGAAAGCCTTTGACGAAGTGGAGGGGCTGGGCTGCACCCTGCTGCGGCAGGCGACGAATCGCGGCAAGGGCGCGGCGCTCAAGGTCGGTCTGCGGCAGGTCAGCGAGCAGCTCCCCGGGCAGGACGTCGTCTGCGCCGACCCGGACGGGCAGCACAAGCCCGACGATGTGGTGCTGGTCGCCGATCGGCTGCGCGACACCGGCCGGATCGTGCTGGGGGTGCGGCGCTTCGAGGGCGACGTGCCGCTGCGCAGCCGGGTCGGCAACACGATCACCTGCGACCTGTTCCGGGCGGCGACCGGCCGGGCGATCCGCGACACCCAGACCGGGCTGCGCGGCTTCCCGGCTGCCCTGGTGCCGTGGCTGGCGCGGGTGCCCGGCGAGCGCTACGACTACGAGATGAACGTGCTGCTCCGGGCGGCCGCGCGGGGCCTGCCGATCGAACAGGTCGACATCGAGACGGAGTATCTGAACGACAATGAGTCGTCCCACTTCGGCTCGATCGTCGACTCGGTGCGGATCTACCGCCCGCTGGTCCGGCGCGCCCTGCTCTCGTTGCTGGCCGGCCCGGTCAGGACCTGAGCTGCTGGATCTTGTCCTTCAACAGCGTGGTGGCGATGGCGGCCTTGTTCGGCTGACCGCCAGGATCGCCACCTTGCCGCCCGCGTTGAGCAGGTCGGCGGCCCTGCGCAGGTCGGCGTCAGCCGTCCGGACGGCCGACGCCAGATAGATGGGCGCGGTCGCCGGCGGGCGCACCGGCGCGACGGTCTGATAGGGGTCCTGACCGACCGGCGCCACCTGCACGTCGTTCGGGAAGGTCTCGAATCACTCAGCGGGAGAGAGCCTTCTCCAGCTCGGCCTTGCTCATCGCGGACCGGCCCTTGATGTTGCGCTGCCGGGCCTCGTTGTAGAGCTGCTCCTTGGTGCGGCCCTGCGCGCCGGTGTGTGAGCGCTTTCCGCCGCGGTGTCCGGACGAGACGTCCTTGACCGAGCTGCGGCTGGCGGTGCGGGACTCGCCCGAGCGGGCGCGCTCCTTGTTGACGGTGCGCGCGGCGATCTCCGTCGCCCGCTTCTTCGGCACGCCGCGCTTCTCCGCGCTGTCCTTGATGTGCTCGTACTGACGTTCCCGCTTGGGACTGGACCCGGCCGGCATGGCGACCTCCTCGAAAAATCGGCTACCAGCCGGTTTTACCCAGTCCGCGCGGTCTCTATCGCACCTCGTGCCTTCGCTAGCGGGACAGCTCCTCGCGGACGATCGCGGCGAACCGGTCCACATCGGCCTCGGTGGTGTCCCAGGCGGTCATCCAGCGCACCTGGCCGGCCGCCCGGTCCCAGTCGTAGAACCGGACCCGCTTGCGGATGCGGTCGGCGGCGTCGTTCGCCAGCACCGCGAACACCCCGTTTACCTGGGTCTCGTGGGCGAAGGAGAGGCCGGGGATCCCGTCCAGGGCCGCGCGCAGGCGGGCCGCCATCGCGTTCGCGTGGGCGGCGGTGCGCAGGCCCAGGCCGTCCTCGAAGAGTGCGAGCAGCTGCGCGCTGCTGAATCGCATCTTGCTGGGCAGCTGCATGCTGAGTTTGCGCAGGTAGATCAATCCGTCCACGCGAGCCGGGTCGAGCGCGACCACCGCCTCGGCGCCGAGCAGGCCGTTCTTGGTGCCGCCGAAGCTCAGGACGTCCACCCCGGCATCAGTGGTGAACGCCCGCAACGGCACGTCGAGGGCGGCGGCCGCGTTCCAGATGCGCGCGCCGTCCAGGTGCAGCGCCATGCCGCGTTCGTGCGCGAAGTCGGCGATCGCCCGGATCTCGTCGGGGGTGTAGAGGGTGCCGAGCTCGGTGGACTGGGTGATGCTCACCGCGAGCGGCTGGGCGCGGTGCTCGTCGCCCCAGCCCCAGGCCTCGGTCGCGATCAGTTCCGGGGTCAGCTTGCCGTCCGGGGCCGGCACCGGCAGCAGCTTCAGGCCGCTGACCCGCTCGGGCGCGCCCGCCTCGTCCGTGTGAATGTGCGAGGTGCGGGCCGCGACGACGGCACCCCAGCGCGGCAGCAGCGAGGTCAGCGCGACGACGTTGGCGCCGGTGCCGTTGAACACCGGGAACACCTCGGCGCTCGCCCCCAGTTGGTCGCGCAGCACCGCGCCGAGCCGGGCCGTATACGCGTCCTCACCATAGGAGACCTGGTGGCCGCCGTTCGCCGCGGCGATCGCGTCGAGCACCTCGGGCAGCACACCGGCGTAGTTGTCGCTGGCGAAGGTGCGGTGGTCGGGGTCGTGGAGGGAAGTGAAGGTCACCCGGGTGATCCTCGCAGAGCGGTTGGAGTCCTTCGCCTAAACTCCGTCCGATGGTGAGGTTCCGGTGAGCAGGGAAGCGTGGGCGGTCGTCTCGCTGCGGATCGAGTCCGCCACGCTGAGCGTCGCGGAGATCGAGCGACGGCTGGACAAGCCCAGCAACGCCAAGTCGTCCGACTACTGGTCGGCCGACCTGTCCGCGGACGACGGCACGATGCTGGACGACGAGATCCGGATCGCGAAGGGCTGGCTCCAGCAGCGGTCGGCGATCCTGCTGGAGATGACCGACGCCGACATCTGCCTGCACATCGGCTGGACGCCGCGCGACCCGCAGGACGGCATCATCATGGACCGGGAGCTGATCGCGCTGCTGCAGTCGCTGAACGGTTACGTGCTGCTGGACACCTATCTGGGCTGACGCTCACCGCGACTCGTAGGACTGCACCAGGCAGAACTCATGTCCCTCGGGATCGGCCATGACGAGCACGACGCCCTCGGGGTAGTCGTGCCGCTGCCCGGTCCACCGGCCGCCCAGCGTGGTGACCTGCGCGGCGCCGCGGGTGATGTCGTCGACGGTGATGTCCAGGTGCAGGCGCACCTTGCCGGACCGCGGCTCCGGAACCGGCTGGAAGGTGAGCGCGGGTCCGCCGCCCGGGGGCAGCACCCGCCGCCACCCGGGCAGCGGCTCGGTCACCTCGCCGCCGAGCAGGCCGGACCAGAAGGCGGCCAGCGCCTCCGGGTCCGAGCAGTCGATCGTGACGGCGGACAGGCGGGCCCCGCTCGGTGCATCCACGCCACCGACCCTAGTGCCCGCCCTCCGCCACCTCGGCGAGCTGCTTGGTCACCGCGCCCCAGCCGTCCGCGAAGCCGAGCTCCTCGTGCCTGGCGCGGGCCGCCGGATCGCCGTGCCGGACGACCGCGCGGTAGGCCGTGCCGTCCGGGTGGTCGGCCAGGATGATCTCGGCGGTCATCGCGACCGGGGCCGGGTCGGTCGGCCGCCAGCTGCTGTCGATCGTGTTGGTGAACACGATCCGCTCGAGCTCGTCGACGACCAGGAAGGCCGCGTCCAGGTGTGGCACGAACTCCACCCCGTCCTCGCTCATCCGGGTCACCAGCGCGCCGCCGGGCCGCACCTCCAGGCGCTCGACGCGGCACAGCATGGGCGCCGGCAGCCACCACTTCTCGAACTTGGCCGGCTCGGTCCACGCGCTCCACACGGCGGCGCGGGGCGCCCGGATCACGCGCTCGACGGTCAGGTCCAGGTCGGGGTTCACGATGGGTCCTCCAGGGAGTCGGTGACGAACTGCTCGAGTCGATCGGTGCGCTCCGCCCAGATGCGGCGCTGCTCGGCCAGCCAGTCGTCGACCACCGCGAGGCGGTCGCGGTCGAGCACGCAGGTGCGCACCCGGCCGGCCTTGGCGGTCCGGATCAGGCCGGTGGACTCGAGCGTCCGCACATGCTTGAGGAACGAGGGCAGCGTCATCGGGAACTCGCGCGCGAGATCGCCGACGCTCGTCGGCCCGCGCCCGAGACGCCGGATGATCCCGCGCCGGGTCGGGTCGGCGAGGGCGACGAACACGCCGTCGAGCTGCGCCGAATACTTAGCCATGAGGCAAAGCATTGCGTACGCGAACAGTTAGCGCAAGGGCTAAGTGTTACTCGACCGTCTTCCAGGCGGCCTGGTCCGCCAGGTCGGTGATGCGCAGCGCGCGCATGATGTGCCGGACGTCCGACATGGTCAGGCCCTTGCCGACCTTCTGGAACTCGGCGAAGTAGTCCTTGGTGATGGTCATCGTGCAGTAGCCGGCGCTGTCGTTGCAGCGCACCTCGTCGTCCACCGGCTTGTTGTTGTTGTTGTTCGGCGTGCCGTGGTAGATCTTCAGGCTGCCTGCTGGCGGCCGCGATCGTTGCCGGAGGTGGAAATGAGACCTGCATGGACTCAGCCCTCCAGGCGGGGTTGTGCTGCGAGGATGCGTCGCGCTGATTCTGGCTTGCGGATCTTGAACCGTGCGATCGGTTTGGTGGTGGCGCGGGCGACTTCGGTGAGCAGGTCGTCGCCGTGGTAGATCCGCCAGGTGGTGTCGCCGGTTTCGACGGTGACGGTGCGTCCGGCGTGGACCATGCCGACGTGGATGCGTTGCCCGGCGATTGCGAGGGCGCCGCGGCTGCTGATCCGGCGCTCCACCCGTAGTGGGTCGGCGGGTGGTTGGGGTGGCGGGCCTGCGGGCCGGGCGTCGCGGAGGCGGGCCAGCTCGGTTGGGGTGAGCGGGTTAGGCAGTTCGTTCTGCCAGGGTTGGAGCGACGGTCACGGCCCGTCGGCGGCGGTCAGCCCTTCACCGCACCGGCCGTGAGCCCTTCGGTCAGGAACCGCTGCCCCAGTGCGTACATGACGACCACAGGGATGCTGACGAGTAGCGACGCCGCGGCAAGCTGTCCCTGCGGAACGACGTCGCCGGCGATCATCGACTGCATTCCCACGGGGAGCGTCTTGTACTCGTCCTTCGTGATGAACACGAACGCGAAGAGGAACTCGTTCCAGGCATTGGTCAGGGTGAACAGCGCGACCGCCAGCAGCCCCGGCTTGGCGAGAGGCAACATCACCCGGCCGAACGCCTGGAGCCGGGTGCAGCCGTCGACCAGCGCGGCCTCCTCCAGCTCGACCGGGATCGACGAGAAATACCCCACCAGCAGCCAGGTGGCGAACGGAAGCGTGAAGGTCGGGTACGTCACCACCAGCGACCACAGCGAGTCGGTGAGCCGCACGCCGATGAGCATCTGGTACAGCGGGATGAAGAGCAGCGCACCCGGCATCACGTACGTGAGCAGCACCGTGACCGTGAAACCCTGCGCCCCCCGGAACCGCAACCGGGCCAGCGCGTAGCCCGCCAGGGCGGCGCAGACCAGGGCCACGGCGGTGGATGCCGCGGACACCAGCAGCGTGTTGAGGTACCAGCGGCCGAACGGCTGATTGGCGAAGAGCGCGCCGAACTGCTCCAGGGTCCAGGGCGTCGGCCACAGGTCGCGGTCGCGCGTGACGACCTGGCCCTCGGTCTTGAAGGCCGTGACCGCGATCCAGTACAGCGGACCCAGCACGAAGGCCAGAAGGCCGGCCAGGGCGACGCCGGATCCGAGCCTCGATACCAGTGACGACATCCGGCCGCCGCCGCGGGACTTCAGCGCCGAGACGCCCCGGCCGACCGCCGCCACGATCAGCAGCATCACCCCGAGGACCACTGCCGCCTTCCAGAAGATCTGTGGCGATGCCCAGGCCAGCAGGCCGGTGACCACCGCGGCGACGACCCACGGCAGCGCCTTGCGCGCCGGTGCGGCCCACCGTGCCGTCTCGATCCACCGCGCGGCCCGGGTCCGCCCGAGCGGCCTCACGCCGGAGTCCTGGCGCAGCAGCCGGACCAGGAAGAACACCAGCACGCCGATGATCGGCAACATGACCAGAGTGACCGCGGCTCCCGCGCCGTACTGAAGCTGCAGGATCGCCTTCGAGTACGCGACAAGCACGTACGGCGCGGTCACATCGCCGGGACCACCCTGCGTAAGCAACCAGATGAGGTCGAAGTTGTTGAACGTCCAGATCGACGACAGGGTCACCGTCACGGTAATCACGTGGCGCAGTCCGGGCAGCGTCACGTTGGCGAAACGCTGCCACGACGAGGCGCCGTCGATGGTCGCCGCCTCGTACAGGTCGGCCGGGATGGCCTTCAGCCCGGCGAGGAAACAGACGGTGAAGAACGGCACCCCCTTCCAGACGTTGACCATGATCACCGACGGCATGGCCAGTGACGGATCGGACAGCCAGCCCGCGGGCCAGCTGTCGACCAGGTGCAGGTCGACCAGCAGCGGCCCGATCCCCGACTTCGTGAGCAGCATGTTGACGCTGCCGAAGATCGGGTCGAGCAGTGAGCGCCAGCTGAACGCGGTCACCACCGTCGGCACCACCCACGGCATCAGCAGCAGCCCCGTCAGCAGGGCTCGCCCCGAGCGCCGGTGGTGCAGCAGCAGGGCCGCGGCCAGCCCCAGCACCACCTTGAACACCTCGGCGTACGCGGTGAACACGAACGAGTTCACCACTCCGGTGTGGAACTGCTCGTCGCCGGCGAGCGCGAGGTAGTTGTCCAGTCCGACGAAGACGCTGTCCTGACCGTGCCGTTCCGTGGTGCTGGTGACGATCGACCGGCCGATCGGCACGAGGACCAGACCGCCGACCAGCACGGCCATGGGCGCGAGGAACAGCGTCGACAGCCGCCAGTCGCGACCCAGCCGCCGCTGGGTCGTGGTGAGAGAGCCCGGCCCTGGCGGCGACGACTTCCCCGGAGCCGGCGCGGTCCAGACCGATCTCACTGAGGCAGCCCCTGCTGGCTGAAGATCTGCTTCATCTTCGCGTGAGCGGCCGTCACGGCTTGCGCGGGCGCGGCTCCCTGAACGACCTGCTGCATCATGTCGGTGAGCACGTACGCCGCGCCGACGGCCTGCTGGCCGGCGCTGGCCTTCTGCGGGAAGGTCAAGCCGTTCTTGGTGGACAGTGGCAGCTTCAGCTCAGTGATCTTGCGGAGCATGGGGAATGCCGGGTCGCCGCTGGTGAAGAACGGGTCGGCGTCCCAGACCTTCTCCCAGGCGGGCATCACCAGGCCGGGCGCCTCCTTCGCCACCCCGAGCAGCGCCGGCGCGCTGACCAGGTACTGCGCCAGCAGCTTGGCGAGGTCAGGGTTCTTGGCGCCCTTGAAGACGACGAAACCCTGAGACTGACCGAGCAGCAGGGGCGCGTCGGTCGCCGGCCCGGTGCAGTCGGAGAAGACGTGGGTGTTGGCGTGCACCGGGTTCTTCTTGGTCCGGGAGTCCGCGTACACGCTGAACTGATTGCGGGTGTAGCCGAGGACCCCGGCCAGCCAGTTCTCGTTGTTGCTGGTGTCGGTCCAGCTGGCCACTCCGGGCGGCAGCATCGGCCGGTACTTGGGGTTGGTGTAGATGTCGCCCAGGAAGGTCACCGCCTGCACCGTTTCCGGGGAGTCGAACGTGACCTTCCTGCCGTCGTTGGAGGCGATCGCTCCGCCATAGGCGTTGATGAGTGCCTCGATCATGCCGTTGCCGTCGCCGGACCGGTTGACCGTCATGCCCCAGCCGTACCGGCGCTTGCCCGGATCGGAGATCGCCAGGCACAGGTCGCGCAGCTCCTCCCAGGTGTAGGCGTCCTTGGGAGAGATGCCCTTGTCCTGCATCCAGTCCTTGCGCAGGAACGAGCCGATCCCGATGAAGTGGTAGGGGATCGCGTACCACTTGCCGTCGAAGACGCAGTAGTTCTTGGCCTCCGCGGAGGGCTCGCCGTACTTGGCCGTCAGCGCCTCGACGACGTCCGTCACGTCCGTCAGGTCACCCAGCGCCTGGAACTGCGCGACGAACCGCGAGTCCGTCATGAACGCCAGGTCACGCGCGACGCCGCCCTTGACTTCAGCGTCGATCTTGGCCACCACGTCACCGGCGTCGGCCTGGACCAGACTGTTCTCGATCTTCGTCCCGGTGGCGTCGGCGAACTTCTTGATCGACCTGTCGAGTGCGTCGTTCGCCGCCGCCGAGTACAGCTTCTGCGACAGCACCCCCATCGACGTGCCCTTCATCGCCGCCGCGGCGTCGACCAGTTCCTTCGGTACCTCCGCCTGCACCCCGCCGGGCGACTCGGACTCGCCCCCGCACGCGGCCAGACCAGCCGCGCCGAGCACCCCCACGCCCATCCCCAGGAAGTTCCGCCGGGACCACGACGTCTCGTTCTTCATGGACATTCGCCTCCGTCGTCTCGCTCAACGCCGCACGCCGAAGGGCATGTGCGGGGTTTTCCGGGGGCGACCGCGAGCGCGCCGCTCTCCGGTCACGGTTCGGTTAGACTCGTGGTTCTCACCGTTCGAAATCTCGAATTGTGTTCGATATGTCGTCACAGGTGGACGCGACGCTAGACGACACGTCGAGAGGTGTCAATGTTTCTGACAGGTAAAAGGGCGAGTCCGGTACGCCGGCTATCGAGCCTGGATCGGACAGCCCATTCGGGCCGACAGCGTGGCCGCGCCGTCCCGAACCAGCCGCGTCCACTCGACCTGTGCTTGCGCGGTCCAGCGAATGATCGGCGCGGAGAGGCTCATCGAGGCGACCGTGGCGCCGGAGTGGTCCCGGACGGCCGCGGCCACGCATCGCATGGCAGCGTCGGACTCGCCGATGTCGACCGCGACGCCCGCCGTCCGAACACCGTCGAGCTCGGCCCGCAGACGATCCGGGTCGACGATGCTGTTCGGCGTCATCCCCCGCAAGGCACCCTTCTCCAGCACGGCGTCCAGGCCGCCCGGTTCGAGTTCCGACAGCAGAACCTTGCCGACCGCCGTGCAGTGGGCCGGCAGGCGCCGCCCGACGGCGGAGACCATCCGGACGGGGTGGGTGCTGTCGACCTTGACGAGATAGATGACATCGGCGCCGTCGAGCACGGCCACGTGGACCGCCTCGTCGCACGCGGCGGCCACGTCCCGCGCGACGGTCTCCGCCTCGCGGACCAGATCGAGCCGGCCTGCGAATGCCGCGCCGAGCTGGAAGAGGGGCATGCCGAGCCGGTACCGCACCGGCTGGCCCGGGACGGAGGTGAGGTACGAGCGGGCCTCGAGCGTGACCAGCAGTTCGTGGACGGTGGTCCGGGGCAGGTCGAGCCGCTCCATCACCTCGCGGGCCGACAGCTCAGGACGGTCCAGGAACAACTCGAGGACGTCGAGTGCGCGGACGACCGCCGGTACCACACGGGGCATGTCGCTGGTCCCTTCCGATGCCGTCAACGGTCTTCACACGGATCGGCACCGGGATGAGGGTAACCGTGTCTTGACGGAGCTCGAAAACCAACATTCGCGTACTTCGACAGACCTAGGTGGGCCAAATGCCGATTTCCCTCCACCGCTTCAGTGCCGGCGACGGCTCGCGCTGGGCGGTGCGCCAGGACAACACCTGGGGCGAGCTCGGCGGCACTCTCGCCGATCTGCTCGCCCTGCCACTCGACCAGGCGCGAGCGATGGTCGAGGCCACCACCCGGAAGACCGGCGACATGCCGGGCGGGTCAGCGCTGGCTCCCATCGACCGGCAGGAGGTGTGGGCGGCCGGTGTGACCTACCTCCGCAGCCGCGACGGGCGGAAGGAGGAGTCCGGCCACGCCGCGCTCTACGACCATGTCTACGACAGTGATCGCCCCGAGCTCTTCTTCAAGGCCAGTCCGTGGCGTGTCGTCGGCGACGGCGACGCCGTCGGGATCCGTGCCGACTCCGGCTGGGACGTACCCGAGGCCGAGATCGGCCTGGTGCTCAACTCGGCCGGGGAGGTGTTCGGCTACACCTTGGGCAACGACATGAGCAGCCGGTCGATCGAGGGCGAGAATCCGCTCTACCTGCCGCAGGCGAAGTTCTACGACCGCGCCTGTGCGCTGGGTCCGGCAATCGTGCCGAGCTGGGCGATCGACCCGGGTCCGTTCGCGATCGGGTTGCGGGTGCTGCGTGCGGGCGAGGTGACCTTCGCGGGTACGACCTCGACGTCGGCGATGGCCCGTGGCTTCGAGGACCTGGCCGGCTGGCTGTTCCGGGCGCTCAGCTTCCCGGCCGGGGTGGTGCTGCTCACCGGCACCGGCGTGGTGCCGGACGCCGACTTCACCACGCGACCCGGCGACACGATCGAGATAACGTGCGAGGCGCTCGGAACGCTGACCAACCCCGTCGTTGCGGTCGGCAACGCCACCGGAGGGAAGGACCAGGCATGACACTCCCTGTGTCAACCGCAGGCGGGCGCCGGACACCGCGTCCTCGGCGGCCTGCCAGTCGCCGCAGGTGACATAGGCGAGCGCCCGCAATGGTCCGAACCGGACCCGGACGAACTCCCGGAACCCCTCTTCGGCGTCGGCATCCACCAGGCCGCCTCCTCTCGTCGAGACCTAGAGGAGCGGGTGAGTCCGCCAGGTTGCATCGAGGTGGAGAAATTTCCAACCGGCTTCCACCCGACCGCCATCGTGCCGGGTCGAACACACCCGATAGATTTCGGGCTATGGGTGCGGGGGAGTCTCGGGTCGTCGTCGGCCGTTACCGCCTGGTGGCCCCGCTCGGGCGGGGCGGGATGGGTGCGGTCTGGCGCGCGCACGACTCGCTGCTCGGCCGGGACGTGGCGATCAAGGAGATCTGGCTGCCCAGCGCCGGGAACGGGCAGGTCGACCCCGAGGATCCGATGATCAGGCGGGCGTTGCGCGAGGCGCAGGCGGCGGCCCGGCTGCGGCACCCCGGCATCGTCACCGTGCACGACGTGGTCACCGACGAGGGCCGGCCGTGGATCGTGATGGAGCTGGTCAACGGGCAGACCCTGGCCGAGGCGATCCACGAGCACGGCCTGTTGTCCGAGCGGCGGACCGCGGAGATCGGGCTGCACGTGCTCGACGCCCTGCGGGCCGCGCACCGCGAGGGCATCGCCCATCGGGACGTGAAGCCCGCGAACATCCTGCTGGACACCGACCGGGTGGTGCTGACCGACTTCGGCATCGCCGCGGTCGACGACGCGACCGCGCTCACCGCCACCGGGCAGATGGTCGGGTCGCCGGCCTATCTGTCGCCGGAACGGATCAACGGGCAGCCCGCGACCGCCGCCGGCGACCTGTGGGCGCTGGGCGTGACGCTCTATGCGGCGGTGACCGGGAAGTCGCCGTTCCAGCGGGAGGACACGCAGACCACGTTCGCCGCGATCCTGCACAGCCGGCCGGTGGTGCCGGCGCACGCGGGGCGGCTCTGGCCGGTGATCAAGGGACTGCTGGAGAAGGATCCCGAGCGCCGGCTGACCACCGAGCCGGCCCGGAAGCTGCTGGCGAACGTGGCCGGGACGGCCGAGCCGGAGGCGCCGGACACGGACCGGCGCCGGCGCTGGTGGCCCGCGTCGGCCCGGCGGCCGGGGTCGGCGCGCGAGGACATGACGGGCACCCTGGCGGCGCCGTCACCGACGATCGCCGCGCCCACCTCGGTGCAGGAGCAGCAGGGCAAGCGCACGCCCGCACCGCGGCTGCCCCTGAAAGAAGTGCCGGCCACGGAAGCTGCGACTACGGAAGCTGCGGCCACGGAAGCTGCGGCCACGGAAGCTGCGGCCACGGAAGCTGCGGCCACGGAAGCTGCTGAGACGGTGGCCGCGGAAACCGTGGCCGGCGAGCCGGAGACCGTCGACGTTGTCACGGTCCCCAGAGCACCACTTCCGGTGAGCACGCGGCTCGCGCCGCCGCGTACCGGTCGGAAGAGGACCGCGTGGCTTGCCTCGCTCGCCGTGGCCGGGTTGCTCCTGGCCGGCGGCATTCTGCGGATCGCCTGGCCGGATGCCGATGGCGAGAGTGCCGCGCCCGGCCCGGCCACGCCCTCCTCCGGTGCGAAGCCGGCCGCCGTCGTGGGCGCCTCGGTCAAGCCGTCGGCCTCGGCCACCAAGTGGGCCAACCCGTCGCTGGATCCCTGCCTGGTGGGCTCGTGGAAGATGACCTCGATGCAGGTCATCAATCACTTCGAGGGGGTGGACTCGCGGTTCACCGGCAGCGTGGCCGCCTCGCTGCGGATCTGGCCGGACGGCAAGGGGGTGGAAGACTACAACAACTCCACGCCGCTGACCGCGACCATCAAGGGCGCGAAATACGCGGAGACGTTGCGCGGCAAGGAAACCCTGCACGTGGAGACACGCGGCGGGAAGGTCTTCGGCAGCCAGTACAACGGCAACCGGACCATCAAGATCACCCGCAACGGCAAGGTGGTGTTCCGGAACTCGAACGTGATCACGCCGTCCGACAACCTGCCCTACATCTGCACCGAGGACCGGCTCACCACCTATGGCAACGAAGACGTCTCCACGCAGAGCTTCAAGCGGCTGAGCCACACACCCTGAAAACGGTGACTCAGCCCGCCGCCCGCTTGACCAGATCGGCGATCCGCGCCTCGTCCTCCGCGGTCAGCTTCGTCAGGGCGAAGGCGGTCGGCCACATGGCGCCGTCGTCGAGGTCCGCGACGTCGTTGAAGCCGAGGGTCGCATATCGGGTGTCGAACTTCTTCGCGGCCTGGAAGAAGCAGAGGACCTTGCCGTCCTTGGCCCAGGCCGGCATGCCGTAGTAGGTCTTCGACGTGAGGCCGGGCGCGTTCTCCTTGACGATCGCGTGGATCCGCTCGGCCAGTGCGCGATCGTCGTCCGGCATCTCGGCGATCTTCGCGAGCAGGTCGGCTTCGCCGTCCACCTTCTTCTTGCCGCGTGCCGGCTTCAACTCCGCGGCGCGCTCCTTCATCGCGGCGCGCTCCTCGGCCGAGAACCCCTCGTACTTCTTCTCATCCGTCATGTCTCCCAGGCTAGATAGCCGCTGAGCTGGGAGCTTCTCGAAACCTGACCAGTTGGTTGCCCGCCTGGGTGGACGAGCAAAGTCGAGTTATGTAGAGTTTCGCGCATGCCGCGGATCCCGCACACCTCGCCACAGACGTTGCGCCTGTTCGCCGCCCTGATCGCCGACCCGCAGCGCTGGCGTTACGGCTATGACCTGAGCAAGGAGACGACGCTGGCGTCCGGCACGCTCTATCCGATCCTGATGCGGCTCAGCGAGCAGCAGTTGCTCGAGACTCGGTGGGAGCCGTCGGAGGAGCCGGGCCGGCCACCACGGCACGTCTATCGGCTGAGCGCCGACGGGGCCGCGCTGGCCGAGCAGCGCCTGGCCGCACAGGCCGCGCCCGCGCGGGCGCGCACCCGGCGCACCGGTCCGACCCGCATCGTGGACGGCATCGCGTGATCCCCGCTGCGCGGGAATCGTTGGTGCGCAAGGCTTCCCGGCTGGTGCTGACGGCGGCGGTGCGGGGGCGCCGCCGCCGGGGCCACGACTGGGGCGAGGCGGTGCTGGCCGAGTTCGGCGACACCCGGGGTGACTGGGATGCGGTGCGCTGGGCCGCCGGCGGGTTGCGCGCGGTCTGGCACGCGCGCCGCGCGCGGGTCCGGCTGCTCCCGCGGCACGTGCGGATCAGCCGTCGCGCCGCCCTGATCGCCGTGATCGCGCCGGCCGCCGGGCTCGGCGTCAACCGTTATGTGATGACCGTCGGCTTCATGGCCAGCGGCAGCATGCAACCGACTCTGAACATCGGCGACCGCTTCCTGATGGACCGGGTGAGCTACCGGTTCACCGGGCTGCGGCACGGCGACGTCGTCGAGTTCGGCACGTCCAGCGCGAGCCGCGGCACCGGCAACCTCGATTCCACCACCAGCAGGTCGCCGAACGTTGCGATCAGGTGATCCGGCTCGCGGACGGCCGCATCACTGAGACTGGGCCAGCACGTCCTCGGCGGTGAGGCGGCCACGGTCGCCGGTCGCCACGCGCGCGCCGGCCGCCGCCGCTGCCGGGTCCGGTGGGCGGCGCCAGTGCCAGCCGGTCACCGCCTGGTAGGCGGCCACGACCGACAGCAGGCGGTCCTCCGCATAGGGCTCGCCGCCGAGGATCGTGCCGATCGGCACCCCCGCCGCGGTGAAGCCGATCGGGAAGCCGATCTCCGGCAGGCCGAGGATGTCGAACGGCACCGGCCCGGTCTGCAGCACCACTTCGCAGTGGCCGAAGATCTGGTCCAGCACTCGATCGAGCAGCAGGACCTTGGCCCGCTGGCCGGTGAGGAACTCGTTCGCGCCGAGCAGGGCGCCCTGCAGCCAGCCGGTCACCGAGACACCGAATCCGCGCAGGTCGTCGCGCAGATAGGGCATGAACGGCTCACTGCGTTCGGGCAGCCGCACGTTGTTGAACGCGCCGCCGGTCAGCAGCTCCCACTCGTCGGGCAGCGTGACGTCGACCAGCTGCACGCCCTCGATGGCGTCCATGGTGGACAGGAAGGCCTGTTGTGCCGCGCCGGTGGCATAGCCGGGCGGAACGCCGATGCGGGTGTGCCATCGGGCCCGCACCTTGCCGCGGGAGTCGCGGACCGGCGTGGCGGCCTCGACCAGGTTCGGCACCCGGGGCAGCCCCTGCGTACGCGGGTCGGCCGGATCCTCGCCGGCCATCGCGGTCAGCATGATCGCCGCGTCCTTGGCGTCCCGGGCGAGCGGGCCGGGGTGGTCCCGCGTGTAGCTCAGCGGGATGATGCCGGCCAGCGACACCCGGCCCATGGTGGGCTTGAGTCCGGTCAGGTTCTGCGCATTCGAGGGCGCGGTGATCGACCCGCCGGTCTGCGTGCCGGTGCCCGAGGTCGCCATCCGTCCGGCCACCGACGTCGCCGTGCCGGTCGACGAGCCGCCCGGATCGGTCGCCGGGTCGGCCGGTGTCCACGCGTTGACCGTCGTGATGCGACCGTCCGGGGTGGTCGCCCGGGTGGTCGCCAGCGGTCCCATCTGGGTCTTGCCGAGCACGATCGCGCCGTTCGTCTTGAGCCGCGCCACCGGCGTCGCGTCGTGCGGCGGCACGAAGTCCTGGAACAGGAACGAGTTGGCGGTGGTCCGCACGCCCGCGGTCCAGTAGTTGTCCTTGATCGCGAGCGGGATGCCGTGCAGCGGCCCGATCTGCGGTTTGCGCCCGGCCACCCGCGCCGCGGCCCGCGCGTCCTCGGCCAGGACGGTGTTGAAGGCCTGGTAGACGCCGTCGAACGAGCCGATCCGGGCCAGGAAGGCGTCGACCAGCTCGAGCGGGGTGAGCCGGCCGGCCCGGATCATCCAGGCGGCCTCGGCCAGGGTCAGCTCGGTGGGGTCGGCCATCGCCTCGGGGCGCGGCCGCACATAGGCGTTGCCGCCGAATCGGGCCGGGCCACCCGCCCAGGCGGCGGTGGCGGGCAGGGCGGCCGTGCCGGCGGCGGCCGCGGCGGCGACGGCGGCGGTGCGGGCCAGGAACACCCGCCGGTTCAGGGCGGTCACTTCCGCCACTCCGTGCTGATCGACGGGTAGAGCAGCGGCGCCGGGTCGCCGGCCGGGCGGTACGCCGCGAGGGTGCTCACGCTGCCGCGCACGAACGAGCGCAGCGAGGCGAGCACGGAGTCCCGGCCGGGGGAGCCGGTCACCGGGTCGGGGGTGCTGCCGGACGGCAGTTGATCGAGGTCGATGCCGAGTGATGCGAGCCGAGCTCTGATCATGATGTCGAGCTCGGCGTCCGTGGGCGGGGTGGGAGCCATGGTCGTAACTCTTGGAGCCCACTGTGTCGCCGCTGTGTCGATCCGGTCACGATCTTCTGCCCCTGAACTGTATGCAGTTAGCAAAAAGTTGCATACAGTTTGGCGATGAACACCGACGACATGGTCCGCGAGCTGTGGGACCGGCAGCAGATCAGCGACGTGATGCTGCGCTTCGGGCGCGGCCTCGATGTGCACGACTGGCAGCTCTACGCGGACACCCTCACCGACCCGTTCGACGTCGACTTCTTCGACCTGACCGGGCAGCCCCCGGCGACGACCACGCCCGCGGTGTGGGCCGAGTTCGCCAGCGCCTGCCTGCAGAAGCTCACCGTCATGCACCAGTATTCGAACTTCCACATCAACCTGCACGGCGACGAGGCGGACGGGATCTTCTACCACATCTCCCGGCACCGCCTCCCCAACCGGCACGGCGACGACCACTACACCCAGTACGGCTGGTACGAGAACTCGTTCCGGCGTACCGAAGGGGGTTGGAAGATCAGCAAGCTGAAGCACACGTTCCAGTGGTGCGACGGCAACCCGACCCTGATCGACGTCAACGACCCGGAGTGGCAGAAGGCCGCGGCGGCCGTCTTCGGGAGCCCCTCGTGAGCACCCACCACACCGCCCGGCTGAACGGCGTCAAGCAGCACTACGTGGTGGCCGGCAGCGGCCCGGCGGTCCTGCTGCTGCACGGCTGGCCGCAGACCTGGTACGAGTGGCGCCACGTGATCGAGCAGCTGGCCGGCGACTTCACCGTGATCGCGCCGGACCTGCGCGGCTTCGGCTACTCCGGCAAACCGGCCGCCGGCTACGACGCGGAGACCTACGCCGCCGATCTGGAGGCCCTGGCCGACCACCTGGATCTGCGCGACGTCACGGTGGTGGGCCACGACTGGGGCGCGGTGTTCGGCTACGTCTTCGCCGCCGCGCATCCCGAGCGGGTGTCCGCGCTCGGCATCGTCGAGATGGCGCTGCCCGGGCTGGGCCTGATGGAACAGGCGATGGCGCCGGTGGCCGGCGGCAACTTCCTCTGGCACATGGGCTTCCAGTCCGTGCCCGATCTGCCGGAGCTGCTGATCGCCGGCAAGGAGCGCCCCTACCTGCGCTGGTTCTTCCAGCACTTCGCCTATGACCCGAGCGCGGTCACCGAGGCGGACCTGGACGAGTATGTCGCGGCGATCACCCAGACCGGCGCGCTGCGCGCGGGCCTCGCGGTCTATCAGGACTTCTTCCGCTCGGCGGAGCAGGTCAAGGCCCGATCCGCCACGCCCCTGACCATTCCGGTACGCGGGTACGGCGGCGACGCGTGCCTCGGCGGCCTGACGCTGGCCACGGCCCAGGCGATCGCACCCGCGGCGGACGGCGGCGTGATCGAGCACTGTGGACACTGGGCGGCCGAGGAGCGCCCCGAGTTCGTCACCGAGCTGATTCGCGACCTGGCCAAACGCTGACGTGGACGGCAGGTGTGGCCGCCCGGAGGTTGCGCTTCGGCCCGGTTTGGATAAATGATCACGGTCTCCCCACTTTTCTTCGAGGAGGGAACCTCCGTGCGCAAGTTGCGAACCAAGGCCATCGTGTCGGTGGCCGGTGCCTCCCTTCTGCTGGCCGCGGCGGCCTGTGGGTCGCCGTCGGCGCCTCCCGCGCAGGACACCGGCGCCGCCGCCGGCTCGTCCGCCACCGCGACCTCGGTCGCCGACTTCGGCGGCATGGACAAACTCGTCGAAGCGGCCAAAAAGGAAGGCACGCTCAACGTCATCGCGCTGCCGCCGGACTGGGCCAACTACGGTGAGATCATCAAGGCGTTCGAGACGAAGTACGGCCTGAAGGTCGACTCGGCCCAGCCGGACGCGAACAGTCAGGACGAGATCAACGCGGCCACCCAGCTCAAGGGGCAGGACCGCGCGCCGGACGTGTTCGACCTCGGCGCCAACGTGGCGATCGCCAACACGGCCATCTTCGCGCCCTACAAGGTGACCGCGTTCAACGACATCCCGGCCAACCTCAAGGAGCCCACCGGCCTGTGGGCCAGTGACTACACCGGCTACATGTCGATCGGGTACGACGCGGCGAAGGTCCCCGCCCCGGTCACCGTGCAGGACCTGCTGAAGCCCGAGTTCAAGGGCAAGGTGGCGCTGAACGGCAACCCGACCGAGGCGTCGGCCGGCTTCCACGGCGTGATGATGACCTCGCTCGGCAACGGCGGATCGGCCGACGACATCAGCAAGGGCGTCGACTTCTTCAAGAAGCTGAAGGCCGCGGGCAACCTGTTGCCGGTCGACCCGACCCCGGCCACCATCGCGTCCGGACAGACCCCCGTCGTGATCGACTGGGACTACCTGAACGTCGCGCAGACCGCCGCGCTCAAGGGCAAGGTCGACTGGAAGGTGGTCGTGCCGCAGAACGCGGTGGTCGGCGCCTATTACATCCAGGCGATCAACAAGGACGCGCCGCACCCGGCCGCGGCCCGGCTCTGGCAGGAGTTCCTCTATTCGCCCGAGGGCCAGAACCTCTGGCTGAAGGGCTTCGCCCGGCCGGTGCTGCTGGACGTGATGACCAAGAACGGCACGGTCGACGCGGCCGCCGCGGCGGCGCTGCCGGCCACCACCGGTGAGGCGGTCGTGCTCACCCAGGACCAGCTCAAGACGGTCCAGGACTACCTCAAGGCGAACTGGCAGCAGGCAGTTGGCTAGGAGACTTCTGCGGTACGCCGGAACGCTCCCGTTCCTCCTGTTCGTCGCCGTCTTTCTGCTGTGGCCGACGTACATCGTGGTGACGGGGGCGTTCCAGGACGCCGGCGGCCGGCCCAGCATGGAGAACATCCGCACGGTCACCGGCGGCCGGGCCTATCTGGACGCGTTCGTCCGGTCGATCGAGCTGTCCATCGTGACCGCGCTGCTCGGCGCGGTGCTGGGCGCGCTGCTCGCCTGGGCGGTGACCGAGAGCAAGCCGGACAGCGTGCTGCGGCGCACGGTGGTCGCGGCCAGCGGCGTGCTCGCCCAGTTCGGCGGCGTCATGCTGGCCTTCGCGTTCCTCGCCACCTTCGGCTTCAACGGGTTCGTCACCCTGTTGCTGCAGGACTGGTTCGGCGTCGACCCCCAGGCGGGCGGCTCCTGGATCTACGGGTTCGCCGGGCTCGCGGTGGTCTACACGTACTTCCAGATCCCATTGATGCTGATCGTCTTCCTGCCCGCGATGGAGGGCCTCAAGCCGCAGTGGCGCGAGGCCTCGGACAGCCTCGGCGGGTCGAGCTGGGCGTATTGGCGCCACGTCGGCGGCCCGATTCTCGCGCCGAGCTTCATCGGTGCCACGCTGCTGCTGTTCGCCAACGCCTTCTCGGCGTACGCGACCGCGGCCGCCCTGATCAGCCAGGGCAGCCCGCTCGTCCCGTTGCAGATCCGCGCGGCCGTGACCAGCGAGATCGTGCTCGGCCAGGCGAACGTGGGCAAGGCCCTGGCGCTCGGGATGATCATCGTGGTGGCGATCGTGATGGCGCTCTACGCGCTGCTGCAGCGAAGGACCGCGCGATGGCTCCGGTGAACCGCGCACGCCTGATCACCAGGTGGCTGGTGCTGATCGTGATCGGCGTCTACCTGCTGCTGCCACTGCTGGCGATGGTCGAGTTCAGCACCCGCGGCGCCGGCGACACCCGCACCGGCGAGGCGTGGGCGGCGATCGGCACCGACGACGACCTGGTCGCGTCCATCCTCACCTCGGTCGAGCTGGCGCTGCTCACCGTCGTCGGCATGCTGCTCCTGCTGGTGCCGACGATGACCTGGGTGCATCTGCGGGTGCCCCGGATGCGGCGGGTGATCGAGTTCATCTGCCTGCTGCCGCTGACCATTCCGGCGATCGTGCTGGTGGTCGGGGTGGCGCCGATCTACGCCTGGGTGACGTACCTGCTGGGCGACTCGCCGCTGACCCTGACGTTCGTCTACATCGTGCTGGTGCTGCCGTTCGCCTACCGCGCGATCGACGCCGGCCTGGCCGCGATCGACGTGGTCACGCTGGCCGAGGCCGCGCGCAGCCTGGGCTCGTCGTGGACCCAGGTGCTCCTGCGGATCGTCGTGCCGAACATCCGTGGCGCGGTCATCTCGGCGTCGGTGGTGTCGGTCGCGCTGGTGCTCGGCGAGTTCACCATCGCGTCGCTGCTCAACTTCGACACCCTGCAGGTGGTCATCAACCTGCTCGGCAAGCGCAACGCCGCGGTGGCCGTAGCGGTCTCGGTCGCGGCGCTGCTGTTCGCGTTCGTATTGCTGCTCGGCCTCGCGTACGTGGCGCCCCGGCGCCGTTCCGCGAAAGCCACCGACGTTATCGCCCCAGTAGGGAGGCCGACGCCGTGACCGGGGTCGAAGTGCGGCTGGAAGATCTGCGCCGCTCATATGGGAACGTGCACGCCCTGGACGGACTCACGCTCGAGCTCAGCCCGGGTGAGCTGGTGGCCCTGCTCGGGCCGTCGGGCTGCGGCAAGACCACCGCGCTGCGGGCGCTGGCCGGTCTCGAACAGCTGGACCAGGGAAAGATCATCGTCGGCGGCAAGGACATCACCGGGGTCAGCGCGCACCGGCGCAACATGGGCATGGTCTTCCAGGCGTACAGCCTGTTCCCGAACATGACCGCCGCCCAGAACGTCGAATACGGCCTGCTGCTGCGCAAGACCAGCGCCGCCGCGCGGCGTGAGCGGGCCGGTGAGCTGCTGGAACTGGTCGGGCTCGGCAGCCACGCCGAGCGCTATCCGCAGCAGCTCTCCGGCGGCCAGCAGCAGCGCGTCGCCCTGGCCCGGGCGCTGGCCATCGCGCCGCAGGTGCTGCTGCTCGACGAGCCGCTGTCCGCGCTCGACGCCAAGGTGCGCAGCCAGCTCCGCGACGAGATCCGCCGGGTGCAGCGCGAGGTCGGCACCACCACGCTGTTCGTCACCCACGATCAGGAAGAGGCGCTCGCGATGGCCGACCGGGTCGGCGTGATGTCGGCCGGGCAGTTGCAGCAGATCGCGCCGCCGGCCGAGCTCTACGAGCGCCCGCGCACCGCCTTCGTGGCCGAATTCGTCGGGCTCACCAACCGGCTGCCGGGCACCGCCGCGGGCGATCGCGTGGACGTGCTGGGCGCCGGCGTGCCGCTGCTGCCCGGGTCACCCGGCAGCGGCCCGGTCACGGTGCTGGTCCGCCCGGAGTCGGTGCTCGTCACCCCGGAGGAGGACGGCAACGGCCGGGTGGTGGCGGCGACCTTCCTCGGCTCGCTGTGCCGGGTGGAGGCCGACCTGGACGACGGCACCCGGGTCCTGGCCCAGGTGGGCAGCTCCGAGGTGAGCCGGCTGGGCCCGGGCACCCGGGTGCGGGTGGGCGTGCGGCCGTCACCCGTACTGGCATTGCCCGGCTGATCGGCCGGGGCCGCTCGGTCCTACCATTCGCCCCATCACGATCACGGCGCTGATCACGGTGGACGGTGCGGACGACGCCCTGGCCCTGAGCGAGTGGCGGCGAACAGCACGATCGCGGCGCCCATGCCGAGCAGCAGCAACCGGATCCGCCGGCGTTCGTCCTGCGAGGTGCGCCGATAGCGCAGAGCCAGCAGGCCGACGCCGATCACCACGCAGCCGAGGAAGGCCTTGTCCAGGGCGCCGACCACCGGGCCGGCCGCGTCCAGGGCCGCCGAGGCAGACCGAGGCCAGGAAGGCGGTGCCGGTCAGCAGGAACCAGGTGCCGAACATGCGATCCGGCCGGCGCAGCGCGGCGAAGAGCCCGGCGGCCCAGAACGGCTCGGGTCCCACCACGACCCAGACCGCCATGCCGGGGTCGCCGGCCGCCAGCGCGCCGCACCCCGGGGCCGTGCGTCGGCGGGTCGCCTGGGCGGCCACCCCGTTCGCGTCGCTTTTCGTGGTGCTGTCGCTGGCCTGCGCCCTGCCCCTGCGGCAAGGGCGTAGGCTGAGGGCGTCGCTCGAGTCCCCGGCGGCGTGAGCTTTCCGCCACCCAGGGGTCGAGCGCGCCTAATCTGAGGAAATCCGATGACACCCAGCACCGTGAAGAAGTCCGACGTCGTTGCCGAGCTGCGCTTCCGGCAGCGGCACGCCCGAGCGGAGTGGGCCGACAAGACCCTGCCCGACGAGATCGACACCGTGAAGAACGCCTCGCTGCTGCAGATGCTCGGCATTGATCCAGATGCGGTGAAGGTCTCCGGGGACTGATCAACACATTGACAGACGTCGAAGCTTGACGGGCTCTGATGTTATCGCTAACACTCTTCTGGCACGTTTCGGAAACCCGACCGCAACGGTCGGGCTGTGAGCGTTCACATCTGCCTGCTCGGAAAAGCGAAGGGCGCCGCCATGTCATTCCCCCGACGAATCCTGTCCCTGCTCAGCGCCGTGCTGATCACCGTGACCGCAGCCGTTGTGGTGTCGCCGTCCCCCGCGTCGGCAGCCAACTCCGCCTATGTCTTCGCCTACTTCACCGAGACCCCGTCCCAGACCGGCGCCGACTACGGCCTGCACCTCGCGGTCAGCGCCGACGGCCTGAACTGGTCGCCGCTCAACCAGAACAACCCGGTCGCCGTCCCCACGGCCGGGACCGGTGGGCTGCGCGACCCGTACGTGTTCCGCAAGCAGGACGGCACCTTCGTGGTGCTGGCCACCGACCTCAAGGGCACCGACTTCGGCCTGCAGAACCAGTACCTGCACGTCTGGGACTCGACCGACCTGACCAGCTTCACCGGCTACCGCCGCATCCGGATGCACGGGCTGGCCACGCACACCTGGGCGCCGACCGCGTTCTGGGACGCCGCCCGCGGGCAGTACGGCATCGTCTACTCGGCGAACAACGGCACCGACGTGTTCATGGTCAACTACACCTCGGACTTTCGCACGGTCAGCACGAACCAGGTGTATTTCAGCCCCGGGTTCGGGGTGCTGGACGGCGACATCGTGGTCGACGGCTCGACCTTCTACCTCTACTACAAGAACCTCAACGACGGCCTGCTCTACGGCGCGCGTTCGGCCACCGGCGCGGCGAACAGCTACAGCACCTACACCAGCGGGCTGCGCCAGGGGAACGCGATCGAGGCGCCGCTGCTGATCAGGAACAACGACGGCGCCGGGTGGCGGCTCTGGGGTGACTCGTTCAGCCCGGTGAACAACGACTACTACGCCTGGTCCACCTCGAACGTCGGGGCGAACGCATGGACCGCGCTGAACCAGCGGGCCTTCACGCCGCCGCTGAACGCCAAGCACGGCTCGATCGCCGGCATCACCTCGGCCGAGCACTCCGCGCTGGTCAACCGCTGGGGGCTGCCGGCCTGGACGCGGCTGAAGTCGTCGAACCTGCCGGATCGGTTCGTGCGGCACGCGGACTATGCGGCCCGGGTGGACACCTATCCATTCGACCCCTATCAGGATCAGCTCTGGCGGATGGTGCCCGGCCTGGCCGACTCCGCCGGGGTGTCGTTCCAGTCGGTGAACTTCCCGGACCGCTATCTGCGGCACTCCAACTACGCGATGCGGCTGGACGCGAGCGACGGCACCGCGACGTTCCGTGGCGACGCGACGTTCTATCGGACCGCGGGCCTGGCCGACTCCGCGTGGTCATCCTTCCGGTCGTACAACTTTCCGGACCGCTACCTGCGTCATTACGAATACGTGCTGCGTATCGACCCGTTGAGCTCGTCATCGAGCGCGACGGATCGGCAGGACGCCACCTTCCGAGTTACCCCCTAGAAGCGGGCTCCGTATCCTGCACGTCAGCGATGCGCGCGCATCGCTGACGTGTACGAAGGATCGAAGGGCTCCGCAGATCATGAGCGACCATCCGTCCGAGGAGGCCGTCGGCTTCGCCGGCCTGGCATTGCGGCCGGAGTTGCTGCAGGCACTGACCAGCCTGGGCTACGAAGAGCCGACCCCCATCCAGCGCGAGGCGATCCCGCCGCTGCTGGAGGGCAACGACCTGCTGGGGCAGGCCGCGACCGGCACCGGCAAGACCGCCGCGTTCGCCCTGCCGGTGCTGCAGGGCCTGGAGCCCGGCGCCCGCGAGGCGGGACCGGGCGCGCTGGTCCTGGTGCCCACCCGCGAGCTGGCCGAGCAGGTCTCCCAGGCCATCCACCGCTATGGGCGCGACCTCGGCGTCCGCGTCCTGCCGGTCTATGGCGGCCAGCCCATCGGCCGCCAGCTGCAGGCGCTCCAGCGCGGAGTGGACGTGGTCGTCGGCACGCCCGGCCGGGTGCTCGACCACATCAACCGGGCCACGCTGAAGCTCGGCGCGGTGCGCACCGTGGTGCTCGACGAGGCCGACGAGATGCTCGACATGGGCTTCGCCGAGGACATCGAGGAGATCCTCGCCGAGACGCCGAGTGAGCGGCAGACGGTGCTCTTCTCCGCGACCATGCCGCCGCGGATCGACGCCATCGCCCGTCGCCACCTGCGCAAACCCATCAAGATCCAGATGGGCCGCGAGGCTTCCACGCCGGGCGAGCTGCCGCTGGTCCGGCAGAGCGCCTACGTGGTGGCCCGGGCGCACAAGCCGGCCGCGCTGGCCCGGGTGCTCGACGTGGAGGCGCCGCCCGCGGCGATCGTCTTCTGCCGCACCCGCCAGGAGGTCGACGAGGTCACCGAGATCCTGAACGGTCGCGGCTACCGCGCGGAGGCCCTGCACGGCGGGATGAGCCAGGACCAGCGGGACCGGGTGATGGGCCGGCTCCGGGCGGGCACCACCGAACTGCTGGTGGCGACCGACGTGGCCGCCCGTGGCCTGGACATCGAGCAGCTCACCCACGTGGTCAACTACAACGTCCCGTCCGCCCCGGAGGCGTACGTGCACCGCATCGGCCGGGTCGGCCGGGCCGGGCGGGAGGGCGCGGCGATCACCCTGGCCGAGCCCCGCGAACACCGGATGATCAAGGCGATCGAGCGGCTCACCGGCCAGCGCATCGTGATCGAGAAGGTGCCCACGGTGACCGACCTGCGGGCCCGCCGGATGGAGCTCACCCGGGCCGCGCTGCACGCCAACCTGGAGGCCGACGACCTGGAGCGCTTCCGGGTGGTGATCGACTCGCTGCAGGACGAGTTCGACCTGGAGACGGTGGCGCTGGCCGCGGTCAAGCTGGCGCACGAGGCGGCCGGCGGCGACGTCGAGGAGGAGGAAGAGATCCCCGCGGTGGCTCGCGACCCCCGCGCGGAGCGCAGTAGCAGCAGCGCCGCGCCGCGCCGTGGAGCGGAGGGTAAGCGGCCGAACGCGGGCGCGACCCGGCTCTTCGTCGGCCTCGGCCGCCGGGCCGGCCTGCGCCCGCAGGACCTGGTCGGCGCGATCGCCAACGAGGCCGGGCTCAACTCGCGGGACATCGGCGCGATCCAGATCACCGACCGGTTCTCGCTGGTGGAGGTGCCCGAGCCGGTCGCCGAGCGGGTCATCGCCGCGCTCCAGCGCAGCACCATCCGGGGCCGCCGGCCGACCGTGCGCCGGGAGCGGTTCCAGCGCTGATCACGCTTTAAACGGGTGTTAGCACCCCTCTTGGGAGGGGTGCTCACGCTCCTGACCCGGCGCCCGCAGGCCGGGATCCTGGAAACATGACAACGACTATGGAACGCCCCAGGGCTGCCGGGGGACGCAGCGATTTCGCCGACCTGGGTCGGCAGATCGCGCAATCCGGGCTTCTCGAGCGGCGACCGGTCTACTACGCCGTGCGGATCAGCGCCGTCGCCGCGCTGCTGCTCGGCGGCTGGGTGGCCTTCTTCCTGGTCGGCTCGTCCTGGTGGACGCTCGCGGTCGCGGCCTTCCTGGGCATCATGTTCTCCCAGGTGGCGCTGATCGCCCACGACCTGGCCCACCGCCAGGTGTTCCGCACCAAGAAGCCCAGCGAGCGCACCGGCCGGATCGCGGCCAACGTGCTCGTCGGGATGAGCTACGGGTGGTGGATGGACAAGCACACCCGGCACCACAACAACCCCAACCACGACGACCTCGACCCGGACGTGCAACCCGAGGTGCTGATCTGGGCCACTGAGTCGGCGTGGGGCCGGCGTGGGCTCAAAGGCTTCATCACCCGGCACCAGGCCGGGCTGTTCTTCCCGCTGCTCACCCTGCTCAGCATCGACCTGCGGATCTCCAGCATCAAGGCGCTGCGCAAGCCGGGCATGAAGCAGCGCGGGCTGGAGGCCGGCCTGATGGCCGCGCACCTCGTGGCCTACGTGACCGCGCTGCTGGTCGTGCTCTCGCCGCTGCAGGCGCTCGCGTTCTTCCTCGTGCACCACGCGGTCTGGGGCGTCTACCTGGGCATGACGTTCGCGCCGAACCACAAGGGCATGCCGCACCCGGACGGCGACGAGGACTTCCTGCGCAAGCAGGTGCTGACCTCGCGCAACGTCAAGGGTGGCTGGCTGACCGACATCGCGCTGGGCGGCCTGAACTATCAGATCGAGCACCACCTGTTCCCGGCGATGCCGACCCCGAACCTGAAGAAGGCCAAGCCGATCATCGAGGCCTACTGCGCGAGCGTCGGGGTGTCCTACGAGGAGACCAGCCTGGTCGAGTCGTACCGGCAGGCGCTGCGCCATCTGCACGAGGTCGGAGCACCGCTGCGCGCGTAGGGTGAGCGCTTGGTGGAGTTCAACATCCTCGGCCCGCTCGAGGTGACGGTGGACGGGCGACCGGTGGACCTCGGTCGCCCGAAGCAGCGTGCCGTCCTGGCCATCCTGCTGCTGCACGCCGGCCGCGCGGTCTCGCTCGAGCACCTGGTCGACGAGTTGTGGGGCGACGATCCACCGGCCCAGTCGATCGGGTCGCTGCAGGCCTATGTGTCGCATCTGCGGCGGCTGCTGGAGCCGGGGCGGGACCCGCGGACCCCGGCGCGGGTGCTGATCAGCCGGCCGCCGGGCTATCAGATCGTGGCTTCGCTGGACGCCACCCGCTTCGAGGCGCTCGCCGCCGAGGGCCGGCGGCTGCTGGTGGCGGACGAGCCGGAGCCGGCCGCGGACACGCTGCGGCAGGCGCTGGCGCTGTGGCGCGGCGAGGTGCTGGCCGACTTCGCCGATGCGCCTTTCGCCCGGCCCGAGCGCGCCCGCCTGAGCGAGTTGCGGCTCACCGCACTCGAGGACCGGATCGCCGCGGACCTGGCCGCCGGGCGGCACTCCGCCGCCGTCGCCGAGCTCGATCGGCTGGTCGCGGACCACCCGTACCGGGAAAGTCTGCAGGGTTTGCGGATGCTCGCGCTCTATCGCGGCGGGCGGCAGGCGGATGCGCTGCGCGCCTATCAGGACGCGCGCCGGCTGCTGGCCGACGAGCTCGGGATCGAGCCGGGTCCGCAGCTGACCGCGGTGCACCGGCAGATCCTGGGGCACGCGCCGGAGCTCGACCGGCCGCCGGCCCCGCGACCCGCGCCGGAGATCGCCGAACCGGCCGGTGACGAACTGGTCGGGCGGGCCGAGTCGCTGGCCGCCCTGCGCCGCGCGCTCGACGCGACGCGCGCCGGGCCCGGCCGCATCGTGCTGCTGGCCGGCGAGCCCGGGGTCGGCAAGACCCGCCTGGCGGAGGAGCTGGCCCGAGCCGCCGAGGGCTTCGCGGTCGCCTGGGGACGCTGCGGTGAGGAACCCGGCGCGCCGCAGTTCTGGCCCTGGACGCAGGTGCTGCGCGAGCTGGGCGCGGACGATCCCACGGCGCGGGACCCGGCGCCGGCGCCACCGGTGGTTGACGTCGAGGCGGTGCGCTTCCGGCTGTGCCGCGCGGTCGTGGCGTCGCTCGGCCGGGCGGCGGCGGACCGCCCGCTGCTGGTGGTGATCGACGATCTCCAGTGGGCGGACCCCGGCTCGCTGCGGCTGCTGCCGATGCTGGCCGCCGCGTCGCGGATCATGGTGGTGGCCACCCTGCGGGACGTCGGCGCGACGCCGTCCGAGACCCTGGCCGCGCTGGCTCGACTGTCGTCGGTGGATCGGATCCACCTGCGGGGCCTGCCGGAGCGGGACGTCCGGCGGCTGCTGGTCGCCCGGCTGGGCGCCGAGCCCGAGGAACGACTGGTCCGGCTGGTGCACGATCGCAGCGGCGGCAACCCGTTCTTCGTCCGGGAACTGGCGCGCACGCTCGGCAGCGAACGACGCCGGGCGGTGGCGCTCGATTCGGTGCCGGAGGGCGTGCGCGACGTGGTGCGCCGCCGCGTCACCGGGCTGCCCGAGCAGACCCAGGCGGTCCTGCTGGTGGCCGCGGTGGTCGGCCGGGACTTCGCCCTCGACGTGGTGCGCGACGTGTCCGGCCTGGACGACGACACCGCCCTCGACGCCGTGGAGGCGGCCCTGCTGTCCGGGCTGGTGCTCGAGGCGGCCGAGGTGGGCCGGTTCCGCTTCACCCACGCGCTGATCCGGGAGGCGATCTACCACGAGGTGAGCCGGGTACGCCGGGCCCGCCTGCACGCCCGCGTCGCCGAGGCACTCGCCCGCCGCGGCGACACCGCCGGCGAGCAGTGGTGGCTGGCCGCACCCGTGGTGGGTGCGAGCGCCGCCCTGCCGCACCTGCTGGCGGCCGCCGATCGCGCGCTGGGCACGCTGACCCACGAGGAGGCCGAACGGCATCTCCGGAACGCGCTGGAACTGCTCGCCGCCGAGCCGGCGTCGGCCGATCGCGACCGATCCGAGTTCGACGTGCAGATGCGGCTCGGCACGCTGCACGCCCAGCTCGACGGCGCGCAGTCCGGTCCGGGCCGGGCCGCCGTGACGCGCGCCCGGGAGCTGGCCGAGGAACTGGCCGACGGGGAGGCCACCATCGCCGCCTACCGCGGGCTCTACGAGGTGGCGGTGGCCCGGGCCGAGCACGCCGAGGCGCGGGAGCTGGCCGAGCGCATGCTCGAGGTCGGCAAGGGTCTGGACGATCCGATCTCGCTCGCTCTCGTGCACCTGGCGATGGGCCGCACCCTGTGGTGTCTGGGCGAGCCCGCCGCCGCCCTGGAACACCTCGAGCAGAGCTTCGGCCTCGCGGGTGCGACGCCCACGCCGCCGCACGAGGCGCTGCCGGTCGACGTCACCGTCCGGCTCCAGCTGGCGCCGGTGCTCGACCTGCTCGGCCGCCACGAGGAGGCCGACCGGCACCTGGCCGCCGCTATCGCCCGCACCCGGTCCAGCGCGCCGCTGGTGCGGGCCGGAGTGTTCACCAGCGCGGCCCTGGTCAGCGCGCTGCGCCGGGACGTTCCCGCGGCCGGTCGGCACGCCCGGCAGGCGCTCGAGCTGGCCGGGCCGGTGCCGGCCTGGTTCAGCTATGCCGCGGCGGTCGCCGGATGGGCCCGGGCCGTCGAGGGCGATCCGGCCGGGGGCGCACGGGACCTGCGGGAAAGCCTCGACGCGATCCGGTCGCGCGGCGCGCGGCACCTGGTCAGCTGGGTGCTCGGCCTGCTCGCCGAGGCGGAGGGACTGGCGGGAAACGCCGCCGAGGCGACACGGCTGCTGGATGAGGCCGACGAACTGGTCGCACTGACCGGCGAGCGCATGCACAAGGCCGAGCCGCGCGGCTGACTCACACCTCGCGGGCGAGCCAGCCCAGCGGCGGCAGGCCGAGATCGGGCGCGGCGCCGAAACCGTTGTCGCGCAACAGATCCGCGGTGTCGCGGTCGGCCGCGGCCACCATCCACTCGGCGCCGTGCGCGCGGCCGGCGTCGGCCAGCTCGCGCAGCAGCCGGTCCCAGAGGGCGCCGTGCGCGGCCAGCGCGCGCACCTCCAGGACCACCGCGGACAGCCGCAGCGTCGCGGCCACCGCCCACAGGGCGTCGGCGTCGGTCAGGCTCCACAGCCCGGACCACTCCTCGTCCCCGGACAGGCGCGGGGACCGGTAGGACCGGCGGCCGGTCAGGAGCCGGCCGGCCTGCGAGCACTCTGCGGCCGTGCCCAACCGGCGGAACACGATCCCCGGCGGCAGGCGGCCCTCGTCGACAACCACGGCGTCATCCTCCGGCCGGGCGCTTGACGCCGGCTTGGCGCGCGCGTCAAGCGATCGTCAAGGCCGGCGGCGCAGTGTCGACGCCATCACCCACCAGCACTGCCCACGGAGGTTGCCATGAGTTCCACCGTCACCAGCGAGCAGCGGGTCGCCAAGGCGTTCGGCCTGAGCGGCGACAGCTGGATGCGCCACGCCAACCCGATCAGCGTCTGGACCCGGTTCGCCGCGCTGCCGCTGATCATGCTGTCCGTCTGGAGCCGGGATTGGATCGGCTGGTGGTCGCTGCTGCCGATCGCGCTGTCGGTGACCTTCCTGATGGTCAACCCGCTGCTCTTCAAGGAACCGCGCTCGACCCGGAACTGGGCGTCCCGGGGCGTCTTCGGCGAACGCATCTGGGCGGACCGAAAGAAGGTCGAACTCCCGGCCAAGTTCGCCAAGTCGAGCGTCTACGCGATCACCTACTCCTTCCAGACCGTCGGCCTCGTGCTGATCGTCTTCGGCCTGTGGCGGCTGGACCTGCTCGCCACGATCGCCGGCCTGGTGGTCATCCAGCTTTCCAAGTCCTGGTTCATCGACCGCATGGTGCTGCTGTTCGACGAGATGAAGGAGCGCGAGCCCGAGTACGCGAGCTGGGAGTACTGAGATTCCACAAACGATTTCATCGGAGTGTTGGCTGCTCAGGGCACCGGACGGACAACGGCCCTCTTGACACATCCCTGAAACAAATTTCAAACTGCCCAGGACATAGCCGTAGATCGATGGATCTTGGCGGAGGCCGGCATGCGGGTGACGATCAGAGACGTCGCCCGCGTGGCCGGCGTTTCCGCGTCCACGGTCTGCCGGGCACTGTCCACGCCGGAGCTGGTCGCGGCGCAGACCCGGGATCGGGTGCGGCAGGCCGCCGACGGGCTGGGCTACGAGCCGAACCGCGCCGCCCGGGGACTCATCACCGGGCGTACCGGCAATCTCGGCCTGATCGTCCCCGACCTGGCCAATCCCTTCTTCCCGAGCGTGGTCAAGGGCATTCAGGCGCGGGCCCGCGAAGCGGGCTACGCGCTCTTCCTCAGCGACAGCGACGAGGACCCGGCGGCCGAGGCGCATCTGGTGCGCGTGCTCAGCAAGGACGTCGACGGCCTGATCCTGTGCTCGCCGCGGATGAGCCAGCAGGACCTCCGCTCGATCGCCGGCACCGCACCGATGATCATGTTGAACCGCCGCGTCGACCGGTTCCCGTCGGTGACCTTCGACAACCTCGGCGGCATGCGTCAGGCGGTCGCCCACCTGGTCGCCCTCGGCCACCGCCGGATCGCCTGGGTGGGCGGCCCGCGCGGCTCCTGGTCGAACCGGGACCGGATCCGGGCGCTGCGCACGGTCGCCGCCGAGGCCGGGATCAACCTGGTCGAGGTGGGCAACGTGCAGCCGCGTTTCGCCGGTGGCGTGGCCGCCGCCGACCTGGTGCTGGCCACCGGGGCCACGGCGATCGTCGCCTACAACGACGTCGTCGCGCTCGGCCTGCTCAGCCGGCTGGCCGCCCGCGGCGTGCCCGTGCCGGGCCGGCTCAGCGTGATCGGCATCGACGGCATCGCACTGTCCGAGATGGTCAGCCCGCCGCTGACCACCCTCGCGCTGGCCACCGAGCTCAGCGGCCGGGCCGGCGTGGATCTGCTGCTGCAACTGCTGGAGAAGCCGGAGGCGGTCCGCACCACCCGGCGTGAACTCGAGGCGCATCTGATGGTGCGCGGCTCAACCGGTCCCAACCGAAAGGGGAACCACCATGCCCCGTAGCCCTCTCGCCGTCACCTTCGCCGCCGCCCTGCTCCTCGCGGCCTGCAGCGCGCCCGATGCGGGTACGCCCGCCGGGACCGGCGGCGACGCGCCGGACAAGCCCGCCAAGGCGGTCACCCTCAACGTCCTCGATGTGGCCGGCGACCTGCAGCTGACCCAGGGCATGATCGACGACTTCGTGGCCAAGAACGAGGATGTCGTGTCCCGGGTGACCTACTCCAAGGCGACCGCGCCGGAGCTGGTCGGCAAGGTCAAGGCCCAGCAGGACGCCAACCGGGTCGACATCGACCTGGTGCTGACCGGGGTGGACGGCCTGTCGGCCGGCATCGAGCAGGGCCTGTGGCTCCCGCTGCTGCCCAAGTATGCGAGTCGGCTCACCGGCATGCAGCAGTATCTGCCCGGCGCCGCGGCGATGCAGAAGCTGGCCGGCGACCACGGCGTGGTGGTCACCTACTATCCGTCCGGTCCGCTGATCGAATATCTGCCCGCCAAGGTGCCGAACCCGCCGAAGACCGTGCAGGAACTGCTCGACTATGCGAAGGCCAACCCGGGCGCCGTGCAATATGCCCGTCCGTCCAACTCCGGTCCGGGCCGCACCTTCCTGATGGGGCTGCCCTATCTGCTCGGCGACAGCGACCCGAAGGACCCGCTGAACGGCTGGACCAAGACCTGGGCCTATCTGGCCGAGCTGAACAAGTACATCACCCTGTATCCGTCCGGCACCTCGGACACGATGAAGAACCTGGCCAACGGATCCGCGAAGATCATCGTCTCGACCACCGGCTGGGACATCAACCCGCGGGTGCTCGGCACGGTGCCCAAGGAGGCGAAGACCGGGACGCTGGACGGGTTCCACTGGGTCACCGACGCCCACTACGCGGTCATCCCGAACGGTGTGCCCGCCGACGACCAGGCCGCCGTGCTCCTGCTGCTGGCCCACATCCTCACCAAGGAGCAGCAGGCCAAGGCGTACGACCAGGGGTACTTCTATCCGGGGCCGGCGATCCAGGGCGTCGAGCTGTCCGCGGCGCCGCCGGAGAGCCAGGCCGCGATCAACGAGTTCGGCCGTCCCGAATACGCCGACCTGATCGCGAACAACCCGCTCGAGGTGCCGCTGGGTTCGAAGGAACTGGTGGCCGCGTTCGACCGCTGGGACCGCGAGATCGGCGGCGCGAAGGTGAAGAAGTGACCACCGGCTTCACCCACCTGCGGCTGGACGGCGTGAGCCGCAGCTTCGCCGGCCGCGACGCGCTGTCCGACCTGAGCCTGACGATCGGGCGGGGCGAGTTCATCGCCCTGCTCGGCCCGTCCGGCTGCGGCAAGTCGACCGCGCTGAACTGCCTCGCCGGGCTGCTGCCGCTGACCCGCGGCAGCATCTGGCAGGACGAGCGGCGGCTGGACACGGTGGCCCCGGAGCGCCGCGGCTTCGGCATGGTGTTCCAGAACTACGCGCTCTTCCCGCATCTGTCGGTGCGCCGCAACATCGCGTTCGGGCTGCAGATGCGCCGGGTCGCGCGGGCCGAGGCGAGACGCCGGGTGGACGACGCGATCCGGCTGGTGCATCTGGACGAGCACGCCGGAAAGCTGCCCGGTCAGCTCTCCGGCGGGCAGCAGCAGCGGGTGGCGATCGCCCGCGCGGTGGTGCTCGAGCCGGCGCTGGTGCTGATGGACGAGCCACTGTCCAACCTGGACGCGAAGCTGCGGCTGGAGATGCGCACCGAGATCCGGCGGCTGCACCAGAGCCTCGGGCTGACCACCGTCTACGTCACCCACGACCAGGAGGAGGCGCTGTCGCTGGCGGATCGGCTGGTGGTGCTGCGCGACGGGCGGGTGCAGCAGATCGGCACGCCGGAGGAGCTGCATGCCGGGCCGGTCAACTGGCACGTGGCGGACTTCATGGGCTACCGCAACCTGCTGCGGCTGCGGGCCGGCACGCCGGCCGCCGGGGTGGTCACCGTGGAGGGTGACGGTCTCACTCTGACCGGTACGCCGGTCGGCACCGTCACCGCCGGCGACGAGGTGGTGGCTGCCGTCCGTCCCGAGGACCTGAGAATCGCCGAAGACGGCGGCGTCGCGGCGACCGTGGAAGTGGTCGAATACCAGGGGCGCGAGGTCGCGGTGGAAGCGCGTACCGAAAAGGGTCTGGTCCTGAATCTGCGCAGCGCCCACCGCCCGGCCGTCGGCGACCGCGTCCGGATCACCGCCGATCCCGCCCGCCTGCTGGTGTTTCCGCGATGACCGCCGCCACCGCGCTGCGGCACCGGCTCGCCGACCGGGGCATCGACCGGCACCTGCTGCTGCTGATCCCGGCGGCGCTGTTCGTGCTGCTGCTGTTCGTCTATCCGTTCCTCTACGGCATCGGGCTGTCCTTCCAGCCGGCCGAGGGCGGGCCGCTCGGCGCCTACCGGAGGTTCTTCACCGACGCCTATCTGCGCGACACCGTGCTGACCACGCTGCGGATCTCGCTGCCCGCGGCGCTGCTGAACGTGCTCGCCGCGGTGCCGATCGCCTATCGGATGCGCGGCCGTCATCGAGGCAAGCGGCTGCTCACCACGCTGCTGGTGTTGCCGATCACGCTCGGCACCGTGCTCACCGCCCAGGGCCTGCTGAACTTCCTCGGGCCGACCGGCTGGTTCAACCGGGTGCTGATCGGCATCGGGCTGACCGACGGGCCGGTGCGGCTGACCAACAACTACTGGGGCGTGTTCTTCTCGCTGGTGATCACCGGCTTCCCGTTCGCGTTCCTGCTGGTCACCTCCTATCTGTCCGGGATCGACCCGGCGCTGGAACGGGCCGCCGCGACGCTCGGCGCCGGCTCCTGGCAGCGCTTCCGCCGGATCACCCTGCCGCTGCTGGCGCCCGGGCTGGCCACCACGTTCTGCCTGACCTTCGTGCTCGCGTTCAGCGTCTTCCCGTCGGCCGTGCTGGTCGGCGATCCGTCCGGCACCACCCGGGTGATCTCGATCGCCGCCTACGAGGCCGCCTACGTCCAGTACGACTACGTGCTCGCCGCCGCCATCGCGGTGATCATGGGCGTGGTCGAACTGATCGTGGTCGGCGTCGTGCTGGGCTGGCGCGCGTTGCTCTACACCGGTTCCACCGCGGGAGGCAAAGGATGAGAATGCGTCCGCTCGCGTGGGTGATCTGGGGCGCGGTGCTGTTCTTCTTCATCAACCTGGCCGGCGTGATCGGCTCGGTGGTGGTCAGCTCGTTCGGCCGGCGGTGGTTCGACAGCTGGCTGCCGACCGGCGGCTACACCACCGACTGGTACGCCGACGCGTGGGACGACTTCACCCTGGGCCCGGTCCTGCTCGTCACGCTGGAGATCTCGCTGCTCGTGGTGACGATCTCGGTGCTGATCGGCGTGCCCGCGTCCTATGTGCTGGCCCGCCGTTCCTTCCCCGGCCGCCGCCTGCTCTATCTGCTGTTCCTGCTGCCCATCCTGATGCCCCCGATCACCTACGGCATCCCGCTGGCGACGGTCCTCTACAAATACGGCCTGGCCGGCAACCTGTCCGGGGTGGTGCTGGCCAATCTGGTGCCCTCGGTGCCGTTCGTCATCCTCACCATGACCCCGTTCATCGAGCAGATCGACCCGGCGATCGAACGCGCGGCCCGGATGTGCGGCGCCACCACCCGCCAGGTCTTCGCGCGCATCCTCACCCCGCTGCTGCTGCCCGGCATCCTGGCCGCCTCGATCCTGGTGCTGGTGCGCACGTTCGGCATGTTCGAGCTGACCTTCCTGACCGCCGGACCCGACTCGCAGACCCTGGTGGTCGCGCTCTACAACTCGATGTCCGCGGCCGGCATCCGCGCCCAGCAGTCGGTCGACGCGATGGCCGTCATCTACACGTCGATGATGCTGGTGCTGCTGGTTGTCGCGCTGCGCTTCGTCAACCCGACCCAGCTGGTCGCCCGGGTCCGCGACCCCTCCGATTGACCGCTCACAGGTCGCGTCGCTGGAAGGACAGCGCGGACAGGCCCAGGGCCAGCGCGATCCAGACCGCGGTCCACAGCAGGTAGGTCCAGGTCAGCGTGGCGGTGCTCAGGAACGGCGAACCGTTCACCTGCTCACCGAACTGGCTCACCAGCAGGCCCGGGTCCTGAAACGCGTTCATCGCGCCCTGCCAGAGCCCGTCGGTCGGCAGCAGCATCCGGGACACCACGCCGACCTGCGCGAGGCTGTCGTTGCCCAGTTCCTCGCCGGCGCCGCCGACCACACCGGCGATCCAGGTGGCGCCGAAGAGGCCGACCGACACCACGCCCGACGCCATCGGCGACACCACAGTGGACAGCAGCAGGGCCAGCGTCAGCAGCACCGTCGTCTGCGCCGCCAGCAGCGCCAGGCCGACCGCCGCCTGCGGAGGCCAATAGCCGACCGTGACCCGGACGATCAGGCACTGCGCGAGCCCGGCCAGCACGATGTATCCGCCGCCGAACACCACCAGCCCCAGCCACTTGCCGGCCAGCACGGTGGACCGGCGCACCGGCCGGGCCAGCACCGCCAGCGCGATCCCCGACTCGACCTCGCCGGCCAGCGTCGGCCCGGCCAGGAACGCGGTGCCCAGCGCCGAGATCAGGCTCAGCCCGAACATCACCAGATTGAGCACCGAGGACCCGGCCACCTTGGCCTCACCGCTGGTCAGCGTGCCGAACTCGTCGTTCAGCAGGTTGAAACCCCAGGCGCTGAGCGCGAGCAGCACGAAGGTGAGCACGCCGAGGGCGCGCAGCACGCGCCGGCGCGCGGCCTCCTGCAAGGTGAGCGCCGCGACGTCGACGATGGTCCGGGCCGTCATCGGTCCACCCCTTCATGGGTACGCAGAACTTCCAGCAACCGCTCCTCGAGGCTGATCCGCCCCGGCTCCACCGAATGCACGCGCACGCCGAGCGCGACCAGATCGGCCACCAGCCGCGGCACCGCGTCCGGGTCGGGTCCGGCGGGCAGTGCCACCACGAAACCGTCGCCGTCGCGGGTCAGCGCGCCGGTCTCGGCCAGCCGGGCCTCCGCCTCGGCGCCCACCCCGTCCAGCCGCAGCCGCAGTTCGGTCCGGCCGAGCAGTTCCGGCAGCGTGCCGGCCGCGGCTACCCGGCCCTGATCGAGGATCACCACCCGGTCGCAGACCCGCTCGACCTCGCCGATCAGGTGCGAGTTCAGCAGCACCGCCACCCGGCGCTCCCGGAGCGACAGCAACAGATCGCGGACATCGGCGCGGCCCAGCGGGTCCAGCGCGCTGGTCGGCTCGTCCAGCACGATCAGCTCCGGCCGGGCGACCAGCGCGACGGCCAGCCCGAGGCGCTGCTGCATGCCCTTGGAGAAGCCGCCGACCCGATCGCCGGCCCGGTCCGCGAGGCCGACCAGCGCCAGGCACTCGCGGCGCTCGGCGGCCGGCACCGTGGCGCCGGCCAGCCGCACGTGCAGCCCCAGCACCTCGGCCGCGGTGAGCCATGGCTGATAGCGGAAGAGCTCGGGCAGATAGCCGACCCGGGCGCGGGACCGCGGATCGGCGGCCGGGCGGCCGAGCAGCAGCGCCTCCCCGGCGTCCGGCCGCACCAGCCCGAGCAGCATCTTGATGACGGTGGTCTTGCCCGCGCCGTTCGGCCCGAGCAGGCCCACCACCTCGCCGCGGTCCACCGTGAACGAGACGTCGTCCACCGCGGTCCGCTTCCGATAGCGCTTGCGCAGGCCCGAGCACCACACCGCCGCGGCGGGCGGGAGATCGGCGAGCAACCGCTGCGCGGCCTCGGCGCCGGCGGTCATCGCAGCTCCCGGGCCACCGACAGCACCTCGTCGGCGCTGAGCGAGCCGGCCACCGCGGTAACCACGCCGTCCGCCACCCAGACCACCCCGGCCAGCGCGCCGTCCCGGGAGGTGAGCACCGTGGCCGGCGTCCCGTGCACGTCGGCGCTCGCGCTGGTCAGCTCCCCGGAGTTCACCGGCAGCGGCAGCGTGGTCATCTCGCCGGTGAGGCCACGCAGCTGCGCCGCGACGTGCGGCGGCAACCCGGGCAGCGCGAGCAGGTAGTCGCGGGCGGTCGCGAAGTCCAGGCCGGACGAGTAGGCCGCGGTGGGCGCCACCACGCGGGCCACCACCATCGCGGGCACGCCGCGGGCCTCCGACCAGATCGCCGCGAAGCCGGGACCGGCGGAGAGGCTGACCTGGCTGCCGTCCAGGCCGGGCGGCGGCGCCGGCAGGGTCGAGCCGGCCGCCGCCGCGGTCCGCGCCGCCTTCTCGACCGAGAAGGTGAACACCGCCTTGGCCCGCCCGCCGACCTGGTACGCGGGCTCGCCGGTGACGCCCCGCGGAAGATCGCCCACCCGAGGAACCGTGAGTCCGGTGGCCTGCCGTACGGCATCCGCGCCGGCGACCGGCCGGACGTCGGCCTCGGTGGTCACCTCCAGATCCCCGTAGGCGTCCAGATCGGGCAGTGCGACGAGATCGGCCTGGTCGATGATGATCGGGGCGATCTGCTCGGTCCGGAAGATCTGGAACCAGTCACCGGCCGCCGCCGCGCCGGCCCCGGTCAGCAGCGCGACCGCGGCGACACCCGCGATCACCGGGCTGCGCAGCGCCGCGCGCCAGCGGCGGGCGGACACCCGCGGCCGGGCCGGCACGGGGGCGGCGGTGGTCTGCGACGACAGGCGCTGCCAGGCCGCGTCCACGTCCGGGTCGAGCTCGAACTCCAGAGCCGCGCCGGTCGCGGCCGCATCCTGCTGGGCGGCGGCCAGTCCGGTGAGGCAGACCGGGCAGCCGGCGACGTGCTCCCGGTCGGTGTCGGCGACCCCGGCCGGCTCGTCCAGGAGCCGGCGCAGTGTGCCGTCAGTCGGATGACGCATGACGGTTCAACTCCTTGCGAAGGGCGGACTCGGCGCGGCGCACGGTGGTGCCCACGCTGGCGGGGGAGAGGTCGACGGCGGCCGCCACCTCGGCGTAGCTGAGGCCGCTGTGCCGCAGCACCAGGGCCACCGCCTGCCGATGCGGGAGCCGCGCCAGCGCGGCCCGCACCCGGCGGCGCTCGTCGAGAGTGATCACCGCGTCGGCGATGTCGGGATGGACGGCCGGTTCGGTGCGGGCCGCCTCCTCGCGGGAGGCGCGGCGGCGGCCGGAGCGGAGATGGTTGAGCGCGGTGTGCGCCGCGGCGACGCTCAGCCAGGCCGGCGCCTCGCCGGCCGGCACCGAGGAGCGCCCGAAGGTCAGGAAGACCTCCTGCGCGACGTCCTCGGCCTCGTCCCGGGAGCCGAGCACCCGGGCGGCGACCGCGACCACCCGCGGGTAGCTGCTGCGGAACACCGCTTCGAGGTCGGCGCGGACGGACACGCGTTGGCCATCCTTCCGCGCGGCTCGCCGGGGCGGGACGAGCTCCACATCCTGTGTCACATCTGATTAAGCACCGCCGAGGCCCGCGATGTGACACACCGCCAGGGTCTTCACGATCAAGCCTTACGCTGCCAGACTGCCGGGATGACGGACACGAGAAGCGACACCGAGCCTGTTCCGACGCTGGACCGGCGGGCCTTCTTCGGGCGTGGCGCGCTGCTGGTCGGCGGTGGCGCCGCGGTGCTGCTGGGGCTGACCGGCTGCCCGGGCGGCGAGCAGGACGATGACGATGACGACGACGGCGGGGACGACGACGACTAGCGTCCGAGGGCCCGGCGGGCCAGGCGGAAGAGCCCGCGGGTGAGATGGACGAGCGCCAGCGGGCCGAGGGCCGAGACGGCGGCCAGTTGCCGCAGCGGCGCGTCCCCCGGATCGAGCACGTAGGTGGCGACGAGCAGGGTGCCGGCGGCCAGGATCGCCAGGTCGGCGGTGACGTCCCGCACGATCGTCCAGGTGCGGTGCCGCCGGGCCCGGGCCGCGTCGCCGGGCGGCTCATCGGCGCTGAACCGCAGCATCAGCGCCACCCAGAGCATCCGCAGCGGCAGGGCGAACAGGTTGATGCACGCGGCCCAGGCCACCGGGCGCTCGGCCGCGTCGCCCAGCACCCCGGGTGCGATCGCGCCGACCACCAGAAAGACGGCGATCAGCAGCAGGAAGTCGAGAACGCCCGCGAACAGCGGGCCGCCCAGCACGAGGAGCAGCCGAGCCGGTGGTTGCTCCGGGGTGCGCGTCTGCTCCGACATCCGTCCATTGTCGATGCGCCGGGCAATTACCGGATCAGCGGGTGGCGGGCTCCAGCCGCTGGTGCCGGCCCGGGGTCGCCGCGGCCCGGAGGTGGCGCGTCTTCTCGGCGTAAATGTCGGTGTCGGCGGCGGCGGTGAGGTAGGGAACCGGCGCGCCATCGCTCATTCACCTCAGCGGCTCCGGGGCGGACGGGTCCGCTGGGTCGCCCGGGTCGGGAGCGGCGAAGAAGAGATGATCCGGGTGGTGGAGTAGGTTATGGGTGCCGGTGAACGCCGGCTCTCTGGAGAGGTGAGCCGTGCAGCCAGGTTGCCGCTCCCGATGATCAGGCCTGGGAATGATGCGGATGATCACGCCGCGAGGGTCCGGCGGCTCGTCGCGAGCGAGCCGGACACCGATGGCGCTCCCACCACGCTGCTGCTGCGCGTGTGCCGGGCGATGTCCCGCGAGCTGGCGGTCGTCGGCGCGGGTGTCACCGTGCTGACCGAGGACGGCGCCCGGGGCGTCTCCGCGGCCTCGGAGCCGATCAGCGAGCGGGTCGAGGAGCTGCAGTCCGTGCTCGGCGAGGGGCCGGGCGTCGACGCCTGGCGCGAGCGGCGCCCGGTGCTCACGTCGGACCTGATGGGTCAGGCGGCGGCCCGCTGGCCGGTGTTCGCGCCGGCCGCGCACGGCGCCGGGGTGCGAGCCGTCTTCGCCTTCCCGCTGCAGATCGGCGCGGCCCGGCTCGGGGTGCTGACCGCCGTCCGGGACCGGCCGGGCGCGCTGACCGACGACCAGACCGGCTCCGCGCTGGCCTTCGCGGACCTGGCGGTCGGGGCCCTGCTGGACGGCCAGGTCGGCGCGCTCGACGCCGAGGTCACCCACCGAGCCCAGCTGTTCCAGGCACAGGGCATGGTGATGGTGATGGCCGGCATTCCGATCGGCGAGGCGCTGGTACGCATCCGCGCCCATGCGTTCGCCGAGAACCGCCGGCTCGACGACGTCGCCCACGACATCGTGAACCGGATCCTGCGACTGGACGAGGAGGACCAATGACGGAGGACGCCATTACCACGGTCTCGGCTGAGCGACTGGCCACGATCTTCGTGGAGGTCGCCGACACCCTCGTCGACGAGTTCGATCTGCTCGACTTCCTGCACCTGCTCACCGACCGGGTGGCCGGCCTGGTGAACGGCGCCGCCGTCGGGTTGCTGCTGGCCGATCAGCGCGGCCGGCTGGACTTCGTGGCGGGCTCGGACGACAACGTGCGGCTGGTGGAGCTGTTCCAGCTGCAGAACCGCGAGGGGCCGTGCCTGGAGACGTTTCTCAGCGGCCGGCCGGTGATCAACGTTGACCTGACCGCGGCAAGCGACCGGTGGCCGATGTTCGCGCCGCACGCCGTGGCGGCCGGCTTCCGTTCGGTGCACGCCTTCCCGCTGCGGCTGCGCGACCAGGTGATCGGCGCGCTCAACGTCTTCCGGGAGTCGGACAGCGAGCCGTTCGGCGAGCAGGACGCGGCGATCGTGCAGGCGCTGGCCGACGTGGCCGCCATCGGGCTGCTGCAGGAACGCGCGATCAGCCACGGCGAGGCCCTGACCGAGCAACTTCAGCGCGCGCTGAACAGCCGGATCGTGATCGAGCAGGCCAAGGGCGCGGTCGCGCAGGCAATGGGGATCGGCGTCGACGAGGCCTTCACCGTCATCCGGACTCATGCCCGCAGCCACAACATGCGGCTCACCGACGTGGCGCAGTCCGTGGTGACCGACTTCGGCAACCTCCCGGGCCTGTCGGTCACGGATTCTTGAGGGTCGATCACGCTTCCCAGGCAGGCCCGGCGGGCCCGTCAGCGGAGCGGCTCGCCAGGGCGGACGACGCCGCGCTGGTACGCCATCACGACGAGCTGGGCACGATCGCGGACGCCGAGTTTCGTCATGGCGCGGTAGACGTGTGTCCTGACCGTCAGCGGTGAGAGATAGAGTCGTTCAGCGATCTCCTCGTTGGACATGCCGTGTGCCACCAGGACGAGAACCTCGCGTTCCCGTTCGGTGAGCGCGGCCATCTGATCGAGCTCCGCGTCCGGCAGCGGCTCCAGCTCCGGCTGGCTCAGGAACTGGCTGATCAGTGCGCCGGTGGCATGCGGGGAGAGCAGGGCCTCCCCAGCGGCGACAGTCTGCACGGCCCGGACCAGGTCGGCGGGTTCAACGTTCTTGCCGAGGAAGCCGCTCGCGCCCGCGCGCAGCGCCCGGACGACGTTGTCGCTGTTCTCGAAGGTGGTGAGCACGAGGACGCGGACGCCGGCGAGGTCGTCGTCGGCAGCGATGCGGCGGGTCGCCTCCACGCCGTCCATCTGCGGCATGCGGATGTCCATCAGCACCACGTCCGCGCGGGTGGTCCGGGCCAGCGCGACGGCCTCGACGCCGGTGCGGGCCTCGCCCACGACCTCGACGCCCGGTTGGCTGTCGAGGATGACCTTGAATCCGGCGCGGATGAGCGTCTGGTCGTCGGCCAGCAGGACCCGGATGGTCACGGTTGTTCCTTCTCGGCGGCGGGCAGCACGGCGTGCACCCGGAACCTGCCGTCGGCGCAGCGTTCCACAGTCAGGGTGCCCCCGGCGGCGGCTGCCCGCTCCCGCATGCCGACCAGGCCGAATCCGCCGGCGGAGCCCGGCGTGCCGACCGTGTTGGTCACGTCGAGAATCACCTGGTCGGCGGTGTATCCGGTGGTCACGCAGACGGCTCCGGTGCCGTACTTCTGGGCGTTCGTCAAGGCCTCCTGGAGGATCCGGTACGCGGCGAGGTCGACCACGGCGGGCAGTTCTCGCGGAATCCCGTGCTCTCGGTGTTCGACGCGGAGGCCGGCGGTGGTGGCGGTGCCGAGCAGGTCGGGCAGCCGGGCCATGCCGGGTATCGGTTCGTTGTCGACGTCATCGGCCTGCCGCAGGACACCGACGACGGAGGCCAGCTCGCGCAGGACGGTGTCGGACGCCCGTCGGATGTGTTCGAGCGCGGTGTCGGCAACCTGGGGTTGCTGAAGCAGGACGTGCCGTGCGGCTCCGGCCTGGACGCTGATGGTCGCGATGTGATGGCTGACGACGTCATGCAGCTCTCGGGCGATGCGGATGCGTTCCATGACGACGCGCCGGCGGGCCTCGTCCTCGCGAGTCTGCTCGGCTCGGCGGGCCCGTTCCTCGATCTCGGCGACGTAGGCCTGCCGGCTGCGGCCGGCGTCGCCGACGGCCGCGGCCATACCGATGAAGCCCAGCACGCCGAGGTTCTGCGGGGCCCACCAGCTGCTGTCCGATGTGAAGGCCGCAGCCAGATAGAGCGGCAGAGCGACGGCCGTTGCCGTCAGCCAGATGCGCCGCCGTTCCAGACCCGACGCGACCGTGTACACGCAGACCACCAGCGCGATCATCAGGGCCGGTTGCTGGGATCCGGTGGCCAGGGGCAAGGCCACCGAGGCGACGGCGGTGACGACGAGCATCGGCACCGGCCACAGCCGCCGGCAGGCGACCGCGATCCAAGCAGCCACACCGAACCCGACTCCGCCCGGCTGAGGAAGGCCGGCCGGGTGATGGGCGTTCGCCACGGCCACCACGGCCGGCGCCGTGAGCAGGCCGCCGAGAACAGCGTCGATCAGCAGCGGATGACGCACAGCGTTGCGACGCATCCCACTCACGACTCGGGTGAACACCGGAACGACGCTATGCGTCTGGATCCCCTCACGCGTCCTCACCCAGTGGTAGGCGGCTCCCGTCGGCCTACCACACGGGTGGTAGGAATCGGGCGAGGGTAGTCCTCGACTCTATGAATGACCTATGAAAAGCGCCGGTCCGGAGCGAATACCACTTCTGTAGTACTCCGCGTCCGGACAGATGAGTACGGAGTGACGACGCGGCGCGGGAATCGGTCCGCCATGGTTGGGCGGGTGCTCGGCGTACACCTGCCGTTCACCTTCCCTTGGGTTCTCGTCCCCCATCGCGTCGACAGATTGGCTCGCCATGCGACCGTTGTTCCGTCGTGGCCCGGCACCGCCGGAACCCGCACCCGGGATCGAGACGGCGCCGCCCGGTGACCGCTCGAGCAGCCGGCGAAATGACGATCACGCCGGTCATGCGATGCGCGCTCCCAGCGCCCTGCATCAGTTCAACCGCTACGAGATCAAATACCTGCTGCCGAGTACGCGCATTCCCGAGCTGCGCGACGAGCTGCGCCGCCGCCTCGACACCGACAGCCATGGCGCCGGCGGCGGATACGGGGTGTGGAGCACCTATTACGACACTCGTGATCTGCGGTTCTACTGGGAGAAGATCGAGGGGCTGAAGTTCCGGCGCAAACTGCGCGTCCGCCATTACGGTGATCGGTTCGCCGTGCGTGACGACAGCACGGTGCACGTCGAGATCAAGCAGCGAGTCAACCGGATCACCCAGAAGCGGCGGATCGCGGTGCCCTACCGACTCGCCCAGGACCTGTGCGACCGGCGCGTCATGATCGAGCACGAACGATCGCAGCGGGCCTTCGTCGAGGAGGTTCTCGAGCTGATCACGACGCTGGATCTGCGCCCTGTGGCGATGACCGGCTATCTGCGCGAGGCGTTCGTCGGCCGCGACGCGGACACCGGGCTGCGGGTCACCCTCGACCAGCGCATCCGGGGCCGGGACCGGGACTTCCACTTCGCCGCGGACACCGAGAACAAACTGATCGTCCCCGCCCGGATGTCGGTGGTCGAGTTCAAGGCCAACGAGCGCGTCCCCTACTGGCTCACCGATCTGGCGGCGCAGCTGAGCCTGTCGGTGGTCCGGGTCTCCAAGTACTGCCAGAGCGTGGAGGCGTTCGGCCGCGCGCCGCGCTCGATCTTCCACGTCCCCGATGACAGCCCGACCGGCGCGACGCCGGCCGCCGCCCTCAGTGAGGCCTGACCCATGCCGTTCGACATTCAAGATCTCTCCGGTACGTTCAGCGTCGGCGACATCGCCATCGCCCTTTCGCTGTCGTTCCTCCTCAGCGCCATGATCGCCTGGGTATATCGGTTCACCCACCGCAACGTGTCGTACAGCCAGTCGTACGTGCAGACCCTGGTCATCCTCGGCATGCTGATCGCGCTGATCATGCTGGTGGTGGGCTCCAACATCGCCCGGGCGTTCGCCCTGGTCGGCGCGCTCTCGGTGGTCCGCTTCCGCAACGCCATCAAGGAAACCCGCGACGTCGGGTTCATCTTCCTGGTCATGGGCGTCGGCATGGCGGCAGGCACCCGCTTCTACACACTGGCGATCATCGCCGCGGTCGTGATCAGCCTGATCATCCTGGTGATGTACCGCTTCAACTGGTTCGCCTCCAACGTGCAGCGGCAGGTGGTCAAGGTCCAGGTGCCACCGGACGGCAACTACACCGAGCACATCCAGGACGTCCTCATTGCGCATACCAGCGAGTTCGAGCTGATCAGCATGGAGTCGATCCGCGGCGGGGCGCTCACCGAGCTCATGTATACGGTGCGGCTGAAGAAGGGCGCCGAGCCGGGCGAGCTGATCACCGCGCTCGGCGAGCGCACCGGCGGGCAGCGGGTCACGGTGCTGACCGGCTACGACCAGACCGACCTCTGATGGCACTCAGGCACCGGATCCCGGTCCGGATCCGGCACTACTGGAAACTCCTGGCGACCTGCGCCGGGGTGCTGGTCGCCTTCACCATGGTGTTCAGCACCATGCGGGTGGCGCCCCTGGTGACCAGCGCCGGCGACGACGGCCGCGACGAGGTCACCCAGAACATCGAGGGCGTCCGGGACCTGTTCGACGCGACCGTCGGGCACAGCATCAAGCTGACTTTCCGCGACGCCGACTTCCAGAGTGTGCTGGACAAGCTCTGGAAAGAGGACGAGAAGGAATACCTGGAGGCCGACCTCACCATCGACGGCGTCTCCATCGACGGCGTCGGCATCCGGCTCAAGGGCAACTCCACGCTGGGCCAGCTGACCCGCAACGGTCAGTCCCGGCCCCGCGGCACGGGGCCGGGCGGGCCAGGCGACCCCGGCGGGCAAGGGGGCCCTGGCGGTTTGCCGCAGATGCCGGCCGACGGAATCGCGCCGGATGCCGCAGGCGGGAACCAGCCGGGCGGTGAGATGTTTGGAGGGCGCGCGCGGGGCGGCGTCGGCTCCGGGCTCAAGGCCGAGGAGCCCGAGACCCTGCCCTGGCTGATCCGCTTCGACGAGTTCGTCGAAGGCCGCCGTTACCAGGGACACCGCGAGATCGCCGTCCGCGTCGCGGGCATGGGCGGCGGCAAGACGGTCATGAACGAGGCGGTATCGCTCAACGTGCTCGCCGCCGCCGGGGAGACGGTGCAGCGGTACGCGTACGCCGGCTTCACCGTCAATGACCGCCCCACGACCGCGCGCCTCATCGTCGAACACCCCGATGAGCACTTCGCCGACCGCCTCGGCGGACACGGGGTGCTGTACAAGAGCCTCGCCAGTGGCAGCTTCACCGACAAGGGCGACGACCCCACCGACTACGTCGAGGACTTCGACCAGGTCACCAAGAAGGGCAGCCAGGATCTGCAACCCGTCATCGATCTCATCCGTTGGGTCAACGGCAGCAGTGACGCCGAGTTCGACAAGCACCTCAGCGACTACGTCGACGTGCCCTCCTTCGCCCGCTACGTCGCCGCACAGAATCTATTGATCAACTTTGACGACATGGCAGGGCCGGGCCGCAACTACTACCTCTGGTACGACCTGACGACCAAGAAGTTCAGCGTCATCGGCTGGGACTACAACCTTGCCCTGACCGGGAGCGCCGAACAGGATCCGCACCAGACCGTCAGCATGGGCGGCGGCCCCTTCCCCGGCGGCCGGCAAGGCCAGACGCCGGAGGGCTTCCAACCGCCCGGGTTCGAACCACCCGCCGACCTGCAGCCGCCCGCCGGTGGGCAGCAGCCCGGCGGTGCGGACGGCGCCGGCCGTGGCCGTGGTGGGTTCGGCGGCAACAAGCTCAAGGAGCGATTCCTGGCAAGCGCCGCCTTCAAGAGCACCTACGACGACGCCTACCGCAGGCTGTTCGAGCAGACCTTCGGCAACGGCACCAGCACCAGAGCGCTCGACTCGGCGCTGGCCGTACTGGCCACCGTCGACGGCTACGACCAGAAGGCCGGCGCCGCCGAGGCGGAGCAGCTGCGCACCCTGATCCAGCAGCGCACCACCTATCTCGCCAAGAACCAGGTCATCACCGGCTCCTGAGCCGGCCGCAGTCCCGGTCGCGGCGGGCGTTGCGGTCGATGGCGTCCACCAGCCGGGTCCAGGCCGGGCGGGGCAGGTCGTGGCCCATGCCGGGGATCACGACCAGGTCGGCGCCGGGGATCGCGGCGGCGGTGGCCTCGCCGCCGCTGACGTTGATCAGCGGGTCGTCGGCGCCGTGGATGATCACCGTCGGGGTGGTCACCGCACGCAGCCGCGCGGTGCGGTCCGGACCGGCCAGCGCCGCCGCGAACTGCCGGGCCGTGCCCGCCGGGCGGTAGGCCCGGTCGACCTTGGCGGTGGCCCGGCGCAGCAACTCGTCGTCGGTGGCCGGGAAGCCGGGCGAGCCGATGGTGCGGGCGGACAGCACCGCGTTGGCGATCGCGATCTCGCGGTCCGGGGCCGGCGGGCGGCCGAGCACCGCGGCGGCCGCGGGCGTGGGCAGGCCGACCGCCGGGTCGCCGGTGGTCGACATGATCGAACAGAGGCTGCGGACCCGGCCGGGGGAGTCGAGGGTGAGCTGCTGGGCGATCATGCCGCCGAGGGAGACCCCGACGATGTGCGCCCGGTCGATGTCCAGCGCGTCGAGCAGGCCGGCCACGTCGGCGGCCATGTCCGCGAGCCGGTAGCGCACCGAGCTCAGGTCGCCCGCGTAGATCGCCGGGATGTCCGGCAGGCCGAGCTCGTCCAGGCCGCCGGAGAGGCCGACGTCGCGGTTGTCGAACCGGATCACCCGGTACCCCCGAGCGGCGAGCTGCTCGCAGAACTCCTGCGGCCAGTCGATCAGCTGGGCGCCGAGCCCCATGATCAGCACGATCGGCGGGTCGCCGGGGTCGCCCAGCTCGTCGTACTCCAGCTTCAGTCCGTTCGCGTGCGCGGTCGCCATGTCGACCATGGTGCCGGACGGCCGGTGGCCGCGCATCGGGACTATCGCCGGGCCGCGGTGGACGGCGTTCCCTCGACGGTTCGCTGCGGGACACGGCCCGGCACTGACTCACCCGGGCCGTGCCCGAAGCGTCACTGCTGCGTGGTGTCGCCGGTGCCGGTGCGCTCCTGCGCCTGGTCCACGCCCTTGTCCAGCTGCGACGAGTACTTGTTGCCGGTGCGCTCGTCGACCTGGTCGCCGGCCTTCTCCAGACCCTGGTCGACCTTGTCGTCATGCTTGTCGGCCGTGTCCTTGGCCTTGTCCATGAAGCTCATGGTGACTCCTCTCGGTCGCCTCCACGCTTCCCCCGAGGACGGTGGCCAAACACCCGGGCGACCACGTTGATTGCCCGACAACAACCATGCATACGGCCGCCCGGAGCGGGTACGCCGCGGACTGACGTAGTTCGACGATGGTCTCTGGAGGCCGACATGAGTGACATCCCCACCGGTGCGCGGGCACCCGCCGGCGTCTCGGATCAATCGACCGGCGACAAGGCGAAGCAGGTTGCACAGCAGAGCACCCAGGCGGCGGGCCAGGCCGCCGGTGACGTGAAGGACACCGCCAAGGATCAGGCGCAGCGTGTTGCGGGTGAGGCCAAGGCGCAGGCGCGTTCGGTGGCGTCCGACGTCCGCTCGCGGGTGGGCGAGCAGGCCCGCAGCCAGAACGACAAGCTGGTCGGCACCATCCGGCAGACCGCCGACCAACTGGACGAGATGCGCGGCGACCGGTCCGATTCGCCGGCCGCCACCGTGGTCTCCCGGGTCGCGGAGGGTGGCCGGCAGTTCGCCGACTACCTGGACCGCAACGGCCCCGAGGGCGTGCTGCGCGAGGTGCAGGACTTCGCCCGCCGCCGGCCGGGCGCCTTCCTCGCCACCGCGCTGGCCGCGGGCTTCGTGGTCGGCCGGCTCGGCAAGAGCGTCGCCAAGGCGGACCCGGATGCCGGCAAGCCGGACAGCGACAGCTTCGTGTCCAGCACACCGGATCCCGCCGCCGGGTACCAGCCGGGCTATGCCCCGGCCGACCCGGCCTACACCAGCACCGATCCGGCCTTCGCCACCACGGATCAGGGCTACGCCGCCACTGACCCGATCTACACCCCGGAGCCCGCCACGTCCGCGACGCCGACCGAGTACCAGTCCACCGGCACCGGCACGCCGACCGTCGTGGTCGAGGAGGACTACCTGGTCGAGCGGCCGGAGTCCCGTCCGGAGCCACGGCCGTGACCGCCCCGCACTCCGCCGACCACCGCGCGGCCGGCGAGACGTCCGAGACCTCGGTCGGCGAGCTGATCGGCAACATCAGCGACGACATCACCCAGCTCTTCCGCAAGGAGGTCGAGCTGGCCAAGGCCGAGATCAAGCAGGAGACGGCCAAGGCGGGCAAGGCCGCCGGCATGCTGGGCGGCGCCGGGTTCGCCGGCTACCTGGCCGTCGTGCTGCTGAGCTTCGCCCTGGTCTTCGGCCTGTCCAACGTGATGGACGAGGGCTGGGCCGCCCTCATCGTGGCGGTGCTCTGGGCGATCGTCGGCGCGGTCCTCTACTCGACCGGCCGCAAGCAGCTCAAGTCGGTCGACCCGACTCCGCACCGCACCGTCGACACCCTCAAGGAGGACGCGAAATGGCTGAAGAACCCGACCGGCTGAGGCGGGACATCGAGAACACCCGAGCCGCGCTGACCCGCGACGTGGATGCGCTGGCCGACAAGACCAGCCCCAAGCGGGTCGCGCAGCGTCGCTGGACGAGCGTGAAGGAAAAAGTGATGGGTAGTTCCGAGCACGCCAAGCGGGCGGCCACCGACACCGCCGGCACGGTGCAGGACAAGGCATCGCAGGTCGGGTCCCAGGTCGGCGACTCGGTCCGCGAGGCGCCGCACACGATCGCCCGGCAGACGGAGGGCAATCCGCTGGCGGCCGGCCTGATCGCGTTCGGCGCCGGACTGCTGGCCGCCACCCTGATCCCGGTGACCGACGCCGAGCGGCGGGTCGGATCCCAGGTGAAGGAGAACTCCGGCGAGCTGACCGACCGGGTCAAGAACGTGGCCGGCGAGATGAAGGACGATCTCTCCGGCACCGTGCAGGAAGCCGCGGGTCAGGTGAAGTCGACGGCGCAGGACGCCGCGGACACCACCCGGCAGCAGGTGCGCGAGTCCGCACAGGGCGCCGCGCAGGAGACGAAGCAGGCGGCGCAGGGCGCTCGCTAGCCGATCCTCGATGAGCGGCCGGTCGCTGGTGCGGCCGGCCGCTTGCATGTATAGACTTCGATGTCTTACGGCGCGATCACGCCCAGCCGGTTTCAGCCCGGCACCAGGTCGCCAGGGCACCCTCCGCGCGGAGCCCGAGGCGGGGCAGATCCCCCGACCCATCGGAGTCACGCACGTGATCAACGCATCCCGCATCGGAAAAGGCCTGCTCGCGGCCGCCCTGCTGATCGCCGGCGCGCCGGCCCCGGCGGAGGCGGCCGCGGTCGTCCTGCCCACGGTGAACGCCCAGTTCGACTATCAGATCGGCGGCGCCTACCAGCCGCGGACCGGCGTCTCGGTGGTCAGCCGCGACCGGGAGGACGACCCGGCCCCGGGTCTCTACAACATCTGCTACGTCAACGCGTTCCAGACGCAGCCGATCCAGTCCGAGGTCGACATGTGGCGCCAGCACGACCTGACCCTCGAGGACGCAGCCGGCCGCGAGGTGGTGGACGGCGACTGGAACGAGATCCTGCTGGACATCGGCACCCCGGCCAAGCGGCAGGCGGTCGCGGCGATCGTGAACGGCTGGATCGACGGCTGCGCCGCGGACGGCTACCAGGCGATCGAGCCGGACAACCTGGACTCGTTCGGCCGGTCCGAGGGCCTGCTCGACGCCGCCGACGCGATCGCCTACGTCTCGCTGCTGGTGCAGCACGCGCACGGCCTGGGCCTGGCGATCGCGCAGAAGAACGCGATCGGCGATCCCGGAGACGGCGGGGTCGGCGCGGCCGGGCGCGATGCCGGGCTGGACTTCGCGGTGGTCGAGGAGTGCGGCCGCTACAACGAGTGCGGTGACTACCAGGACCTCTACGGCAACCACCTGGTCGTGATCGAGTACACCGCGAACGGCTTCACCCGCGCGTGCCGGGCGGTGGGCGCCGCGGTGTCGGTGGTCCGCCGCGACACGGCGGTGCGCCCGAACGGGCCCTACGACGCCTGCTGAGCTCATCGGTGGCGCGGGCCGTTCCCGACCCGCGCCACCGCGCTCAGCCGACCCGGAAGTCCTCTCCCAGTTCGGCGCGCAGCCTGGTCAGGGCGCGCGCGCTCTGCATCTTCACCACCGAGACCGTCACGCCGAGGATCGCCGCGACGGTCTCCACGCTCTGGTCCTCCCAGTGCCGCAGCACCACGATCGCCTGATCGCGCATCGGCAGGGTGGCCAGCGCGGCGAGCAGCACCACGTGGGCCTCGGCGCCCGCGCCGCGGTCACCCGGCCGGTCCGGCAGATCGGCCAGGACCACCTCACCGTCACTGCGCCGCCTGCGCTGGTCGAAGACCGCGTTCATCAAGACCTTCCGGCTGTACGCGGTGAGGTTCGCGGTGCGCGAGATCCGTGGCCACACCGAGTACATCCGGGCCAGCGTGATCTGCACCAGATCCTGGGCGAGGTGCCAGTCCCGGCACATCAGATAGGCCGTGCGGCGCAGCCCCGGCGCGACGGACGTGACGAACGCGGTGAAGTCGGCGTCCCGGTCCGCCCGGCGGGCCCGTCCCCAGCGCCGGGCGCGGAGGCGGCTCTTGTCGTCATCGTCGTCGGAGGACAGGACGTCGGTCACTTGCCCTCCTTCGGCGCGACGCCGGGCTTGCCCGCGACGTCGGCACAGGTCGGATCCCGCGTGACGTCCTCGACGCCCTGCATCGATGCGACCTTCGCGGCGATCGCCGGCTGTCCCGCGCCGGCGTCGAGCTGCACGCGGAAGCTGCGCGGCAGGCTGTCCGGAGCCACATCCTTGACCAGATCCGGGTTGTCCCGCCAGAGGGTCTTGAACCGCTGGAAGGCCTCCTCGCTGCTCTCGTAGCGGAATCCGCGGACCTGCGGATCGGCGTCGAGCGTCTCCTGCACGGCGACGAGGTCCGCCTCGGTGGCGGCGTCGCCCAGGAAGACCGAGATGCCACATCCCGCGGGCGCCGCCGCGGGAGTGTCCGCTCCCCGGACGCCCGGGAACAGGGCCAGCACGGCGAACGCGATCGCGACCACCCCGGCCGCCGCCGCGCCGCCCGCCAGCACCCGCCGCCGGCGACGCAGCCGCGAGCCTTCGGTGATCGCCTCGTGGGCCGGGTTGCCCGGCGGCACGGGTGGCTCGTCCTCCAGCGCTCGTTCGAACAAGGCCGAGATGGTGCGGTCCACTGGTCACTCCCTGGTTCGCGGTCGGGGTGTCTCGCCCTTGATGACTGCCTGGACCCCCGGCCGCGTCACATCCCGCTCAGATCATTTGTCTAGGTCTTGAAGTTCCGCGCCGGTTGCGGCACCCACGGTCAATTCTCTGGATACGTTCGGCCTCGCCCGCCCGGGTGACAACACCGTACGAACGATCTTCGTCGCTCTCTAGCCTGGCCCGATGACATCGGTGAGCGGCGAACGGTCCGGTTTGTACGGCGCCAGCGCGACGCGCGACGAGACGACGGCAAAGCCCCCGCGCGATCGGTACTTCGACGCGCTGCGGGCCGCGGCGATCATCCGGATCGTGGCCTATCACCTGTTCTCGTTCGGCTGGATCTCGCTGCTGTTCCCGTCGATGGGCGTGATGTTCGCGCTCGGCGGCTCGCTGATGGCGAGCTCCATCGCCCGGTCCACCGAGCAGGCGATCACCGGCCGCCTGCGGCGTCTGCTGCCAGGCCTGTGGGTGTTCGCCGTGGTGCTGATCCCGGCGATGATCTGGGCCGGCTGGACCCAGAAGCCCGGCTGGGCGACGTTCCTGCTCTGGGCGGTGCCGCTGGTCGAGCCGCCGTCGTCGGAGTGGGCCGAGCCGGCCACCGGCGTGCTCTGGTATCTGGTCGCGTACCTGTGGCTGGTGCTGCTGTCGCCGGTGCTGCTCAAGATGTACCGGCGGGCCCGGCTGCTGACCATCGTCGCGCCGCTGGTGTTGCTGGTGGCCTGGGACAACCTGACGCTCCCGGTGGGCGACGGGGTCGCGTCGGCCGGGACCGACGTGCTGACCTTCGCGTCGTGCTGGGCGATCGGCTTCGCGCATCGGGCCGGCGACCTGCGCAAGGTCCGCTTCGCTGTGCTGATCCCGATCGCGCTGGCCTGCGTCGGCGCGGGCGCGGTGTGGACGCTCACGCACCCCGGCGAGGAGGGGATCGACCTGGCGACCTCGCCGCTCGCCTATGGCATCTACTCGCTCGGCTTCACGCTGGTGCTGATGCGGATCTCGCCGAAGATGCTCTGGCTGAACCGGCGCAAGGCGCTGAACGGGCTGGTCAACTTCTGCAACGCGCGCGCGGTGACGATCTATCTGTGGCACAACGTCGCGATCACGCTGTGCTTCGTGATCTGGGACCGGTCCGGCATCGAGATCGACGTGTGGCTCGAGACGGTCGCCACGGTCGGCCTCACGCTGGCGTTGGTGGCCGTGTTCGTGGCGCTCTTCGGCTGGGTCGAGGACGTCGCCGCGCGCCGGCCGTTCCGGCTGCTGCCGTGGAGCGTGGTGCCGGCCAGCCGCCCGCGCCAGGTGCAGCCGGAGTGGTGCGGGCCGGTCTGGTTCTGACGCTCTCCCGCTCTCCCGCTCTTACGCGAGTGGTGTCGATCTTGTATTCTGGGCCGCGATGAAGACCTTCTCGTGCAGATCGGGGGTCGCGTTCGCCACAGGTGAGTGCTGATGCGCTCACCGGCCGCGACCGACGAAAACCGTCTCCTCTGCCTGCGGCGCGGGCGATCGTTCGCCGTGCCACCCTCGATGATCGACACCGCGACCGCCCGCCGCAGCGTGGGCGACTGGGCCGGTGCGTGTGCCTCGGCACGTGTCGATGCCGACCTGGATCTGCGCGCCGTGCGGCGTACCCATGGTCTGGAGATCGCGGCGCGGCTGCGCGACGATCTCCGCCACCTCGCGCCCGACCTGCTGCGGTGGCACCTGCCCCGAGTCATGCCGGACGGGCTGCTCCGGCCCGGCCTGACCACCACGCTGGCGCGTTATCCGGGCGGCCCGCACCTGGTCGCGCGGACCGCGCCCGGGTGGGCCGAGGCCGGGCAGCGGATCAGCCTCACGCTGTCGCCCGGGACCGGCGCGCCCTCGCCGCGGGCATCACCTGCCAGCGGGCCGTTACCCCGGTGCACACCGGCGGACCGCCGCTTCCGGCTCGACCTGCACCGCCATCTCTGGGACGCGAGGCGCACGTCGGAGCTGCCGGACCGCGGCGGTGGACCGGACCGCTGGCCGGCCGAGGCGGCGATTCTGGCCCGCGCGGACGGGCTCGATGAGTCCACCGTGGTGGTCCGCCTCGGCGCCCGGCACTGGGTGCGGCCGGACGGCACACCCGGCACCGCCATGCGTGGTGGTCCGGTGCTGCCGGACGCGGCGACCTGGCGGCCGCCGGACGTGGACCTGCTGCGGGCCGGGCTGATCGACCCCGGCGATCTGCACCCGCTGGTGGCGGCGGCACTGGCCCCCGGCGCGGTGGGGCCCGCCCGGAAAACGAGCGGCCACAACGAGATCGACTGCCGTGCGGCCCGGCACCGGATCGGCCTGGTCGAGGGCCGGCTGACGCCGCTCGACCACGATCCGGTGGAGATCCGCCGCGAGGAACTGCTGGCCGCGCTGGGCGGACCGCCGTTGCCCTGCCTGCGCGCGATCGACCGGGCCAACCGCCATCCGGAATGCCTCGACGACGTCCGCGGCCTGCTCGACCACGGTGACGCCGAGGGTGCGGCGGCCGCGGTCGAGGCGCTGCTCGGGCCCGGCGCGGTGCCGCGCGAGGGCGCGCTGCGGGACGAGCTCGAGGCGGCCGCGCACCGCCGCGTCGACCACGGCCTCTATCGCAACGGGTTCGCCGGCTGGTGCCCGCCGCCCCGGCCCGAGGAAGCACGCCGCACGACCCGAACCCACCCGCGTCACGCGATGCCTCGATGAAGCTGTCCCGTGATGCCCCGATGAAAGCAAAGGTGATGCCCGAGATGACGATGACCGTTGCCGCCGACCTGCTCGCCCTGCTCACCGACACGGCCACCGAGCCGCGTCCCGACCCGCAGCTGGAAGCCCTGTCCCTGGCCGTCTGCGCCGACCTGCCGGTGCTGCTCTGGGGTGAGCCGGGGATCGGCAAGACCGCCGCGCTGCACCACCTCGCGAAGTCGCTGGACCTGCCGCTGACCACGGTGATCGCGAGCGTGCACGAGCCGAGTGACTTCGCCGGGCTGCCGGTGGTCGGCGACGATCCGGCGGTGCAGGGCGTGCCGATGGCGCCGCCGGACTGGGCGGTGCGCCTGGTCCGGGCCGGCCGGGGGCTGCTCTTCCTGGACGAGTTGTCCACCGCGCCGCCCGCCGTGCAGGCCGCTCTGCTGCGCCTGGTGCTCGAACGCCGGATCGGAGCGCTCAGCCTGCCGCCCGGCGTACGCATCGTCGCGGCCGCCAACCCGCGATCGTCCGCGGCCGACGGCTGGGAGCTCAGCGCGCCGCTGGCCAACCGTTTCGTCCATCTGCAGTGGACCTTCAACCCCGAAACCGTGGTACGCGGGCTGGCCGGCACCTGGCCCCGCGCCACCCTCCCGCGGCTCGACCCGGCGCGGCTGACCGCCTCGGTGGCCACCGCCCGGCGCGCCGTGTGCGACTTCCTCACCGCCCGCCCCGCGCTGGTGCACAAGCTGCCCGGCAGCGAATCGCGGCGCGGCGGCCCGTGGCCGTCGCCGCGCAGCTGGGACATGGCCCTGCGGCTGGTCGCCTTCGCCACCGTGTCGGACGTCTCCCGCGAGGTGCTGTCCATGGTGGTGCGTGGCACCGTCGGCGACGGTCCCGGGCTGGAACTGCTCGCCGCGATCGACCGGATGGACCTGCCCGATCCCGAGACCCTGCTGGCCGATCCGGCGAACGCCGTCCTGCCCGAGCGCGGCGATCTGCGGCAGACCGTGCTCGACGGCGTGGTGGAGGCGGTCCGCAAGCGCCCGGACCAGGACCGCTGGGACGCGGCCTGGGCGCTGCTGGCGCGGGCGCTGGACACCGGCGCGCCGGACCTGGTGGTGGTGCCGGCCGCCACCCTGGCCGCGCTGCGCCGGGACGACTGGCAGATCCCGGCGACCATCGACCGGCTCGCCTCGGCGGTGGCGCTCTCCCAGCGCGCGGGCGCCGGCCGATGAACACCGAGAAGCTCTACACCGCGCGGCTGCACGCGACCCGGGTGCGGCCCTATCTGGCGACCGCCCTCTTCGCGCTGAACCTGGTCGAGTCGAAGCGGGTGCCCACGATGGCTGTCGACCGGAATTGGCGGTGCTACGTGTCACCGGCCTTTGTGGACGAACTGCCGATGGGGGAGCTGGCCGGCGTGCTCGTGCACGAGGTCTCCCACCTGTTGCGCGACCATCACGGCCGCAGCGACCGCTATGCGGCGAAGCACGAGCTGTCCGGCCCGGCCGAGCGACTGCGGATGAACATCGCCGCGGACGCCGAGATCAATGACGACGTGTACGGCGACGGCCTGGAGCAGCCGCGCGGCGCGGTCCGCCCGCAGACCCTCCGGCTGCATCCGGGCAAGCTGATGGAGGAGTACCTGGGCGAGTTCCGGCTGGGCTTCCTCACCGAGACGATGGCCTGGCTGGACTGCGGCAGTGGCGCCGACGGCCTGGACCGCGAGTGGGACCTCGGGCCGCGCGGCGCGCACGGATTGAGCAAAGAGGAGCGAGATGCGGTGCGGTTCCGGGTGGCGCGCGGGCTCACCGGCGCGCCCGGGGACGCGCCGGCCGGCTGGAAGCGGTGGGCCGACGAGGTCTTCCATCCGCCGCAGCCGTGGCGGGAGCTGCTCGGGGGCGCGGTCCGGGCGGCGGCCGGCGGTGGGGCGGGCGACGATTACACGTACGGGCGGCCGGCCCGGCGGTCGGTGGCGCTGCCCGGGGTGGTCCTGCCCAGCCTGCGCCGGCGCCCGCCGCGGGTGTGCGTGGTGATCGACACCTCCGGCTCGGTCAGCGACGCAGAGCTCGGCGGCGCGCTGCTCGAGGTGGCGGCGATCGCCCGTGCCGTGGGCGGCCGGCGTGACCTGGTGTCGGTGATCTCGTGCGACGCGGCGGCCGGGGTGGCCTACCCGCTGTGCCGGGCCGAGGGCATCACGCTGACCGGTGGCGGCGGCACGGATCTGCGTGCGGGCTTCGACCGGGCGCTGCGCGGCAACCCGCGGCCGGACGTGGTGGTGGCGCTCACCGACGGCCAGACGCCGTGGCCGGCCAACCCGCCGCCGTGCCGCACGGTCGTCGGCCTGTTCCCCCGCGAGGGCGACGTCGAGCACCCACCATCCTGGGCCCGCGTCGTCAGGATCGGCTAGCCGCGCGCCGCTTGCCGAGATAGGGGAGCGCGAAGAGGTAGGCGCCGGTGAAGAAGAGCAGGGCCAAGGGGAGCAGGGGCACATAGGACACCCAGAGGATCGGGTCCTCCTGGGCCAGCGCGACGGCGGTGACGATCACCGTCACCGTGAAGAAGACTGCCAGCCAGCGGTGGATCTGCCGCACCCACTTGTTCCCGTTCATGATGACCTCCGTTGGAAGACGACAAGGTCACGTTAGGTGCGGCCGGGCGGTGGGCGCTTCTCGAATCCTGACCGTTACAGCGGCGCGCCGCCGATGCCGATCTCGTTGCCGTCCGGGTCGCGGAAGGTCGCCTTGCGGACCCCGTTGTCATAGGTCTCGCGCTTCGGCTGGTCGAGCCCGCGCCCGGTCGCCGCGTCGACGAACTTGTCGAGGTCGGCGACGAAGATCGTGTGCACCGCGTGGCCGGCGTGCTCGGGGCGCAGCTCGATGAAGAGGAAGCGGTGCTCGTCGAGTTCCCAGACCGCCTCCTTGTCGTTCGGCAGGAAGGCCGGCGGCAGGCCCAGCAGTCGCTCGTACCAGTCCAGCGCCGCCGGGTAGTCGGCCACCGAGATGCCCGCGAAGAGGTCCACGCCCATCGGCTCACTGTAAGTCAACACATAGGCATTAGACGATAGTTATTGAAAACGATTACCGTTTCTGGAGATGAAACGTCTTCTCGCGGCAGCAGCCGCTCTCGCCCTGCTCGGTGCGTGCGGAGACGGCGGCGCCGGGGCCGCCGCACAACCCGCCGACAAGCTCGCCGTGGTCGCCACCACGCCGGAGGTCGCCGACTTCGTCCGCAACCTCGGCGGCGCCGACGTCGTGGTCACCCAGATCATCAAGGTCGGTGTCGACCCCCACGAGTACGAGCCCAGCCCGGCCGACCTGCAGTCGATCGCCGCCGCCAAGCTCGTGGTGACCAACGGCGTCGGCCTGGAGGAGTGGCTCGGCCGCACCATCGAGTCGGCCGGCTTCACGGGCCCGGTGGTCGATTCCAGCCAGGGCGTCACTATTCGCCGGGACGGCGGCGAAGACGACCCGCACATCTGGCACGACCCGCGGAACGCCAAGATCATGGTGGCCAACATCGAGAAGGCGCTGGCCGCCGCCGACCCGGACGACGCGAGCGCCTACGCGGCGAACCTCGCCACCTACGCCGCCGAGCTGGACCGGCTGGACGCCGCCAACGAGGCCGCCTTCGCGAAACTGCCGGCCGCGCAGCGCAAGCTGGTCACCAACCACGACGCGTTCGGCTACTACATCGACCGTTACGGGCTCACCTTCGTCGGCTCGGTGATCCCCAGCATGGACACCTCCGCCGAGCTGTCCGCCCAGCAGCTGAGCGACCTGGTCGCGAAGATCAGGGCGACCGGCGCCAAGGCGGTCTTCACCGAGAGCTCGTTGCCGCCGAAGAGCGCGGAGGCGATCGCGCAGCAGGCCGGCGTCAAGGTGATCGGCGGCGAGGAGGCGCTGTTCGGCGACAGCCTCGGCCCGCCGGGCACGCCGGAGGGCACCTACCTCGGCGCCGAGCGGCACAACACCGAGGTCATCACCACGGCGCTGGCCGGCTGACGATGACCGCCGTCCGGTACGCCGGGGGTGAGCGCGGGCTATCGCGGCACGCCCGTGCTGACCCAGGTCGACGTGGACCTGGCGGCCGGCCAGCGGCTGGTGCTGGCCGGGCCGAACGGCGCCGGCAAGTCCACCCTGATCGCGTCCATGCTCGGGCGGGCCCAGGTGCTGTCCGGGCAGGCGAGGGTGCTCGGACGGCCGCCCGGCGCCGCCCGGATCCAGATCGGCTACGTGCCGCAGACCGGCACGCTCGACCCGGACTTCCCGGTCACCGCCGGGCAGGTCGTGATGATGGGCCGCTACCGGCGGATCGGCTGGTGGCGGCCGGCCCGGGCGGCGGACCGGCAGGCGGTGCGGGCGGCGCTGGACCGGGTCGGGCTGGCGGACCGCGCCGGCACGCACTTCGGGGTGCTCTCCGGCGGGCAGCGGCAGCGGGTGCTGCTGGCCCGCGCGATCGTCGGCGAACCGCGGCTGCTGCTGCTCGACGAGCCGTTCAACGGGGTGGACGCGACCAGTCAGGAGGCGATCCTGGCCGTGCTACGGGAACTTTCCGCGGCCGGGACCGCGCTGGTGCTCAGCACGCACGACCTCGAGCTGGCGCGGACGTTCGGGGCGGCCCCGGCTGGTGACGTTTCGACTGTCCACGATGGCCGTTCTGGGCGCCGGGCTCATCCTGCTCGCCGGCTATGCCGGACTCCTGCTCAGCTGGACCGCGTCGGTGCGCTACGGCATCTCGGTGACCTCCGGGTCGGCGGTCGTCCTGCTGCTGGTGGCGGCCTATCTGGTGCTGCTGCCGATCGGGCGGTGGCGGCGCGCGTGATGACCCGGGCGATCATCGAGGTGCTGCTGGCCGGCGCGCTGGCCGGGCTGATCGGCGTGCAGGTGGTACTGCGCCGGCTGTCGTTCTTCACGATGGCGCTGACCCACGCGACGTTTCCCGGCGTGGTGGTGGCGGCCCTGATCGGCGTCAACATCATCGTCGGCGGAGTGCTGGCCGGCCTGGTGGTGGCGCTCGGCGTCGCCGCGCTGTCGCGCCGCGCGGGACAGCATGCGGCGGCCGCCACCGGGGTCGTGCTGTCCGGCGGCTTCGCGCTCGGCGCCGGGCTGGTCGCCACCCAGCCCGGGTTCAGCCGCGACCTCTCCTCGTTCCTGGTCGGGTCGATCCTCACGGTCAGCACCCGGGACCTGGTGCTGACCGCCGCGGCGCTGCTGGCGGTGGCCGCCCTGCTGCTGGTCGGCGCGCGGCCGCTGCTCGCGATCGGATTCGACCGGACCGGCGCGCGGGCGGCCGGGATTCCCGTGGACGCCTGGGATCTGGCCCTGTTGCTCGCGATCGAGCTGGTGGTGGTGACCGTGGTGCCGGCCGTCGGCACGATCCTGGCGCTGGCGCTGATCGTGGCGCCCGCGGCGGCCGCCCGGCAGTGGTCCGGGCGGCTGCCGGTGGTCACCGCGCTGGCGGTCGTCTTCGGCGCCGGCGGGGGAGTGGCCGGGCTCTGGGCGTCGAGCCGCTGGAACATCGCGGCCGGCGCCGGCATCACTCTCGCGGTGACGGCGATCCTGGTGCTGTCGCTGCTGCGCCGTGCAGGATCAGGGAGGCCAGCTCGCGCACGTCCGCGGTGGTCAGCGTCGATCGGGCCAGCAGCCGGGCGATCAGCACTCCGATGAAGGCCTCACTGAGCAGCCGCGGCGAGATGCCGGCGCGCAACTGGCCCGCCTTCTCCGCCCGGCGCAGCCGCTCGGTCATTTCCGACGACGACCCGAGCCGCTCGTTCAGCCGGGCGCCGACCTCCGCATTCTCCACCGTCGCGCTCATCAGCGAGAGCAGCAGCGTGGTGTTCGCCGCGTCCTGGAAATAGCCCGCGATCGAGCCGAGCCAGGTGGCCAGGTCGGCCTCGAGGTCACCGGTGTCCGGCGGCACGAAGGTCTGCGGCAGCATCGCGCCGTCCATCAGGCAGTCGACCACCACCGCGCTCTTCGACGGCCACCAGCGATAGATGGTCTGCTTGCCGACTCCGGCCTCGGCCGCGATGCCCTCCATCGTGGCGCGGTCGTAACCCACCCGCGCGATCAGGTCGGACGTGGCCCGCAGGATCGCCGTCCGCGCGGTCTCACTCCGCGCGACACCGCGCCTACCTGCAGACATGTCCGTCATCCTAATCACAGAAATGGAAGACGAGACGTCTCGTATAGTGTTTTGGGCCGGGACCGCCGAGGGAAGGACCAGTCAGACCATGGCCGAGTTGCTCTACCGCCTGGGCCGGTTCTCCGCCCGGCGCGCCGCCCTGGTGATCGCCGCCTGGATGATCGTCCTCGGCCTGGCCGTGGCCGGCTATTTCGTCGGGCGCGGGCCGATGGCCACCGGCTTCAGCATTCCGGGCACCGAGACGATCCGGGTCACCGACGAACTCAAGGACAAGATCCCCAGCCTCAGCGGCAGCACCGGCAGCGTGGTGCTCGAGACGGAGAGCGGCTCGGCGTTCACCCCGGCCCAGCAGGCGGCGATCTCGGCCCTGGTGCAGAGCGCCCAGGGTCTGCCCGAGGTGGCCGGGGTGATCGACCCGCTGACCATCGAGCAGCAGCGCGCGGCACAGGAGAGGCGGCTCGCCGCCGCCGAGGCCAGTGGCCAGGTCGACCCGGCCGAGCTGGCCGCGGGCGCCGAGCTGCTGCGGCTGGCGTCCGGCATCCGCACGATCTCCGCGGACCGCAGCACCGCGATCGTCACGGTCAGTTTCACCAAGGACCAGCTCGAGCTCTCCGACGCGGCCAAGGAGGCGACCCTCGAGCACTTCGAGAAGTCGCCGATCGACGGCGTGCGGATGAGCTTCTCCACCGAGATCGCGCAGACCACCCCCGAGATCGTCGGTCCGGGCGAGGCGGTCGGCGTGCTGATCGCGGCGATCGTGCTGATCGTCATGCTCGGCACCCTGATCGCGGCCGGCCTGCCGATCCTCACCGCGCTGATCGGGGTGGGCGTCGGCGTGCTCGCCGCGATGGGCCTCTCCAGCGTGATCGACATGTCGTCGGTGACGCCGGTGCTCGGCGTGATGCTGGGACTCGCGGTCGGCATCGACTACTCGCTGTTCATCATCAACCGCCATCGCAAACAGGTGGCCCGCGGTCACGACGTGCACGAGTCGATCGGGCTGGCCAACGGCACGGCCGGCAACGCGGTGGTCTTCGCCGGCGCGACCGTGCTGGTCGCGCTGCTCGCGCTGAACATCACCGGGGTGCCGTTCCTCGGCCTGATGGGCACCGTCGGCGCGGTCTGCGTGGCGATCGCGGTGCTGGTCGCGGTGACCATGACGCCCGCGCTGCTCGGCTTGATCGGCGCCCGGGTGCTGACCCGCAAGGCCCGGGCGGCCGGCCCGGTGGCGGCGCCCACCGACGAGGTCAAGCCGATGTCGACGGTGCGCGCGATCGGCACCGTGCTGGCCGGCGCGCTGGTGCTGCTGACCCTGGCGATCCCGGCGATGTCGCTGCGCCTCGGCCTGCCGGACGGCTCGTCGGAGGCCACCGACTCGACGCAATATCAGGCGTACAAGACGGTGGCCCGGGAGTTCGGGGCGGGCGCGAACGGCACGCTGCTGGCCACCGCCGCGCTTCCGGCCGGCACCGGCGAGGCCGGCGCGACGGCGGCCCAGTTCGCCGTGGTCAGGCTGATCGCGGCGCAGCCCGACGTGGTGGCGGTGGCGCCGATCGCGGTGTCGCCGGACGGCCGGCTGGCCGCCTTCCAGGTGGTGCCGGCCGGCGGCCCGACCAGCCAGTCCACGTCGGATCTGGTGGAGCACCTGCGGGACATCGAGTTCCAGGGCGCGAAGCTGGGCGTGGCCGGGCAGGCGGCGGCCAACATCGACGTGTCGGAGAAGCTGGCCGGGGTGCTGCCCACGTACATCGCGGTGGTGGTCGGGCTGTCGCTGATCATCATGATCGTGGTGTTCCGGTCGCTGCTGGTGCCGCTGATCGCCACCGCGGGTTTCGTGCTGTCCCTGCTGGCGACCTATGGCGCGCTGGTGGCGATCTATCAGTGGGGCTGGCTGAGCGCCGTCTTCGGCACCCACGACCCGGGCCCGATCCTGAACTTCCTGCCGGTGATCCTGGTCGGCATCCTGTTCGGACTGGCCATGGACTATCAGCTGTTCCTGGTGTCCGGCATGCGCGAGGCCTATGCCCACGGCCTGCCCGCCCGCTCGGCGGTGGTCTGGGGTCTGCGGGCCGGCCGTGCCGTGGTCATCGCCGCGGCCGTCATCATGATCGCGGTGTTCAGCGGCTTCATCTTCTCCGACTCGGTGATCATCCGGCCGGTCGGCTTCGGGCTCGCGTTCGGCGTGCTGGTCGACGCGTTCGTGGTGCGGCTGCTGCTGGTGCCGGCGCTGATGCACCTGTGCGGCCCGGCCGCCTGGTGGTTCCCGCGCTGGCTCGACCGCCTGGTGCCGAACGTCGACGTGGAGGGCGCCGCGCTGGAGCGCGCGCACGACTTCACCCCGATGGGGGAGCATGCGCAGGAAGAAAGGCCGGCCGCCGAGGCGGACGCCGTCCCCCGATGAGCGGGTGCGCCCCCGCGCGCACCCGGCCGACGTCTGTCCCGGCGGCCGGCCCCAACGGGTCCCGCCGTTCTCCCTCAACTGTGGTCGCCGAGGGGTTTTCGGACCAGGAGGGAGACCGGCAGTTGACCGGCAGATCGAATCTGGTCGAACCGTCGTAGGCTGGCACTTCGGCGGGGGCGCACGCGCGGGGGTGAATGGTTGTTCGGCCGGTCGGTGGCGTCGCTGCGGCGGCAGCGTGGGCTCACCCAGGACGACCTGGCCGCCCGCACCGGCCTCAGCGTGCGCAGCATACGAGATGTCGAGGCGGGCCGGGTGTCCCGTCCGCGCGTCACCACGGTGCGCCTGCTGGCCGACGCGTTCGGGCTGACCGGGCCGGACCGCGACGAGTTCCTGAGCGCGGCCGATCCGCAGACCGCGTCGTCGCCGGTGCCTCGCCAGCTGCCGCTGGACGTCGCCGGGTTCTCCGGTCGCGAGGACGAGCTGGCCCGTCTCGACGCCGCTGTCCATGACTCCGGTGATCGGAGCGCCACCGTGGTGGTCTCCGCGGTGGCCGGCATGGCCGGGGTCGGCAAGACGGCCCTGGCGCTGCACTGGGCACACCGGGTCCGCGACGACTTCCCGGACGGCCAGCTCTATGTGAACCTGCGCGGCTTCGACGCGGGCGAGTCCGTGGTCGACCCGGCCGACGCCCTGCGCGGCTTCCTGCAGGCCCTCGATGTGCCGGCCGGCCGCATCCCGGCCGGGCTGGACGAGCGGGCCGCGCTCTATCGCACGGTGCTCGACGACCGGCGGGTGCTGGTGGTGCTGGACAACGCCCGCGACGAGGAGCAGGTGCGCCCGCTGCTGCCCGGCGCCGGCGGCTGCGCGGTGGTGGTGACCAGCCGCGACCGGCTGTCCGGGCTGATCGTCGCGCAGGGCGCCCGCCCGGTGCGGCTGGACGTGCTCTCCGAGGAGGAGGCCCGCGTGCTGCTCGGCGATCGGGCCGGCGCCGACCGGCTGGCCGCGGAGCCGGATGCGGCCGCCGAGATCATCAGCGCCACCGCCCGGCTGCCGCTGGCGCTGACCCTGGTGGCCGCCCGGATCGCCACCCACCCGGACTTCCCGCTGTCCGCGTTCGCCGCCGAGCTGCGGGCGCCGGAGGAGCGGCTCGACGCGCTCGGCGACGGCGACCTGCGGCGGGTGTTCTCGTGGTCCTATCTGGCCGCCGGCAAGCGGGCCGCGAGGCTGTTCCGGCTGCTCGGCCTGCACCCGGGGCCGGATCTGACGGCGGAGGTGGCGGCCGCGCTGGTGGACGACACCCTCGCCGCGACACGGCCGCTGCTCGGCGAGCTGACCCGGTTGCATCTGCTCGCCCAGCACCAGCCGGGGCGCTATGCGCTGCACGATCTGCTGCGGGCGTACGCAACGGAATTGGCTTCCGGCGCGGAGGACGAGGAGGAACTGGCGGCCGCCCGGTCGCGGTTGTTCGACCACTACCTGCGGAGCGCCTTCGCCGCCGGGGTGCTGATCCAGCCGCAGTGGACGCCGCCGCCGCTGCCCACGCCGCTGACCGATCTGGTCACCCCGGTGGCCGGGCACGACGAGGCGCTGGCCTATTTCGCCGCCGAGGAACGGGTGCTCCCGGGCGTCGTGCGGGCCGCGGCCGATGCCGGCGCCGATGCCTGTGCATGGCGGCTCGGCTGGTGCCTGGCCTGCTATTTCGCGCCCAGCGGCCGGTGGCTCGACAGCGTGCCGGTGCAGCGGGTGGCGCTGGCCGCGGCCGAGCGGTCCGGCGATCCGCTGGGCCAGGCCACCGCCCTGCGCCTGCTGGCCCGCGCGGAGTCCCGGATCGGCCGGCTCGCCGAGGCCGACTCGGGCATGCGCCGGGCCCGGGACATCTATGCCGAGCTGGGCGACGCCAACGGCGAGGCGCAGGCCGAGCACAACCTGGCCGAGCTCGGCATGATGCGCGACGACCCGCGCGGCGGCATCGCACACTGCCGGCGGGCGGTCGAGCTCTATCGCCGGGCCGGCAACCGGGACGGCGAGGCCCGCTCGCTGAACGCCATCGGCTGGCTCTCCGCCCAGCTCGGCGAGTTCGCCGAGACGATCGCGGTGTGTTCCGAGGCGCTGGCCGTGCAGGAGGTCAGCGGCGACCGCAACGGCCAGGCCGCCACCCTGGACAGCCTCGCGTTCGCCTATCAGGGCATGGGCGACCTGCCCCGCGCCGCGCAGATGTACGAGCGCTCGGCCCGGCTCTTCCGCGAGTCCGCCGACCGCTTCCACACCGCCGAGGTGCTGGTCCGGCTGGGCGCCGCCCGCGCCGAGCTGGGCGACCCGGCGGCGGCCGCCGCGGCCTGGCACGAGGCCCTCGGCATCTACCAGGAGACCGGCGACACGTCGGCCGAGGACGTCCGGCAACGCCTCGCCACGCTGGCCGGCGACTGACGCGACCGGGCCCGGCAGACTACGGTGCTGGTCATGGCGGAAATCGACATCCCGGCGGCGGTTCGCGCGGGCTATGCGTTCACCGGACCGGCCCTCGAGATGGGCGCGCTGGTCGCCGGCGACACCTGCGACCCGACAGCGAAGGTGCGCATCCCGCTCTCGATGGTGAACCGGCACGGGCTGGTCGCGGGGGCCACCGGCACCGGCAAGACGAAGACCCTGCAGGGGCTGGCCGAGCAGCTGTCCGCGGCCGGCGTGCCGGTCTTCCTCGCCGACATCAAGGGCGATCTCTCCGGCATGGCCGCGCCCGGCGAGGCGAGCGACCGCGTGCTCACCAGGGCCAAGGACATCGGGTACGACTGGGCGCCCGCCGCCTATCCGGTGGAGTTCTTCGCCCTCGGCGGGCACGGCGCCGGCGTGCCGGTCCGGGCCACCATCACCTCCTTCGGCCCGACCCTGCTGTCCCGGGTGCTCGGCCTCAACGACGTGCAGGAGTCGTCGCTCGGGCTGGTCTTCCACTTCGCCGACCAGCACGCCCTGCCGCTGCTCGACCTGGCCGACCTGCGCGCGGTGATCCAGCACCTGACCTCGCCGGCCGGCGCCGCCGAACTGGCCGAGCTGGGCGGGCTGTCCAAGGCCACCGCGGGCGTGATCCTGCGCGAGCTGATCGCCTTCGCGGACGCCGGCGCGAACGACTTCTTCGGCGAGACCGAGTTCGACACCCGCGACTTCCTGCGCATCGCCCCGGACGGCCGCGGCGTGGTCAGCATCCTCGAGCTGCCCAGCCTGCAGGGCAAGCCGGAGCTGTTCGCCACCTTCCTGATGTGGTTCCTGGCCGACCTGTTCCAGGACCTGCCCGAGGTCGGCGACGTGGAGAAGCCCAAGCTGGTGTTCTTCTTCGACGAGGCGCACCTGCTGTTCCGCGACGCGTCCAAGGAGTTCGTCAACTCGATCACCCAGACCGTGCGGCTGATCCGGTCCAAGGGCGTCGGCATCTTCTTCGTCACCCAGACCCCCAAGGACGTGCACGGCGACGTGCTGGCCCAGCTCGGCAACCGGGTGCAGCACGCGCTGCGGGCCTACACACCGGAGGACGCCAAGGCGCTCAAGGCGACCGTCTCGACCTTCCCCAAGTCCGGGTACGACCTGGAGGAGGTGCTCACCCAGCTCGGCACCGGCGAGGCGATCGTGACGGTGCTGTCCGAGCGGGGCGCGCCGTCGCCGGTGGCCTGGACCCGGCTGGTGCCGCCGCGCTCGCTGATGGCCCAGGTGGACGCGGCCGTGTCGAACGGCATCGTCACCGCGTCCCCGCTGAACGCCCGCTATTCGGCGCGGATCGACCGCGAGTCGGCCTACGAGATGTTGCTGCAGAAGGTGGCCGTGCCACCGCCGGCGGAAGAGAAAGCGCCGGCGCCCGCGCCGCATCAAGAGGCTCCCAAGAAGGCGGACAAATCCTTCTTGGAGAAAGCGTTGGGCAACGCGACCGTGCGCAACGCGTTGAAGACCGCGGCGACGGCGGCCGGCCGCGAGATCGTCCGGTCCATCTTCGGGGCCGCCAAGCGCCGCCGCTGACCCATCGGCCCGTTCGCATGGGCAGTGCATGATGGGGCCGTCGGGGTCGTGGCGGCGGCAGGAGCGGTGATGAGGTTCAGCACGTTGTTCGCGGTGACCGGCGGGCTGGTCTGCCTGCTGGTGGTGGTCGTGATCGCCTGGGGCCTGGTGGCCTACAACCGCCTGGTCCGGCTGCGCAACCAGGTCGAGGCCTCCTGGGCGCAGGTTGACGTGCAGCTCAAGCGGCGATACGACCTGATTCCCAACCTGGTCGAGACGGTCCGCGGCTATGCCGCCCACGAGCGCGGCACCCTGGAAGCGGTGATCGCCGCGCGGGGGGCGGCCGTCAACGCGGCGCAGACTCCGGGGCCGGCCGACCGGTCCCAGGCCGAGGGCGCGCTGACCCAGGCGCTGGGCCGGCTCTTCGCGCTCGCCGAGTCCTATCCGCAGCTGCGCGCCAGCGAGAACTTCAGCGCGCTGCAGGCGGAGCTCGCCGGCACCGAGGACAAGATCGCGTACGCCCGGCAGTTCTACAACAGCGCGGTGCAGTCCTACAACAACGCCGTGCAGACCCTGCCGACGAACCTGGTCGCGATGGTCGGCGGCTTCCGCGAGCACGAGTTCTTCGGCGCCGTGGGCGAGGAACGCGGTCCCGTCCAGGTCCGCTTCTAGCCGTCCGGTCATGGACGCGTTTCTCGCGCTCGGCTCACTGGCACTGTTCGGGGTCGCGTTCGCGCTCAGCCGCCTGCTCACCCGCCCGGCGAGCCCCGCGCCCGGACCGGCCACTCCAGATCTCGGCCCGGAGTCGCCCGCGCTGGTCAATCTCCTGGTGAACAGATGGCGAACGACCGAGGACGCGGCCGAGGCGACGCTGCTCGACCTGGCCGCCCGGCGATTCCTCGAGTTGCGGCAGCCGGCCGGCGATCCGATGCACACCACGGTGCATCTGCCCGCCCGGCCGCCGGACGACCGCGGACTGCGGCCCTATGAGAAGCAGGTGCTGGAACGGGTCCGCGGGCTCGCCGTGGACGGGATGCTGCCCCTGGCCGCGCTCACCTTCCGGGACGCCGGCCAGGCGCGCACCTGGGATCGCCGTCTGCGTGCCTCGGTGCAGGCCGAGGCCCGGGCCGACGGCCTGTCCCGCCGCCGCTTCGGCCGGGGGATCGTCACCCTGCTGGTCGGTGTCGCCACGGTGTCCACGGCCGGTGTCACCCTGGCCACCGCCCACTACAACGTGCGGCATCCGCAGGACGACAATCCGACGGCGGCCGTGGCGATCCTCTGCTTCCTCTTCCTGTCGATGACGGCCGGCCTGCCGCCGGGCGAGCGGGACACCCCCGCGGGCCGGGCGGCGGCGCAGCGCTGGCTCGGCGTCCGCGCCTGGCTGCGCGGCCACGAGCAGTTCGGCGAGCTGCCACCGGCCGCGGTCGCGGTGTGGGACCGCTATCTGGGCTTCGGCGCGGCGCTCGGCGTGACCCACGTGGCCAGCGCGGTGATCGACGTCGGCATGGGCGACCGCACCCTGGTCTGGTCTTCCTACGGCCGCACCTGGCACCGGGTCCGGGTGCGCTACCCGAGCTTCTGGCCGCGCTACGGCCGAACTACCCCGCAGCACCTGCTGCGGGCGGCCGGATTCCTGGCCGGCGGCTGCTTCTGGCTCTATGTCGTCGGCCCGCCCGACCCGGCCGACCTCGACCCGGACCTGGCCGGCACAGATCTCGGCGTGCTGATCCAGACAGGCCTGTCGGTGGCCGGGGTGCTCGGCGTGCTGATCGCCGCCTACATCCTGGCCCGCGCCCTGCTCGACCTGCTCACCGAGCGGACCGTGACCGGCGAGGTGCTCTGGATCGAGGTCTGGCAGCGCGGAAAGGGCTCCGACGACGAGCCCGGCCCACCGTGGCTGCACCGACTGGCGATCGACGACGGCGCCGGCGACCGGACCGTGGCGTGGGGCCTGCCCAGTGGGTTCGCCGACGGCGTCACGGACGGCGACGTCGTCACCATCCGGGCGCGCCCGTGGTCCCGCCGGATCGTCGCTCTCGACGTGGTCGACCACGGCCGCTCGCGCGACCTCGCCGAGCCGATGTCCGAAGAGGACACCGGCAACCTGGCGGTGGACATGCTGAGCGAACGGAAGGCGCCGTCGCTCGATCTGTCCACATTGTTCACCACGGACGAGATCGGTCGCGCGCTCGGCCGTCCGGTGCTGCCGGACCTGAGCATGCCGGCGCTGTTCGGCTGGACGCAGTACGTGACCGCCGACGCCCGCCGCCCGGTGCTGGTCGTGCAGGCGCTCGGCGGCCTGCCCGGCCGGGTCGCGTGGAAGGCCAACCGGCGCGGTCAGGAGCTGCCCGGCATCGCGGACGGCGCCTTCGCGCAGCGGGACCGCGCGGTGTTCCGGGTGCGGGACCACACGGTCGTGGTGACGCTGCTCGGCGACGCCCGCGGCTCGGACGCGTTCCTGCCCTGGCTGCTGGCACAGGCCGGGCAGCGGCTGTGAACATGCTGCTCGCGCTCGGACCACTCGGGCTCTTCGGCGTGGTCTATGCGCTGTGCCGGGTGTTCACCCGGCCGCTGACGCCGCCCGCCGGCCCGGCCACGCCCGACCTCGGCCCGGAGCCGCCGGCGCTGGTCAACCTGCTGGTGAACCGGTGGAAGACGACCGAGGACGCGGCCGAGGCGACGCTGCTCGACCTGGCCGCGCGGCGGTTCCTCGAACTCCGGCAGCCGGGCGCCGACCCGCGGCAGACCACGGTGCACCTGCCGGAGGATCTGCCGGACGAGGGCGGGCTCCGGGCGTACGAGAAAATGGTTCTTGATCGGGTCCGGGGTTTGTCGGTGGGCGGGGCGATTCCGGTGACCGCGCTGACCTTCCGCGACGGTGGGCAGGCCGGCGCGTGGGCGAGCCGGTTCCGCAAGGCCGTGGTCGCCGAGGCGCGCGGCATGGGTCTGGCCCGCCGCCGATTCGGGCCGCGGACGGTGGCGCTGCTGGTGTGCGCCGCCCTGCTGGCCGCGATCGGGGTGTCGGTGGCCGCGCGGCATCAGGGCGCCGGTGTCTTCCTGCCCCTCGGCTTCTGGACGTTCCTGCTGCTCAGCCCGCTGTTCGCGGCGCCCGCGGGGGAGCAGTACTCGCCGGCCGGCCGCGCGCTCACGCAGCGCTGGCTCGGCGTCCGCGCCTGGCTGCGCGGACACGAGACCTTCGGCGATCTGCCGCCGGCCGCGGTCGTGGTGTGGGACCGCTATCTCGGGTACGGCGCGGCGCTCGGCGTGACCCACCTGGCCAGCGCGGTCCTCGACCTCGGCCTCGGTGACCACCGCCGGGTCTGGTCCTCCTACGGCGGCACCTGGCACCGCCTGCGGGTGAAGTATCCGGGCGGCTGGCCGCGCTACGGCCGGACCACCGGGCAGCACCTCAAGCGGGCGACCGGATTTCTGCTGGCCGGCTGCGCCTGGGCCTACTTCAGCCGGCACCCGGTGTCCGCGGTCGGCCTCCTGCCGGTGCTGATCGGGATCTACATCGTGGTGCGCGCGATCCTCGACGTGCGGTCCGAGCGGACCCTGACCGGCGAGGTGCTGTGGCTGCGGCCGTGGCTGGCGAAGCGCGTGGACAGGACGGACGTGCCGTGGGTGCACTACGCGGCGATCGACGACGGCGGCGATCCGGACGTGACGGTCGCGTGGGGGCTGCCCAGCGGCTGGACCTCCCGGGTGATGGACGGCGACGTGGTGACCGCCAGGGTGCGCCCGTGGTCGCGCCGGATCACCGAGATCACCGTCACCGAGCAGGGCCGATCCCGCGGCGTGGCGGTGGCGGTCGCCGGATTCGAGCCGGGACGGCAGCGGCCGTCCTCGGTGGACCTGCCCGGTCTCTACACCGACGACGAGGTGGCCCGGGTCGCCGGCGGACCGGTCTGGCGCGACCCGTCCGACGCCGGCCCGGTAGTGCAGTTCCGCACCGTCGAGGGGCGCCGGCCGGTGCTCGCGCTGCACGCGCTCGACGGTGTGGCCGGCGGCCTGATCTGGCGGGCCAACCAGCGTGGGGAGGCGCTCCCCGGGCTGGCCGACGGCGCCTTCGTGCAGCCGGACCGGGGCGTGCTGCGGGCCGGTGACCACACCATCCTGATCGAGCTGCAGGGCGACGCCCGGGCCGCGCAGTCCCAGCTGCCGTGGCTGCTGGAGCTGGCGGCCCGGCGCACTCCGTGAATCAGCCCAGGTGCCGTGAATCAGCCCAGGTGCCGCCGGAGCTGGCTCAGGTCCGCCTCGCTGAGCCGGTCGGCGCTGGTGCCCGCGTGGTGCCAGAACGGGTAGCGCAGCGGCTCGCCGCTCACGTCGTCGAGCGCCGCGATCTCGTCCGCGCTCAGCTCCAGGTCGGCCGCGGCCAGGTTGTCGTGCAGCTGATCGGTGGTGCGCGCGCCCACCACCAGCGACGTCACGCCCGGCTTGGCCAGCAGATAGGCCAGCGACACCTGGGCCGCGGAGACCCCGTGCGACTCGCCGATCTTCACCGCCAGCTCGATGGTGTCGTAGAGCTTGTCCTCGTCGTTCACCGGCGGCTCGGACCACTCGCTGAGGTGGCGGCTGCCGGCCGGCGCCTCGACGCCGCGCCGGTATTTGCCGGACAGCAGGCCGCCGGCGAGCGGGCTCCACACCAGGATGCCGAGGCCCTGGTCGAGGGTCAGCGGCACGTGCTCGACCTCGATGTCGCGATTCTGCAGGGAGTAGAAGACCTGCTGGCTGACGAACCGCTCGAGGTGCCGGGAGTCGGAGATGGCGAGCGCCTTCATCAGGTGCCAGGCGGCGTAGTTGGAACAGCCGACATAACGCACCTTGCCGCTGCGGACCAGGTCGTCCAGCGCGGTCAGGGTCTCCTCGAGCGGGGTCTGCCCGTCCCACTCGTGCACCTGGTAGAGGTCGATGTAGTCGGTGCCGAGCCGGCGCAGGCTGGCCTCGGCGCCGCGGATGATGTGGTGCCGGGACAGGCCCGCGTCGTTCGGCCCGTCGCCCATCGGCATCCGCACCTTGGTGGCGATCAGCACGTCGTCGCGGTCGCTGCCGAGCGCCTCGCCGAGGATCTCCTCGGACAGGCCGGCCGAATAGACGTCGGCCGTGTCGATCAGGTTGACCCCGGCGTCTCGGGCGATGGCGATCTGCTCGCGCGCGCCGGCCACGTCGATCTTGCCGACCGGGCTGGCCCAGCCGGTGCCGCCGAATCCCATCGTGCCGAGCGTGAAGGTCGAGACGCGGAGTCCGGAACGTCCCAGTTGCCGATACTGCATGATTACTTACCTCTCGTCGGAGCGTGCACCACCCCACCCTTCCCCATCCCGCGCCGGAAGGCAGCCGCTGAGCGGAAAGGGTGTCGTGCCGCACGATTCGCGGGTATGACGATCAGGTGACCACACCGACTTGTCCGACCACCACCCGCCTCTACGAGAACGGCAAGGTGATCGAGGAGGGCTTCCCGCCGGACCGGATCGGCGACCTGATGCGGGCGCACCCGCAAGCGTCGCTCTGGCTCGACCTGCTCGACCCGGACATCGCGGACCTGCAGTCGGTGCAGGAGGAGTTCGGGCTGCACCCGCTCGCCGTCGAGGACGCGGTGGAGGATCACCAGCGGCCCAAGCTCGACCGCTACCCCGGTCACCTGTTCCTCAACGTCTATGCGGTGCGGGTCGAGACCGACCCCGAGCCGGCCCTGCACAAGACCGAGATCAGCGCGTTCCTCACCGAGCGCGCGCTGATCACCGTGCACAAGTCGGAGGGCCGGCTGGAGGCGCTGACCGGGCGCTGGGACGCGGACGCCGAGGAGCTGGCCCTGGACAGCGGCGTGGGCTTCCTGGTCTACGGGCTGCTCGACCTGGTCGTGGACGGGCACGTGGCGGCCGCGCGGTCGCTCGACGAGGCGATGGACAAGACCGAGGACGAGATGCTCGGCGAGGGCGGCGCGCCGCGCGGCGTACGCATGTACGGCTTCGCGATCCGCCGCGTCCTGTTCATGCTGCGCCGCGCGGTGGCACCGATGAGCGACCTGATCAACGACGTGATGCGGGTCGACGTGCCGGAGGTCGGCGAGGCCCTGGGTCCCTATTTCCGGGATGTCGACGACCACGCCCGGCGCGCCGCGGAGACCATCGAGAGCTGCCGCGAGCGGATCAACGAACTGCTCGAGGCCGACCTCAACGAGCAGAGCAACTCGCTCAACGACATCACCCGCAAACTCGCCGCCTGGGCCGCGGTGATCGCCGTGCCGACCGCGCTCACCGGCTTCTTCGGCCAGAACCTCCCGTTCCCGGGGTACGAGAAGACAAGCGGTTTCCTGGCCAGCGCGATCCTGCTGGCGGTCGCCGCCGGTGGCCTGTACGCCTACCTGAAGTATCGGAAGTGGCTCTAGGGCGCATCTGACGGATCAGTCATGTGCGCCCTAGCTATCCGATGATCGTGGGGGTCGGGTTCGGTTGGTTGGTGGGCCGGGTGGGCGGTGGCGTTGTCGTCTGGGGCAGCGTGGTCGACGGGCCGGGATCGGGATCCTGGTCGTCGTTGCCGCCACCGTTGTTGTTGCCGCCGCCGTTGTCGTTGCCCGGAAGCGGGTTCGTCTGCGGTTCGCTCCCGTCCTCGGTGCCGCCGCCGGACGACCGGCAGGACAGCGACAGCGTGATCGACTTCGTGGTGGTGCCCGCGCCCGGCGCGGTGACCGCCAGCGTCACCTTGGGCTTGGACGACTTGCCGTAGGACAGCCCGCGCCCGGCCCGCACGGTCACATATTTCGTGCCCGCCTCGTCGAAGGTCAGCGTGCCGGTGTCCAGCGTGGAGCCGCCCGAGGTCCAGGTGTAGGTGAGCGTCGCGGCCGCGCTCGCGTCGACCCGGCCGGAGACCTTCGAGCCGCGGAAGCCGGAGCAGGCCCAGCGGGTGCTGACCGGGTCGGCGGAGACCTTGACGCCGACCTCCACCGCGGACTGGCCGGCGGCCAGCGCCGGGTCGAGTCCGGAGGCCTGCGGGTCGGCGGCCGCGTCGAGCCCGGCCACGCCGGAGGCCGGGGGCTGCGAGGTGGGCCCGGACGCGGCCCGGGCGCCGCCGTCCCGGCCGGTCAGATAGGCGGCCAGCAGGCCGCCGCTCGCGCCGAGCGCCAGCACCGCGGCGACCGCGACCACCACGATGCGGCGGGTGTGCGGCCGGCGCCGGCGCGGCTGGACGGAGGCCTGGATGATCCGGGTGCCGCCGGGCGGGTCGGGCGGCCGCGCCGCCATCAGCGGCGCGATGAGATCCTCGGTCCGCGCGTCGGCGACCGCGACCTCGGGCTCCGACTCGCGCGCCGGTGCCGGTGACGGAGCCGGCGCTGGTGATGGAACCGGCGCTGGTGACGGAGCCGGTGCCGGCGCCGCGGCTCGGAGCGGCGCGGGCAGCATGCTTCCGGCCAGCACCGCCGCGCCCAGCGCGATGCTGTGCTCCGGCTGCGGGTCCTGCGCGACCGGCCGCTGATATGCCGTGGCGAGCAGCTGCCCGACCAGCGGGATCCGCGCCGACCCGCCGCTGAGCAGGATCATCGCGACCTCGTCCGGGGTCGCCCCGGCGCCGCGGATCGCCCGCCCGAGCGACTCGACCGTGTCGGTCAGCGTCGGCTCGATCATGCCCTCGAACTCGGCGCGGGTCAGCCGCACCCGGGTGTGCAGCCCGGGCAGAGCCACCGGGATGTGCACCTCGGTGTCGAAGGAGAGCGCCTCCTTGGCCTCCACGCAGTCGCGGCGCAGCCGGGTCACGGCCGCCGCCCACTCCTCCGGGTCGGTGCCGGCCTTCGGCTCCGCGGTGTCGCCGAGCACCCGCATCACGTGCCCGTAGACCGCCTCGTCGAAGTCCATGCCGCCGAGTTGCTCGATGCCGCTGGGCGGGCCGGGCATCTCATAGCCCGCCTCGGTGCGCCGCAGCACCGCCGCGTCGAAGGTGCCGCCGCCCAGGTCGTAGACCGCGATCAGCGCGCCGGCCGGGACCCGCTGGGTGGTGGCGTGCTGGATGGCCGCCGCCTCGGGCTCGGACACCGTGCGCACGCCACTGAGCCCGGCGGCCTGGAAGACCTGGTCGAGCTGCTCCCTTTTGTACGGTCCCCAGTTGGCCGGATGGGTCACCACGACCTCGGTGGGCGGCCCGCCGAACTGGGTGGTGACCACCTCGACGACGTGCTTGAGCAGCCGTCCGAGCAGGGCGTGCGCGGAGTAGGGCGAGCCGCCGACCAGCAGCGACACCGGGTCGCCCATGCGGCGCTTGACCTCGCGCACCAGCCGCGGAGGATCGGCGCGACCGTGCCGCTCGGCGCTGTCGCCGACCATGGTGCGGCCGTCCGCGGACAGATAGATCAGCGAGGGCATCTCCGGATGCCGGCCGCCCAGCTGCACGATTTCGACACGGCCGTCGACGTGCACGGCCGCGGCGGTATGGGTGGTGCCCAGGTCGACACCGAGTGCGTACTCCACCGTGGTTACTCCCGGCGCTCCGGATTTAGTGCGACAGTCTGCCTTCTGAATCGGTTCAAGGCCAGTCCCTGAAAGGGGTGTGACCGGTAGCCTGCGTGGTGATCAAGCGGTTGCCGGTCACCACGTGTGCAATTGAAGGAGGTCGGGCATGGTCGCGCTGATACTCGGCGCGGTGCGGGCCCGGACCGCCCAGGCCACCACGGTGCTGGTCCTCACCGCGCTGGCCGTCGCGGTGGCGGCCGCGGGACCATGGTATTCGCTGGCCGCATCATCGGGCGCCGCCGCGGCCGACGTGGCCGCCGCCCCGGCCGCCCAGCGCACCGTCTCGGTCCGGCGGATCACGCCGTTGGATCGCGACCCGGCGAGCGTGCTGGACTCGTTCGCCGGCCTGGTGCGCGACCGGCTGCCGCTGCGGTCCGTGCCGCCGGTGCTCGGCATGACCCAGGCGATGACCGCGCCCCGGGGCGCCGGGGCGGTCACCATCGCGGTGGCCTATCGCGACGGGTTCTGCGCGCACGTCCGGCTGACCGGGGACTGCCCGGCCGGTCCCGGCGAGGCGGCGCTCAGCCAGACCGCGACCCAGCAGCTCGGGCTGAAGACCGGCGACCGCTTCCCGGTGCGCGCGTCGCCCACCACCGAGCCGGTGACGCTGCGGGTGGTCGGCGTCTACCAGTACGCCGACCCGTCCGGCGCCTATTGGAGCAACCCGCTGTTCCGCTCGGACGACGGGCTGGACCCGGCGTTCACCCCGATCGCCACGTTCGGCGAGCGGCAGCTCGGCGGCCCCACGCTGACCTATGACGTGGAGGTGCCGGAGGGGCTGATCCGGAGCGACGCCGGCGCCGACCTGAGCGCGGTGCTGGCGGCGGCCGACGTGCAGCTGAGCCGGGCCGGGACGCGGCTGGTGAACCCGACCGGAGTGCTGCTGGACACGATCGCCCGCGACCGCGCGACGATCCGGCGGGGTGTGCTGGTCGCGACGCTGCAGGTGCTGCTGCTGGCCTGGTTCGCGGCCGGGCTCACCGGCCGGCTGACCGGGCGCGACCGGCGCGGCGACGCGGCCCTGCTCAAGCTGCGCGGCAGCACCCGCCTCGGGATGCTCCGGCTGACCCTGGGCCAGCACGTCCTGCCGATGCTGGCCGGCGCGCTGCTCGGCGCTCCGGCCGGGCTGCTGCTGGCCCGCCTGGTGGCCGGGCCGGTCGGCGGCGGGGGAGAGCTGGGCGACGCGCTGCTCGGCGGCGCGCTCGCGGTGCTTGCCTTCCTGGCCGGCGGCCTGCTGGTGCTGGCCCTGGTGGAGGGCGCGGTGCTGCGCCGGCCGGTGGCCGATCTGCTGCGCCGGGTGCCGCCGGGCCGCCGCGACTGGCGGGCCGACGTGCTCGACCTGGTGCTGATCGCGCTCGCCGTGGCCGCCGTCTATCAGGCCCGGGTGACCGGCGCGGACCGGGGCGTCGGGCTGGCCGCACCCGGGCTGGCCGCGATCGCGGTCGCGCTGCTGGTGGCCCGGCTGCTGCAACGCGTCACCGATCGGGCCGGCGCGGCCGGGCTGCGGGCCGGCCGGCTGCGCTTCGGCCTGACCGCGGTGCAGGTGTCCCGGCAGCCCGGCGGCGACCGATTGTTCGCGCTGGTCGCGGCGGCGGTGGCGATGCTCGCGCTGGCGGCCGGCGGCTGGTGGGGCGCCCGCGAGGCGGCGATCGACCGCAGCGCCGTCGAGCTCGGCGCCGACCGGGTGCTGAGCGTGCAGGCGGACAGCCGCACCGCGCTGCTGCACGCGGTGCGCCGGGCCGACCCGTCCGGCCGCCGGGCGATGGCCGTGGTGGCCGACCCGACCTCCTCGCCGCCGGTGCTCGCGGTGGACAGCTCCCGGCTGGCCGCGGTGGCCCGCTGGCGCCCGGAATACGGCCCGGTCGGCGCGCTGGCGTCCGCGGTCGCCGCCGCGCCGGTGCCGGCCGCCCTGCCCGCGATCACCGGCGACCGCCTCACGCTGCGGGTCCGCAACGACCGCGGCGCCCCGGCCCGGCTGATCGTGATGCTGCAGAACGAGACCACCGGCGCGCCCGTGCCGGTCACCTTCGGGCCGCTCAGCCGGGGCGAGCACACCGTCACCGCACCGGTCGGCGACTGCGCCGCGGGCTGCCGGCTGGTCCGCTTCGAGCTGGGCGACCCGACCTCGATGGACACCTCGCTGACGATCCGCGGGCTGCGCCAGCCCGAGCCGGCCGCCGAGATCCTCGGCCCGGCGCAGCTCGGCGACATCGCCCGGTGGCGGTCCGACGCGCTCGGCGCGGGCATGGAGGTGGTCGCCCGGGGCGGGGCCCTGACCATCGCCGTGGAGCCGACCGAGTGGGCCTACTCCTCGTACGGGACACAGGTCTTCGTCCTGGACGGCCCGCTGCCGGTGCCGGTGCTGCCGGCCGGGCCACCGCCCGGCGACTGGCGGTTCCGTGACCCGATGGTGTTCGCCTTCGGCAACGGCCGCACCCCGGTCCGGCCGATCGGCGCGGCCGGCCTGCTGCCCCAGCTCGGCGACCTCGGCCTGCTCACCGACCTGGACGCGGCCCGGCGGGTGGCCGGCGAGGCGGATCCGGGCGGCCGCTTCCAGGTGTGGCTGGCGCCGGACACTCCGCCGTCCATCCTGGACGACCTGCGCGCGGCCGGGCTGACCATCTCCGCCGACCAGTCGATCGCCGCGCGCGCGGCCCGGCTGGACGAGCAGGGCCCGGCGGTGGCCGCCCGGTTCGCCCTGCTGGCCGCGATCGCCGGGCTGCTGGTGGCGGCGGCCGCGGTGGCGGTGGCCGCGGCGGCGGACCGCCGCTCGCAGGCCGAGGACCTCGACGCCCTACGGCGCCAGGGCCTGGGCCGGCGCCCGGCCGTCGCGGCGGGCTACCTCGGGCTGTCCGTGCTGGTGCTGGCCGGGCTGCTCGGCGGCGTGCTGGCCGCGGCCGTCGCCCGCCCGGTGGCCGGGGTGACGGTGCCGCCGTTCACCGACGGCTGGCAGGTGATCGGACCGCCGTCCGCCCTGACCGGGCCGGTGCTGGCCGGCACCGGGCTGGCCGCGCTGGTGCTGCTCGGCGTGGTCGCGGCACTGTCCGTGCTGCCGCTGATCCGGCGCCTGCGGGACGGTGTCGGATGAGGGCGGTGCCGGATGAGGGCGGTGCCGGGTGAGGGCGGTGTCCGATGAGCGACGGTGTCCGATGAGGGGCGGCGCCCGATGATCGCGCTGGTGCTCGCGATGCTCTGGACCCGCCGTGGCCAGGCCGTCACGCTGGCCCTGCTGGCGCTCTTCGCGGTGGCCGCCGCGGTCGCCGCGCCGGCCTATCTGGCCGCCTCCGAGCAGGCCGTCGCCGCCGGCCAGGTGGCCACCGCGCTGCCCGGCGAGGTCGGCTTCCAGGTCAGCGCGGTGCAGGACGAGACCGGGCAGGCGGACGGCACCGGCAGCCAGCAGATCAGCTTCGCCGACGTCGGCGCGGCCCTGGTCGACCTGCCGGGCTTCACCTATGTGTACGCCGCGGAGTTCCCGGCCATCGGCATCGAGGACACCGCCGCCCACCGCTCCCGGATCGTCTACCGCCAGGACGCGTGCGCGCACCTCACCCTCGTACGCGGAAGATGTCTGGTCGCCGAAGGCGATGTGATCCTCGGGGAGGCGGCGGCCGAACGGATGTCGCTCGCCCCCGGCGACCCGATCACCTTGACCTTCGCGCAGTTCAGCAGCAACCCGCAGACCCCGGTCTTCGAGCCCAAGGGCCTGCCCAAGGCCCTCACCGTGGTGGGCGTCTATCGGGTGCGCGACGCGGCCGACGCCTATTGGGGCGCGCACGGCTATTTCGCCGCCGACCCGGGCGACCGCGCGGGCGAGCCGGTCTTCGCCACCGCCGGCACGCTGGAGGCGATGGACCATGGCGCGACCGGCCTGTCCATCGACGCCCGCGCCGACCGCGGCATGCTGCGCACCGCCGACCCGGCCACCCTGCGCACCCGGCTCGCCGAACTGTCCGCCCAGGCGAACGACCTCGGGCCCAGCGTGCAGGTGCGGACCGGCATCCCCGGCCTGCTCGACCGGATCGCCGACGGCCGCGCCGCCGCCCGGGTGATCGTGCCGGTGGTCGCGGTGCCGCTGGTGCTGCTCGCCTGCCTGAGCATCTATCTCGCGGTCGGCTACAGCACCGAGGGCCGCCGCCCGGAGCTGGCCATGGTCAAGCTGCGCGGTTCCCGGTGGTGGGCGCGCTGGTGGCTGGCCACCGGGGAGAGCCTGATCGCGATCGTCGCGGGCGCGGTGGCCGGCTGCCTCGCCGGGCAGCTGCTGGTCAACGCGCTGGCCGCGGCGCGTTTCCCGGACACCGACGTGGCGGCCGGCTTCGCGTCGCTGCGCTATGCCCCGATCGCCGCCGCCGCGGCCGTGCTCGCCGCCGTGCTGGCCCAGCGCCGTCAGCTGCTCAGCCCGGTGGTCGACCTGCTGCGCCGCGCGGTCGTCGCGGTGCCGTCCGGCGCCCGGGCGTTCGCCGTGGAGGGCACGGTGGTGCTGCTCGCCGCGGTCACCGGCGTGCAACTGTTCCTCTCCGGCGGCGAGCTCACCGGCGTCGGCCTCTTCACCACCGCCCTGGTCGCGCTCGCCCTGGCCCTGCTCGCCGCCCGCGTCGCGCTGCGGGTGATCGCCCGGCTCGCGGCCCGCGCCCTGCGCCGCGGCCGGCTCGGCTCCGCCCTCGCCGGATTTCAGCTGGCCCGGCGGCCGGGCGCGGCACGATTGGTCGCGCTGCTGGTCGCCACGGTCGCCATCACCGGGTACGCGGCCAGCGCCGTGGACGTGGCCGCCGAAGGCCGGGCGGTCGCCTCGGGCCTGGGCAACGGCGCCGACCGGGTGCTGGACGTGCAGCAGGTCAGCCGCGCCCAGCTGCTCACCGCGGTGCGCGCGATCGACCCGGACGGCGACTTCGCGATGGCGGTCACCACGCTGCCCGGCGGGGGTCGCGAGGCGCCGCCCGCGCTGGCGGTGGACAGCACCCGGCTGGCGACCGTGGCGAACTGGCCCGCCGACGCGCCGCCGGTCGGGACGGTCGCGGACGCGCTGCGGCCCGATCAGGTGTCGCAACCGATCCGGATCCCCGGCCGGGACCTGACCCTGGACGTCACCACCGGCGGGGACGTGCGGCAGGCGCTGCGCCTGAACGTCGCGGTCTCCTCGCTCACCGGCCTGGGGGAGGCGACCGTGCAGCTGGGCGGGCTGCGGGACGGGCCGCACACGTACCAGCAGCGGGTGGAGGTGTGCCGGGACGGCTGCCTGCTCAAGGGCATCCAGCTGGCCACGCCGCCCGGGGTGACCACGGTCAGCGGCCGGGTGACGATCACCGGGCTGCGGGTGGTGAACCCGGCGCAACCCGCGCTGACCGCCACCCAGCTGTCCGACCTGCGGCAGTGGCGGGTCTCCGAGGCGACCGCGAGCGCCGCGCCGGACGGTCTGCGGCTGGACATCAACGCCCCCGGGGGCCTGCCCGAGGGCGCCTGGGTGCAGCACGCGGACACCCCGGACCCGCTGCCGGTGGCCGTCGCCGGTCAGTCCGGCGTGGACGAGGTGGCCGGCTTCGACAACCGCCCGGTGCGGGTGCGCGCGGTGGCCACCCTGCCCGCGGTGCCGCGCCTGGGCCGCACCGCGACGCTGGTCGACCTGGACTATCTGAACCGCCGGTCGGTCGACACCGGCCAGGCCGTGCAGCCGCAGGTCTGGCTCTCCGCCCGCGCCCCGGCCGACGTCGAGCGGCGGCTCACCGAGCGCGGCATCCCGGTGATCGGCGACGTCACCGTGGCCCAGCTCGACCGCCAGCTCGACGAGCAGGGCCCGGCGCTGGCCCTGTGGTTCTACGTGCTGGCCGGCGTGCTCGCGGTGACCCTGGCGGCGGGCGCGCTGCTGCTGGCCGCGGTGGTGGACCGGCCGCGCCGGGTGGAGGACCTGTCCGCGCTGCGAGCGCAGGGGCTCGGCCGGCCGGCGGTGTCCCGGGCGACCTTGTGGACATATCCGCTGCTGGTGCTCGCGTCGGTGCTGACCGGCCTGGTGATCGCCGCGGTGCTCTGGGCGCTGACCGGCTGGGCGCTGCCGCTGGCCGGCCTCGACCCGCCCGACCTGCCCTTGCCGACCTGGCCGCGCGCGCCGATCCTGGTGATCGCCGGCACGATCCAACTCGTCGTCCTGGCCGGGGTCGCATATGCGGCCGGCGGCCGAACCCATAGGGAGATCAAATGAGAACGCTGTCGGTGCAGGAGGCGTCGATCGCCTACGGCCGGAACGACCCGGTGCTGCGCGACGTGTCGGTCACCGTCCGGCCCGGCGAGCTGCTCGCGGTGACCGGGCCGTCCGGCGCCGGCAAGACCACGCTGCTCGCCGCGATGGCCGGGGTGCTGGCGCCGGCCGCCGGGCGGGTGCTGGTCGACGACGACCCGCTCACCGACCGCGACCACGCGGTGAAGCTGGGCGTGGTGCTGATCCCGCAGGACAACGGCCTGGCCGCGATCCTGACCGCGGCGGAGAACATCGCGGTCGCCATGATCGCCACCGGCAGCACCCCGGCCGAGGCGCGGCGCGGCACCGCGGAGGCGCTCGACCGGGTCGGCCTGACCGGGCACGGCGACCAGCTGATCGAGGAGCTCTCCGGCGGTCAGCAGCAGCGCACCGCGATCGCCCGCGGGCTGGCCTTGCGCGGCGACGTCTTGCTGGCCGACGAGGTGACCAGCGAGCTGGACGCGGCCAACCGCCAGAAGGTCATCGACATGCTGCGCGCGGAGGCCGACCGCGGCGCCGCGGTCATCTTCGCCACCCACGACCCGGAGGCCGCGGCCGCCTGCGACCGCGAACTCCACCTGCTGGACGGCGTCGCCGACTGGGCCCGTGCTTAAGCGACCGGCTCGGTGCCGCCCGGCACGAGGGTGACCTCGCCGTCGACGTGTTGCACGGTGAAGAGGGTGCCGGGCGGGTAGTTGCCCAGGATCTCCGGGGGGAGCTGCACCGTGCCGTCGCCGGCCACCACCGCGAAGTCCTGGCCGTCGCGGCCCTCGGCGCCGACCCGGCCGTCGCGGATGGTGACCGCCCGGCCGAGCCGTGCGCCCACCTCGTTGTCGTGGGTGACCACCACGATGGTGGTCTGCCGCTCCTGGTTGACCGTCTCCATCGCGGCCAGCACCTCGTCGCGGCCCTTGGTGTCCAGCCGGCTGGTCGGCTCGTCGACCAGCAGCAGCCCGGGCCCGGCCGCGATGCCCACCGCGAGCGCGGCCCGCTGCCGCCCGCCCGGAGTGAGGTCGGCCAGCCGCGCCCGCCCCTGGCCGGGCAGCCCGACCAGGTCGAGGATGCGGTCCGGGTTGTCCAGCGTGATGCCGCGGGTGTGCGCCGCGCGCCGCTGGGCCAGCCAGATGTTGCGGTGCAGCGACGCATAGGGCAGCAGGTTGCGCGCGGCGCCCTGCAGCACCACCCCGATCTCGGTGCCGCGCAGCCGGGACACCTCGGCGTCGGAGAGTTTGCCCATGTCGTAGGAGCCGATGTTGATCCGCCCCGCGGACGGCCGCATCAGGCCGGCGAGCAGCGAGATCAGCGTCGACTTGCCGGAGCCGGACGGCCCGACCAGGGCCAGCGTCTCGCCCGGCGCGATGGACAGGTCGACGCCGGCCAGCGCGACCACGTCACCGGCCTCGGCGCGGTAGATGTGCACCACCCGGCGACAGGCGACCGCGAGTCCGTTCATAAGCGCCTACGCTAGCGAAGATCCCTTGGCGAGAACGACCCATGGCCGGGCGCGAACCTCGAGAACCCCCTTGGTCACCGCGGTGTCCCCGTCGGCGGCCTCGGCGACCAGCGCTGCCACCTCGGCCGCGGGCAGCCGCAGCACGGTCATGCCCTCGCCGCTGCCGGGGAACGGCCCGGCCGCCACCAGCACGTCCCGCTCGCGCAGGCGGCCCAGGAACTCGGCGTGGCCGCCGAACTCCGGATGCTCGGTGGGCCGGTCCACGCCCGGCGCCGGGGTGTGCTGCAGCACCAACCAGACCGTCGTCGGGTCCGGCGCGACCGGGGGCACCAGCTCCGCGAAGCCGCCCAGCACCACCGGCCAGCCGTGCTTGTACTCCTCCCGGGCGGCGTGTGCGTCGGCGTGCGCCTCCCAGCCGGTGTGCGTCAGCGTGACCATGGTCAGCGCGTCGGTGACCGGCGTGAAGCCGACCTCGACCCGGCTCGCCTCGGCGGCGTCCTGGCCGGGGTGCCAGGTCATGCTGAGCAGCCGCGGCGGCTCCCAGGCGAGCACCGTGCCCCACACCGACTCGGAGCCGTCCGGGCCGGTCTCGATCAGCCGGCCGTCGCGGAATTCGGTGTTCGACCCGGCGCCGAAGACGCTGTGGCGCGCGACCGGCCACCACGCGCCGATCCGCTCGGTGAAGACCCGGAAGGCGGCGTCCGGTGCGGCCGGCACGACCACCTGGCGGCGCAGGGGAGGCAGAGTCATGGCTGGTCCCTCTCGAATTCGTCCGAGTATGCCGACAACGCGTCGTCCCACATGCCGACCAGCCACTGCTGGACGGCGGTGAAGCCGGGCGGCGCCAGCGCATAGAGGTTTCGGGTGCCGGCGCTGTGGTGCTCGACCAGCCCGGCGCCCTCCAGCACCTTGAGGTGTTTGGAGACGGCGGGCCGGCCGATCGGCAGCGCGGCGGCCAGCTCGCCGACCGGCAGCGGACCGGGCCGCAGCCGCTCGACGATGCGCCGCCGCATCGGGTCGCCGAGGGCGTCGAAGGCGGCTTCCGAGATGTTCATCAAATGGTCACTCATGAGTAACGGTTACCGTAGAGGAACCAAAGGTCGCCCGCAAGGGGATCGCACGCGCCTTTTAGGGTGGTGCCGTGCGCGATATCGCCGTCTTCAGCGGAAGTGCCCATCCCCGACTCGCGTCCGAGATCTGTGATCACCTCGGCGTCCCTCTGCTGCCCACCCGGGTGTCCCACTTCGCCAACGACTGCATCGAGGTGCAGCTGCAGGGCAACTGCCGGGAGCGCGACGTGTTCCTGATCCAGCCGCTCGTGCCTCCCGTACAGGAACATCTCGTCGAACTGCTCTTCATGCTGGATGCGGCACGTGGCGCCTCGGCGGGGCGGATCACCGTGGTCCTGCCGCATTACGCCTACGCCCGCAGCGACAAGAAGGACGCACCGCGCATCTCGATCGGTGGCCGCCTGGTGGCCGACCTGCTGCAGACCGCCGGCGCCGACCGGATCCTCGCGATGACCCTGCACTCGCCGCAGGTGCACGGCTTCTTCAGCGTGCCGGTCGACCACCTGCACGCCCTGCGCGAGCTGGCCAGCCACTTCCGGGGCTACGACCTGAGCAACACCGTCGTGGTCTCCCCGGACCTGGGCAACGCCAAGGACGCGGCGGCCTTCGCCCGGATGCTCGGCGCGGAGGTCGCGTTCGGCGCCAAGCAGCGGTTCGCCGACGACAAGGTGGTGATCAGCTCGGTGATCGGCGAGGTGGCCGACCGCGACGCGATCGTGCTGGACGACGAGATCGCCAAGGGCAGCACCATCTTCGAGCTGCTCGACCGCCTGCGCGAGCGCAACATCCGCAGCGTCCGGGTGGCCTGTACGCACGGATTGTTCAGTGGTGACGCGATCGCGCGGTTGAGTGCCGAGAAGGACGTCGAAGAGATCGTCTGCACCAACACGGTGCCGATCCCGGACGCCAAGCGCACCGACAAGCTCAGTGTGCTCTCGGTGGCCGCGCCGCTCGCCGAGGCCATCCGCCGCATCCACAATGGAGAATCAGTCAGCGCGCTCTTCGCCTGATCAGGACCCAAGTTACCGGCCGGAAACCGCATTACTCCCCGGGTCGCGGAGATGTCGATGGCCCGGCCTGATGCATTTTCCATCTTCCGTACTAGGTAACCCCCGTTGATCAGTCGATCATCTGCTCAATCCCCGATCTCAAGTCCCCTTTCGAGTGAACCTGTGCCACTCTGACCTGCGGCAAGATCCGAACAGCTCCGGCACGACCCCTGGCGGGGACGGTCGGCCGGGCCGGGGCCTCGAATTCCACGGAGGACAAAGTGGCCAACATCGAGACCTCTCTGAAGGAAGCGATGGGCATCGAGGGCGCGATCGGCGTCGCCCTCGTGGACTACACCAGCGGCCTGACGCTCGGCATCATGGGCGGTTCGCCGACCATGGACATGAACATCGCCGCGGCCGGCAACACCGACGTGGTCCGCGCCAAGATGCGTGCCGTCGAGATGCTGGGTCTGGGCGAGGACATCGAGGACATCCTGATCACCCTCGACTCGCAGTACCACCTGATCCGCTTGCTGCAGACCCGCAAGGGCGGCGACGCGCTCTTCCTCTATCTGGCACTCAGCAAGAGCCGCGCGAACCTGGGCCTGGCCCGGCACCAGTTGCGCAAGATCGAGAACGACCTCGAAGTATGACGACGGTCGAGGAGCAGCCGGTCACGGCTGAGCGGAGCATGTCGCAGGTCGTGACCGACACCGTGCGGGCGTTCCGCGCCCAGGTGCCGGACTGCATCACCGCCGCGCTGGTGGACATGTCGACCGGCATGCTGCTCGCCGTCGACACGCTGGACGACCAGCAGGCCGACGAGGAACTGGACCTGCTGGCCGCGGCCACGTTCGACCTGTTCCAGGGCCGCAACGTCGCGATCATCCAGGACGTCTTCGCGGAGCGGCACGGCAACGGCAAGAAGGACCGCCACTACTTCCAGGAGATGGTGGTGAACAGCGATGAACTGGTGCACGTCTTCCTGCGCAGCGCCAAACACCAGGACCTGGTCGCGGTGGTGGTGTGCCGGCGGACGACAAACATGGGGATGTTGTTCGCCCAGGCCCGTGTCGTGATGAAGCAGATGGACGCCGACTTCGCCTGACCGGGCTCCGAGGGACGGACGATCATGCAGTCGCTCGAGAAGGCGCTGGCGATCGACGGGGCGGTCTCGGTGGCGGTCTTCTCGGACGTCGAAACGGTGTGGTCGGCCGGCGGCCGGGAGCCCGTCGCGGACGACGCGGCCGCGGCCGGCGTGCTGGTGCGGGCCGCCGCGGCGCTCACCCGGATGGCCGACCCGCAGGACGAGCCGGCCGACATCCTGATCACCACGACCACGTCCTTCCACGTGCTCCGGGGGCTCGCCGGCGCCGATGGCGGGGACCTGGTCGCACACCTCACGCTGACCCGCGGCGTGGCCAACCTCGCGCTCGCCCGGCGCGAGTTCAAGACCCTCACCGACGGGTTGTCCGCGGTCCCGGACGACCCGCCGGAACCGTCCCCCTCCCCGGTGGCCGCGCCGCTCCCGCGTCCCCGGAACGGCTCGGCCCTGCCGCGGCGGCCGGTCGGACGGCACAACGCGCCGCCGGCCGCCGCGGACACGGACATCGTGCCGCCGGGCTGGCTGGCCATGGTCGGGCAGCCGTACACCACCGACGACGCGGTGCTCGACCGGATCATCGGCAGCCTCAAGCACCTCTAGCACCCAGAACGCAGGGAGATCAAACCGTGCAGACCGATCCGTTCAAGGCCGCCCGCACCGAGCTCGCTTCGTTGCGGCACGCGGTGACCGGCGTGCAGGGCTGTGTCGTGGCCGGCGTCGACGGGCTGCTCATCCTGCACGACACGATCAGCGGCGGCGAGCCGCACGACCTGGCCGCGCTGGCGGCCGGCGCCCACGGGATCAGCCGCACCTGCGGCAGCGCGCTGCACCAGGGCGGATTCCACGAATGCACGATCCGCAACCAGAAGGGCTACATGGCGGTCTACGCGGTCGGCGAACTCGCCTTGCTGGCGGTGGTCGGCGACGACGGGCTGAACATCGCCCGCCTGCACCTGGAGGCCCGTCAGTCGACCGCCAAGCTGGCCAGGATGCTGGAGATCAGGACGGTTCAGGACGCGGACTGGTTTCCCGCGGAGGCTGAGGGCCGCAGAGCGTCTTGATCGCGCCCAGCAGGGTCGACCGGGTGAACGGCTTCTCGATCAGCATGCTGTTCGCGTCCAGGTTGAGCTGCGGGCCGAGCGACGCCGCGGTGTAGCCGGACATGAAGAGCACCGGCAGATCCGGGTGGTGGGTGCGCAGCGCCGCGGCCAGCTCCGGGCCGGTCATGGCGGGCATCACCACGTCGGTGATCAGCAGGTCCGGGTGCGCGCCGGCGGCCACCTGGGTGACCGCCATCAGCGCGTCGGTGGCCACCGTGATCGCATAGCCGGCCGGCTCGATCAGGCGCTGCACCAGCTGCGCCACCTCGGGCTGGTCCTCGACGATCAGCACCTTGCCGATCAGCGCGGGTGTGGTCTGCCGGTCCACCGACGGGCCCGGACGCTCCTCGGCGGCCGGCAGATAGAGGTGCACCGTGGTGCCCATCCGCGGCTCGGACTCCAGCTCGATGAAGCCGCCGATGCCCTGCACGATGCCGGCCGTGGTGGCCAGCCCCAGACCGGCCGCGGTGGGCCGGGTGGTGAAGAACGGCTCCAGCGCGCGCCGCCGGGTCTCGTCGCTCATCCCGACGCCGGTGTCGGTGATCACCATGTGCACCAGCTTGCCGGTCGGCGCGCCCTCGGCCAGTTGACCGGGCGCCACCACCTCGTTGGTGGCGGCGACCCGCAGCATGCCGCCGCGCAGCATCGCGTCCCGGGCGTTCGCCGCCAGGTTGACCAGCGCCTGCTCCAGCGGCCCACGCTCGGCGCGGATCGGCCAGATGTCCGGCCCGAAGGCCAGGTCCAGCCCGATGTGCTCACCCAGCGTGCGGGAGAACAGGCTCTGCACGTCGGTGAGCAGGTCCGGGATGGGAATGATCTCCGGCCGGTTGCCTTCGGTACGCCCGAACGCGAGCAGCTGATGCGTCAGACTCCGCCCGGTGTTCACCGCGGCCATGATGTCCTTGGCCAGCTGGTGTTGCGGTGAGCCGTCCGCGGTGGTGGACGCGATCATGTCGGCCGAGCCGGCCACCACGGTCAGCAGGTTGTTGAAGTCGTGCGAGATGCCGCCGATCAGCTGGCCCAGGCTGTCCAGCCGGCGCAGGTGGTCGAGCTGGCGCTTGAGGCCGCGGGCGTCGATGTGGTCGGTGGTGTCGGTGACCATGCAGACCACGCCGGAGTACTGCCCGTGTTCGTCGATCAACGGCATCATGCTGACCCGTACGCTGCGGTGCGAGCCGTCCGCGCGGATCAGCCGGGTGGCGCCGACCGTGGACCGGCCCGCCTTGCACTCGGCCAGCCGCCGGGTCAGCTCCTTCTGGCCCTGGTCGTCCAGGAAGCCGCGCAGCGAGACGCCGACCAGCTGGGTGCGGGGGAGCCCGAGCACCACTCCGATCGGCTCGTTCGCATAGGTCGCCACGCCGTCGGCGTCCAGCTGGAGCACGCCCTCCGGGATGGTCTCCAGGACCCGGCGGTACTTCTCCTCGCTGGCCCGCAACCGCTCGCGCACCCGGGCCGAGGACAGCGCCAGGCTCAGCTCGCCGGCGATGTCCCGGGCCAGCTCGACCTCCGCCGCGGCATAGAACGAGCCGACCTCGGCCCGGGTCAGGATCAGATACCCGGCGTACGTGTTGTCGACGATGATCGGGCACAGCACGGCGGCGTGCACCCCGGCCGGGAACTGCTCCAGTGGCTCCCGGCCCTCGGCGGCCAGCACCACCGGCCGTCGGCTCGCGGCCAGCGCGGTGGAGAAGTCGTCCTCGGGCAGCCGCCCGTTCAGGTCCAGCGCCCGCCCGATCGACCCGGCCCGTTCCGCGTCGGGGTGGTGGAAGAAGACGGGCGCGTAGTGTCCGTCGTCGCCGATCAGTTGCACCCCGGCCCCGTCGCCGATCATGTCGGCGGCTGCCCGGGCGGCAGTGGCCCGCACCTCCGCGATGTCGTCGGCCGCGCGACTGAGCGCCAGCGCGAGGTCGGCGAGCGCGTATCGGAGGGGATAAGCCATGACACCCATGCGACACATGATCGGGTGCCGCGCAGCCCGGTGAGGGCGGTTCGAGCGGAATGCAACCATTCAGCCGAGTCCGGCCCCACCAGGCTCAGGCTTCACTCGGTGGCGAACCACCGCTCCGCCAGCGACTCCAGCGTGGGCTCGGCGGGGGCCGGCAGGTGCTCGAGGTACTTCGGAAGGTTGCTGTAGTAGTGCAGCAGCAGCCAGGCCATCATCCGGCGGCGCAGATCTCGGTCGAGGTCGGCGGACCGATAGCCGTAGGCGAGCAGGGTGCGGCGCAGGAAGGCCGGGTCGCCCTGGGCCACATAGGCGCCCACGCCGGCGAACTCGTACTCCGGCGCGCCGCGCATGGCCGGCTCGAAGTCGATCAGTCCGGTCGGCTCGCCGTCGCCGCCGGTCAGCAGGTGCACCCGCATGATCTCGGTGTGCAGCAGCACGGTACGGTCGGCGGTGAGATCGACGCCGTCCAGGAACGGGTCGATCTGCGCCACCCACGCGTCGTCCAGCCCGAGCGCCTGGTGCCGGCTCGCGCACCCGGCCCGCTGGTCCTCGACGAACTCGTCCCAGTCCTCCGGCCACCAGTCGTCGATCCGCGGCGGCGGGATGCGGTGCAGCGTGGCCATCGACTCGCCGAGCCGGTCGGCGAGCCGGTCGTGGTCGATCTCGTCCCAGGTCTCGGTGAGGGCGCGACCGGGTAGCCGGTCCATCAGCAGGTAGCCCCACTCCTCGAAGATCCCGGAGCGCTGCACGCCGGGGGTCGGGATTCCCAGCTTGCCGTGCACCGCGGCGAGCACGGCGGCCTCGACCGGGAACTCGTCCAGATAGACCGGCGGGAAGAGCTTGAGCACCGACTCGCCGGCCGCGTAGACCGGCAGTGACCCGGTCGGATAACGCACCGGCTCGGCGGCGACCCCGGCCGCGGTGAGCAGCGCGCGGACCCCGGGGGCGAGCGCCTCCTCGTCCTTCGCGATCAGGTCGTAGTCCTCTTCGTCGGTGACTTCCGGCCAGATCATCGGCTGCTCCGGTGCTCGATCGGTGGGCCGAACGATCGCGGCCCGGACTGGTGACGGGTTCCCCGGGACTCGGCCGCTCTGTGCGAACTCCGGCATCCGGACTTGCAGTTGATCCGGACAAACAACAGGATTCCGGGACGAATCACGCGGCTGGAAGGATCTATCGGGTGGATCAGGATCCCACGAGCGGTGGCGTACGCCCAGATACCGACGGCGCGTCGACGCTAGATCTCAGCGGGCGGTGCGTCGGTAGCTCGTACATCCTCGTCCGGCCGATCGGGCAGGGCGCGACCGGCACCGTGTGGCGCGGCGTCGACCGCAGCTCCGGCGAACCGGTGGCGGTGAAGCTGCTGCACGAGAGCCTGCTCCGCCAGCCCAAGCTGGTCACCCGCTTCGTCCAGGAGCGCACGATCCTCCTGATGCTCCGGCACCGCAACGTGGTGCGGGTGCGAGACCTGTTCAGCGTCGGCGAATCACTCGGACTGGTGATGGACCTGGTGGCCGGCGGCAGCCTGCGCGACCATCTCCGCGAACACCACACGGTGGCGGCCGGCGAGGCGGCCCGGCTGGCCGCGCAGGTGGCCGCCGCCCTGGCCGAGGCGCACGACCTGGGCGTGATCCACCGCGACCTCAAGCCGGACAACATCCTGCTGCAGGTCGAGAACGGCCGGCTGGAGACGCGGCTGACCGACTTCGGCATCGCCCGGGTGCTGAACACGCCGGCCATCACCACCCCGAACGCCGTCGTCGGCACCCCGCACTACATGGCGCCGGAGGCGTTCCAGGGCGTCACCGCGAGTCCGGCCGCCGACGTCTACGCGCTCGGCATCCTGCTCTACGAGCTGGTCACCGGCCGTCCGCCGTACGACAGCGACACCGTGCACGGGCTGATGCAGAAGCACCTGGCAGGCGAGCCGGAACGCATGCCGGGCATCCCGGACCGCCTCTGGACCGTGATCGTGTCCTGCCTCCAGCAGAAGCCGCGCCTGCGTCCGGCGGCCGCCGAACTGGTCGCCGAACTGGGCGACGTGGCCCGCGCGGTCGCGAAGGCCCCGGCCCTGCCCACACCGCCGCCGGCGCCGGCCCTGGCGCCGCCGCCGATCTCCCGGGAGACACCGCCGCCGCTTCCCGGCAAGGCGCCGGCTCCGCTGTCCGGGAAGATCAGCATCGTGCCGGCGCCGCGCGCGCCCAAGGCGCAGAACAAGGCGCCGGGCTGGCGGTGGGCCCGGCCCGGCACGGTGATCGCGGTGCTGGTCGGCACCATGCTGGCCTCCGGGGTGGCGACCACCGCCTGGCACGCGACCCGATCCGGCGCCCGGGACATCACCGTGTTCGCCGCGCCGTCCGCTCCGGCCGGCAGCGCGTCGGCCGCGCCGCCCGCTCCGGCCGCGCCGAAACCCGCCACCATCGCTGCGGAGCGGGTCGCGGCGGGTGCGCCGGTCGCGGCCAAGGACGACCCCCATCCGGTACGCACCACCGCCCGCCCCGCCAGGCAGCAGGCCGCCGCGCCGACCCGCGTGCCACAGCCGGAGGCCCGCCCGTACGGCCCGTGGAACTGCCGTCAGGTGATGTCGTTCGACATGACCAGCCCGGTGCTCGCCAAGCCGTGCCAGTCGATCGGCGAGAACGTGCAGATGTCCGCGAGCCTGACCGCGCCGGTCGGCGGCCGGGCCACCGTCACGGTGTCCCTGCAGGAGGGCGGCCGGACGGTCGGTGGGCCGTACACCTGCTCGGGTCTGTCCTTCACCGACGACGACATGACGCGGCAGTGCGGGCCGAAGTCCGCCACCGCCCGCCGCGGGCATCGCTACACCGTGTCGATGACGTGGCGCTACACCCGGGACGGACGGGACACCAGCGGCCGGGCGAACGGATCGGAGTTCACCTTCTGAGTCTTGCGTGCGACGGGTAAGGTGCCCGTCGATGCGCAAATCGATTGTGATCGCGGCCGCCGCCGTGGTGCTGGCCGCCGCCGGCGCCGTCGTCACCCAGCAGGCCTTCGCCGATGAGACGCCGGCCTACCACCCGACCCGGCTGCGAAACGTCGGCGACGCCCGGCAACTCGTCGTGGTGGTCGGCAACGGCCCCAAGTCGACCTATTCCACGCTGCGCACCTATCAGCTCGGCGGGGACGGCAAGTGGGTGGCGAAGTTCGCCGCGATGCCGGCCCGCAACGGCTATGCGGGCTGGGCCTGGGCGAGCGCGCGGGTGCAGGACACCGGCACCACGCCGGCCGGCACCTTCGGCATCACCTACGCGTTCGGGCTCAATGCCAACCCGGGCACGAAGATCTATTACCGGCACGCGGACGGCAACGACTACTGGGTCGGCGACAACCGGGACGCGAAGACCTACAACAGCGTGCAGCCCTACGCGTCGTCGAAGCGCACCTGGCGGATCGGCGAGTCCGAGAAGCTGTCGTCCTACCAGACTCAATACGAATACGCCGCGGTCATCGACTTCAACCGCCCCCCGCTGAGCAGCATGACCTGGAGCACGCGCTACGAGGAATATGTGACCAGCAAGCCGCAGGACGTCCGGCGCGGCTCGGCGATCTTCCTGCACATCAACGGCTCGGGCTCGACGGCCGGCTGCGTCTCGGTCAAGCGCGCCGACCTCATCAACGTGCTCAAGTGGCTCGACCCGGCGCAGAAGCCGCGCATCGTGATGGCGCCGCTGGCCAACATCGGCCAGGTCTGAAATAACCTCGACAGGGTCTGCGTTAACCCCTACCGTGACGATCATGTTCGCACCCGGTCTCGAGCAGCTGCTCTTCGCAGCGGCTCCCGCGTGCGCACAGTTCGCAGCGGATTCGCGAATCTGACCCGTCCCCAGCGGCAGCAGAACCCGGGGACGGGTGCTGCGCCACGCGCGTGGTTCTGACGCCGACGGGATGGCAACCGTCACGGGCGTACCGAAGAATGCCTTTTCGTTTCTCGCATCCAGTGAGGACACATCATGGCCAAGAGCCAATTCGTGCGGACCAAGCCGCACCTGAACATCGGCACGATGGGGCACGTCGACCACGGCAAGACCACCCTGACCGCCGCGATCACCAAGGTTCTCGCCGACCGCGACCCGGCAACCAACCGGTTCGTCGCCTTCGAGGGGATCGACCGGGCGCCGGAGGAGGCGCAGCGGGGCATCACGATCAACATCGCCCACGTCGAGTACGAGACGGCGGCGCGCCACTACGCGCACGTCGACATGCCCGGTCACGCCGACTACGTGAAGAACATGATCACCGGCGCGGCGCAGGTCGACGGCGCGATCCTGGTGGTGTCGGCGCAGGACGGGTCGATGCCGCAGACCCGCGAGCACGTGCTGCTGGCCCAGCGGGTCGGCGTCCCGTGGCTGGTCGTCGCCCTGAACAAGAGTGACGCCGTGTCCGAGTCCGACGCCGAACTGCTCGACCTGGTCGAGCTCGAGGTCCGCGAGCTGCTGTCGGAATACGGGTTCCCCGGCGACGAGGTGCCCGTGGTCCGGGTCAGCGCGCTCAAGGCGCTCGAGGGCGACGAGCGGTGGACACAGTCCATCATGGACCTGCTCGACGCCGTGGACGCCTACGTGCCGGTGCCCGACCGCGAGCTCGGCGAGCCGTTCCTGATGCCGATCGAGAACGTGCTCACGATCAGCGGCCGCGGCACCGTGGTCACCGGCAAGGTCGAGCGCGGCACGCTGGCGGTGGGTTCGCCGGTCGAGGTCGTCGGTCTCGGCCCGACGGTCACCACGGTGGCGACCGGGCTGGAGACCTTCGGCAAGTCGTTGCCGCAGGCCGAGGCCGGGGACAACGCCGCGGTGCTGCTCCGGGGCGTGCGGCGCGAGCAGGTGCAGCGCGGCCAGGTGGTCGCTCTGCCCGGCAGCGTCACGCCACACGCGGCGTTCAAGGCGAACCTCTACGCCCTGACGAAGGAGGAGGGTGGCCGGCACACGCCGTTCGTGGCGAACTACCGGCCGCAGTTCTTCTTCCGCACCACCGACGTGTCCGGCGCGATCGAGCTCGGCAACGGGCTCGAGATGATGCTGCCGGGCGACACCGCCGAGGTGACCGTGCACCTGGGCAAGGAGGTCGCGATGGACGTCGGTCTCGGCTTCGCGGTGCGTGAGGGCGGCCGCACCGTCGCCGCCGGCACCGTGACCGAACTGCTCGACTAGCGGGACCGGAAGCGGGGGGGGGGGGGGGGGGGGGGGGGGGGGGTGGGGTTTGTGTGGTGGTTGGTTAGTCGGGGGTGGGGGTGGGGGGGGGGGGTG
>NZ_JBVJIP010000022.1:82721-175634 GCF_055586225.1 Actinoplanes sp. NPDC051388 | reverse complement strand
GAGGGGGAGTTCTTTCGCGTCGGGCTGGGTTTTTCTCCATCCGTGGAGAAGGGGGAGGGAGTCACAAAACGGACCGACCATGGTGGGTGGGGTTTGGGCGGCGCTCCCCCCCAGACCCAGTTCGGCCCCGCGAACGACGGTCTGGTCACGCGCGGCGTCGGTGAACATGCGATGCACGAACCGCCGCCTGGAACGGTCGCGCAGGCACTGGCGCCACGCCTTCTTGGTGGCCTTGTCGAAGTGCCGTCCGACGCCGAAGCGAGTCGCGCTCGCCCAGGCGAGGAAGCCGGTCCAGGCCATGATCTCGCGGATGAGGATCGAGCCCATGATCAGCAGCGCGAGGCGCAGGATGCCTCGGGGTCGCCAGCCGAAGGTGTTGATGGCCACGAGCCGGCAGACACGCTCGGCAAGGCCGGGCCGGGAGCCGACGGCGGCCAACGCTGCCCACCCTCCGGTGTCGTGGACCACCAGTGTGACGTCGCGGAGATCGAGCTGCTCGACGAGTTCGCTGATCGCGGCAGAGGCCGTCGCGAGGGATGCCGGTGCGCGTTGGAGAGTCCCGAGCCGGGGCCATCGAGCGTGATGCACCGATGGGTGGGGGCGAGTTCCTGAATCAGGCCCTTCCACAGGAGCGGGACGGGTGTGCTTGGACATACTCCGGGCAAGCGCAACTCGTCGCAAGTACGTCGGCCCCTGGTTGCCGGAGCCGCTGGTCGACACCGCGGCCATCAACCCTGCTGACCGGGTGACACTCGATGACAGCGTCCGAACGGCGCTGTTGGCCGTGCTCCACACATTGACCCCTGCCGAGCGGGTTGCCTTCGTGCTCCATGACCGCGGTCCTCGCGCCCGACGTGGTCGGTGAGTTCGACTCGGGCGGACGCATCGCCGGCGCGCCCCATGGCCCCCAGGTCGGGGCGGAGCTGGTGTCGGTCGTCCTCGCACGCTCCCTCTTCAGCGCCGGCGCCGACTTCGCCGTCGCCGTCGCCGTCGCCGTCGCCGACATCAACGGTCAACCCGGCGTCCTTTTGTCGGTGACGGGACAGGTCATAGCCGCGATCGGTCTGGAGAGCGACGGTTGGCTGGTCCACGCGATCAGGGCCGTAGGTAATCCCGAGAAGCTCGCCCACCTCAATCGGTGAACGGGGTGCTCCCGGACGCTGATCCGGAAACCAGTCCATGTCCACGACGCCCGGGACGTCCGATCGAGCCAATCGAATTATGCTTTGTCCAGGCATTTCAGGCAGCGCACGAATAGCGTTTCCGATATGCCCGCCCGTTCGGCCGTGAGCGTCGGCCGAATGGCGCAACAGAAACATCGACATTCGTCCTACGCTGTTCCCATCGCCTTCGCGCCGGGGGAAAAGGCATTATGCGTATTCGTCGCGGACTGATCATTTCTGGACTCGTTTCGGCACTGCTTTCGCTCGGCATGTCCACCGTCGACTCCCCTGCGGGGCCGGCCGCGGCGCACGTCCACGTCCACTCGACGGACCACGACGACGGCCCGGAGCACATGGCTCAGGACCTGGTCGGCACCCCGATGCGGGTGATCGAGAAGCAGACCGCCGACACCGCGGCGCGGATCCAGCGCACCACCGGCGTGCGCCCGGGAACGTCCCGCGCCGGGGTCGCCGTGGCCGCCGACCCCGGGCTGTCGGGCGCGTGGAGCCCGGTCGTCGACACCCCGGTCGTGCCGGTCTTCACCGCGGTGCTGCCCAATGGCAAGGTGCTGATCTGGGATTCCGTGGGGGACGATGCGGCCGAATCCTATACGGACCACAGCTTCACCCGGGCGATGATCTGGAACCCGGTCGACAATACATATAAGCGAGTCGATCTGCAGGGCACCAACATCTTCTGTGCGGGCTTCGCGCATTTGAGCAACGGCAACATCCTGATCGCCGGCGGAAATGCCAATGCGCAACTTCAGGGCACGGTCCGGACATATGTCTTCAATTGGCAGAACGAGACCTGGACCCGGGGCAAGGACATGGCCGCCGCGCGCTGGTATCCGTCGGTGGCGGAGCTGGCGAACGGCGAGGAGGCCATCGTCGGTGGCGGCCCGGCGACCGCCGAGGTCTACCAGACGAACGGGGACATCCGCGCGCTCACGGGCTTCACCCAGTACGGCGGGCGGGTCTACCCGTTCATGGGCTCACGCCCGGACGCCCAGCTCGGGCTGATCGGGCCGTATACGGCGGCGTACACCGTCGTCACCTCGGGAAACGGGGTGATCACCGCGACCCGGACGCGGGACGACATCTACCGCGACTACGGCAGCTACGCCACCTATGACATCGGCAGGTCCGTCGTGGTCGGTGGCGGCAAACCGCCCACCGGCACCGCCGTGACCGTCAACAGCGGCGCCGGGCTCAACCCGTCGGTCGCGGCGACCGGATCGATGGCGACCGGCCGGCGGCAGCTCAACGCGACCCTGCTCGCCGACGGTTCGGTGCTGGCCACCGGCGGCCTGACCAGCACGGCGACGTCACCGCTGGTCGACCTGAACAATGCCGCGACCGCGGCCGAGCGCTGGGATCCGGCCACCGGCCAGTGGACCGTGCTGGCCGGCGCGGCGCGGATCCGGCAGTACCACTCGACGGCCGCGCTGCTGCCGGACGGGCGGGTGATGACCGGCGGCGGGGGCATCTGCGGCGCCTGCATGGACGTCGGCTACCTGGAGAAGAACATCGAGTACTTCAGCCCGCCGTACCTCTTCGAGAAGGACGGCAGCGGCGAACTCGCTGAACGGCCGGTCATCTCCACGGCGCCGGCCTCCGTCGGCATCCGGTCGAACTTCACGATCACCTCCGGTCAGGCGGCGGGCATCCGGAAGGTCGCGCTGGTCGGGCTCGGCGACGCCACGCACGGTGTCGACCAGGGCCAGCGGTACGTGCCGCTGAAGTTCACGACGTCCGGCACGACGCTGACCGTCACCGGCCCACCGAACGGGGGCGTGGCGCCGCCCGGCTTCTACCTGCTCTTCGTGGTGGACAGCGCCGGCGTCCCCTCGGTGGCGAAGACGGTGCAGGTGGCCAAGGGGCCCGCGCCGGTGCTGAGCCCGGTCCGGAACAACACCGGCCGGTGCATCGACGTCCCGTCGTCCGCCACCGCCGCGAAGACCTATCTGCAGGCGTACACCTGCAACGCGTCCAAGGCGCAGGCGCTGACCCTGCTGCCCGACGACAACACGCTGCGGATCATGGGCAACTGCCTCGACGTGCCGTCGAGCACGTACACCAACGGCCGCCGGATCTGGATGTACGGGTGCAACAGCACGCTCGCGCAGACCTGGCAGTTCGGCGCGGACGGCACGATCCGGCCGATCGGGAAGACCACCCTGTGCCTGGCCGCGGCGTCCTCGGTCACCAAGGCGGCCATCCAGCTCACCACCTGCAACGGCAACGCGCTGCAGAAGTGGACGCGGTAGCGTTTCGACACATGGTGGAGGTCCCGTGCCGTGTCGTGGTCACCGATCTCGACGGCACTGTCGTCCCGGCCGACGACGTGATCACCCCGGCCACCCTGGCGGCGGCGGATCGGCTGCGGGCGCTGGGCGTCCCGCTGGTCGCGGTCACCGCGCGCACCCCGGCCGGGGTGGGCAGGCTCGGCGCGTTCGCCGATCACCTCGCGCTGGCGGTGGGTAACGGCGGCGCCCGCGGCTGGGTCCCGGCGACCGGCGAGACGCTCTGGGAGGAGACCATCGCCGCCGCCGACCTGCGGGACATCGCCGCCTTCGTGCGGGCGCTGCCCGGCGCCGGGATGTCGGTGTTCGACGCCGACGGCCAGGGCATGACGGCGGCCTATCTCGAGCTGCGCGGCCGGCCGCCCCGCGAACGGTGGCGGTTGGCCGAGCTCGACGCGCTAGTCGGCCGGCCGGCGTTCGCCGCGGTGATCCGGCATGCGACGGTGAGTCCGGACGAGCTGATCGCCCGGCTGACGGCGGCCGGCTTCGCCACCCGGCTCAACCTCACCTATTCGGCGGATCGGCTGGTGGACATCGGTCCGTCGGGCGTCGACAAGGCCTCCGGCGTACGGCAGGCATTGGTTCTGCTCGGTCGCACTCCGGAGGAAGCCGTCGCCTTCGGCGACATGCCCAACGACCTGCCGATGTTCGCCTGCTGCGGGCGGTCGGTGGCGGTCGGCAACGCGCACCCCGCGGTGCGTGCCGCCGCCACCTTCACCACCGCGACCGCCGCCGAGGACGGCTTCGCGAAAGGGCTCGCCCGGCTAGGTCTGTGAGCCGATCACCGCGCTCGGTCTGCACCATTTCGGCCGCGGCGGTCCGAACGCAACATTGGCCGAACGGTCACGTCGGGCACGTGTCAGAGCTGATTGTTCATCGACGACGGTGCTCTAGCCTGTGCGAATGCCCGCCTGGTCTGTGTCCCGTGTGCTCATTCGACGAGTCGCCATCGGCGCTCTGTCGTTGTCGTTGGCGGCCGTTCTCGGCCCGTTGTCGTCCGTCCCGGCGCTCGCCAATCCGGCCGGCACCGGCCTGGTGATCAGCGAGGTCTACGTCAACGGCGGTTCGGCCGGCTCGGCGTTCGCCAACAAGTTCGTCGAGCTCTTCAACCCGACGTCGAGTGCCGTCCCGCTGACCGGCGACACGCTGCAATACCGTGCGCCGACCAGCACCGTCGTGCCCGGCGGCTCGCAGGTGTTCGCGCTGTCCGGCACGGTCGCCGCGCACGGTCACTTCCTCGTTCAGCTGCCTGGCAACGGCGCGGCCAACCCCGGGGAACCGCTGCCCGCGGCCGATCTCAGCACCGGCGGCAGCGTCAACCCGGGTGCGGGCGGCGGCACGCTCTACATCGCGGCCAGCCCGACCGGCGTGCTGCCGACCGACGCCGCGGTGATCGACAAGATCGGGTGGGGCACCAGCAACTCGCCCGAGGGCACCGCGCCGACCGGCAACTCCATCGTGCTCAGCTACCAGCGATCGGCGTCCGGGGCGGACACCGACGTCAACTCGGCCGACTTCCAGGTCGCCGCGCCGGCGCCGCAGAACGCGGCCTCCGACGGCGGCACCGGCGGCGTCGCGGTGACCAACCCGGGCGTCCAGAACGCGGTCGCCGGCACGCCGATCGCGCCGCTGACCCTCGCGGCCACGGGCGGCTCCCCGCCGTACACGTGGGGTGGGGTTGATCTGCCGCCCGGCCTCGCGATCTCCGCGGCCGGCGTCGTCTCCGGCACCCCGACCACCGCCGGCTCCTCGACCGTGACGGTGACCGCGACCGACTCGACCGGCGCCAGCGGCTCGGCCTCCTTCGGCTTCGTCGTCGCCGGCCCGCCCACCGTCCTGTCGATCGCGGAGATTCAAGGCACAACCGACACTTCGGGGTACGCGGGCCAGAACGTGATCACCGAAGGCGTCGTCACCGCCGTCTACCCCAGCGGTGGCTTCAACGGGTTCTTCCTGGAGACGGGCGGCCCCGACCAGACCCCGGGCGCCTCCGACGGGATCTTCGTGTTCGGGTCCATCTCGGCCGGTCAGGTGGCCGTCGGCGACAGCGTGCGGGTCACCGGCCGGGTGCAGGAGTTCGCCGGACTGACCGAGCTCACCGGCCCGTCGGTCACCAAGCTCGGCACGGCGCTGCCGCCGGTCACCCCGGACGCCATCCCGTGGTCCGACCTCGCCACGGACGCCCAGAAGGAGTCGCACGAGGGCGAGCTGATCGCGCCGCAGGGCACCTTCACCGTGTCGGACAACTTCGACACGAACTTCTTCGGCTCGTTCACCCTGGCCGCCGGGGACACCCCGCTGCGCCAGCCGACCGACGCCGGGCGGCCCGGCAGCCCGGAGGCGCAGGCCGCCGTCGCGGCCAACGCCGCCCGGATGGTCACCCTGGACGACGGCGCGAGCCTGAACTTCAGCAGCAGCGCCAACTCCGGCCGCCCGCTGCCCTGGCTCACCCCGGCCAACGCGGTCAGCGTCGGCGCGACGGTGACCTTCCACCAGCCGGTGATCCTGGAGTTCCGCAACTCGCTGTGGAACTTCCAGCCGCGGCAGCAGGTCATCGACGACGGCGCCGCGGTGGCGACGTTCAGCGACCGGCGCGCGGTGAACCAGCGACCGGCCGCGGTCGGCGGCAACGCGAGCCTGGCCACGTTCAACGTGGAGAACTACTTCCCGACCACCGGCGAGGTGTACGTCGCCCGGGGCCTCGGCACCTGCACCTATCACGACGACCGGGCCGGCAACCCCATCGCGGTGGACACCTGCACCGGCACCGACCGCAGCGCCGGACCGCGCGGCGCCGCGAACGCCGCCAGCTTCGCGCGGCAGCAGGCGAAGATCGTCACCGGCATCAGCCGGCTCGACGCCGGCATCGTGTCGCTGGAGGAGGTCGAGAACTCGGCGAAGTTCGGTGAGCCACGCGACACCGCGCTGGCCGGGCTGGTCGACGCGCTCAACGCCGCGGCCGGGTCGCGGGTGTGGGCGTACGTGCCGTCGCCGCCGGCCGACCAACTGCCGACGATCGCGCAGGAAGACGTGATCCGCTCGGCGTTCATCTACCAGCCCGCGGCGGTCACCCCGGTCGGGCCGTCCACCGTGCTCACCACCGAGTCGGACGCGGGCGAGCCGTTCTCCATCGCCCGCGAGCCGCTGGCGCAGGGCTTCAAGAAGGCCGGCGCGAGCGACACCGACGCGTTCCTGGTGGTCACCAACCACTGGAAGTCCAAGGGCAGCGGCACCCCGCTCTACGACGGCGACCTCGAGGACACGTCGTCGCCGGCGGTGAACCAGGGCGCGTTCAACGCCACCCGGGTGCGGGAGGCGCAGCTCGTCGACGCGTTCGCCACGCAGACGGCGGCGGCGCTCGGCACGAACCGCATCTTCCTGGTCGGCGACTTCAACGCGTACACCCACGAGGATCCGATGCAGGTCCTCTACACCGCCGGCTACACCGATCTGGGCAGCGCCTATGACCCGAAGGAGTGGACGTACTCCTTCAACAGCATGCAGGGGTCACTCGACCACGTGCTGGCCAACCCGGCCGCCCGCGCGCTGGTGACCGGCGCGGACGTGTGGCAGATCAACGCGCAGGAGGCGGTGGCGTACTCGTACAGCCGCTACAACTACAACGCCACGCTGCTGTTCAACGGCGACGACCCGTTCGCGGCCTCCGACCACGACCCGGTGATCGTCGGGCTGAACCTGCCGTCGACGCCGGCCTGGAGCGCCGGAAAGGTCTACACCGCCGGCGACACGGTGACCTATCAGGGATCCACCTGGACGGCGCTGTGGTGGACGCTGAACCAGAAACCGGGCGACCCCTACGGTCCGTGGCAGCAGATCGTGACCGCGCCGGACGGCACGGCGGTCTGGACCCCGTCACGCGTCTTCACCACCGGCGACGTCGTGGTCCATCAGGGACATCGGTACGTGGCCCGGTGGTGGACCCGCAACCAGACGCCGGGCCAGCCGTGGGGCCCGTGGCGGCTGCTCAGCTGAGGGCCATAACGGGGTCGCGCGTACGGGTCGCCTTGCCCCATCATTACCGCCGTGTCGACGACCATTGTGGACCTCTGCCCGGACTGTGGATCCGCGCTCACCTCGCTGCCCGACGAAGACCCGTGGTGCGGCGCGTGTGAGTGGAACCTCGGGCACTTCCCGGAGGATCCGCACGCCAGCTGGTTCTGGCGGCGCATCGAGGCGGCGGACCAGCGTGCCGGGTTCCGGTCCGACCTGCGGCTCGCGCAGTCGCCGACCGGGCTCGACGGTTACGGACGCGACTTCTGGCTGCTGGCCGGGCTGTCCGCCGCGATCACCCTCGCGGCGGTCGCGGCGCTCGGCTTCGGCGTCTGGCTGCTGGTGGCGGGCGGTTCGTTCTGGCCGTTCGTCTCCGGGCTGCTGCTGATCTTCCTCGCGGTTCTGCTGCGGCCCCGGTTCGGGCGGCTGCGGCCGATGCTCAAGAGCAGCTACCGGGTCGAGACTCGGCAGGCGCCGGGCCTGCACGCGCTGATCGACCGGATCGCCGCCGAGCTGCGGACGCCGCGGCCGGACGTGCTGCTGATCGACTTCGACTGGAACGCGGACGTGTCCACCGTGGGCTTCCGGCGGCGGAAGGTGCTGCGGCTAGGCGTGCCGCTGCTGCTGGCCCTGCAACCGCAGCAGGTCGTCGCCCTGCTGGCGCACGAGCTCGGCCATCTGCAGCAGGACGACAATCTGCGCGGCTGGCTCACCCAACCGGCCCGCAGCACGTTCGGCCGGCTCTCCCGGCTGATCCGCCCGCCGCGGGTGTCCGCGCTCGAACTCGGTCCCGGCTTCCACCTGGTCTGGCTGCTGGCCTGGCAGCTGACCGGCGGGCTATTGTCGTGGTTGCTGTTCGCCGTGCACCTGAGCATCAACGCGGTGGCCGCGCGCGACGACCGGGCGGTGGAATCGCGCGCGGACGCGGTGTCGGCGCGGGCGGCCGGCAGCGCGGCGGCGATGGAGGCGATGGACGTGCTGGCCATGCTGCCGATGCTGACCGGGTTCGTGCAGCACCACGTGCCGAAGGACGAGGCCGCGGTGACCTGGCGCCGCATGCTGCGTGCGGTGCAGGACCGCGAGGCGGCTGCGACCTCAGCCTGGCGCCAGCTTTCGACGCGAACGACGGCCTCGCTGTTCGCCTCGCACCCCGCACCCGGCCGGCGGCACCAGTGGCTGGCCACGCAACCGACCGCGGCGCCCGCGGTCGTGCTCACTGCCGACGAGGCCGCCGCCATCGAGCGCGAGATTCGGCCCTACGCCGAGGCGCTGCACCGCACGATGCTGCACCACGTCGTCGAGTGAGGGGGTCGCGGCATCCCGGGCAGGGATGCCGCGACCTTTCTTCGTCAGGCCGCCGGTTGATAGCCGTCGGGCCGGGTGGTGAAGGCCCCACGACCATGGGTACGCCCGCGGAGCCGCGTCGCGTAGCCGAACAACTCGGCCAGCGGCACCGCGGCGGTCACCACCGCCGTGCCGGCCCGCATCTGCGTGCCGGTCACCTGCCCGCGGCGTGCGGCCAGGTCGCCGAGCACCGCACCGACCGCGTCGTCGGGCACCGTCGCGGTGAGCTCCACGACCGGCTCGAGCAGCACCAGCACGCACCGCGCCAGCGCTGCCCGGAGGCCGAGCTTGCCGGCCGCCCGGAACGCGAGCTCCGACGAGTCCTTCGGATGGGTCGCCCCGTCGACCAGGGTGACCCGCAGCCCGGTCACCGGGTGGCCACCCAGCGGACCCTCGGCCAGTGCCTCGCGGCAGCCGGCCTCGACGGCACGGACGAACTCGCGCGGCACCCGGCCGCCGGTGACCGCCGACGCGAACGCGAAGTCGCCGCCGGCCAGCGGTTCGACGTCCAGCACGACGTGAGCGAACTGCCCGGCGCCGCCGTCCTGCTTGACGTGCCGGTAGACCAGCCCGCTCACCCCGGTCACGACCGTCTCCCGATAGGAGACCCGGGGCCGGCCCACCGAGAGGGTGAGCCCGTTCTGCCGCAGCTTCTCGATGGCCACCTCCAGATGCAGCTCGCCCTGCCCGGACAACACGGTCTGCCCGGTCTCGGCGTCGGTCCGCACGCTGAGCGACGGGTCCTGCTCGACCAGCCCGGCCAGCCCGGACACCATCCGGTCGGTGTCCGTGCCGGTCTTCGCCTCGACCGCGATCGACACCACCGGTTCCGCCGAGCGCGGCGGTTCCAGCAGCACCGGGGTGCCGGGTGCGCACAGGGTCGCACCCGTCCGGGCCGCCTTGACGCCGATCACGGCGACGATGTCACCGGCGACCGCCCGGTCGACGTCGGTGTGCCGGTCGGCCTGCACGCGCAGGATCCGGCCGACCCGCTCGGTGCGCCCGGCGCCGGCGTCGAGCACCTGCGCGCCCTTGCGCAGCGTGCCCTGATAGACGCGCAGGAACGTCAACCGGCCGGTCGGCGCCGTGTGCACCTTGAACACCAGCGCGGCCAGCGCCGCCGCCGGATCGCCCGCGGGCGCCGGCAGATAGGCGACCACCGCGTCCAGCAGGGCCGCCACGCCGATGTTCCGGTATGCCGATCCGCAGAGCACCACCACACCGGCGCCGGTGCGCGTGATGTCCCGCAGTGCGGCGACCAGGGTGTCGTCGGCGAGCTGCCCCGCCGTACAGAACTCGGTGAACGCGCCCGGATGCAGCTCCGCGACCGACTCCTCCAGCCGCCGGCGGCCGGCGACCGCCTCGGCGGGCGCGGACGCCGGAAGGTGCACGAGGTCGACGACTCCGGTGAAGTCGCCCTCGGTGCCTACCGCGTGCTGGACGAGCAGCGGCGTGACCCGCAGCCGGTCCTGGATGGACGCGGCCGCGGCGGCCAGATCGGCGCCCGCGCGGTCGAGCTTGTTCACGAACGCGATCCGCGGCACCCGATGCCGGTCGGCCTGACGCCACACCGATTCGGACTGCGGCTCGACCCCGGCGACGGCGTCGAACACCGCCACCGCGCCGTCCAGCACGCGCAACGATCGCTCGACCTCGTCGGCGAAGTCGACGTGGCCCGGGGTGTCGATCAGGTTGAGGTCATGGTCCTTCCATCGGCAGGAGACCGCGGCCGCGAAGATGGTGATGCCGCGGTCGCGCTCCTGGGGGTCGAAGTCGGTAACGGTGTTCCCGTGATGCACCTCGCCGGTCTTGTAGGTGGCGCCGGTGGCATAGAGGATCCGTTCGGTCAGGGTGGTCTTGCCCGCGTCGACGTGGGCGAGGATGCCGAGGTTACGAAGTCTTTCGCGCATGGCCGCAAGGCCCTTTCACGAGATGATCGGGAAAAGGAGGACGTGCGACACCCCTGACCCCGCAACCATTCATCGGCACGCGGTCAGGGCAGCGAAGACACCTTGATCAGCTCGCGCAGCGGCGAGAAGACGACGGCGGTGCGGTCACGCACGACGGTCTCCTTCGCTCACTTCAGACGGGTACGGGCAGTTTAGCGACTTCCGCGGCGGCCGAAACTCAATTAACGCTCAGCGGTTCGGGCCATGGAGTCGATCTCCAGAAGTGGCTACGGTCCGCCGGTGACCTCGAGAAACCAGCTTCGCCGCACCGCCGCTGTTCTGGCCGGCGCCGTCCTCGGGCTGGCCGTCGTCTCGCCCGCGCAGGCTGCGACCGGGGAGCTGACCGCGACCGTTTCGTGCACGGCGGACGGTTGGGAGGTCGCCTGGGAGCTGACGACGGCGGAGACGGACGGCGCCGAAGGGGTGATCGGGCGGCCTTCGGCGGGGGTGGAGCTCCATGTGGAACCAGGCGGACCCCCGACCCACGGTCCGCAGACGACGACTTTCGTCGAAGGCGCGAAGGTCAGCGGTGACACCGCCGTCACCGAGGTCCTCTCCTATGTCCCGAACTACCGGAGCGCGCGCCTCAGTTTCACGCTGACCTGGAACGACGGGGACACCAAACAGGTTCAGGCGAAGGCTGAAGCGCCGACCGACTGCACCTGGAAGCCACCGACGCGGCCCGACGGGGTCCCGGTGCCGAATCACTTCGGCCAGTCCACCTGCTGGCAGTTCATCGTCGGCCTGGAAAACCCGGCGAAGTTTCCCGACACGGTAAAGCTGCACGTAAAGACCAGCAAAGGTGAGCAGTTCACTCTGGTCGCCAAGCCGGGCGAGAGGAAGACCAGGTCTTTCCGGGAGCCGGCCGGCTTCATCGTGCACATCACGCCCGAAGGCTTTCCCGCGCCCGGCCAGTTCGGCGAAGACACCCGCAAGCCGCACACCTACACCTACACGCCGTTTCCCGAATGCTCCAAGCCGGCCGGCAACACTGGTGGTGGTGCCGCCGGCGGCAACGGTGAGAGTCTGCCCGTGACCGGCGCGGCGGCCGGGACCGTCGCCGGCCTCGCTGCCCTGCTGCTCGCCTCCGGCGCGGTCCTCTTCGCGATCGCCCGCCGCCGCAGGATGCGGTTCACCGCCTGATCGTCACCCTCGTCAGTTCTTCGGAGACCTGCCAGACGCGCTTGGCCTCGTCCGCGCTGCCGAGGCGGGAGTACAGCTTCTGCTCCGCGGGCGGGCCGCTCAGATGCCCGGGACCGCTCGGCCCGTAGAAGCCGGCGTCCCGGCCCTCCGGCAGTGTCGCCGCATAGAGAGCCGGCAGCGCCGCCGTCTCCACGGTGCCGGCCAGGATGCCGCGGGCGGACATCATCCGGATGATGCGCACGCCGATGGTGTCCTTGTCCCGGCCGAGCTCGGTGCGGGCGGCGAGCAGGTTCGTCGGGGCGATGCCCGGGTGGCAGATGTTGCTGGTGACGCCCCAGCCGCCGGCCTGGCTGCGCCGGCTCAGTTCGAGGCCGAAGAGCCCGAGCGCGATCTTGGATTGGCTGTACGCCCGCCGCCCGTCGTACGAGCGCTCCCAGTTCAGGTCGTCCCAGTTGATCGCGTTCTGGTTGGCCGAGACGCTGAGCTGAGTGGTCACGCGTGCGCGGCCGGCCCGGAGCAGCGGCATCAGGTGGGCCACGAGCGCGAAGTGGCCGAGGTGGTTGGTGCCCCATTGGAGCTCGTACCCGTCGGCGGTGGTCTGCCTGTCGGGCGGAGTCATCACGCCGGCGTTGTTGATCAGCAGGTGGATCGGGCGGTCCTCGCTGAGCAGGTCGACGCCGAGCGCGGCCACCGACTCCAGCGAGCTCAGGTCGAGCTCGCGCAGGGTCACGGCCGCACCCGGATGCCGCTGCTTGATCCGCGCGATCGCGGCTTCGCCCTTGCTGGTGTTGCGGACGGGCATGACGACCTCGGCGCCGGCCGCGGCGAGGCGGGTCGCCAGCACCAGGCCGACACCGTCACTGGCGCCGGTGACGACGGCCCGCCTGCCGCTGAGGCTGGGTACGGTGATGTCCGGTTGTGTTCGTGGCATCCGCTGACTCCATCGCTCGACCTGTTGTGACGATCTCAGGATGCGTTGCGCGGCGTTGCGTTATCCACGGCCTGCTGATCCGAGGCTGAACAGTCAGTTCGTCCAGAACTCGGCCCGGTCGATGCTGACGAAGGCGGCGCCCGCGGCCGCGCTCTTCTCGCCGGTCACCCGCACCCGGACGGTGTGCGTGCCGTGGGCGAGTCGCGGGCTCAGGTAGTTCACCGCTTCGCCCACCCGGATCGCGCCGTACATGTCGATCCGTTGCTCGGCGCCGTTGTCGACGCGGATCGCGGCGATGCCGTTGCCGGTGTCGCGCACCGAGAGCAGCGCCAGCCGGGTGCCGGTGAAGGTGAACGTCGCGGTCGCGCCGGCCTGGTTCGTCCAGTGGTCGTCGCCCCAGAAACAGGCCGCGGCGCAGCCGGTGCCGGAATTCCAGACGCCGGCATAGGCGAGAGCGCCACCACCCGAGGACCGGCCGTCGTTGTTGATCCAGCCGGTGGACGGTCCCGGATCACCGGCCGGCAGGTCCTGGGTGGCGCCGATGGCCAGCGGCTGCCCGAGGTTCGGGCTCCCGTCCACGCTGAAGCCGATCCGCTGCACCCGGGTGGTGCGGTTGCTGTATGTGAAGACGCTGGTGGTCTTCGCGTGGTAGACGATCCAGGTCTCGGTGCCGTCCGGGCTGGTGAAGAAGCCGTGGTGGCCGGGCCCGAACACCCCGCGGGCGTCCTGCCGCGCGAAGAGAGCGCCGTTGTGCTGCTGCCAGCTGGCCCGGTTGAGCGGGTCCGCGCCGGACGCCACGCTCATCATCCACAGTCCGTAGTCCGGCTTGCCGGTGTCGCAGACCGAATAGGTCATCCAGGTGCGCCCGCCCCGATAGAGGAACGCCGGCCCCTCACGCACCTCCGGGCAGTGCCCGGCCGCATTCAGCGACACCGCGTTCCCGGACACGGTCCACGGGTTCGACAGCGGCGCGATGTTGATGCCGTTGTGCTGGAACTCGTTCAGCCCGCTCCACATCAGATAGAGCCGCCCGTTGTGCCGCATGAGCCCGGCGTCGATGGCGAACACGTCCCGGTTGGGCGGCACCAGACGAGCCTTGAAACTGTACGGCCCGGCCGGGTCGTCACCGGCCGACTCCAGCACGAACAGCCGGTGGTTCTCGTCCACGCCGTTGTCCGCGGTGTAGTAGAGGTACCAGCGGTTGTTCACCCGGTAGAGCTCCGGCGCCCAGACGTGCTGGTTGCGCGACGGGTCGGTGTCGCGCCAGACCTGGATGGCCGGCGCGGTCAGCAGCGTCGCCACACTGCGCGAGCGACGGATCCGTATCGCGTCGCCCTCGGTCATGAGCAGGTAGTAGTTCCCGTTGAAATAGGTCATGAACGGGTCCGGCCCGGTGCCGACCGGGTTGCGGAAGGTGCCGGCCGCGGCGAGCGCCGGGGTGGTGGCCGTCAGGCCGGAGAGGACCAGGGTGAGGGCGGTGATGATCGCTGTCCACCGGCGCAGTCGGGGCATGCGGACACGATACATCGAAGATGTTGAATTAAGAGAAGTATTGTGCGGACGTGATCGCCTTCAAATCGCGTCGACCAGCTGTTCCGGGGTCTCGATCTGCGGCAGGTGCCCGGCGCCGTCACGTCGGCGACCGGCGCGCCGGGCACGTCGAGACCGACCGCGCCGACCAGGATCGCGCCGCTGACCCGCGGGCTGCCCAGCAGCGCGAGCTCGGCGGCGATCCAGCCGCCGACCGAGTTGCCGATCACGGTGACGTGCCGCGCGTCCAGTTCGTCCAGCAGCGCCGCGTAGAGCCGGGCCAGGTCTCCGATGCCGCGCATCCGGTCCGGCCGTGGGGTGCCACCGAAGCCAGGGTGGGTCGGCATGATCACCCGGGTGCGCCGGCGGGCGGCCAGCCGGTCTCCGAACCCGGCGACCGAGGCAACGCCGGCTCCGCCGTGCAGCAGCAGGAACGTGTCGACGCGGTCGTGGATCCGCACGGTCACCGGCACCGCGCCGATGCCGGGAACCTCGGTGGTGATGGTCATGCCCCCAGCGTTGCCGAATACTCGACCTCTGGATCATGTGGGACACGACCGCCGGGCCGTGGCGGGCGGCGGCGCGGGCGAACCTGCTCGACTTCCGGGCCGAGCACGCCCGGCACGCCGGTGACCCGGGGTTCGCCGCGCTGGTCGACGAACTGTCCGGGCTGAGCGACCTGTTCCGCGAGTGGTGGTCGGAGCACGAGGTGAGCGTGCTGGAGCCGTCCCGCAAGACGATCGGGCACGCCATGCTGGGAACGCTGAGCCTGCTGCAGACCCAGGCGCGCCCCGTCCACCGGCCGGCGCTGCGACTGCGCATCCTGGTGCCGGCGGACGAGGCGACCCGTGCGGCGCTGGCAACGATCTAGGGGCCGGCCGGCGCAGGCGATGATCTAGGGACAGGCCGGGGCGACGAAGGTGGGCCGCACGCCGATCGTGAACCGGCAGCCGAAATCTGGCCGGGCGACCTTTCGCCGGTTCAGGAGGTCGTCGCCGGCCGGCCGCTTGCCGCTGCGCACCCAGCGCACCAGGTCGTCGAATCCCGCCTGCAATTCGGCCGGGGTGAACTCGCAATGGCCCACGGCCCGGATCGCCCGGCTGACGAGCAGCCTCGACTGCCGGTGCGCGGCCACCTCGCGGGCATAGATCTGCTCCATCGACAGCGGCACGAACAGGTCGCCGATGGTGTGCAGGGACAGCACCGGAATGCGCGGATCACCCTTGACGGCCGGGATGCCGGTGAGATCGTTGCTGGCGGAAGCCGTCCGGCGTACCCGGAGAACGTCTCTGTTGATCTTGATTTCGGCCCGGCTCAGCCACCATTCGTCGTCGAGCTGATAGAGCGTGCGGGAATTGTCGGTGACGTTGCCGCGGGCGATTCCGGCGGTGCCGCCGGACAATCCCGGATAGACGCCGAACAGGAACGGCACGTCGGTGTTGGGAGCCAGGCCGGGCCGGGAGTTCCAGAATGCCCAGGCACTGCCGAAACCGGGCCGGTCGCCACCGGAACGCCGCTCGATCGCCTCGCCCCAGGTCACTCCCAGCGGCGTGAAGGTCGGGGTGGTGCCCACACCGAGATTGGCGCCGAGCAGCGGCAGTCGCTGTTTGACGCTCTCCCGAAATGTCGCCTCTTCGGCCGGGAAAGTGATCGGATTGCCGGTCAGCGCCGCGGCGGTGACATTGGCGTCGAGGAAATAGTCGTAGAGCGCGGTGTCGCCGATGGGTCCGCAATACGGCATGGCCCCGGCGAACGTTCTCCGGAATTTCTCGACCGCGACCGCGGTGACGTGCCCGCCCATCGAGGCGCCGGTCAGGTAGACGCTCTTCGCGGCGATGCCGGTGACCGCGGCGAATCTCCCGATCAGCGCCTGGGAGTCGCGCACGCCCTGACCGACGTCGTACCCGTTGGTCTGATAGCTGGAGGCGGCCCACGCGAAACCCCGGGCGACGTAGTGCGCGCGCAGTGCGCCCGGGTTGTCGACATAGACCGTGGTGCCCTGGCCGCGATAACCGTGGGCATAGATGACGAGTTCGCCGTTCCAGGCCAGCGGCTTCTCGATGCGATAGGCGGCGCCGTCGGCGATTCCGGTGTGCACGGTGCTGATCGGCGCGCCGGCCGCATCGGTCAGCGGCACGAACGGCGCCCCGGTCACCTCGCACCGGGGATCGGCGACGGTGTAGCCGGGCTGCGTGGTGCTCGGCACCGGCGGCAGTGGACAGGTGACCGGCTCGGCTGCCCGAGCGGGCGCCGGCGCGACGAACAACACGGCAAGCAGACCGGCAGCCGCGACGAGCTGGCCGGAACGGGATCGACTCATGTGAACTCCCCTCCCGCCGAGTGCAGTCCGCGGCCGATCCGGTGTCAAGGGCCGGGCATCCAGGCCGGCGATTTCGCCGATGCCCCGTGCCGAGTCCGGCCGGCGCCATGGCCACATGGCGATTCCCTCAGGCCCGGGTCACCTGCGGGATCGGCGTTTGAGCTGCGGCGCGAGCAACAGGTAGCTGAGCACCGCGGCGGCGACCAGCAGCACCGGCACCAGCCAGGCCCACGGCCCCCGGCCCTCCTCCAGCACCAGCACCGGCGTCGTCGCCTGCACCGGCGACGGCGACGGTTGCGACTGCGGCGGCGCACTGGCCTCCGGGCGGGCCGCGGCGGCCAGCAGTTCCGGTTTCGGCTGATCGGTCGGCGCCTGCCAGCCGGGCGGCGCCGGGGCCGCGATGCCGCGGTAGGTGAACCGGATCTCGCCCTTCACCGCGTCCCCGTCGGACGCCACGTTGTGATAGGTCACCAGGTATTGGCCGGCGGCCGGCAGATGCGCCAGCTTCACCGTGACCGGGAAGCCGGTGTCGTAGAGCAGCGGCTCCCACTTGCCGTCCTTGAGCTGAAACTCGCGGACCGGCTTGGCGAGCCGGACCGGCTCGGCGTTCGACCAGCCGGCGTCGACGCGTACGCCGGTCGGCGCGGTGATCGTGAAGTGCGCGAACGGCGCGGGCTTCTCGGTGAACGTCAACGAGACCGCGTCGACCCGGTCGGTGACCGTGCTGCCGTTCGCCGGCGTGCTGGCCGCGAGGGTGCCGTGGGCCAGCACCGGCGACGGCCCGGCCAGCGCCCCGGCGAGCAGGCCCGCGAGCACGACGGCGAGGACACGGCAGGCGCTCGAACGACTCACCGCCGCAGGTTATCCCGCTCCGCCCGGGGTGGACAGACGTGAGTCGATCTCGGTCCGGGTCGGGTAGTGCTTGCGAGGCGGATCAGCAGGGCCGCGGTCCGGCCGATCGTGTAACGGATGCGGGGCCTGCGGTCGGTCACCGCCTTCGCGATCCGCCGGGCCGCCTCGTCGGCGGTCACCCCGGCCTCGGTGAACGCGGCGACGTGCGCGGGCAGGGCGCGCATCAGGCCGCCGTAGCGGGCGTTCTGGTCGGCGGTCATCCCGGCTTCGAGGCGGCTCAGACTCGACAGGCCGTGGCCGGACATCGCGGTCCGGACGCCGCCCGGTTCGACCACCACCACCGGCACGCCGTGCGGCGCCAGCTCCTGACGCAGCGCGTCGCTCATCGCCTCCAGCGCGAACTTGCTGCTCGCGTACGCCCCATAACCGGCCATCGACAGCCTGCCGTTCACCGAACTGATGTTGACCACGCGGCCCGAGCTGCGCAGCAGCGCGGGCAGGAATGCCTGGACGACGGCGGCGAGGACGTGGAATCCCTGGCGGGCCAACTCCTTGGCGGTGGCCGCGCCCATCCCGGTCGAAGCGCCGGTCACGATCACAAGCTCTGGCATGTCATGTGACGTTGTCATGCGAACGAGCCTGGCGCATTCATGTGACGCTGTCAAGTGAGTCGCGTGACATTGTCATCCGAAGGCCGGTAGCATGACGCCATGCCCAGCCGCGCCGAATCCGCCGCCGCCACCCGTCGCGCCCTGCTCGAAGCGGCGGCCGAGCTGCTCGATCATGGAGGCGTCGAGGCGGTGACGCTGCGTGCGGTGGCCGCGCGCGCCGGCGTGACCCGCGGCGCGCCCTACGGGCACTTCGCGGACAAGGAGAGCCTGCTGATCGCGATCGGCACGCGCGCCTGGGACCGGCTCGGCGATCAGGCGGAGGCCTTGCGTACGGATGCCGGCCTGTCCCCCACCGACCAGCTGCGTGGCCTGCTCCTCGGGCTGATCGGCCTGGGTCGCGCCCAGCCGCATCTGTACCAGCTGATGTTCAGCAATCCGGCGGGCGATCCGACCGCCCTGGCCCGTGCCGCCGAGCGCAGCCAGAACGAGTTCCTGGCAATCGTCGCCCGGCTGGTCGGCGAGCCGGACGCGCGGCGTTACGGAGCGTTGCTCTTCGCGAGCGCGGACGGGATCGCCGGCATGGAGGCGAGCAACCAGCTCGCCGACAAGAAGTGGGGGCTCACCGCCGAGGAGCTGATCGACACGCTGCTCGACATGATCCCCGCCGGCTAGATCCCGACGGTTACCTGGCCGCCGCACTGCAGGAGATCGTCAGCGCCACCGCGGTAGGGAGTCCAGCGCGTCCGTCAGCCGCTCGAGGCCATCCTTGACCAACCGGCCGTACCAGTCGTCGCCGAGCGCGCCCATCCCCGCGCGCGCCCGCCTCAGGTGCTCGCGGGCCCGATCGAGATCGCCGAGCCTGCGATAGCAATCACCCAGGTTGAGGTGCAGCGACGGATGGAGGCCGGCCACGGAGAGATTCACCCCGGCCTGCGCGACCCGATCGTCGGTGAGCAGTTCAACCGCGGCGAGCGCCCGCAGATCCCAGAGCAGTTCCTGCCGGACATCGTCCTGCACGTCGGCCATCGAGTGCGCGAGGACGCAGACGTGCAGCGGATCGCCCTGCTCGCCGCCGATCTCATCCCAGATCTCCGCGAACAGGAGCCGGGCGGCTTCCCGCTCGCCCTGCCGATGGTGCAGGTCCACGCCCTGCGCGATGCGGGCCATCGTCTGATCGATCACCTGTCGCTCACCTCAGCCTCGGCCGCGCACGAGGGGAAGGAACACCTCGTCGACGATCTCGATCAGCACGTCGTCGGGAACGGACGGGATGCCGCGCATCGCGTATTCGCCGCGGAGCAACATCATCGGCGTGCTCGCGACCCGCGGGTGCGCGGCCGCCGCCGGCGCCTCACCCCGGCCGGCCGCCCGGTCGAGCATGCTCAGCCAGGCGCGGTCCATCGTGTCCACGCCGGACCGCTCACGCATGAGGCCGAGCAGCTGCGGGTCGTCCGCCGCGGCCGCGAGCAGGCTGCGCAGGACCGCCCCGTGCGGCGACGACCAGGTGTCGTTCGCCAGCCGCAGCATCGCGAGGGCGTCGCCGCGCAGGGTGCCGGTGTCCGGGTTCGGCAGCACGGCGTCGGAGAGATGGCGATAGGCCGCGATCCCCAGCGCCGCCCGATGCGGCCACCGCCGATAGATGGCGTTCTTGTTGGTGCCCGCCCGGGCGGCGACCCGGTCCATGGTCATGCCGCCATAGCCGGACTCCCGCAGCTCCTCCGCCGCCGCGTGCAGGATCACCCGCTCCAACTCCGCACCACGGCGCCTCGTGCCCATGTCGTCTACGGTACGTCGCGTACCTTACGAATGGGGAGGTCTTCGATGCGCGTCTTCGGCCTGAACTACGACACCGGCTTCGTGAGCGCCGGATCCACCACACACGAGCCGTTCGATCCGCAGACCGTGCGGCAGGACCTGCGTGTCATCCGGGACGAACTGCACTGCGACGCGGTGCGCATCACCGGCGGGATCCAGGACCGCCTCGAGGTGGCCGCGCGCTTCGCCGCCGAGGCCGGCCTGGAGGTCTGGTACTGCCCGTTCACCAACGGCCTCGACCGCGCCGAACTCATGGCGTTCGTGCTCGACGGCGCCGAGCGTGCCGAGCGGCTGCGGCGCACCGGCGCGGCGGTGGTCTACCTGACGGGCTCCGAGATCTCGATGTTCACCGAGGGCTTCCTGCCCGGCCGAGACCTGGCCGAGCGGATGGCGCTGTTCACCGATCCGTTGCGGATGCGAGAGGCCGTCCCGGCCGCGCGCGCCGCGGTGCGCGAGTTCCTCGTCGAGGCGGTCCCCGCGGTGCGCGACCGATTCAAGGGCCCCATCGGGTACGCCTCGATCCCGCTGGAGGACATCGACTGGTCGTCGTTCGACATCATCGCGAGCGACGCCGGCTATCGCGACGCGACCAACGCGGCGGCGTTCCCGCAGTCGTTGGCGGCCGCGGTGGGCCAGGGCAAGCCGTACGCGGCGACCGAGTTCGGTTGCTGCACATTCCGCGGCGCGGCGGAGGTCGCGGGCGGGCCCGAGCCGGTGACCTACGACGAACAGGGCCGCGCCGCGACGCTGACCGCGGCCCTGGAGCGTGACGAGGAGGGCCAGGCCCGCTACATCCTGGACCTGCTGCGCGACTACGAAGCCGGCGGCGTGGAAGCGGCGTTCGTGTACACCTTCGCGAACCGGCACCTGCCGACGACCGACGACCCGGACCGGGACTTCGACCTGGCCGCACGCGGCATCGTGCGGGTCATGCCGGACGGCTCCTGGACACCGAAGGCGGCGTTTCACGCCCTGGCCGAATACGGCCGCACGCGTGCGGCTCAGGCCGGCGGGAGCGAGACGCGGTCGGCGAGAAACTTCGGGGCCATTTCGCAGTAGCTGCCGGCGAGAAGCTCGGCGATCTCGGCCCAATCGGTGTGGTCACCGAGGAAGGCGCCGACGACGTTGCGCCCCCAGCCCGCGCGAAAGAACGGAAAGCCACCACCGATCAGCCCGAGCAGATCATCAGCGGCCACGCGAAAGGTCATCAGGGTGGGCGACTCCCCGGCAACCAGCTGCCGAGGGTAGGAGAGACTCCGCTCAGGATCGGCCGGATAGACATGCGCGATGGTCCGCTTACGGATCCGCCACCGGACGCCGATCCAGGCCGGCTCTTCATAGGTCTCCGGGAGTGCCCGGCAGATCGGTCGCAGCCGGGCCAGGATCTCGGGTCGCACGTCTCCGGGAACGGACATGGGCTCTGACAGTACCGTTGTTCGAGCACTAGCCGAATCCGCCGACATCTGGTCTCGGTTGCAGTGCGAGGACGCGGCCGCGCCGCCGGCGCTGGCCGCCCAGGACGCGCCGGGCCTGCTCGCCGCGGTGGCCGCGATCAACGCCCAGGTGCGAGCGACGGACTTCGCGGCGCGAGCCGAGGGCCTGGCCGACGAGATCCAGGATTCGACGCCCGGCATCGTCGGACTCCAGGAGGTGACCACCTGGACGACCACCGGGCCCGGGACCAACCCTCGCTGGACTTCCTGCCATCCTGCGGCAGGCGCTGACCCGGCGCGGCCTGCAGTACACCGTCGCGGCCATGTCCGCCGGCACCGACGTGGGCCCGATTCCGCTGGTCGCCCCGGGACGGTGATCGCGGCCGGTGACTTCAACTCCGCCGCCGACGGCACGACCACCGACACCTACCGGTTGCTGACCGAGCGATTCACCGACGCCTGGACCGAAGCGACACCCGGTTACACCTGTTGCCAGGACGCCGCGCTCGCCAACCCCGCCCCGCAGCTGACGTCGAGGATCGATCTCGTGCTGCTCCGCGGCCAGGCGTCGGCGAGGCAGGCCGTTGTCGTCGGCGCCGAACCGTTCCGGGCGGCACCGCCGCGCTACACCTCCGACCATGCCGGCGTCACGGTCAGCCTCCGCTGGCAGCGAGGGCCGAGCCAGGAGTGAAGGGCCGGCCGAGGGCCTGCTCACCGCACGGTGGCGTCGAGGAGATCGAGCAGGTGCCGAGCCATGCCGGCCCGGTTCGCGAACAGGGCATGCAGCTCCGGTGTCGCCTCGGCGGCGTGGTGCTCGTAGGGGATCGACGGGACGGCGTGGAAGATCGTCGTGGCGATGGCGTGCGCCCGCCGGACCTGGTGGATCGGGACGGCGCAGCCTTCGTCGCGCAAACCTTGGACGTACGCCGGCAGGCACGCCTCCGCCAGGTCCGGGAAGGTGTGGGCGGGCCGCCGCCCGAGCTGGATGTCGCCCAGCAGGAGTTGGCCGAGGTCGAAACCGACGGGTGCGGTGCCCCAGAAACCGAAGTCGATCAGGACGATGTCGTCGTCGCACCGGGTGCGGAGCAGGTTGTCGGTGCAGGCGTCACCGTGCGCGGTCAGGGTGGGAAGGGACTCCAGCTCATCGACCAGGGCGGGCAGGGCGGCCGCCGCCCGTACGATCCGGCGTCGCAACTGCTCGTCGAACGTCGCGGCGATGAGCGGTTGCCGCCAGAGTTCGTCCGCGGACAGGGCCGGGACGATGTTCACCGCCAGCCAGTGCTCCGCGAACCGCCGCGCGGTCCGGCCGGCGGGGACGTCGGCCGCGAAGGGAGCGACGGATCGGCTGGCCGCGAGCCGCCCGAGCAGACGGGCCGCGCGCCGGTGCCGCTCGACGGTCCACCCGCCCCGGCGCACCGGCACGCGGTCGAGCCAGATGGCCGCCGTCTCGTCGTCCAGGTCGCTGACCTGGTAGGCGTGCGGAAGGCGCAGCCCGGCGGGAAGACACCGGCACAGATCGCTCCGGTAGATGTCCGGCTCGGTCCGCCAGGGCATCAGCGGCGCGAGTTGCGACCGCAGCGGCTCGGGCACCGCCGCGGACAGCGGTGACCGGATCCACGAGCGTACGAGTTTGACGAAGAAGGCGTAGTCGTAGGTCTGGCCGGCCTCATCGGCCGCGGTGCCGCAAACCAGGTGCCGGGCCGCGGTCGTCAGGGCCGGCCGATCGTACGGGTGGTCTTGCACCCGGATGGCCAGCACCCGCACCCGGTGACGGCCCAGCTGCGCCGCCACCATCTCCTCGAGCCGGGCCACCGGCCGTAGGCCCAAGCCGAGCCCGACCAGGCCCGCTTCGTCGCCGGTGATCCCCCGCACGGCTCAGGCCGCGATGCCGCTGCCGGGGACCACCAGTCCGCGGACGACGAACTCTTCGACGCCCGGCGGAACGAACGCCGCACCGGGGGACGCCGCGGCCGCGGCATGCTCGGCGAGGATCGGCGCGACTAACTCACGTTCGGCGCGCTCGCAGGAGGCCCGGTCGGTCCACACCTCGAACACCTGGAAGCCGCTCTCGGTGGGGCGGCACAGATGCACGATGAGCCCGTCGACCTTCCCGCCGGTGCGTCGCAGCAGCTCGGCGTGGGTGGCGTCGTAGACGTCGATGGGCTCGGGCACATCGACCACCTGGGCGTAGTAGATCATGATCGCTCCCTGCTCGGGCGGGCCGGACCGGCGGTGGCCGGGAAGGTGTCCGCGAGTCTCGCCACGCCGGGTCCGTGCAGATCGGTCAGGGCGGCCGGGCGGCCGGACACCAGCAACAGCAGCGCCGAGATCGGCCCTTCCACCCGGGCACCGGCGCCCACCCGCCACGGCGCATCGGTCGCCGACAGCTCGAAGCCCCGCAGCCGGCGCTGCGCCTGGAACGGGAACGACCGCGCCCAGATGTGCGCGGCCGCCGCCACGGCAGCGTCGGCCGGCATCGGATGGTGCCGCCCGATCGGACGGGCGATGTCCTGGCCGTGACACAGCACGTCGATCAGGGGCTCGAGGCCGCTGAGGAACGGCGCGGTGCGGCGGGAGCCGACCATGCCGCGCAGCAGTCTCGGGTATTGCTCCACCGGCAGGCAGGCCTGCCTGATCGCGGTGTCCCGGACCATCCGGTTGAAGCTGCCACCGGCACGGATCAGGGAGACCGTCGCGGAGAGCGGCCCGGTGTGTGCCAGCGTCAGATGCGCGGCGACCTCGCGCACCGTCCAATCCCTGCACAGCGACGGCGTGCTCCACTCGGATCCGCTGAGATCATCCATCAGGTCGGCTAATCGGCTGCGCTCGTGATCGATCGCACGCCACACGGCATCCATCTCCATGGCGCTCTCCCTTTAGTTCGAAGATAGTACTAGAATTATTCGAATAACTGACTACTGTCAAGGAGTACGCGCATGCCGGACCCGATCAGCGCCCCGGCCGACGCCGGACCACTCAACATCGGGCTGCTGTGCTTCATCGTCCAGCGCGCCATGGAGGACCGGGTTCTCGCCGACCTCGCGGTGGCCGGCTTCGACGACATCACCGTGGCGCAGGCGCGCGTCCTGGCCCGAGTGGGCGCCAAGGGCACCCGGCTCACCGATCTCGCCGAGCAGGCCCGCGTCACCAAGCAGACCGTCACGTTCATGGTCGACCAGCTCGAACGCGCCGGCTATGTCCGCCGCGCCCCCGACCCGGCCGACGCCCGCGCCCGCCTGGTCACCTTCGCCGAGCGCGGCCTGGCCGCACAGCAGGTGGCCCGCCGCACCGAGGTGACCGTCCAGGACGAGTGGACCCGCCACCTGGGCAAACGAGCCACCGCACAGTTGCACCAGATCCTCACGCGGCTCCGCGAGATCACCGACCCCCACCGTTGACATATGTAGTTGGTCGTCATATGTTCGCGACATGACCGTTCGCATGCGAGAGCCGACCTTCTTCATCCTGGCCGCGTTGCAGGACGAGCCACTGCACGGCTACGCGATCGTCAACCGGGCCGGCGAGCTGTCGCAGGGGCGCATCCGCCTCGCGACCGGCACCCTCTATGCCGCGCTCGACCGCCTCAGCAGCGAGGGATACGTGGTGTCCACCCACGAGGAGATCGTCAACGGCCGCGCCCGGCGCTACTACGCGCTCACCCCGGACGGTGCCGCCGCGCTGCGGGCGGAGGCCGACGCGATGGCCGCCGCGGCCCGAGTCGTGACCGACCGCGCGGCCCGCTCGGTGGCCCCGCGACCGGCGGCGGGTCTGGCATGAGCGAGCTGGAGCGACGGTACGGCCGCCTGCTGCGCCTCTACCCGGCCGCGTACCGGCAGACCCGGGGCGCCGAGATGCTCGCCGTGTTGATGGAGGGGGCACCGGCCGGCCGGCGGCGACCGCAGTGGCGTGAGGTCTGGGCGCTGATCGTCGGCGCGATGCGGGTCCGGGCCGGCTCGACCGAGCGCCGGACCGTCGGGCAGTCCGGGCGGGCGGCGCTGCGCGTGGCCGCACTGATGCTGCTGATCCAAAGCGCGGGCGATGCCGTCTGGAAGACGACCTACACCGGGAACGGGCTGAGTGTGCCCGCCGTCCTGATCACGGTGTATCTCACCCTCGCCGCGGCCTGTGTCCTGGCGATCGTGGCGGTCCTCCGCGGATGGCACGGATCCGCCGCAGCGCTGACGGCCGGTGCGTTCGGGCTCGCGACGGCCGGCCCCGACCTCGTCAGCCGCTTCGCCACCGAGCCGTACTACACCATGGGATTGTCGTCCGGGACACTGCCGCTCGTGGTCGTGCTGCTGATCCCGCTCATCGGGCGCGGCCCGGTCACGGCGCCGAAGAAACTCAACCTGATGCTGCTCATCCCGGTGGCGTCGGTCGCGCTGGACGCCTACGGCAGCCTCACGCAGGACCCGACCTTCCAGACCGCCGGCCGCGCCGTGTGGCAGGTGTTCGCGGTCGCCGCGATCCTCTGGTCCGTCATCGACGAACGCGTCGCGATGACCTTCGGCCTGGCCTTCTTCGGTGTCGTCGTCAACCGCGCCGCGTTCGGCCTGCCGACCGCGGTCGACTGGTCACAATGGCGCTGGACCCTGCTCGACATGGGCATCCTGGCGATCCTGCCGATCCTCGACCTCGCGGTCGGCGCCACGGTCGCGGTACGCCGAGCCCGCATCTAGCCAGGCCCCGGCATGCGGCTCGACTGCCTGCTCCCGTGGTCCGGCCGGATCAGCTGACGGGGGCGGACAGGCCGTCCTTCAACGGCGAACCCGGCCGCACGACGAGATCGGGCCAGTGCCGCAATCGATGCCGGTCGCCGGCGGCGAAGGACATGACGATGTTGTCGGGGAACGGCGTCTCGGGCGTGCTCAATCCGAGATCGGCGATGCTTCCCGTGTCGTTCATGATGCTGTTGCCCGTCCGGTGCCCCAGGCCCATCGCATGTCCCAGCTCATGGACCGCGGTGCGGAAGTAGGCCGGCGCGACAGTACCGAACCGCCTGCCCTGGGCCCGGCCCCATCGCGGCTCCACCGGAATCTCCCAGTGCGAGGCGACCATGAAGCCCTCCCCCTTCGTCTCATCGACTTCGTCGTACATCCATCCGGTCGAGGTGAGACCGTGATCCATCCGCCGGACGGCCAGGCAGTGGAAGCGCCACTCCGCGTCGAGATCGCCGTGGTCGCGCAGGGCACGCATCATCGCGTGCGCTTCGATCCGGCTCCACGACTCGCCGCTCGGCTCGGTGACGTCATCGTGGCTGCGAATCACGGTGAGATCCCAGCCGATCTCGCCGAAGACCGTCTGCCAGGTCGCGTCGGTGCCGCTGCTTTCCGGCGACTCGGCGAGCCGAACCCGGTCGATCTCCAGCACCGCCCGGCGCAGGCGTGCCGACACCCAGCGAGCCGTGACCTGCCAGAACGGTGTGCCGGCGGAGTCCTCGAGCGCACCCGTCAGCACCGGCCCGTCGAGGGCGAGCAGCACGGTGAAGGTCGAGCCGCGGAGCCAGCGCCGACTACCGTCGAGAAACTCCAGGCTGGACGAGTGAAATCGATGTTCCTCCATCGTCAGCCGGACGCCGTCGGCCGACTCCTCGACTCCGGTGACACGCAGATAGCAGCGGTAGTCGGCGATGGGGAAGATCGGGATCCCGGCCGCCGGATCGGGAGCCGGCCCCGCGATCTCGTCGTCGAGTCGCGGGCGTTCGTAGAGATCTCCGCTCGCGATCACCCCGTCGGCCGTGACGTCGACGCGCAGCGTGCCGTCGAGGACCGTGGCCGGGTTGCCACGCATCGCGAACTCGATCAGATAGCACCCGGAACGCAGCAGCGACGGCTGTGCCGCGTGGTCGCAACGGCCCGGCAACGGTGGGGCCGGGACCGGGCGGGTGTCGCACCCAGGGTCTCTCATCACGATCCCTCCAAGCGGCGTCCCCACGCCGAGATCAGCGGCGCGAGGGTGAGGTCGAGCTCGCCGGCCTCGATGGCGGCCAGGTGCGCGTCGATCTCGGCGTCGTCGGTCAACCCCGCGGCGAGCAGGTCGGCGCGGACCATGCGCACGGTCGCGGCCTCCAACCGGTCGCAGGCCACCCCGCCCACCGGGAAGCAACCGGACGCCGTGACATCGACCAGGCCGGCCGTACGCAAGGCTCGCGGCAGCGTACGGCCGTAGCGCAGGTCGGCGCCGCGGCGGGTCATCAGCTCCCGGACGGCGCGCCGCAGCCGGTTGGCGCGCTGCTGTGCCGGGCCGACCTCGTCGAGGCAGGCCAGCGGCTGCAGCTCGGTGTCGGCGTCCTCGATCACCAGCCAGCCGCCGGGGCGCAGCGCCGCCACCATCGCCGCCAACGCCCGGGCCCGGTCGGGCACGTGGACGAGCACGAGCCGGGCGTGCACCAGGTCGAACGTGCCCGGCTGCTGCGGCGGGTCCGCGACGATGTCGTGCCGGAGCACCTCGTACCCGTCGTGGGGGTTCAACCAGGCCGGGTTGATGTCCGTGGCCAGCACGTAACCGGTCGGCCCGACGGCCGCGGCGAGTGCCCGGGGAATGCTGGGGCCTCCGGCGCCGACCTCCCAGCAGCGCCAGCCCGCCGTCACTCCGAGCCGGTCGAAGTGTCCCCGGGTGACGCCGTCGAACAGCTCGGCCAGCCAGGTGAACCGGTCACCCGCCTGCACCCGGGCGTTGTCGAGCAGGTAGCGGTGATCCGGGCCGCCTGCCGTCGCGTCCGGCTCGGATCCTAGATCGGCGAAGGGTTGCGATGAACTCATGCCGACGTCCTCCCGGGCCCTTGCGGCCGGCCTTCAGCTGTTTACCCAAACTGATGAATCGGTCTTGACGGAGCCTACGGCTTTGAGTACCTCGGCCGCCCGGTCCCGGTTCTCCTTCAGGGGCCGGGCCGCGGACAGGTCGCCGCTGTCGAGCATCGCCCGGAAGCACGCCACCACCCGCTCATCCGGCTCGTCCGACGCCGGCGTCGAGCCCAGCCGGCGCTCCAGGCCACTCAGCACCCGGTCCACAGGCGACGGCTCCAGCCTTGCGGAGTAGCCGTACTCGCGGCCCGCGTCGCCCGGCCTCGACGAATAGTCGTAGTACTCCGTGAACAGCAAGCCCACCGACACCGCCGCGCCGGGACGGCGCTGAATCTCCACCGTCAGGCTCAAGCTGAAGGCACAGCCCGTCGCCTCCCGGTACGTCGACAGCAACGTGTGTCTCCGCTCGCTGGACAACACATATGGCGCGCCCGCCTCGCCGAACAATCGCGCCACCACCTCGGCGCTCTCCCGTCCGGCGGCGACGCCCAGCTCCCCACGCCCGATCAGCCCGGCGAAACAGGCGAAGAGCTCATCCTCGGTGTGCGGCCCGTCCGTCCGGCCGAGTCGACGCTCGAGGAACGTGACGAGCTCACCCAGCGAACCCAACGGCGCCCGGACGGCCGACCTCTCCGGCTCGGCGCCACGGACGAACAGCATCTGCTGGAACTCGATGGTGGGATCGTCGTCCAGCGTCGTGGTGGTCACCGCCAAGGACAGGTCGCCACCCCGGTCGGTGAGTTCCTGCCGACGAATCGATCCCAGCCGGCGGGCCTTGGCATACCGCCGGTACACACGGTCGCGGCTCTCGCGGAACGGCAGGTGCACGCCCAACTCGCCGCCGGCCACCAGCGCCTGGAACGTCGCGACGACCCGATCCTCCGCCTCGGCGAGCGGCGCCTCGGCCGTATGGAGCGTCGCCTGGTCGTCGCCACGCTGATAGGACTCGTGGAACCGCAGGCGGGCCGAACCGGCGATCTCGAGGTAGAGGGTGCGGTTGTACTCACCGGGTTCCGGACGCAGGCGGTCCAGAACAACGCGCCGGATCCGGCCGCCGTACCGTTCCTGCTCCTCGTGGTCGATGCCCAGATCGGTGCACCAGTCGGCCACCTGGCCGAGCCGGTCGTCGTGCAACGCGGTGATCTTGCTGACCACCCTCTTCTCACGGCTCGCCAGCTCCCGCACGCACGCCTCGAAGCGCGCCACCAGATCCGAGCCGGACCCCCGCAGGCCCAGGCGCCGTTCCGCATGAGGCACGAGAGCGGCCAGCGCAGCGAGCGGCGCGGTCACGGACGCCGCCGCACCCTCGGCGACCGTGAAATGGTCTTCGTGAACCTCGAGAACGGCCATGCGCCGAGATTAATGCGCGGCATTCCGGGGCCGGGGGTGCCATCCTTCCCCGATGATCGATGATCTGAGGCAGCGGCTGAACCTGCCACGGTTCCCGAGGAGCGCCGGCTACGACCCCCAGTGGATGGTCGACAACTGGATGGGCCCGAGCGCACTCTGGCTGCTCGAATGGCTGTGCTCCGAGCTCAACCTCGCCCCGGGCGCCCGCGTGCTCGACCTCGGCTGCGGCAGGGCCATCACCTCGATCTTCCTGGCCAAGGAGTTCGACGTCCAGGTCGTCGCCGCCGATCTCTGGATCACGCCCACCGAGAATTGGCGCAGAATCGACGCCGCGGGCCAGGGCAGGCTCGTCACGCCGTTGCTGGCCGAGGCACATGACCTGCCGTTCGCGGAGGGCTACTTCGATGCCATCGTCAGCGTCGACGCCTATCACTACTTCGGCACCGACGAGCTGTACCTGTCCTACCTGAGCCGTTTCCTGGCTCCCGGCGGCCAGATCGGCATCGTGGTGCCGGGGCTGACCGCGGAGCTGGACGACGGGCTGCCGGAGCACCTCGAGCCGCACTGGACCCCGGATTTCTGGACCTTCCACTCGCCGGCCTGGTGGCAGCGGCTGTGGAGTCGCAGCGGCGTGGTCGACAACGTGCGCGCCGACTTCCTGGAGGACGGGTGGCGCGACTGGCTGGTCTGGAGCGAAGCCGTCCTGGAGACGACCGACAACGACGACGCCTTGCGGCTCATCCCCCGGGAGGTGGACATCCTGCGAGCCGACACCGGCCGCAACCTCGGCTTCACCCGCGTCCTCGCCCAGCGCACCTGACCAGCTGGTTTACCGGCATCGCGGCACGAGCCACGGTTTCGGAGCAGGCTGTCGGCTTGCCGACTTGGCCGAACAGCGCCTGTGATCACGCGGGCCGGCGCGTATACCGGAAGGGTGAGTGGCGAGGAGCGCAGGGAGCGCGGCCGCCCCGAGTCCGCTGAGAACCGTCAGGCTGTAGGCAGTCAAGGCAACGTACGAGAACCCGGCTCCGCCCCGGCGTCGCTGCCGCCGCTGCTGAACGACGTGGCCCCGGCGGGTAACCGGGTGCTGGCACGGCTTCTCGGCGCGCCCGGCGGCCGGCCCGGGTCGACCGGCCCCGACCTCGCCCAGCGCATCCGGGCCGGCCTCGGCAGCGGCGAGCCGCTGCCCGACGGGCTGCGCGCCGACCTGTCCGGTGATCTCGGGACGCCCATCGGCGACGTGCGTGTCCACCGCGACGCGAACGCCGCCGAGCTGGCGCGGGACGTCGGCGCGCGGGCGTTCACGACGGGCACGGACGTGTTCTTCGGCGCCGGCGAGTACGACCCGGAAAGCACCACGGGGTACGGCGTGCTGGCGCACGAGGTCACGCACACGACCCAACGGGACGCCGCTCCCGGCGTACCCCATCGTGGTTTTGACGGGGTTGCGGTGAGCGACCCAGCCGACCGGGACGAGCGGGCGGCCACCGCGGCGGCCGACGCCGCGGTCCGGCAGCGCGGTGCGAGCGCGGAAACACCGACCGGTACGCCGTCCGTGGCGCCGGTGTCGCACGCCGGGCCGGTGCCGGTGCGGCGGCTGTTCGGGATCGGTGAGACGACGCGGAGCAACAGCGACGCGATAGCCCACGCGCTCGGCCCTGACGGCGAGGCCGGCGACCTGCTCGACATCACCGACTTCTCCGGTGTGTCCGACCCGGACAAGGCGAAGCTGATCCGGCTCTCGCTGAGCCAGACGTGGGTCAACTGGCGGGACGAGCGTGCCCTGGAACGGTTGTGGGGCAGCCTGCCCGACGACCGCTTCGCCGCATTCGCCACGGCCAACCTGGACCTGTGGGACCAGTGCAACGGGCGCGGCGTCGACGTCTACGGGCTGCCGCAGTACGGCGGGCTGCAGGACGCCTTCCGGGACGATGTGCGCACCACCGCCAAGCGCTACCTGGCCGTCAACCAGGGTGTGATCAAGGGCGAACGCGACCGGCTGGGCATACCGGCCGGCCAGCCGGGCGCGGACGCGCCGGCACCGACCGCACAGCAGGACGAGGAGCTGCGCCAACTCCAGTCCGCGGCGAACACGATGGCCCAGCTCCAGCGGGCGCAGGAGCTGGCCCGGGACACGCACGTGGGCTGGCGTATCGGCGACGGCGGCGAGGTCGAGGGCGACTCCACCGGGCGGCGGGTGAAATTCCAGGTCAAGTACGACCCGAACACTCCCCCGCCGCTGCGGGAGGAGCCGGCCGACGTGCCGTACGGCTTCCCGCTGATCTACCGCCAGGTGGACTACGAGTCGATGCACCGGGAGTACCAGCGCGCCGCCGACGCGATCACACTGCTGACCGCGTTGTATCCGGCGGCGTACACGCTGGCGCGGCGCGGCGAGAGCGCGAACTCCGCGTCGTTCGCCGCCGAGGCCGGCCCGGCGCAGGCGCGGGCCCGGATGGGCGCGTCGCTGACCACCCTGGAAGCGGACATGGCGCGCGCCGCCGGCCAGCTCGACAACGCCGACGGCGTCGACCCGCTCGACCTCACCCCGGTGGTCAATCAGCTCTTCGAGGGCGCGGGCCCCGTCGGCGGCGGCAAGTGGAAAGCCGGCCTGCCGTCCCGGGCGGCGCACAACCTCGTGATCGGCCACAACATCGAGAAGGCGCTGACCCGGCTGCTGCTGCAATCGGTGCAGCAGCTCGCGTTCCTGTTCGCGCCCTTCACCGGCGGGCTGACACTCGTCGCGCTGATGGGCGCGGCGGCAGTCGCGGCCGGCGCGTCGCTGGTGATCAGCGCAAAGGATTACCAGAACATCCAGGCGATGCAGGGTGTCTCGCCGACGCCGGGCACGGAGCTGACCACCGACGCCGCCGTCGCCAACGCCCAGCAGCTCGTCGTGGCCGACGCGATCGCCTTCGGGCTCGCCGCGCTGGCGCTGGGCGCGGCCGCAGCGGGCGCCATCGCGGGGCGCGGCGGCCGGCCCGGAGGTCCCGGTGAGCCGGGCGCGCCCGGAGGTCCCGGTGGGCCGGGCGGACCCGGCAGTCCGGGTGCTCCGCGGCAAATGCAGCCGGGGGCGTACACCCTGCTCGCCACCGACGCCGAAGGCGGCGTGCTCAGCGCCGACCAGATGGTGTCCCAGCCGTTCCGCACCCATCCCAACCGCGCCGCCATCCAACGCGAGCTCACCGGGCTCGGCGTCGAGCTGGTCGAGGACGCCACCCTGGTGGCCCGGCGGGGCGCCACCGCGGAGGTCGGCTACATCCGGGTGGTCGGACCCGACGGGCAGACCGTCACCCGGGCCCACCTGGGCGTATCCCCGCAGGCCACCGCACAGGACGTGTTCCACGAGATGAACCACCTGGGCGACTCAGGGCCGGGCGCCTGCAGCCCAACCGGGTGATCAACGCCGCCGACGCCGAGCAGTTCGCCCGGCTGAGCGGCGCGTCGTTCGCCGAGCTGATGGCCACCCCGTACACACCGGGCCCGGCGATGACCACGCTGGACAGGGGCAAGTTCGTGGTCCGGCGGTCGGTCGAGGAGATCCGCAACCACCTGCGCGACATCGACGAGTTCGCGCCGAACGCCGGCCAGCGGGCGGCGGTGAACCAGGAGATGCAGTGGTTCCGGGAACGCCAGCTCGAAACGATGGAAGGCACGTACGTGCGCTCGATCCGCGGCGTGATGACGGACGCCCAGTTCGCCGAGCACCGTCAGGTGCTGACCGACTACGTGCGCAACCTGGTGCGCACGACGTGGCCGGAACTGCCCGCCGAGTTCAGCCGGATCTCGGGCGGGAACCGCTCGTTCTGGGATGCCATCCGCGTGCCACCGCAGTAACTCCCGCTTCTGTCGTCGGCCGTTCCCCTCCGGAACATCAATTCGAACAAGTGCATGGCCGCCCGGGTCGGCAGCGGAGTGGTCACTCTGCCGGTTGCTGCCACCTGCCTCGATGTACCACCTCATCCTTGGGACGCCGCCGATCGCGCAGATCACGGGGAGGCTCTTGGCTGTATCCGATGGAGATCGCTCCGATGGGGGTGAACTGCGGCGGCACTCCGAACTCCTTGCGGAACGTGTCGATCCGCTCGGCGGGAAGGCCGAAGAAGCAGGCTCCCAAGCCGGCGTCGACCGCGGTCAGCAGCATCAGCAACGAGGCGAAGCCCGTGTCGATGTCCCAGTACGGCGCCGGCCACCAGGCATCGGAACGATCCGTGTGGCCCTTGTCCGGCTGGGCATAGCGTTCGAGGTAGGCGTCCTTGTTAGCGAGCGGAACGATCAACAGGGGCGCCTGGACGTTCGCGGCAAACCATCGCTCAGGCTCCACCGGGGGACGCGCGGCGGCTCGGAAAAGCTCGATGTCCGCGGCGCTATCGAGTACCAGAAAGCCCCAACCCTGGGAGAATCCGGCGGAGGGTGCCCTCAGGCCATTGTCGACTATGCGGTCGACGACATCCGGCGGAACGGGCCGATCCGGATCGTAAGTGCGAACCATGCGACGACGCCGGACAACGTCCTGAAACTCCATTGCGGCAATGTACACGCGCCACCCTCGGCATCAGCCGCGTCGCGGTCGCCGATTGCTAACGGGACCCGGCGGCAAGGAACATGGGGATGGCCAGCATGAGCCGGCCCGTGGCGGCCCGACGGTCCTGTTCGGCGATCCACTGTTCGGCCTCGGCGGCGGTGATCGAGCCGGTGTCGCGGGCGGCGGTCGCGTGCATGGCCAGCAGCAACCGCGTCGAGGCGTCAGTGAGGATCGCGGTGTGCACCTCGAAGGTGACGTCGGTGAATCCACCTTCGAGCAGCAGGTTGCGGTAGGAACGGGCGATGCGCGGGTGCGGAATCGTGTCGGCCCGCGCCACGATGATCCGCCGGGTGAGTTCGCCCAGGTCGGAGTCGACCACCATGGTGTCCCAGTCCTGCCCGACCAGAACGATCCGCCCGCCCGGGGTCAGCACCCGACGGGCCTCCGCCAATGCTGTCTCCGGTTCAGGCAGGATGTGGAGAACCTTGTCGGCCCGGTAGCCCTGGGCTTCGCCATCCGCCAGTGGCAGATCGGTGGCGTCGGCGGCACGCAGGTCGATGCCGGGAAACCGCTCGCGCGCCGCTGCCAGCATGGCCGGGTCGAGGTCCACCCCGATGGCCCGGGCCCCGCGCTCGACGAGTTCGGCCACCGCACACCCGGTCCCACATCCCACGTCGACCACCGTCGCGTCCGGTTTCAATCCCAGCAACTCGTAGCCGCGCTCCCGCAGCGCGACCGCGCCAGGCATGCTCTCGGCCGCGTCGAGCGCCCGGATCAAAGTGGCGGAATCGGTGTGGGCGCTGTGCGTCTTGGTCATTCACCCACTCTGCGACTTAAGGTCGACCTGAAGTCAACCGCTACGGAGGCGTCCGATGGAATACGCGATCGGCGAGCTGGCGGCCCGTTGCGGCGTGGCCACTCACGTGCTGCGCCACTGGGAGCAGGTGGGCCTGCTCGCCCCCGACCGCCGGGTGGCGTCCCGCCGTGTCTACAGCGAGGCAGACCTCGCGCGGGTCGCTGAGATCCAAGTCTGCAAGGACGCCGGCTTCACCCTCGACGAAATACGCGACCTCTTCACCGCCCCCGACCACGAGGCCCGCCGCGCCATCCTGCGCGCCCAGCTGGCCCAGGTCCGGGAACGCCTCGCTCGCCTGACCCTCTCCCAGACTCTCCTGGAACACGGCTTGCGCTGCCGCCACCACGACCACCGGGCCTGCCCCCAATTCCAATCGATGATTCACGCCCGCCTCGACGGCGTCCCCCTCGCCAAAGCCCTCGACCACCCCTGAGCGCACTCCGCAGAGGTTGGTCGGTGACGCCGTAAGAGCACGGCCCGCGGGCACCACGGCGGCGACGGCTCTAATACTGGCCTCAGGTTGATCGGGAACAGTAAGCGGCAAAGTATCGACTTGGAAGGGGCGGGCCGGCGTGCGGATCATGATCGCGGACGATGACGGGGCCATCCGTGAGTCGTTGGAGCGGGTGCTCCAGGTCGAGGGTTATGACACCAGCAGCGTCGCCAACGGTCTCGCTGTGCTCGACGGGGTCGGTGGGGCCGGCGGTGACGCGCTGGATCTGCTGATCCTCGACGTGATGATGCCCCGCCTCGGCGGGTTGGAGACCTGCCGGCGGTTGCGGGCCGCGGGCCGGGATCTGCCGGTGCTGATGCTGACCGCCCGTGACCAGGTCTCCGACCGGGTCGCGGGGCTCGACGCGGGCGCCGACGACTACCTGCCCAAGCCGTTCGCCACCGAGGAGTTGCTGGCCCGGGTGCGGGCCCTCCTGCGCCGACGCACGCCGGGCGATGGGGAGTCGCAGATCCTGTCGTTCGCCGACGTCCGGCTCGATCCCGACAGGTTCGAGGCGTGGCGGGGCGGGCGGCCGCTGCGCTTGACCCGCACCGAGTTCTCCCTCCTGCAGGTCCTCGTGCGCAACGCGACCCGGGTGTTGACCCGCGACGCGCTGTTCGAGGCGATCTGGGGCTTCGACATGAGCGCCACCGCCAACAACCTCCAGGTGTACGTGAGCTACCTGCGCCGCAAGATGGAAGCCGAGGGTGAGCCGCGATTGATCTACACGCTGCGCGGCCTGGGATACACGTTGCGGGAGACTCCTCCGTGAGCAGGCACGCCCGCTGGGAACCGCGCCGGCTGACCCGATGGTGGCGCCGGCGGTCCCTGCGGACCAGGCTGACGGTGATCGCGGCGACGGCCATCGCGGTCAGCGTGTTCTTGGCCTTCCAAGTGGCCAGCGAGCTAATGGACCGGAAGCTGCAGGACACTGCCGAGGAACAGCTACGCGCCGACTCCCGCGTCCTGGCGACGAACGCGGAGCGCGCCGGTCTGGCGCAGGTCGAGCTACCGCCGTATCCCGGATCCGGTCGGCTGGTGCGGGTCATCCTCCCCGACGGCTCGACCCGGACGCCGGCCGGCCAACCCGCGCTGCCCCCGGTCAGCGAGCACGCAAGGCGCGTGGCGCAGGGCGCGTCGACCGACCTGCTGGAGTCGACCGACTGGAACGACGGCTACCGCATCTACACGCTGCGGGCGGTCGACGGCGCGGTCCAGGTGGCCGACCTTGCCGACGACACCCCGATCAACCAGTTCGGGTTCGGCATGCTGCTGATCGGGCTGCTCTGCGTGGTCGGCGGCGCCCTCGTCGGACGGACCGTGGCGCGGACCGGGCTGGCACCGATCGACCGGCTGACCGCCGCCGCGGCACGTGTCGCGCACACTCGGGATCTCGACGCCGACATCCCGGATGAGGGCGGTGGGGAGATCCGGCGGCTGATCCAGTCGATCAACGACATGCTCGCCGCGCTCCGGGACTCCCGGCAGGCCCAGCGGCTGCTCGCCGAGGACGCCGCCCACGAGCTCAAGACCCCGCTCACCAGCCTGCGCCTCAACGTCGAGCTGCTGATCCGGCTCGATCGGCGCGGCACCCTGAACAGCGCATTGCCGGCGGAGAGCCGGACCCGGCTGCTCAACGATCTCGGTGCCCAGGTGGCCGAGTTGAGCACCCTCGCCGCCGAGCTGACTGAGGTGGCACGCGGTGACGTCAGCGACGAGAGCACCGAGCTGATCGACCTCGCCGACGTGGTGGTGGCCGCCGCGACCCGGGCGCGTTCCCGCGTGCCCGACATCGAGGTCGCGCTCGACGTGACCTCCGTGTGGGCGAGCGGGCGTCCCGCTGCGCTCCAGCGGGCGGTGCTCAACCTCATCGACAACGCCGGCAAGTGGTCCCCCGCGGACCAGCCGGTCCAGGTCCGGCTCCGTACCGAGGGCGCGTCGGCGGTGCTCGAGGTCGACGACGCCGGGCCGGGCATCGACGCCGCCGACGTACCGCGGGTATTCGACCGGTTCTACCGTGCCGACAGCGCCCGGGCGTTGCCGGGATCCGGTCTCGGGCTGTCGATCGTGCAGCGGGTCGTCGACGCCCACGGCGGCCGGGCCACCGTCGCCCGTTCCACACGCGGTGGCGCGCTGCTTCGGGTCGACCTTCCGGCCGCGGCCCCGCCCGCCCCGATCGCGCGCCCATGAAAAGATCCGGGACGGGCATGGTCCCCGTCCCGGACCCTCGTCCGTGCAGCCCCGCTCACCGTTGCAGCGCGGGCTCCTCGTCGTCGGCGAGCGAGTGTCGGGCGTTCGGCGGCTCCGGCGTCGGACGGGACAGCCGACTCGGCCACCACATTCGCCGGCCGATCAGCAGGGTGAGTGCGGGCACCAGGACCGACCGCACCAGCAGGGCGTCGAGCAGCACGCCGAAGGCGACCAGGAACCCGACCTCGATCAGCATCACCAGCGGAAGTGAGGTGAGGACCGCGAACGTGGCCGCCAGGACCAGGCCTGCCGAGGTGATGACGCCACCGGTGGCCGAGAGGGCTTTGAGCATGCCCTCTCGGGTGCCGAGACGCACGGTCTCCTCCCGGGCCCGGCTGGCCAGGAAGATGTTGTAGTCGACGCCGAGCGCCACCAGGAACAGGAATGCCAGCAGCGGCACCGAATAGTCGACGCCCTTGAACCCGAGGATCGTGTCGAAGACGAACACGCTGCCGCCGAAGGCCGCGGCGAACGAGACGATCACGGTGGCCATCAAGATCAGCGGGGCCACGATCGCTCGCAGCAGCAGCCCGAGGACGATCAGGACGACGGCGAGCACCAGCGGGATCACCAGCTTCTCGTCGCGGCTGGTGGTCACCTCGGTGTCGAGGTTCTCCGCGCTCGGCCCGCCGACGATCGCCTCCGCCCCGTTCACCGCGTGCACGGCGGTGCGCACCCGCTTGATCGTGTCGTACTCCGCGGCGGTGTCCGGCGCGTCGGTCGGGAACACGGAGATGTCGGCCCAGCCTCCGCTGGTCTGGCCCGGCTCAGCCATTGCCACGCCGGGAGTGCGCTTGACGATGGCGAGCACCCGCTGCTGGTACGCCGGCCGCGTGTAGATCGTCATCGGCTGGCCGCCCAGCTCCGGGAAGTGCTGGCGGAGAACGGTGAAGCCGGTGACCGACTCCGGCGGGGTCAGGAACTGGTCCTGCTCCCGCAGGGCGCCGGTGTTGCCCGTCAGCCCGATGGCGAGCACGCCGAGGATTCCGAGCGAGCCGAGCGTCGCCACCCACCGGCGGCGGTTGATGGCGGTGCCGAGCCGTCCCCACAGCCCCGGCTTCTCCTGCACGGCCGTGCTGAACCGCGGGATGGCCGGCCAGAAGATCCACCTGCCGAGCACCACGAGCACCGCCGGGAACAGCGTCAGCATGGCAACCAGCGCGCACAGGATGCCGGCCGCCCCGATCGGGCCCAACCCGCTGATGCTGTTCAGGTCCGCGACGAGCAGGCAGAGCAGGCCGGCGACCACGGTGGCCGCGGACGCGACGATGGCCGGCGCCGCGCCGCGGAGCGCGTGGACCATCGCGACACGGACGTTCTCGTGGTGGTGCAGTGTCTCCCGATATCGAGCGATGAGCAGCAGCGCGTAGTCCGTGCCGACGCCGAACACCAGGATCGTCAGCAGCGCCGAGTTCTGGTTGTCGACCACGATACCGAAGCCCTTGACGAGCAGGTAGACGGTCGCCATCGCGGTCAGTGCGGCCACACCCACGGCCACCAGCGGGACGAACCACAACACCGGGCTGCGGTAGGTGAGGATGAGCAGGACCGTGACGACGATGACGGTGGTGAGGAAGACCTGCAGGTCGATGCCGTCGAAGACGGCGTCCATGTCACCGTCGATCGCGGCCGGGCCGGTCACCTCGAGCTCCAGGCCGGCGGGGCGGTCCTTAGCGGCGTCACGCAACGGGCCGACGATGTCCTCCGGTGCGCCGTAGGTCGTGTCCACATCGAGGCTGAACATCATCGCCTTGCCGTTGTTGGACGGCCTGATCGGGGAACCCTCGTCGTCGTCCTCGCCGGCCGCCGCCGTCTTCGGCGGGTACCGCTTGGCAAGGGTGTTGTACTGGCGCTCGACCGTTGCGCGGTCGGCGTAGGTCAAGCCGCCGGCGCGGTGGTACACGAAGACGAACGTGTTGTCCTCACCGCTGGGAAGACTGTCCTCCAGCACCGCCACCTTGGTCGACTCGGCACTGGCCGGCAGGGCGTCCACGGCTTTGTCGGTGGTGACCGAGCTCAACTTCCCGCTCAACGGCACCATGACCGCCGCCAGCGCCAGCCACAAGCCGATCACCAGCCACGGCACCCACCGGCCGGCCAACCGACCGGGCGGCGCTTCCCTGGGCGGCGCTGCGTTGACTGACATCAATAGCCTCCTGACGAGTTGCATCGCTTGTCTGAGGCCGACTTCGTACCGAGCGAATCTGAGACGACCGTTAATCCGGTGATCAGGCCGGTTGGCAAAGCCCAGGCGACACAGCCGTCGGACCGGATGAGCAACGCGGCACGGCTCTCGTGCGGGTGTCGAACGGCGCTCCGGGAGTAGTACCGCGGTACCGCCTCCCTCCCGACGATGACGACCGCGGTACGACGAGACGAGACGGAATCGGTCCTAGCGTTCGGGCTATGAGGAATCCTGACAGTCCACGGTGGAAGTTCGCGGCGGGCGCCATGACGCTGGTGACAGCGTTCGCTGCTGTCGCCGCCTGCGGGTCGGACGCCGACAGTGCGGCGCCCCCAGCGGCCGGCCCGCACAGCATGCACGCGGGCGGGTCGTCGACTCCACCGCAGCCGCTGCGCGCCGGCGAGCGGTTCCTGGACCTGAAGATGGCCGAGGCCTACACGCCCACGCCGCCGGAGGGCGGCGGCTCGGACGAGTACCGGTGCCAGATGATCGATCCGGGCCTGACCAAGACGGCGTTCCTGACCGGGACCCAATTCACACCGGAGAACGTCGCCATCGCGCACCACGCCATCGTGTACGCGGTTCCGCCGGGCGGCGCTGCCGCGGTGCGCAAGCAGGACGCGAAGACCCCTGGTCTCGGCTGGCAGTGTTTCGGCGGAACCGGCGTGGCCGGCGCCGAGGTCGAGGAGGGGGACGCGGCGTGGGTGGACACCTGGGCGCCGGGTGCCACGGAGACGCTGCTCGACCAGGACGCCGGCTACAAGCTGGAGCCGGGCGGCCTGATCGTCCTCCAGATCCACTACAACCTGCTCGCGACCGACGGCAAGCCGACCGGGCCGGACCGCTCGGCGGTGCGGCTGCGGCTGACGGACGGCACGCCCCAGACCCGGGAACTCGAAACGTGGTCGCTCGACGCGCCGACCGACCTGCCCTGCACCGCCGACGAGTCGGGTCCGCTCTGTGACCGGGCGGCCTCGATCGCGGACGTGACGAAGCGGTTCGGGCCGGAGGTCGGCGAAATGGCGGACGATCAGGTGGAGGAATGCAACCAGGGCGGCGCGCCGAAGCCCGATGACACCCAGACCTGCGACCACAAGGTGGAGGCGCCGGCGACGCTGTTCGCCGGTTTCGGCCACATGCACATGCTCGGGCGGGCCATCAAGGTCGAACTCAACCCGGGCACGCCGAACGCCAAGGTCGTGCTCGACGTGCCGCAGTTCGACTTCGACAACCAGCGGCTGATGAAGCTGCCGTCGCCGGTGGAGATCGGTCCGGGGGACACGCTGCGGGTGACGTGTACGCACGACGCCGGGCTGCGCAAACAGGTGCCGCAGCTGAAGAAGCTGCCGCCCCGCTACGTTGTGTGGGGCGACGGCACCAGCGACGAGATGTGCATTGGCATCATGGCGGTCTCCCCCCGCAAGTCCTGACGATGCGTCGAACGTGTGTGAACTCACCTGAGGTCGACGAGCCGAAAGCGGCGCTGAGCTCACACACATCCCGCACTGAACGGGCGGTGACGTGGGCGGCTGCAGGCGGACCGACAGCGGAGCGGCTGAGAACTACGGTCGCGCTCTCGACGGACGCGCGAGATGAAGTGCTAAACCGGCCGCGTGAGTCTCAGGTTGTAGGCGAGGATGACGGCCTGGATCCGGTCCCGTGCGCCGATCTTGGCGAGGACCCGCCCGACGTGGGTCTTCACCGTCGACTCCGACAGCGTGAACCGTTGCGCGATCTCGCCGTTGGTGAGGCCGTGGCCGATGGCGACGAGAACCTCGCGTTCGCGGTCGGTCAGGAAGTCCAACCGGGGATCCTCCCGCACGGGCCCGCAGAGGTCATCGTCGAGCTGGTCGGCGAACGCGTCGAGCAGCCGCCGAGTCAGCGCCGGCGCGATCACCGAGTCCCCGGCGGCGACGGCCCGGATGCCGGCGAGCAGTTCCTCCGGGCGGATGTCCTTGAGCAGGAAACCGCTCGCCCCGGCCCGCAGCGCGGCGAACGCGTACCGGTCCGAGTCGAACGTCGTCAGCACCAGGACCCGCGAACGCCCACCGGCAGCGACGATGCGCCGGGTGGCCTCGATCCCGTCGACGCCCGGCATGCGGATGTCCATCAGCACCACGTCGGGACGCAGCTCGGTGATCCGACGAACGGCCTCGGCGCCGTTCTCGGCCTCGCCGACGATCTCGGTGTCGGGGGTGTTCTCCAGCAGCATACGAAAGCCGAAGCGCTGCAGCGGCTGGCCGTCCGCCACGAGCACAGAGATCATGAATGGCTGCCTTTCAGGGTCGCGGCTGTCCGGTACAGGGCCGGCGCTGAACCGTGCCGCCGTGAAGCGCGGCGCGTTCGGCCACGCCGGCGAGGCCGAGACCCGCATCGCCCGGCGATGCCTACTTCATACCGAGCGATCCTGAGACAACTGTTAAAGCGGCGCTCAGGCCGGTTGGCCGAGGGCGCGGGTTCGTCGGCGGGCCGCTGTCGTGCACGCGCAGCCCTCTGCGACCTCGCGCTCGACAAGATCGAAATAAACAGCAAGGAGCCCCGGCCGATATCTCGACCAGGGCGCAAATGCCAGATCGCGAAATGATCGCGAGCAAAACCCGAGTGGACCATCGTTGGCAGAATAAGAACCGCATACCCGCAGCTCAGGGGCCAATCGTGACGCTAACGGCCGTCCGCAGACGCACATCCTGACCGGATCACCGGTCCACCTGCCGTAGCGCCGACCCGAACCATCACCAGCATCGGCGCTACGGCCCCGGTCACCCGACCACCACTGGTGAATCATGACTGTCAACGCCGTGACCGCCTGTCTTCGGTTCGCCGCTGACATCGGCGCGGTCCTCGGCTCCCGCACCACTGAGGGTGCGCGGCGCTTCCCGCACCCGCGCGCGGCGACTGCCCAAACAGACGAGCGTCACGACAAGGTGGCACATCGTGTCGACGGGCGGGTGTCGGATATCCGTTCTCGTCATCCCTTCGTGAGCACCCGCTTGATCACTTTCAGCGAAACGTCATTGCGGCCGATCTCGTGCCGGATACAGCGGTGAATGTCGCGGGCTGTCCACCCCGGATGCTGCCGTGCCAGCCCGAGAATGAGATCGTGCTGCGTGCGGCTGATCGCCGGACGCTGGCGGCCGCAGGCCGCGTCGTGGATACGCCCGCCGATGTGGTGCGCTGGGTGTCGCGCCGGCACGACTGCTGTGTGCTCCTGTCGATCCGGGCCGAGTCGGACTGGGATCTTCTGCGACGTCTGTCCGCTGCGCCCACCACCACGGTGATCGCGCTGCTCGACGACGCCACCGTCTTCGCGGGAGCCAAGGCGGTGCGGGCTGGCGCCCGATCCGTGCTGCCCCGCACGGTATCCGGTGAGTATCGAAGGTGCACAAACACTTCAGCGCGGCGATCGCCGCCTGAACACGCCCCGGCTAGTCGTCGTTCGGCAGGTACCAGCCGTGTTCGCGTTGCCTGGTGGTTGCGTCCGGGTTGTCGCGCTCGTAGGCCCCGTTGGCGCGGCGCGTCATCTCTTCGTCGTAGCGGCATAGGCCCACTCCGATGAGCCCGGCTACGACCGCCAGGTGACCCCCCGGGCACACCGGAGATCGAATAGCCGCCGTGAGGACCGCGCCGCGAGCGTGACTACAAGCCCTGTACCTGATCGGCGCCGTGCCCGCCCAAAGCCCGTCCGGTCACGCCGCCGCGCCGCCCAAGGGTCGCAGGACGGCATGGTCACGTGCACGGATAAGTAGCCGAAGTAGTGCGGTGGAGAAGCTTTCTATATCGGCCCTGTTCCGTGCGCGGAAGTGTGTTGAATGCGCCGTGGCGGGACCGGCGGCGGTTCCCCGCCGGCCGCAGAACAGCCGGTGGACAGGCCCGAGCCGTTCTCGGCTCCGTGCCCGCTCACGGTGGCTCGGGTCGCGGTGGTGAAGGGCCCGTCGATCTCTCGATTTGGCGACGGTTACAGGCCGCTCGGGTTTGAGTCCCTTCGGGCGCGCGCCATCAAGAGGCGGTTGGGCTGCGGAAACATAGATCAACCGCCTCTCGTCGCCTGTCCACCATGGACCCGGGTGTGATCCGGGAGTGATCCGCTGTTTCGGAAGGGTCCGGACCGGTCGGCGTCTCTCGTACCAGGACCCGGCGGCTCCCAGATGGGGAGGTGGGCCGTTTTCGTCGTCCACACCCGCCGATCGGGAACTACCGATCTGGGTGGGTCTCGCAATGTGCATCGTCAGCGGCGAGGTGATTCACGGATGGTCGAACTGCCAGCTCCTAGGGGCGCGCTCTCAGCGGCGCACCATCGCGTGACGGCGGCGCGGGCCGCGGCAGCAGTGTCCGGTCGGTCGTCTGCTGCCCAGGCAAGGTAGCCGTCGGGTCGGACGAGGAATGCGGCGGGTTGTGTCGCGCTCTGGAGGCGCAGGGCACGAAGCTGTGGAAGCCCGTCGGCGATGGTGTCGGCGGCGATGCCGCCGGCGGTGCTGTCGACGAGCAGGAACCGGCCGTCGCGCAGCGCCTCGTACAGCCGGCAGTCGCCGCACGTCAGGTCTGGTGCCCGTCGCCCGGTCCACGGGTGGGCGCCGCGATCGGGGGCGGGATAGGCGATGGACAGGCCGGTGAGTCGGCCGGCCATGAGCATCCGGGTGCGACGCCAACGCAGGATCAGCCGGATCGCGGTGGCCTGCATGGCCCGGCGTGCTGCGGAGCGGCCGAGGACGAGGCGGTTGAAGTTGTCGGTCAACGCGAGTACCCGCGTGCCGACCGGGTGCCGTTCGCATTCGTAGCTGTCGAGCAGCCAGTCCGGTGCTCGGCCCCGCACGGCGGCGGCGAGCTTCCAGCCGAGGTTCATTGCGTCCTGGATGCCGGTGTTCATGCCCTGCCCGCCGAGTGGGGAGTGCACGTGGGCGGCGTCGCCGGCGAGGAACACCCGGCCGACGCGGTAGTGCCGGGCCTGGCGGCGTTCGCTGAGGAACCGTGAGCTCCACCGTTGTTCGCGCATCCCGAAGTCGGTGCCGGCGATGCGGGCGAACGCGTCGCGCATCTCGTCCATCGGCAGCGCGACGTTCAGTGGTACCTGTTCGCGTTGCCGGTCCCAGACGATGGCACGGAACCAGCCGTCCCCGAACGGCACGACGACCACGGCGCCTTCGCCGCTGGTTCGGGCGAACATGGCCTCCTCCGGCGGATGGGTTAGCTGCACGTCGGCGAGCAGGATGTGGGTCTCGTACTGCATGCCGACGAAGTCGATGCCGAGCAGGCCGCGGATCACGCTATGTGCGCCGTCGCAACCGGCGACGTAGCGGGCTGTTTCGGTGCCACCGTCGGCGAGTTGCAGGACGACGTGCGTGGTGGTGTCCTGCCGCAGACCGACGACCTCGACCCCGCGGAGGATCTCGACACCGAGGGTGCGCGCGCGTGCCTCCAGCAGGTGCTCGGTGGCGCTTTGCGGGGCGATGAGGATCATCTGGTACCGGGTGTCGACTTCGCGGAGATCAAGGGTGGCGCCGGGTGCCGGGGCTATCTCCCGGACCGGCACACCGCGCGGGACCAGGTCGTCGGCGAGCCCGCGGGCGTCGAGCAGTTCGAGGGTACGGGCGTGGACGGCGAAGGCGCGGGTGATGTTGGGTTGCGTGGCGCGCTGTTCCAGCACGCGACAGCGGACGCCGGCCAGAGCGAGTTCACAGGCGAGCATGAGGCCGGTCGGTCCGGCACCGACCACGATCACGTCGGGGTGGGTCATCGGTCACTCCTGTCTGGTTGATTGTCGGCCTTGGTTTATCGGTAGGGTCACGACGCCGCACCCGACGGGCACGTTGCCGACGACGAAGACGTCGGCGGTGAACGCAGTGCCGGTCGCCACGTGCAGAAGGCCCGCCACCAGGCCGGTGCGGACGAACCCGGCGCCGGCGGCGATGTTGAGCTGGCGGGCCGCCGGTCCGCGGTGACCGCGTGTTGCGGTCCGCGTGGTCCGGTGTGGGTGCGTCCGGGTCATGGCGGGCTCCGGGTGGTCGTGTCGTATCGGCGGTCAGGTGAGTCGGGTCCGGGCCGCGGACAGGAAGGTTCACGACCGGATCGTCTGCGGGTCTGGGGCTGCTGCGGTTCCGCCGTCAGGCGCTCGACCAGCAGGAGGGTCGCGCCCAAGTCGCGCAGGCGGGCCAGCAGGCCGTACAGGGCCGCCTGGTCGATCAGCGGGCCGGCCAGTTCGGTCGTGCCGTCGTCGGCCGGGGTGACCGCGAGGTGGTCGAGCCAGGTCGACCAGGCCGGATCGATGTGGCCGCGGATGCGGATGCGGTAGCGGGCAGGTGGACGCTCCGGTGCGCTCACGGTCTGTCTCAGAAGCGGTAGTGCAGGACGAAGCTCGCCATCCGGGACAAGATGGTGCTGTGGGCGATCAGCCGGTGGAACAGGCGCAAGAACCGCGGGAACTCGGCGACCTCCGGTTGCCGGCTGAGTACGATCTCGCTGACCAGGTGCAGCTTGGGGTTCCAGCCTTCCGGTTCGTGGGGGTCGTCCATGCCGGGAAACTCGATCATGTCGGCGACCGACTTGGAGCCGCGAGCGTGCCGGGCCACCCAGACGGCAAACCGGGTGTAGGCGTTGAAGACGAACTCGCCGCTCGGGAAATGGCTGATGAGCCGGTTCCACAACGTCTCCATCTCGTCGTGGGTGAGGAACCCCATCAGTCCGTCGGCCACGATCAGGGCGGGCCGATCGCGCGGGACGGCGTCCAGCCAATCCGGGTCCCGCACGTCCGCGCCGATGACGTGCCCGTTGGGGTGTTCCGGGATCACGCTGTTCCGGGCCGTGGCGACCGCGGGGAAGTCGACGTCGTACCAGTCGACCGTGGCCGGGACGGACAGGCGCGCGAGGCGGGTGTCGAGCCCGGCGCCGAGGTCAAGCACGACCGCATCCGGGTGGCGGGCCACGAAGGCGGCGGTCACCTGGTCCAGCTTCTTGGCCCGCAGCGCCGCGCTGAGCACGAGGTTGGCGTCGATGTTGAGCTTGCCGTAGTCGTAGTCGAGGGTGCGGACGATCTGGTCGGCCATAGCGTCGCCGAGGACGGGATGTGCTGAGCGGTTGTCGAGGGCCCTGGCGCACAGCGTCAGCCACAAGCTCTCCTCGAGCCGCGTGAAGGTCGGCAGAGTGATGGACATTGGTTCGACCTCTCTCGGTCGTTGTGGGATTTGCTTGGCCGTCAGCTTGGCGGCGCCGCCGCAGCGGCACCTCAACCGGAGGGTGGAGCGCGGGGTGGAAACCTGCGACCGGGATCAGTCCACCAGCCGCAGCGAACGGGCCCGGGCCACCGCCTGGGTGCGGCTGCCGACGCCGAGCTTGCTGTACAGGTGGATCAGGTGGGTCTTGACCGTGCTCTGTTCCACGAACAGAGCAGCCGCGATCTCGGCGTTGGATCCTCCGGCGGTGAGCAGCCGCAGCACGTCCAGCTCCCGCACCGTCAACGGTTCGAGGAGCCCGGCCCGGTGCGGCAGCGCCGGTTGGCTCGGGAAGGCCGCCAGCAGAGTGTCCACATAGGGCAGTGACAAGCCGCCCACCGGCCCGCGCGGATCGCGCGCCGCCGCGCGCAGGTCGGCCAAGAGCGTGCCCATCGCCTCGCCCTCGTCGACGAACGGTCGGATGACGCCTTCCGGCTCGGCCTGAGCGACCGCCACCGCCAACGACGCGAGCGCCGCCTCAGGGTCGCCCTGAGCGTTGTCGAGCAGCGCCTGGAGGATCGACACCCTGAGCCCGAGCCAGCCCAGGCCGTGCCTCTCCGCTAGCCGCCGGGCGGATTCCAGATGCTGTTGCGCCCGGTGCAACAGGGCGGCGTCGCCGCTGACCTGTCCCTGCGCGATCAGGATTCGCGGTGGCGTGACGCCTATGGCCTCGACGGCGGCGGCGGCGAATCTGAACAGGTCCGACAGCGCGGGCGGTTCGACCGGGGCGGTCCAGGCGGCCGCGTCGGCCCAGGCGACAGCAGCGGCCCCGGCACCGTCGGCCAGCCGCACGCGCGCCTCGGCCGCCGCCAGCATCTGGGTCACCATCGCGAACGGCCCGTTCTGGACGAGCGGCCGCACCTCGGCCAACACGGCGTCCGCTGCCGCTGTCTCGCCGTGGGCCAGGTGCAGCCTGACCATCGGCAGGCTCGCGAGCAGCACCAGCGGCGGCGCGTTCCCGAACTCGCGCAGGACAGCCAGCCCATCGGTTGCCAACGGCAGGGCTGCCGTCAGGTCGTTCTCGTCGAGGAGCAGCTCTGCCAGGACCGTCTGCAGCCGCCCCACGGTCGACGGCGTGACGTGCTCACCGGCCCACGCCAGGGCAGCCCGCCCGGCGGCCAGCGCCTGCCGGCGACGGCCGCGCAGTCGCTGGACATTGACCTGCTGCGTGCTTGCCGTCAGGCTGCCCTGGACCACCCCGGCCGCCCTTTCGGCAGCCGCGGCCTGCGCGAACGCCCCTTCGGCCCGGTCGAGCCGGCCCAACGCGAGAGCGGCCTGCCCCAGGCTGATGCCGGCGATGCCGCGGAAGGCTGCGTTGTCGGCGCCGAGGTCGGCCAGCGCCCGTTCCGCCCACGCCACGGCCCGGTCCGGCGCCGTGTCCGGCACGACAGTGGCCATGTACGCACGCGTGGCTGCGAGCGCGCTGCGTGCATCGTCGTCGACCGCCGACAGAGCGCGTTCGGCCGCGTCGATCCAGCCGGCGGCCGGTTCCAGCTCGACCCGGTGGATCAGCAGCCAGGCCCGCACCAGGCAGAGCATTGGCCGGGCGCGGACGACGGGTTCGGGCAGCGCCGCCAACCAGTCCGCCAGCGCCTGGTGGACACTCATGGTCGCAAACATGGTGGGCGTCAGCGCTTCGATCCAGGTCGCGGCATCCTCGGTCGCGCCGCCGGCAAGCGCATGGCCGATCGCCTCGGGCAGCAGCCCTTCCCGCCCGAACCAGGCGCTGGCCCGCCGGTGCAGGGCGGCCACCGCCGGCGGGCCTGCCTCGCGGGCCAGGCGGGGCCGCAACGCGTCGGCGAACAGGTGGTGATAGCGGTACCACACCCGTTCGTCGTCCAGCGGCACCAGGAACAGGTTCGCCCGCTCCAGCTCGTCCAGGGCCTCCTGGCTGTTCGCGGCGTCGGCCGTCATCAGGCTGTCGCACAGCGGGGCGCACAGCCGATCGAGCACGCTGGTGGCCAGCAGAAAGCGCCGAATCGGCGGCGGCTGGCGCTCCAGCACCTCGGCCAGCAGGTAGTCGGCCACCAGCCGGTGTCCGCCGGAGAAGGCGGCCACGAACGCCGCCGGGTCGGGCCGGTCGCGCAAGGCCAGCCCGGCCAGCTGCAGCCCGGCTGCCCAGCCCTCGGTGCGCTCGACCAGCGCCGCCACCTGCGTCGCGGGCAAGCGCAGCCCCAGGCCCGCGTCCAGGAATGCGGTCGCCTCCTCGACGCTGAAGCCCAGATCGGCGGCCCGCACCTCTACGAGTTGGCGGCGGGCCCGCAGCCGTGGCAGCGGCAGCGGTGGGTCCTCGCGGCTGGCGATCACCAGATGCAGCGCCGGTGGCAGGTGATCGAGCAGAAAGACGACCGCGGCATGCACCGCCGGGTCCCGCACGAGGTGGTAGTCGTCCAGGACCAGGACGCTCGGAGCGGGCAACGCAGCCAGGTCGTTGACCAGCTCGGTGACCACGACCTCGGGCCGCAGGGGCCGCGGGCCGTCGAGCCAGGCCAACGCCCCCCGCCCGCAGCCGGGCGCGATCGTCCGGCACGCGGCGACCAGATAGCGGAGCACCTGGTCGGCCGCCCGGTCGCGCTCGTCGAGCGCGAGCCACGCAACCGGACGGTCGACCTGGGCGAGCCAGGCGGCCAGCAGGCTGGTCTTGCCTGCACCGGCCGGGGCCGACAGCAGCGAGCAGCGACTCGCGTCCAAGCCGGCGTTGAGGCGAGCGATGAGCCGGGGGCGGGACACCAGGTCCGGACGCGGTCGGGGCATGAACAGGCGGGTGGTCAACAGCAGGACACTGTCGGTGTCCTGGATTGCCGGGCCCGCCGACGTTTCCCGGTTCGGCGATGCACCAGGGGCGGCGCCGGCGATGCGTGTGGCCAACGTGGCGGCCGCCTCGGCCAGGCGCTCGGGTGTGAGTTCCGCACCCCTGCCCAGGTAGATCTTGTGTTGACGGCCGGCGGCCGTTCGGTAGGCGACCCAGTAGCTGCCGCCACGCTGCCGGCGTTCTCTCCGCGCGGTGAACTGCCCCGCGGGTGACCGGAATGAAAACGATCGGGCGGCGTCGCCGGCGAGCCACGCGAACCAGGCCGGCGAGCCGACGGCCAGGCCGGCGGTCCCGGAGGCCGCGGTTCCCTGCAGCAGCCCGTCCGCCACAGAAGGGATCTGTCTCATTCCCTGCCCGTCCCGATCCAGAGCCCGAGTACCCAACCTACCCAACAGCCCACCGCCTGGTCGAGGCGACGACAATCCCGTCCCGGCGGCCCCGGCGGGAGCGGCGCGGCCAGGCCGGCGGGCCTCACGGCCGGCGGTCTGCCCGGCGGCGCCCCGCCCAACGGTGTGGCTGCAGGCCGAGTTGTCAACTGTGGACGGGTACAACGCACAACACGTTTCGAGTGTCGCACCCAGCTACGGGCTGTGATCCAGGAGCGCACCACCAGCCTCGCCAACAACGTCGCAGCGTCGTAGACACCACCATCGGCCAATGACCGCAGCTACTCGGGAACCTCGGAGTCGTACCAATGGGCTCGACCCACACCCTCCAGCACGGACGCGATCCCAGATGCCCGGCCATGAGCCACCGCAGCACGATCAACACCCGAGATCCAGCCCGCCTCATCGCGCGAGGAGTGCGACCGTGCGGCGGCGAGATCGGCTTCGCGGCCGATCCGGCCGTGCGAGTCAGCATCCCGACCACTGATTGCCTCCAGCCCGAGACGCCGCGTCACGGTCGCACGGCCGTGGCCGCGCCGGACTGGAACGGCCTGCCCTCGGCCACCCTCGCCTACCTGATCCGCCGCTACACCCGCTTCGGGGACGTCGTGGTCGACCTCGACGGGCACCCCGGTGTCATCGAGGCGGCCCGGTACCTACGGCGCGCCCCGGCGCGGATCGTCGCCGGCCGCCACGGTCCTCGGGTCCGACTCGTGCCACCGCCGAATGGCCGCTGGCCTCGTCGCGTGGTGCGCCGACCCGGGCCGGGCGCCAACCTCGTCCTGGTCACGCTGCCTCGCGCCGGGCGTACAGCCTGGACCTGCACGGCATTACCCGGGCCATGAGCTCGTGGCGGCCGTTGCTGCGCCCCGGCGGGTTCCTCGTCTCGGCGCTGACCGCCCCCGGACCCCAGCCGGGCACGGTCAGCCACCGCTCGACGGTCATAGCCGCCGCCCGCGCGGCCGGACTGCTCTACCACCAGCACCTCCCGTTCGTGCGGGTGGGCCTTCCGGAGCACGAGCCGCGCACCGAGCCGGAACGGCCCGACGAGGCCGACGACGGACGGCGGCTTTTCGACGGCCGCCACGTGCCGACCTTCCGGGACCTGCTCGTCTTCGCCAGCACCGCCACCGGACAGGAGACCGCCCGTGCCTGAACTGCGTTCGCCGTTCGGCATCGTCGCTCTCCAGGGTGCCGATCGGTTCACGACCGACGCGGCCGACCGGGCAACGCTGCTCGCTGCGGGCTACCTGGGTTCGGTGTGGCTGACCGGCCAGACGGCCTCGCGTGACCTGCGGCGCGGTCGGTACACCCCGGAGTCGATGGAGCACCCCGGGAAGATGATCCCGACGATCGCCCGCTACGCCATCCGCACCTACACCGCACCCGGCGAGGTGGTGCTCGATCCGATGGCGGACATCGGCACCACGGTAGTGGAGGCGATGCGGCTGGGCCGCACGGGCATCGGCGTGGAGTACGAACCCGAATGGGCCGCCCAGGCCGCTGACAACGTCCGACACACCGAGCAGGCCGGGGCGCCGGGGCACCGGGGCGCGGTGAGGTCTACACCGGCGATTCCACCCGACTGCCGACGCTCGTGCCGGCCAGCCTGCGTGGCCGGGTCGCTTTGGTGATCACCTCGCCACCGTACGGGCCGTCCACCCAAGGTCACGTCCGCACCCCCGGCACGCGGCGCGGCAAGGTCCGCAAGATTCACCACCGCTACGGCAGTGCGGACAACCTCGCCTACCGCAGCCACGACCAACTCGCCGACGGGTCCACCGAAATCCTCACCGGCTGCCGGACGCTGCTACGCCCCGGCGGACACGTCGTGGTCAGAACTGCCTGGCGCCGATCTCGACACTCACGACCACGCCCACGTCTTCGTCGGCGCCGACGGCGGCCTCCATCGCCGATCCAACTTCAGCCGCCGCCACTGGCGCCCCGCCACCGACGGCAACCCGGGCAAGGTCATCGCACCCGTAATCCCCGGCATGCACTTCCACGACCTCCGACACACCCACAAGACCTGGATCATCGAAGACAGCGTCCCCGAAGTCGCTCAGGCAAAGCGCCTCGGCCATCGCCTACCCGGAGTCCGCGGCATCTATAGCGACGTCAGCCCCACCGTCGAACAGCGCCTCATCGACGGCCTGCAGAAACGCTGGGAGAACACCGCGCATGCCCGGCCCGAACGGTGACCACGTTCGCGACGTAGTGGCGCTCACCCTGGGAGCGCACAAATCAGTCTTAGAGGGCATCTGATCCTCTAACGGGTTGATTCGCGTTCCGCTGCCGCCGGGTGGTGTGGCGGCTCGTTGGTGAGACATGGGGATGGAACGGCGTCCATATCGATCGGACCTGTCGGACACACGGTGGGCGTTGATCGAACCGGTCCTGACGCAGTGGCGGGCAGCCCGGCCAGGACTGGGAATCAGTCAGCCAGTGCACGATCTGCGGGAGATCGTGAACGCCATCTTCTACGTCACACGCACCGGAATTGCCTGGGAGTACCTGCCTCACGACTTCCCGCCCGCGAAGACCGTCTACGACTACTACGCCAAGTGGGAAAGCGACGGCACGACGCAGCAGATCCACGATTTGTTGCGTCACCGACTGCGAGACGCAGAAGGCCGCGATCGGTCGCCGAGCGCGGCGACGATCGACGCGCAAAGCGTCAAAACCTCCTGCAACGTAAGGGAATCCGAGCAAGGCATCGACGCCGCGAAGAAGATCAAAGGCCGTAAGCGGCACATCGTGACCGACACGTTGGGGCTGCTGCTGGCCGTCGTGGTCACCGCAGCATCAGTCTCGGACACCGCTGCCGGCAAGGATCTTCTCGACGTCGTGGCAGCCGAGCATCCTGCGGTCAGCAAGGTGTGGGTCGACGGCGGATACCAGGCCGCGGTCTGGCGGCACGGCGCCCAGCACGGCATCGACGTCGAGGTGGTTACTCGCCGGCCGACAGAGAAGGGCTTCCGCGTGTTGCCGCGCCGCTGGGTCGTTGAGCGGACCTTCGGCTGGCTCATGCAGCACCGTCGGCTGGCTCGCGACTACGAGGCTTTGCCGCAGCGATCAAGGGCCATGATCCTGTGGGCGATGGCTAACACAATGAGCCGAAGATTAGCCGCCAGAGCGCAGTCACTTCGCCCATGCGCCCTGACGCCGCCAAAAGTTCTGCAAGTTCCGAATCCGGGCCGAATAGATGGACACCGCTTGTCCACCCCAGCGTTGGCCCGTGAGGAGCGTCTTCTCCGAAGACTTCCGAATAGCATTATGGAACCGATTATCACCTCTTGGTGCACGCTCGGTTGCGGCACTCGCCGAGTCCTGGACGGCTGAAGTTCCGCGCCTCGACTCCGACGTGTCAGTCCTCGCTCCTACGGGCAGCGCCACGACGGAAGCTCCGAACCTGCCAAAGAGGCTCTTCTATCTGGCAGGGGCGAGGCTCAGGAGTCGGTTCCCGGGACGACCGACCAATCGCACGCGCTGGCAGCCGTCGCATGGAACTCCGGATGCTGCTGCACGATCTCGCGCTGTTGCTCGCGGGCAACCTGAGCCGGTCGGCTACAGCAGCTTTTCCGCTGCTTCGACCCCCGGCGGCAAGAGCTTGATAATGCCGGTCGTCTGGTCGTATTCGATGAGCTTTGCCCTATGCGCAGGCCGGAGAACGTCGCGTCGGAATACGCCCAAGGCTGACGCTTCTACCCAACGCAGAAGATCGACGTCTTTGACGTCGCCCGACTCGGACGCCAGAAGGACGAGCATCTTTTGCTTGAGAGTCATCTTCGGCTTGAGCACGCGCTTCACGTCACCCGAGGACCAAACGAGTTCGACCTGCCGTTCGACCAGTGCCTCGACCAGCGCTGCGGCTTCCTCGGTCGTGGCTCTGTGCAAGACCCGGATCACTTCAGCGAGCAACCACTTGCTCATGTACAGCACCGCCGTGGCATCCATGTGGTTCGGGTCCACGTCACCGCCTGCGTGCCCTACGCCTCGGTTGTTTCGGATCTCGTACAACGCAGCGATCATGCGAGGGATCTGAATCTTGACCGATCGCTCGGTCCATGTCTCCTGCTCGATGTCTCGACACGCCCTCAGCAGGTCACGAGGCTTGCTCGATCGGTCGGCGTACTGCCCGTCGACGCGTCCGCGAACCACCGTCCACACCGCCTCGCAGAGCTTGCCACCGTTCAACTCGGCCGGCTCCCAGCGCCGCTCGCGGTAGTTCTTGACGATCTGGTTGAACGCGTCGAGCAGATCCTTACGCAGCCCTGCCGGAAGGTCGCCGAGTGCACCCACAGCGGTGAGGCTCATCGGCTCAGACGTTCTGGGAGATGCGGGAGCGGATGAACTTGAGGCCCTCAGCGCTTAGCTTGTACGTCTTCCGTCCCTGCCGTGCAGCGCCGGTCTTCTTCAGCTGCAGAACCAGCGCAGGCTTCTTGGCCATCCCGGAGGTCAACGCCTTATTGATCGTGGACACGTAGTGGCCGAGGTCCTTGAGCTCCTTGTTGAGCGCCTGCGACTGCCATTCCGTACGCCCGCGAATCACCTGCTCCCAGTACGCGGCTGTGATCGCCTTTTCCATTTCGGTCTTTGGCTGCACCGCGTCGAACAATTCGGCGAAGTGGTCGAACGTACCGGAAGCACCAGCACCGGCACCGCTGCCAGATGGCGCGACCTCGTCATCAAGGTCTCCGTCATCCTCAGGCTCCTGCCCCTCGCCCAGACCTCGCGCAGGAGTCCCAGAGCCGTTGCGAGCTGGAGCGGGCAATGACGCCCCAAACTTGTCCGCCGCCCAGCGCAGGACGCGCGCGCGTGCCGCCTCATCGAGCGGTTCCAATGCATCATGCACGTTCGACATCGCGTCGATCTCCAGGTTGGGCACACTCGTCTCCTTGTTCGGCCTGTGGGTGCACAGCCGACCGATGTTACCGGAATCATTCGACGGAGTCATTGCAGATAGCAGTATGTCGCTGGTATGCGTCCTAGAGCACCGAGCGAGCCGTGTAAGTCAGAGCGAGCCTGACGAAGACGTGTCAACGGCTTGGCCGACGAGGGTGTCCGTCCCGCACCTGCGCGCTGAGCCTCGGCCGTCCGGGATTTCTCAGTCACTCAGTTAGTCGCTCAGGAACCGCAAGAGGCCATGTCCGAGGTCGGACATGGCCTTTGAGCCGGTGGGCGATACTGGGATCGAACCAGTGACCTCTTCCGTGTCAAGGAACGATCTTGGCCTATTCACCAGTGGCAGCAGCACATCTGACCAGGCACAACAGTCCGCGAGAGTCCGTGGTCGTCCGTCGCCGTAGACCTCCGTTGTCACCCAGTTAGTCACCCAGGCTGATCGCTCTGCCTAGATCGCGTCGGCCAGGTAGTCCTGCACGGGACCGTACAGCGGGTACGGAATGTAGAGACTGATGACGGACCGGTTGCACCAAACCACCTCCGCGATTTCGCGCTCGGACGCAACGTGCGCCGTTCCGCTGACAAAGTCACAGCCGACGTAGACCATCGTTCGGCCAGTGTCAGGGTGGACGCGCTGACCCAAGACCTGGACCGCTTGCACGGCAACGCCGGTCTCCTCCAGAACCTCGCGCACCGCTGCCCTATCAGCGGACTCGCCGGAATCGATCTTTCCGGCAGGGAACTGCCAAGAGAGCCGGCCTCCTGTCTCTCGCCGTCGAACCAGCAGGACTCGGCCGTTGTGCGGCACAACGGCGGCGGCTACCCAGGCCTGCGCGGTCACGCATCAAGGATAGGTGCAGGCGGATCGCTGTCGGGCCTTCCACCGCCGTCCGTGGCGGCCAGAGACTGCGTCACCCATGGTCACCTAAGTAGGTTCGTCCCAGAACCCATCACGAAGTCCTTGCTTCGCCTGCTTGACAAATAGACGACAGTTCGTCGCGTAGAGCCATCGCGTGCATATAGGTAATCTCCAATACGGAGCGTGCCTGTTTGGGTGCGTTGTGCGACTGCCCTAGGGAGGCGGAGTGACCGACCGGGGTGAGCATCAAGACCCTGACATGCGAATTGCCAAGGTCGAGGGGCAGCTCGAGAAGGCCCAATTCTATTTCCAAGTCATCGCGTCGTGGGTGGTGCTAAGTCTTGCCCTTACGGTGGTCTTCGGTTGGCTTATTATCGCTGGCCTTGGGTCCTTTTCACGGACAACGCAAGCATGGTTCCTCGGAGTAGCCGGAGTTTCACTAATCACGTCCGGCATCCTGTTGAAAATTCAGAGAGACGCAGTTTTTTCGGTTCGATCCGAGCTTCGTCAAATACGGGCGTGGCGTCGAAATCGAAAGGGAGTAGCAGCACCTGCCGGCGCCGAAAGTTTCGAGAGCAGTAGGGAACGCTACAAAAGTGAATCCTGGGACTACGTAGAAGAAGCGCGACAAGCAGCGGCGCGCAACAGAAGAGTACACAATATCTTTCAAGCAATTATCATTCTCGGATCAATCTTAGTTACTAGTTTGACCAGTGCGATGGCTTCTCCCGATCCAGTTAACTGGATTACTATCGTTCTAAGCATCCTCGTTAGCGCATCGGCCGGGCTGAGCAGCTACTTCAAGTTCAGAGAACGGGGATTCAACTTGCAGCAAACTGCAAATGCAATCGAAAAAGAATACAACGCCGTAGAACTACGGATTCACGACTACGGCGAACTAACATCCGATAACACTGAAGCCATGCGGGTCTTCGCCGAACGGGTGGAGGCGCTCAAAGAGGAGCAGCGGAATCGGGAGCTTCAACTCGAGCAGTCGGCAGACCGGGCGTCGACAAATCCTGCCGGCCAGACCGCCTCGTCTCCATAGCAGTCCTGTCATCCTGCGGGATGTCGAGTCTGGCGGCCTTAGATTCTTAATTCCGCTTGCCGCGAGCCGCTTGACCTGGGAAAAGTCTTGACCGAATCCGCCACGACCCCTTGACCCCCAGGCAACAAATCCGGGCCATCGACCTGCTGCTCTACGCCCGTTGGCCTGGGCTGAAGGGTCCTCCAGCATCCGCGTTCGTCCGCCGGTGTCCGTCCTGATCGTCACCCAGTTAGTCACCCACGGCTGGGACTCCGACGTCACCAGTGCTGCCCTCGGGAAGGTGTCCCTTGCCGGCTGGCCTCCGACGGGGAGAATGAAGACTTGTGGATGATGTCAATTGGCCGTAGCAAGCGACGAATTGGATCATTGCGAGTGGGGAGTGGAGAATTGGAACTTCTTGTGACGTCCGCTATAGCTCTCGGCGCTGCCTACATTGCGTACATCACCCTCCGAAGCCAACAAAGCACTACCTTCAAGCGTCTGCACTACACCGGGTTTTGGCGGTATATGGTGTTGCCGGAAGTTGAATTCGTCAAGGACGAAATGAAGGTCTTCGTTTCCGGTTTGCCACTGGTCTTTCCGACTCTTCACGTGCTACGGATTGAGAATACAGGCCGAGCGCCCATCAGGCGTGAAGACTTCGGCGGCCCGCTTAAGGTGTCCTTTGGAGATAACGCGTGGATCTGTCACGGAAGTGTCAGTTGGGATCCCGTAGATCTACTAGATGCTCCCGAAGGTTTAAAAGTGGATGGGGCCTGTATGGAATTTGCGCCCATGCTTCTTAATCCGGGTGACCAGATAAACCTGATGCTAGTGGTGGATGGAACTCCAGCAGAGCCCGAAGTAACAGCTCGTATCGCGGGAGTGGAGCGCATTCTTCATCTTCAGCCTGTCCGCCACACACTTAGATCCCAATTTCAGGTGACGTCGTTAACACATGCACGGGTGGATGAATGGCCCGACCCCGGGCCTATTGACGCCAAGTTCATGGTTATGCCAGTGTTAATTTCTCCCGATGAGACGTTCACCGAAGGCTTCGAGTGTGCAATTGACCGCGGACGCGCCCGAAACGCAAAAATCGTGACAATTGTGCTCGAACGAATTGGCGATGCTGAGCGAGTCAAGCTCGACCCGCCGCTCATCTTTCGCTGGAAAGACTCAAGGGTAGCCTGGGCGCGAACCTACCGGGGCCATGCATCCGGTGAGCGCACGGTGGTTGAAGGTTGCGTCGAAAACACGGCTGACTCCGTGACGGTGTTGACGGCGCCAGTGCGTGCCGGCGAGTCGCTGTATGTCTACCTTCTAGTGGACGGGAAAGGTAATGACGTCGAACTTCTTGCTCGGCCGGATATCATCCATGACGTCCAAATAGGGTACATGGACTTGAGTTCGATAGTCGAAAACAACCTTGCGGACCTGAAGCCACGCCTATTACTCACAAACAGACGCGCCTATCGCCTTTGGGCAACGTACTACCCAGAAGTCAAGGACTGGATCAATGAAAGACTTTCCGATATAAGAACATCCTTGCCGAAAGCTCTCACTTTTTCGTATCGGCACGACGAGCGCGAGTAACGGACTTGATGGACAACGGCAGGTTTCGACGTGCGACCCCTCGCTTGTAAGACCTGGGCGACTCGTCCGAGGCCGTCCGTGCGTGGCTGCGACCTCGGACCAACGTTCGTCGCCGTGTCGGCCTGGTCGTCATGATCCGGGCCGGTTGCTGTCACCGTTGCTGTCAGAGTCGGCTGCGCCCTGTCCGACGCCTGGTAGATGCAATGACTCAACGTGAAGCCCCAGCAGGTGACCCGGCCAGACTGCCTGGATGCTCGTACCGTCCGACTCGTCCGCCACCCACCTACCATGCATCGATCGGGGCGACACGACACCGTCGCCCACCGACGGCGTTGCTGGCACTAGCCTGGATGGTATGAATGGAACACCGTCGGCTGCAATGTTGAGCGATCTTGCATCTGAGATCGAAGCCTCAATTACCGGTTGGTCTATTGCCGACTTTTTTGCATGGACGGACCGGGTGGAAGCCGCGGCCATCGAAGCTCTAGGCGCAAGCCATGGCATTGCAAAAAACATGCGCGCCTTGGCCTCCAGGATTCGTAGTCAGCAGGTCGAGCAACCCGAAGATTTAATGCATTACAGCGATCAGATAATTGCTGTCGCTCAACTGCTCTACGCCGCAATGGCCGAGTTGGAACAACAAGGCCCGTTGGAGTACTCCATCCCGCAGGTCAACGAGGACCAGTATCTTGAGGTTGAAATACAGCGTCGGGCGGATATTCCTGCCGATATTGACAGAATATCCGAATGGATTTCTCGGGGTTGGAATTTGCCCATCGTTAGACATGAGGATCTGATCCCGGATACCACCACTTCCAACCCGGATGACGAGATGGACCGGGCAATGCTTTGGTTTTTTCGGATCGCAAAAGAAGTCGTTTTTGGAATGACTGACGATCGAAAGTACTTCTTGTGCCCGATCGGCTGGGTCGTGGATCCGAATACGCTCATGCAGACTCTTGCCCCTATGACGAAGTTCATCACTGCGCACGACAATACGATTAAGGGCTGGCTGTTTCAGACGATGATGGCTGACGTGCCAATCGTTCCCAATACGTCAGCGGAGGCGGAGCAGCTGAGCCGCATTTACAGCAGCCTGCGGGAGGACGGAGTGAGATTTACGAATGACGATGGTAGTAAAGTCACACTCAAGCCTGCTGATAGCTTTTTCCGCGATTCCACTTCGAACCACAAAGTCCTCAGGGGAGTCGTGCAGCCCTTTGAGCTAGAGTATGCCCTGAACGACCTTAGACGCGAACAACTCGCGACAGCGAAGGCCAAAGCTGCAATCTCGCGTATTGATACAGCATTGCGCGAGCTTGGCGAACTCCTAAGGAATACTAATAGGAACGAGCACGACCTCCAGCGGTGCCTTACTCGAAATCCAATTCTCTTCGGCACAGAATACAGCCGAGTGATACCTAAACATAAGCTCGGCAGTGACTTCGAGACCGACTATGCGCTTGAGCTGTTGGACGGTTCGATCGACGTGGTAGAGATCGAAGCCAGCACCCACTCACTTTACACCCGATCGGGAAATCCAACCGCTGCACTTGTGCACGCCGAACAGCAAGTACAAGACTGGCTAGCATGGCTCGATGAGCATTCATCGTATGCCAGGGCGAAGCTGCCGGGAATTAGACGGCCGCGCGGGATAGTTGTGATGGGCCGCCGTGGATCCCTTACGGAGAAGAACAGCGTCCGCCTGTCATGGCGGAACAGCACCTTTGGTGGTCGTATTACGATTCTTACGTTCGATGACCTAGTTGATAGGTGCACCGCCGTCCGTTCTCTGCTCGTGGAAGATGTGAGCGCCAAGACAACGAACCTAGAGGCATCCTCCTAGGTTGACGCTACCGGTCAAAGGCAGAAGCTACGCAGTCGAATCAACTCATGGACGCACCAAGCCATCCCGTCACCCTCGACCCGCCCATCTTGGGAGCGGGGCACCGCCGGTGCCCGCCGCGTCAAGATGGCCTTGACATAGGCACCCAGGCCGGTGGGCGCCGGCGGGGCTCTGCTCGGCTCTGCCCGGGGCGAGGGTGACGGGGTGCGCGGCCATCCCGGAGCCGGAGTGCCCCCGCCGGAGGCGCAGTAACGGTAGCCACCTTCTCAGCCTGTCTGCGCACTACGGCTAGGCGCAGGCAGCTCGGCCGCGTCGCCCAGGCCGTGCCGGTCGGCCGCCACGCCGAATCCCCGCACCGGGGCTTTCGTCAGTCCTTCGGCAGGCCCGACTCTCTTACGCTCTCCACGAGTGTCGCCGGGGAGCGGTTAGCGTGCCGCCGCCCGCATCCCTAGCGGGCGGCGGTGCGCTGCCCTCGGCGACGGAGTTAGCGGCCCGTTTCGGGCCGCCTTGAAGACGTACAGAAAGTTTGAACAAGATCGTGCCCCGACATCGTGCCTCGGCATCGTGCCCCGACCCTCAATGCCCGGCCTCAACTCAAGCCAGTTGAGACCGAGCGCGGAATCCGGCAAGTGGGGCTCTGCATGGAGGGTGCCAGAGCTTCTCGCTAACTCGCAGGAGATTTTGGCGTCAAGGCTTTGCGAAGTTTTTCGACCCTTTCCCACAAGCGATCCTTGTACCACGTGGCGGCGTAATTTGCAGATTTGCGCTCAAGTACGTCTGGTGAGACTCCGGTACGGAGAAGCATGCATATTCTGACCGTGTCGTAGACCGACTCAGTGAGAAAAAACAGATCCTCGCCGTCGATTTCTTGAGACCGCGATCCAATATGGGTTACCTCGTTGCGCACCTGCGAAGCAATGAACGCCCAGCGGGATCTCTGGTCGCCGTTGCCGATGATCGGACGCATAGCAGAGCTGGCCTCTTTCGCCAGCGCGACCAAGCGCTGCCGCAGCGTCGGCTCATTGTTGTGAACAAGTTCCGCTTCTAGCCACTCTCGATGTTGCTCCGGCGATGCGTCGACGCACTCGGCGAGTTTTCGTCGGAACTCGTCATCGTCCTTCCGACTACCGCCTACGGTTAAACGATGGAAGGCTTCCGCTGCGAATGTAACATTGAGGAAACGATTCTGTGCGTACATCTGCTTTGCTATTCTGATTGCCACGAAGTATTCGAGCGGTCGTTCGAATACTTCGGACTGATCGATCCAGCGCGCCACCGCTACGGTGCCGCCAAGCTCCCCGTACGTCAGGAGCATCCGATGTACGGGTTGCCGCCTACGCTCCGCCTCGGTCACGTAGTTGATCGGTGCTACGAGCACATCGATGTGCTTGGCAGGTCCTGGTTCTGAACCATCGAGCATTCTTGCTTTAATGTCTGGTCGACTAACGCTGAAGCTATCCAGGATGGTTGACGCTCCAGTGCATAGAATCACAAGGCTTTGTATTCGGCTCACGTCTCTTCGTATGACGCTAAAGGTTTGGTCATTGTCGTAGTCGATACGGACGGCTGAGTTTTGCTTGATGGCGACTCCTCCGCCCGGCCCTTTTTCAAATGTTGCACCAAAAACCATGGATACGGTGCCGCGTGAGAATCTAGCCAGGTTGGCTCCTGGCAACGCGTAGTCAATTTTGTAAACGATTTTTCCGCTGTCGTCTGTGACGCGGTCGGACTTGGTATCGTTGGCTCCTAGCCAAGTATCCAAGTCAGCCAAGACAAAGCGAGCCGACCTAAAGTAGAGTTGACCATCTTGCAGATGATGACCTCTAAGTAGCCCATTGGCCCTGTACAGACTCTCGGACAGGCCGGGTACCCGCTCATTTCTCCCAGCGTGATATGCGTTCTCGATCGTAATCGGATCCGAGCCGATCCAGCCGAAGATGCGCAGATCCGACCCGTCCTCCGATTCTGCATTGAAGGCACCAATAAGTGTCAGCTGTACTGCGTGATCGGCTGGGTCGAAGATGAGCCGGCCAGACAGGGTGTCGTCGGGATCCTGAGCGAGCCAAAATATGCCCAGCTGATCGATGCGCTCCATGTCGATCTCCCTGCCGTGGGGTTGCGGGACGTCCTGGACCGCGCGGCTACCCTGGAGGAAGCTATGCGAGGGTTGCAAGCACGGAGGGCTACAGCCCTCCGCCGACCTTCGGGCCATCGGGCCAGATAGCTTCTAGGTCCGTCGGCGTGAGCGGATCCCTGTACGCCGCCCTCAGCAATTCGGCTGCGGCTGCTCCCCCGGCTTCGGCAAGATTGACGAACCAATCGATGCCAGCTGCGTAGGACCACAAGTAGCTTCTCAGCTGTGGGTTGACCGAACGGTCATGCAGGATGTCGCCTACTGACTCGTCAGTCCAGTAAGGCACCCAGGAACGCGCGAACTGCACACAGTGCTCAATCGAAGCACCGTCATTGATCGCTTGATGCAGCTCGCCCATCACCAGCTGGCCGAAGTGTGCCAGCCGAGTTCTGGCAATCACCTCGTCGTCGTCCGGCACGACGAACATGGGCAGCGCCTGGGCCAGGCCCTCCATGAGGACCTGCTGTGGAGCGTGTACGGAAAGAAGTCTCACCCATGGCACATCGGCTTCGCTGCATCGCGCTGAATAGCTTGCTCCTTTGAGAGCGTGCCCGAGCACCTCGTGCAGTGCAAAGACCCGCGCCTGAACCTCGGTGAACTGTGCTCGTCGGAGATTGAGCCGAAGTCGGGCATTGGAGCCGCTGCCGTCCAACCAGTAGGCCCAGTAGGCGTCGATGTTCGCGGACTCGATGTTGAGGTTGAACGGTGCGTCTGTGCCAGTTAGCTTCCGCACGACTGGTTCAAGGTCCGTAGCTGCCCGTCGGATGGCGTCTGGCGCTTGCTCAACCGTGAGCCGGCCCTCGCGTGACGCGAGCTCCGTCAGGGTGTTGGCACCCCACCGAACACCCACCGCCTCGACGGCGGCTCGCGCTAGTTCCGCCCGCGAAGCCACGTAGTCCGAGGACCAACTCTCGGACAGGCAGCCTTGCGTGCGTCTGATGTAGTCCTTAAGCGGTGCACGCTCACCCAGTAGGGCACGCAGGTATGCGATGTCGCCGCTGAGCCGAGCGCGGACACGTTCTTCACCGGCCGCGTCTCCGGTGTCAACGTCCAGTGCTTGCAGGCGTTGCAACACTTCGAGCCTGCTGTGAGCGGCCTCAACCGGCTCAGTCAGCGGGTGGCAGTCGTAGTCGATGACCGGCACCGAGCCGCGGTTGCGCTCGTAGGCATCCCACGAGCGGACAGCAGCTTCCACTTCATCACGCAGCCGCACGCTGGACGTCCCATCTGAGCGTCACACACTGGTTCGGGCGCAGGTAGTCACGGGCCATGGTGATTACGATGTCATCGCCCTCGTAGTCCCACAACAGGTCTTCCGCTGCGAACGTCTCGGAGCCGTCAGGGTGTTCTTCCACGGCTGAACAACTGGTCAGGGCACCGGCTTTCTGATGACGAAGCCTGATCGTGAAGTGGCGGGTATACCGCTGAATGGATTGCCGCCAGTAGAGAAGTTCCTTGAAGAGCCCGCCTGTGCATTCGTATCCGACAACCCCTGTCTCGCCTGGCTGGATGGCTGGGGAAATTTGGCAGGCGAACTTTGAAAGTGTCGGAGTGTCGTGGACGCGCTGTATTGCTACGCGTCGTCGTCCGTCAGAAATGGGCTCGATGACGAGCGGGCCGTCAGTGTAGACAAACCACAATTCGCGCGGAAGGCGGGTGATTGGCTTACTTGTCAGGTTGAGGAGGTCATGACGATATGCGAGCCGTGCCCGTCCCTCACCGTCAATTTCCATCTCAAGGCTGACAGACAGCTCGACGACGTTGCCGGAGAGACCGGCAAGCAGTCGGACCTCCTCGGCTGACAGTCGCAAGACTTTCTGCAACTCAAGCAGCTTCTGCCCGATTTCCAGTGCGAACGGCTCGACGCCGGCACTGTGTTCCGTCATGCGCACAGGCAAAGGACCGTCGTCGGGGCCGGCGGCAGCGTTTGACAGGCTCGCGGCGATGTCCCAGTCGGCGGCCTGACTCCTCTCCGAAGCAGCGAGACTATCTGCCACTGTCGAAAACACCTTCGCTGCGTCGGACCCAGGCGGAACGTCAGCCGAGCTGCTGACTGTAGAGAACAGTGCCTCTGCCGAATGCCCTGGGAACATCCCTTCCAGGATTCGACAGTGATCCGGGTATGGCAGGCCTTTCAAGGTGCCAGATAGCCAGCGATGCAACTGGGCCCGGCTCGGCCAAGTGCCCACCAACCTCTGATCGATGTTGCGCGCAGCTTTGTCGTACTCGTTGCAGAAAGTGCGGTAGGTCTGCCAGTGACGCTCGCGGAGAAGCGTCTTCAGCAGCACAGGCGCCGACGTCACGGTTCGGCCTTTCGGTAGCGAGTGTGGAAACACGTCGAGTCTACAGCGGAGAGACATAGAAGAGACATGCCGATATTCAGAGGATTCGACGTGTCACATAGACGGAGTCGAGACGGACTCCGAACTTAGCGACGATGGATTCAGTTCCAGAGAAGTCGTCCAGAAGGGCGAGCTCACTATCAGGGAGGAACCCTCGTGAAGATCTACGTGGACACCACCGGCATCACGTTCACGGTGGCGAAGAAGGCTCAGCCGAAGGTGGACGAGAAGGGCAACCAGCGGTCCGAGAGAGGAACGGGCCGTCCGATGTGGCAGACCCAGGTCGTCGCGCTCGACGAGACGGGCGGCGAAGTCATCAACGTCACCACGGTAGGAGAGATTCCGTCGGTGGAGGTTGGTCAGTTCGTCGCTGTCGAGGCGCTGGAGGCCAAGGCATGGGCTACCAACGGTCGTAACGGCACGGCGTTCCGCGCGGCGTCGCTGAAGCCCCTGACGAGTACCTCGGCGAGCAAGTAGCACTTCCAGCAACACCGGAACACCCAAGCCACAGTGTCCGTGGCAAACCCTTCGACCCCTTCGCGGTCGCATTCTCCAACTGATTCACCTGTGACGGCCCAGGAACCATCGCTGGTCTTGCCAGCGTCCTGGACCACCCGGCCACCAATTGGCCGTAGCAATTCCGAAGTGTGGCGCGGGGCCGGTACCGGCTACCGATTCCTGCCGGCCTCGCCGCCTTCCCAACCCATCAACCCCAATAGGGGGCGGTTGACCATGTCCACTTCAGCTCTCGTCTTCGCCGTCGCGATGGCGACTCTCGTGGCCGCACACCAGCTCGCGGACCACATCGTGCAGACCGATACCGACGCCAACGCCAAAGCCGCACCCGGTCTGAACGGCTGGCGTCACCTCCTGATCCACGTCGGGACCTACCACGCCACCGCGCTGGTGATGCTGATCGTCACGGCCGTCACCCTCGACGTGCCGCTCACGGTCACCGGCCTGATCGCCGGTCTCGGCTTCTCCGCCTTCACGCACGCCTTCCTCGACCGGCGCTGGCCGGTCCGCTGGATCCTCCAGCACACCGGCTCCGCCGCGTTCGCGGACCGCATGTCGCCGATCTGCGGCATGCACCTCGCCGATCAAGCCCTGCACTACGGCTGCCTCTGGGCGGCAGCGCTGCTTATCGCCTGGCTCTGAATGCCTCCCGGAAAGGACTCACGCCATGAACGAGGCTGCCCTCGTCAACTTGTTGAGCCAACTCCAAGACGACATCTCCCGTAAGGACGGAGACTCCGCCGCCAGGACGATCGACATGATCCGGATTGTGGCGGGTCAGAATTACGCGACGCAGCTCATGAAACAGCTCATTGCGGCCGGACTCAACCGACTCGGCAACAGATAGTTCCTCCGAGATAAGTGCGTAGGGCCGCTACCCGGCTACCAACCTTCCGACCCCACCTTCCCAACCCGTGGGTTACCGCCTTGTTCATCGGTGCTCTTAGCAGCACGAATTGGACCCCACCTGAATGGAAGTGGTCACGATGACGAACAATCCCAAGGTTATCAACACGGACGTGACAATCGAAAACGTGCGAGAGGCACACGCCGCCGTTATCCGGATTACCGAGCGGATGCGGCACGAGACCGACCAAGTTGAGCGTCACCCCGGCGACAGCGAGATCCGGGATAGGTGGAATCGCACTGTCGACGAATGGTACAGGGCTCGCGAAGAAGCTGCTGGAATGCGTTACGAGTACGGCACGCGCACCGGCGTTGCTTTCTTTCCCGACGAAGTCCCCTGAACTCGCGGTTAACGCGTAGGGCCGGTACCGGCTACCAACCTTCCGGCCCCACGCCTTCCCAACCCACCCAACCCCTCGCAGGGAGGACAAGTCGTGTCCAAATCTACCCGAGCGTTCGGTCTCGGCAGAAGCTCCGGCACCGTTCCCGTCATCGAGCTGAAGGTGCAGCGCTCCTCCGCGCGTAACGCCCGGCTCGCCTTCATCATCACCGCGATCGTCGTCGGCGTACTCGCCATGACGGTCGCCTCCGACCACACGCACCCGGTCCTCGCGTTCCTGCTCGCCGCCCCGATCGCCGCTGTCAGCGGCAGCCTGGTGTGGACGCTCGTACGCATCTGGCCGGTCCTGCGCCTGCTCTGGTGGTGGTCGTTCGAGATCACCGCAGGGATCGGCCTCACCTACGGGTGGATCGCGCTTGCGAACGCCACCCCGGCCGTGGTCACCCTCGCCATCCTGGCACCCCTGGTAGGCGTCCCGGCCGCAGTGCCGGCCATCCGCCGCCGCGTCGTCGCACTCGCCTGGTGCGCCATCGTCCGGCACCGCCTGCGGGTGTGCTTCTCCCAATTCATCATCGCCAACAAGTCCGGCAGCCTCCCGCTGATCCTGTGGGCACGCCCTACCCCGGTCGGCGAACGCGTCTGGGTCTACCTGCGGCCCGGACTGTCCCTGAAGAAATTGCAGGACCGCCTCGACGAGATCGCGGTCACCTGCCACGCCACCTCCGCCCTGGTCGAACTCGCCAGCCAGAGCAGGAAAGCCGCCTATCTGCGGTTCGACATCAAACGCCGCGAGGTGCTTGACGCGAAGGTCAACTCCACGCTGCCCAGCCTGGTCGACACCGACGACGACATCCCGGCATCCGTCTCGACGGCTGAGCTACCCACGGCCCTGGACCTGCCCGACGTCCCGGCCGAACCCACCCCCACCGCCAAGCCCGTCAACGCGGCTAACGGCAGAAAGCCGGCCACCGCTACGGCGACCGCTGGCACCTACGACGACGACCCCTGGGACTGAGAGGACATCACGCCATGAGCCTCGACTCCAACGCACCAGGGCGGCCGGACGACCTGTCCTGTCCACGCAATCGCGGTGTGGACGTACGCGACCACAACTCGTCCGACCTCATCAAAGGCCAATGCGACATCGGCCCGATCGACGTCCCGGTACTCGACGTCGGCGGCTACCTCGATTGCGGCTGCCATGGCTCGCAGCGCGAGCACACCTGCGTCCCCGCCGATTGAAGGAGAGGTAACTCCGTGAGCCTCGACCTGTCTCCCTACAACCAACCCGAACACCTCGGCTGCCTGTCCCCACGCGAGGTCACCGACCACGCCGACCTGTGGCGACTCGCCTATTTGCGCGGCAACCGCGAGCTCGTTGCGCATCTACTGCACACCGCCGCTGACCTGATGGTCGCGGCGCAAACGCTGATGCGGCTGTTCCTCGAGGACGGCTACGACCACGCCACCGGCACAGCCGGAGACGGATACACCGACCACCAGCGTCACCAGCTCCTGACGCTCGCCTCGACCTGCACCTACAACGCGAACCTCTACGTGCAGGAGGCGCAACGCCGCCGCATGAAGCGAGTCAACGCGGGCTGGGATCCCATCACCACACCCACCGCTGCCTAGAACGGAACCGACGCGAAGGCCGCACCGGCCTCCAACAACCAGCGTCCTCCGCGTCGGTCTCCGCAGCTTATCGCCTACTGGAGGCCACTTCCATGACCGTCAACGCCCTCTCACCGCCGGGCACCGATCGCGTGCCTGTCGGCCCTGGCATGTCGATGTTCGATCCCATGTTCATTGGCATCAACGAATTCGGCGAGCACGTAACGCTCGACACCGTCTATCGCAACCTGCTGATCGCCGGAGAACCCGGCGGCGGCAAATCCGGACTCGTCAACCTCGCCGCATCGACGGCGGCCCTGTCGGACAACACCCGCCTTGTGCTCCTCGACGCCAAGTACGTAGAACTCGGCCCTTACCGCCAGTGCGCTGATGCGTTCATCGGCGACGACATCGACGCCGCTATCAGCGTCCTGCAACGGCTACTGACCGTCGCCCGTAACCGCTACCTGTGGATCCTCTCGCAGCGCCGGCGCAAAGTCCGCCGCGAGGACCAGCTCAGCGTGATCGTCACCATCATCGACGAACTCGCCATGTTCTCCACCGTGCTCGGCAACAAAGCCAAGCAAGAGGAATTCGAAGGCCTGCTTCGCGGGCTCGTCTCCCTCGGCCGCGCCTGCGGCATGCCCGTCATCGCTGCCACGCAGCGCACCTCCTGGGACATCATCCCCGCCAGCCTGCGGGACCTGTTCGGCTACCGGTGCGCGTTCCGCTGCACCACCAACGGTTCATCGGACGTGATCCTCGGCCAGGGCTGGGCCGACCTCGGCTACTCCGCCACCGACATCGACCCCGACAACCGGGGAGCCGCCTGGCTCCTCGCCGAAGGCGGAATCCCCCGCCGGATCAAAGCCGCCTGGCTGTCCGACGAGGACATCTACGCCATCGCCGACTACGCCGCCTGGATGCGACGCCCGTCCGGCATCACCACCCCCGCACCACCCACCACCAACCAATGGGAGATGGCCGCATGAACACCCGACCCACACCCATCAAATCCCGGATCGTCGGCGCCCACGGCGACGCCCGCGACTTCTACATCACCGGACCGCTCACCGACCTGCAAGCACTGATCGCCCTGCACGTCGACAACGGCACCCTGGTGCACGCCACCGCGCCCCAAACCATCGGACCCGCCGACGCCGCAGTCAAGCTGCGCCTGCGCAACGTCATCCACGACACCGCGCCAACGCCGTTCCCGAACGGATACCGGCCTGCCGGCCGACCGCTCGCCTCCACCCTCGGCACACCGGTGCCACCACGGCCCCGTCACACCCGCGTCGCCGCCATCGCCTTGGCCGTCTCCGGCGCGCTCGCCGGGCTGCTCGCCGCAGCCGCTCACCTGCTCGGCCAGCTGGTCGAACTCGTCACCACACACGCCGGTCTGATCCTCGGCGTCCTGGCCCTGGTGGCCATCCTCGCCGCCCTCGCGGCACGCCGCAGCTCCTCCGGCCGTCGGCACTGCCCCGGCTGCTGAAACAAAGAGCCCACACCACAACTGCATAGACCCAATGGACGACAGGACCGGCCCACGCCTGGCAGCAACGACCGGTCCTGTCCCTCACCGAACGCCCATCCGAAGAAAGGACGTGGCTGCCGTGAAGGCTACCCACACGCTGCCCATTTCCGACAACGACACCGCCATGACACCGCCTGAGCTGCTCCGCGGTGCCGCCCTCTACCTCACCAACCACGGCTGGACCAAAGGCCAGTTCTTCGAGTACCTCGACAACACCGATGGCCCGTTCATGCCCGCCTGCGCCTCCGGCGCAATCCTCACCGCCGCATGCGGCCGATGCGTCACCGACACGTTCTTCACCGAGGACGAAGAAGACCCCGAGATCGCCGCCGCCATGCGAGCCATGCGGATCCTCGCCGACTTCCTCAACGGCGGACCCGACCCCTCCGAGGCATACACGATCAGCTCGATCGACGTCATCGGCGACTGGAACGACGACCAAGGCCGCACCGTCACCGAAGTCATCGAGGCGCTCAACGACGCCGCAAACGACTACGACCGTGCACACCCCACCGGCGGTGCCCGGTGAGCCTGTCCTACGTCAACCAAGCCTTGACACTCCACTCATCCGGCGACAGCCGGCCACCCAAGCCACGCCGCCGCGACGTCGTCGAGAACGACGAATACGCCGCCTTCGTCCGGCGCATCATCCGCGCCTACGCCAAGCGCGTCGCCACCGGCGACGTCGAAGCCCTCACCGACATGGTCGGACTGTCCTCCCTGCTCGACGACGCCATCGGCGAAGCCGTCATCGGCCTTCGCGGCCACGGCTACTCCTGGGCCGAAATCGGCCAACGCCTCGGCATCAGCCGCCAAGCAGCCCAACAACGCTGGGGAGGCGACGACCAATGACCGCATCGGCCCTGAGCAACGAGTTCCTCGAAGCGCTCGGCCAGCGCACCGGCATCCGCGTCGAGTTCTACGACCCCACCGGCAGCCGCTACGGCTTCCCGACCTTCCCGTTTCGCTACGCCCCCGACAACCTGGCCACTCGCCGTCAACTGCGGGCAGAAGGCCTGTGCCCCAACGGATACGACCCCGTCGCGCAAATCCTGTGGCGGCACCGCCGACAGATCCGCATCGCGCACCTCTACCGCCGCGACCTCGCCGCACCCAAGCGCGTCGCCACCCCGGCCCAAATGGCCGTAATCGCCAAGATGCTCCTCGCCCGCCGCACCTGCCGCCACTGCGGCACCACCCGGCCTTACTACATCCCACGCTCCACCGGCGCCTGCCTGATCTGCGAACCCGGAGGCCCCCGATGAGTCTTTTCGACAGGCACGACGCGGAAACCGCACCGCACTGCCTGTGGTGCGTCGACGGCATGACTCCCGTCGGCATCCACCCCGAACTCGGGCCCGTCCTGCGTCTCTGCCCCACCCAGACCTGGTGCGGCGAATGCGGTGATACCTCACTGTTCCCGGCCGAGTGGGAAACCCTCGACGACCGCATCAACGAGATGCTCGGCGACGGCTACGCCGCAGTCTGGTGCTCGCAATGCAACGGCATCACCGCCGTCCTCCCGCTCACCAACGACGGAGGCCTCCGATGACCAACAATCTCACCGAACAGTTCGCCACCGAGTACGCCAAAAGCGCGGTGCCGAACATGCTCAAAGCCATCAACAGCGTCAAGCGCTACAACCGGGCCACCCTCATTCTCGCGCTCGTCACCAGCTACCTGCACCAAGCCCACTACCTCGCGGGCAAAGGCGCTGGCCTCTTCGCCTACCTGCCACCGGCGATCTTCGACACCGCGATGGTGTCCATGCTTATCGTCGTCCGCACCCACGGCATCGCCAGGGACGCCAAACGCGCCGCAATGGTCGTGTTCATCGGCGCAGCCCTGCTCTCGTCCACCGTCAATTTCGCCGCCCCTGGCGACCTCGGATTGCGCATGGTCTTCGCCCTGGTCGTCGTCCTCGTGATCGGCGTTGAACTCGTCGCCGGACGAATCCGCCCGGACTTCACCGCCATCGAGAAACAAGCCGCGGAACTTCTCGCCGCCGTCAACAAAATCAAGGCCAGCAGCGCGGCGACCCTGGCAAACACAACCACTGCCAACAACTCGGACACGAGCAACCCGGTCGCGCCGCTCACACCCGTGCTTACCGCAACGCCGGCCACCACCGACGGTCACCCGACCTCCGACGTCCCGGCCCGGCTCGTGTCGGCCGCCCGCATGATCACCGTGCAGCACCGGCAAACCGCCACCGAGCCCATCACCGCCGACCAGCTCGCCGTCCGGCTCAACACCAGCCCCGCGCTCGCCGCGCAACTTCTGGCCACGATCGACAACCCGGCCCCGGCCCGGATCAACGGCCACACACCCGCCCTCGGCGGTGTCCGATGACCGCCATCCAGGTCGACGTCCACCACTACACCCACATCTGCCCGGCCAACCCTGCCGAGCCGCACCCCTACGACACCCGGCGCACCATCGTCGCCGTCGCACCCGGCGGCCCCTGCCGGAACCCGATCACCATCCGATCCGGAGACAACACCGCCGTCATCGCCTGCGGACGCCACGTACCCCGCGAACAGCGGTGCCCGGCCTGCCGCATCACCGTCATCGAACACGCGGTGACCTTTACCCTGCCCCTCACCATCACCCGTCAACCGGCCACCCAGCCGACCCCGGCCAGGCACGCCGCCCGGTCCTGCCGGATCTGCAAGCAGCCACTCGCCGCGATCCTCGCCGACCACGGCGTCCACCTGCTCTGCCAGCCCTGGCACAAGCCGCAGCACACCGCCAACCGGAACGCTGCCTAACCCATGAGTTCGACGCTGGATCTCGTACCCCGGGAGCACCATGCCCGGGGCACGAGCTCGAACGCCGAACCCGACTGGATGCCCCCGTTCGCCGCCTCGTCCGCCGCCGGGCAAGCCCTCGCTCGCGCCTTACGCCCGGACTACGACGACTGGCTAACCCACGTGCAAGCCGCCTCCGGCTGCACCCGCCCGGTCCGCCTGTCCGGCACCCTCGACACCTACAGCCCGGCCGGGACCCTGCTCGACTCCCGGCACACCGACCAGCTCCCCGACGCCGCCATCTACAAAGCCTGCGGCACCCGGCTCGCCTCGGTCTGCCCGTCCTGCGCCCGCACCTACCAGCGCGACGCCTACCAGATCCTGCACTCGATGCTGATCGGCGGCAAAGGCATCCCCGCCACCGTCACCAAACACCCGGGTGCATTCCTCACCTTCACCGCCCCCAGCTTCGGGACCGTCCACACCCGCAACGTGCGCAAACACACCTGCACGCACCGGCGCCGGTGCGACTGCCGCCCCGACCCCTGCCACGCTCGCCGCGACACCCCCGGCCTGTGCCCCCACGAGCAGCCGGTCGTCTGCTGGGCCCGGCACACCACCGACGACCCCGCCCTCGGCCGACCGCTGTGCCTGGACTGCTACGACCACGACCACCACGTCGTCTGGAACCTGTTCTCCACCGAACTGTGGCACCGCACCAAACAGACCGCCGACCGCTACCTCGCCCGGCTCTGCAAAACCCGCGGCATCCCCCGCGTCCCAAAGATGTCGCTCACCGGGCGGGTCCGGATGGTCCCGCCAGCCCAGCTCACCCACGGCAAGGCCGCCGAGATGCAACGCCGGGCCGTCGTGCACTTCCACGCCCTGGTCCGCCTCGACGGCGTCCACCCCACCGACCCCGACGCCGTGCTCATCCCACCACCCGGCCTGGACGTCGACGACGTCATCGCCGCGTTCGACCACGCCGTCCGCAAAGAAGCCTTCACCACCCCGGCACACCCCGACCGGCCGCAAGGCTGGGACATCCGCTGGGGCGACCCCGACAAGGGTTTCGACGCGCAACCCCTGACCCTGTCAGGCGACGGCGGCATCACCGACGAACTCGTCGCCGAACAGGTCGCCTCCCAAAAGGCCGGCTACCTCGCGAAGTACACCACCAAGAGCACCGAGGCCACCGGTTTCTCCTCCACCCGCCTCGACGACGACAGCATCGGCGGCCTGGCCCACCCCGGCGGCGACCACATCGCCCGGCTCCTCGCCGCGTGCTGGCGTCTCGGCCGCGATCCCGCCAATCACAGCACCCACCGAGATGAAGGGCTACGCGCCCACCGCGCCTACGTCGCCCCCCTCGGTGGACCCTTCGTTGAGCCCTGGGACTGCCCAGACTGCGGCACGCACACCCGCTACCGGGCCTGCCCCGTCTGCGTCGCCGAGCGTCAAGCCAGCCTTGACACCAAACCGGCCGGCAGCGACGCGGCCACCAGTCCCTACACCCGGCTCCGCCGATGGGCTCACCGCTTCGGCTTCGCCGGACACTTCCTCACCAAAACCCGTCGCCGTGTCGTCCGCTTCGCCACCCTCCGCGAAACCCGCATCAACTTCCGCCGTACCGAAAACCCCGTCGATCCCGACACCGGCACCGTGCGCGCGTTCGATCACCAAGGCGAGGAAACGACCCTCATCGTCGGGACTCTCACCTTTGCGGGAGTCGGCTGGCACAACAACGGCGACGCCATGCTCGCCAACACCGCCGCCGCCATGGCGCGGGCTCGACACGAAGCCGGACGAGAAGAACTCGCGCACGAAGCCGGGCAGGCTCCCATTCGTTCTTTGAAGATTGCATAGTGACTAGAGAAAGGTAATGCTGTTGGACAACACCACCCCGAAGGCTCTCTACCGCATTCCCGAGGCAATGCGAATGTTGAGCCTCAGCCGGTCGGTCATCTATGAGCTGATCCGATCCGGCCGTCTACACACTGTCAAGGAGGGGCGAACCAGGCTGGTACCCGCCAGCGCTATCGACGCGTACGTCACCCTCCTCGAACACGAAAGCGAAGGGAGAACCGCTGCATGACCGAACGCCGCAGCCGGGGAGACGGCGGCCTGTACTGGGACGAGCAGCGTCAACGCTGGATCGCCACAGCCACCGTCGGCTACACCCCTGCCGGTAAACGCATCGTCCGAAAAGGAACGGGAAAGAGTAAGACCGCGGCCAACAAATCTCTCCGCGAGAAGGTCCGCGAATACGAGGATGGCCTTTCACAAAGCCAGACCGGATTTACAGTCACGCAAGCCGTTGAGGATTGGCTCGCTTACGGACTATCCGGCCGATCACGAAACACCGTCGAGAAGAACCGATACCTCTGCCGACACATCATTGCCGGGCTTGGCGCGCGCAAGCTTCGCGAACTCAGCGCCACGGAAGTCGACAAATGGCTACTAAGCCTCGCCAAAATTCTCAGCACAAGCACTGTGCAACGAATCCACGAATGCCTCAATAGGGCAGTTGACCGCGCTGTCGCCCGCGACAAGGTCAAGAAGAACGTGGCCGCCCTCTGCGAGGTGCCGACCGGACTCCCCGGACGTCCGTCCAAGTCGCTCACGCTGGAAGCCGCCAAAGCAGTTCTCGCAGCAGCCGAAGACAGCCGCCTCTACGCATATGTCGTGCTGTCCCTGCTGACCGGTGCACGCACCGAGGAACTCCGCGCCCTCACCTGGTCCCTCGTCGACCTGGAGGGCAAGCCGGAAGCTGACGATCCCATCCCACCCTCGATCCAGGTGTGGGTCTCCGTCCGCGAGTCGGGCGACACCAAGACACGCAAGTCCCGCCGCACTCTCGCCATCCCGTCACGCGGTGTCGTGGCCCTGCGAGCTCACAAGGCGTTTCAAGACGAGGACCGCCAGAAGGCCGGCAACGACTGGCACGATCTCGGCCTCGTCTTCGCATCACTGACCGGTACCGCGCTTGACGCCGCAAACGTCCGGCGGGCCTTCCGACGCATCATCAAAGCTGCCGGACTGAATCCGTCCGGCTGGTCGCCCCGCGATCTTCGGCACAGCTTCGTCTCGCTGCTCTCCGACGACGGCGTCTCGATCAACGACATCGCCGACCTGTGCGGCCACTCGGGCACCTCGGTCACCGAACGGGTGTACCGGCATCAACTGCGGCCCGTCCTGCTCAAGGGCGCTGCGGCTATGGACCGGATCTTCCCGGCCAACCTCGCCGATCAGGCTTAGTCACCCAGTTAGTCACCCAGCTACAAAAAGGGGCCATGTCCGGGGTCGGACATGGCCTCTGAGCTGGTGGGCGATACTGGGATCGAACCAGTGACCTCTTCCGTGTCAAGGAAGCGCGCTCCCGCTGCGCCAATCGCCCGTGCCAAGGGTCTTGCCGAGGTGGAGACGGGATTTGAACCCGTGTAGACGGCTTTGCAGGCCGTTGCCTCGCCTCTCGGCCACTCCACCGAGCCGGCCCCGCACGTAACCTGTGGCGGCCACTCCGAGCGGACGACGGGATTCGAACCCGCGACCCTCACCTTGGCAAGGTGATGCGCTACCAGCTGCGCTACGTCCGCTTGCCCCCGGAAAACTTTCCCCGGCGACGGATAGGAACTGTACTTGGTCCCCTCGCGCCTTGCCAAACCGGGGTACCCCTGGGCGAGTCGGTATGACAGGGCATGGAGATCCAGGGGCCAACGTCGGCAAAGCGTCAGGCGAGGCCAGCAAGGGCAGGCGCGAAGATCTACAGGCCGGAGCCGGCGATCGAGCTGAGCTAGGCAGACGAGGCCGCGCCTGGAGATCAACGGGCTGGACCGGCGAGGGGCAGCGTGAGATAAGAGGCCGGCGGCGGGAGATCCACAAGCGGGCCCGGCAAGTGGGCCGGACGGGGGCCGGCGTGGGGTGAGCTTGGAGATCGACGGGCCTGCGCCGGTGCAGGGGCCCGGGTGAGGATGGGGGGATGGAGATCCGTCAGGTTGGTGCTGCCGAGCGGCCGGAAACCATGTTTCCGCTGCAAGCCTATGCGTTTGAACCCACCGGGCCGCTCGAGGAGATGCGCGAGCGCTATCGGGGGCGGATGCGCTACTACGAGACCTCTACCAGCCTCATCGCTGAGGAAGGGGGGCAGGTCAGGGCCTGTGTGGCCGCCTTTCCGATGCGGCAGAACGTTCGTGGCCTGCTCGTCGACATGGCTGGGGTTGCCTCTGTTGCTTCGCATCCGGCCAGTCGGCGGCGGGGGTATGTGCGGGCACTGCTCAACCAGCTTCTGCGGCAGATGCGGGACCAGGGGTGTCCGGTCAGCGTGCTCTATCCCTTCCGGCCTTCGTTCTACGCCCGGTTCGGTTATGTGGGGCTCATCCGGGCTCGCCGGGTCTCGTTCGCCCCGGAGGGGATCGGCCGGCGGGAACTTCCGGGCGAGGTGGAGAGCGTGTCCATGCGCGACGGCTTCGGGGCCTGGGATGCCCTCAGCCGGCGCCTGGCGGGCGAACGCCACGGGTTCGCGGTCTATGACGACGTGAGGACCGCTGAATACGCCACGGACGAGCTGCTGGTCGCGGTCGCTCGGGTGGAGGGTGAGGTGGTCGGCGCCATCCGGTATCGGATCGATCGGTTCGGCGGGACGCTGCTCGGGCAGGATCTGCTGACCACCGGGCCGCTCGGGCGGGCGCTGCTGCTGCAGTTCTTCGGCGGGCACGTCGACCAGGTCAGCCGGGTCGAGGTCAAGGTCGGCGTGGACGAGGTGCCGGAGTTGTGGGGCGTCGACATGGAGGTGACCACCCAGGGCCTGGTGGGCTCGCCCCGGTTCAACGCCCCGATGGCCCGCATCCTCGACCTCGGCGGGCTGGACGGCATCCGCACCGGGCCGGGCAGGGTAACCATCGAAGTGGTCGACGACGAGTTCATCGGTGGCGTGCATGAGCTGGAGAGCGACGCCGGCCGGATGAGAATCAGCGGCGGAAAGAACCCCGCAGCAAAGCTGACCGCGGCGGGCCTCAGCGGGCTGGTCTACGGCGTGCTGGATCCGGTCGAGGTGATCACCCGCGGGCTCGGCGAGATCGACCCGAGCGCCGTCGAGCCGCTGCGGTCGATGTTCCCCCGCGAGATGCCCTACGTCTTCGCGGATTTCTAAGCACGAACGGGACGATCAAGGTGCGGGACTCGCGGACCGGGGACGAGTGCGAGTGGTCGGTTCGACGGTGACCGGGAACGGCCGTTCAGCGGCACCTTCCGGTTCAACTGGACGGTGTCGGAGCAGCACTCGGGAGGTCGGGCTCGGGGGCGACGACGGGATCGGATTCCACGACGGGATCGGGCTCGGGCTCGGGCTCCACAACCGGATCGGGATCGGCAACGACCGGATCGGGATCGGCGACGATGACGGGATCGGGGTCGGGATCAGCGACAACGGGGTCGGGGTCGGTGAGGACGGGACCGGGGTCGGGGGCGGACGTCGGGGTGGGGTCGGGCGGCGCCTCGAGCCCCGGAAGGCCGAGACCGGCACCGGAATCCACCACCCCGGGGCGCACGGCCGGCGTGACGGTCCCGGCCAGGGTCAGCGCCGGCCGGCCGGCGCGTTCGATCACCTGGTGGCCGTCCGGAGCCAGTCCGCCGGTGAACGAGCGGCCGTCCGGGACCCGGCTTCCGGTGACGAGACGGCCGTCCGGGGCCAGCCCGACAGCCGCCGGCGGGAGCGGGATGCCAGGCGTGGCAAGGATCGGGGAGGATGCCGGCAAACCACTGGTCTCCGACGCCGGAGCAGACTCCCATTCGGCGAGATCCGTGGACGAGCACCCACCCAGGCTGACCAGGGCGAAAGCAGCAATAATTACATTTCGCTTCACACCGTCAAGGTAAGCGCCGCGGCGGAGCAACAACGCCTACGACGGGCCGCCATAGGGACAAATGCGATAAACCGATCGGTCAACCGATGGGCAGGCCGGGTGAGGTGAACGCCCGGCCGTCGTCGGTCACTACCGCGGACTCATAACCGTCTGCGACCAGCTTGGCGAGCCAGTCGATGCCGTTTTCGCCCATCGCGAGAGCGGTCGTCGCGTACGCGTCGGCGACCGCCAGATCGGCCCCGACCACCGTCACCGAGCGCAACCCCGACGCCGGCTGCCGGGTGCGCGGGTTCCACACGTGCTGCCCGCGCTCGTAGACGCCGGACGTGGCGACCGCGCCATCCGAGACGGACAGCACCCAGGCCAGCTTGTCGGCCTCCCACGGGTGCCGGATGCCGATCCGCCACGGCCCGCCGCGCACCCGGATGTCGCCGCCGGCGTTGATGTAGTGCCGCGTCGACCCGGCCGCCGCCAGCCGCTCCGACGCCACCTCGACCGACCAGCCCTTCACGTAACCCGACGGGTCGAGCGGCCCGGCCGCATAGGCGTCGAAGTAACCCTCGGTCGACTTCCACAGATCCGCGCACGCGTCCAGCACATGCCGCATGTCCGGCGACAACTCGGACAGAGCCAGCTCACGCCGCTGGAAGCGGTTGACCTCGCTATCCGGCTTGTAGGTGCTGAAGCGGGCATCGACAAGATGCAGCCACGCGCAGACATCGGGCAGCAGAGCAGCGGAGTCCAGCTCGATGCTCACGGCCGTACCCATGACCTGCTCGACGTGGCGCACGGACCGGGAGCCTACTTCGCGGCCTGGTCCAGCGCGGCCTGCAGGCCCTTGATGTAGGCCTCGCTGGTCAGCGTCGCGCCGGACACCGCGTCCACCTCGGCGCTCTGCGCCTCGAGCGTCGCGGCCTTGAGCGACGCGATGGCCGGCGGGTTGATCGTGGCGCTGTCGTTCGCGGTGGGGTACGTGGCCTGCACCGTCGCAATCTTGCCGCCGGTCACCTTGAGGGACAGCTCGATCGTGCCGTAGACGTACTTCGCCTTGGTCGCGTAGGTGCCGTTCTTGAACTTGCCCTCGTCGGCCGGCGGAGCCTCTTCTTCCTTCTTATCCGACTTCTCGGGGGCCGGCTTCTTCTTGTCGGCGCCGGCCGCCCCGGCGGAGTCCCCAGCGGGCTCGGTCGCCGCCACGTCGACGGGCGCGGACGCCGCGGGCGCCTCTGGCGCCTGCACGCTGAGCCGGACCCCGACGATGAGGGCGGCGCCGGTCAGGGTGCCCACGGCTGCTGCGGTGCTACGTCGCATCAGAAGAACTCCGTCGATAGGGGATCGGGGATGGTCAGAACTCGAACGGGTCGAGGTGCATCTGGCTGTCCGGCACCTCGAGTTCGTGCAGCGTCGCCACGGCGGCGTCGACCAGGCCGGGCGGGCCGCACAGGTAGACGTCCCGGCGGTTCACGTCGGGCACGAGGCCGAGCAGGCCGTTCGGGGTGAACAGGCGGCGCGGGCCGGGGTCGTTGCGGGAGCCGACGATGTAGCGGACCCACGCGTCGCGGCGCTCGGCGAGGTCCTCCAGCTCGGCGCGGAACACCAGTTCCTCGGGCCGGCTGGCCCGGTAGATCACGATGGTGTCGGCCGGCATGTCCTCGAGGAGCGCCCGGATCGGCGCGATGCCGCTGCCGCCGGCGATGAGCAGAGCACGACGACGGGTACGCCGCTCGGCGGTGAACGTACCGAAGGGACCCTCGGCCCAGACCGGCGTGCCGGGCTCCATCTCGGCCAGCTTGGCGGTGTGCCCGCCGACCGCGGTGATGGTCAGCCGGAGCCACTCGGGGTTGGGCGCGGCGGACAGCGAGAACGGGTGCGACTGCCACCAGCCGTTCGCGGTCAGGAAGCGCCACCGCATGAACTGGCCGGCCTGCGCGGGGAGCCGCTCGAGCCGCTTGCCGTCGATGTAGATGGAGAACGTGTTCGAGCCCTCGGCGACCACCTCGGCCACCTCGAAGCGGTGCCGCACGTTGAGCCAGACCGGCTCGATCAGGCGGCCCCAGACCAGCGCGGCGATGACCAGCGCGGCGAGCCCCGGCCACCAGATGCTGGCGTACGGGCCGCTGAGGTTGGCGCCGGTCGCGACCTGGTGGCCGTAGCCGAGCAGCAGGACCGCGTAACCGGACAGGTGGATCAGGTGCCACAGCTCGTACGGCAGCAGGTTCTTCATGCCCCGGATCGAAATCAGGCTGATCAGCACGAGCAGGCCGGCGGCCACGGTGGCACTGATCATGTCCGGCAGCGACGTGATGATCGTCTTGCCCTGCTCGACGACGCCGGTTTCGGCCGTCAGCGCGTACCCGTAAATGATGAAGACCGCGTGGGTCAGGACCATGACCACCAGTGACGTGCCCAGCCACCGATGCCATTTCAGCAGGTCGCGGGCGCCGACCCACTCCTCGAGCCAGGACACCCGGCTCATCATCAGGAGCTGGATGAAGAGCAGGTAGCCGGCGATCAGCCCGGTGATCCGGCCGACCGCCATCATCAGCGAGGCCGTGTCGCTGACGTCGCCGGCCTCGGTCTCGAACAGCCAGAGGGACACGCTGGTGCCCAGGCCGGCGAAGAACAACAGGACCGTGAGCAGGCGGTTCCCGGAGGTGGCCTCGGCCGGCGGGCGGTCGTCGATGGCCGGGGCGAGAGACTGCGCCTTCCAGCCGGTGGGGTCGGTGTGCGATTCGAGCACGACGTCACTGCGCTGGTAGGCGTCGTCCTGCCACCAGTTGTCCGGCTGTTCCGGCGACGGTCGCGCTTCCGCGAGGTAGCGAGCGGTCTCGACCGGCTGTTCCCGGGCGTAACGCTGGTCCTCGAAGGTACGGAACTGCTGGTCTGCGGTGTCGTTGTAGGCCCGCGCCATTCGTCCTCACCCTCAGCAAGTCGTCTGTCGGCGCCGGTCGACCCCCATCGGCCGGCGTGACGACCTGTTTCGGGTGGGCCGTCGGCTGGTTGTACGCAGCCCCGGCCGCGATGGCTCAACCATCGGCCGAGAAAGTTCCTCGTTCTCGGTCGCGGTAGCGTCCTGACGTGACCGCCGACAACCCCGACCTGCTCACGGTGGTCGGCATCGGCGCCGGCTCGTTCACCGACCTTTCCCGTACGAGTGAGAGCGCGCTCACGTCCGCCGAGGTGATCCTGGGCAGCCGCCGCCAGCTGGACCTGCTCCCCCTGTCGGTGCCGGGCGACCGGGTCGCCTGGCCGTCGCCGCTGCTGCCCGCCCTGCCCGGCCTGCTCGAAGCGCATCGTGGACGGCGGGTCTGCGTGCTGGCCAGCGGTGATCCGATGTTCCACGGGATCGGCGCGACGCTGGCCCGGCTGGTCGGGCCGTCCCGGCTGCGCGTGCTGCCGCATCCGTCGTCGGCGTCGCTGGCGGCCGCGCGCCTGGGCTGGCCGCTGGCCGACGTCGACGTGCTGAGCCTGGTCACCACCCCCGTCACCGCGCTGCATCGGCTGCTGAATCCGGGGCGGCGCATTCTCGTGCTGGGTGCGGTCTCCCCTGCCGAGGTGGCGTGCGTGCTGGTCGAACGCGGTTTCGGAGAGAGTTCGATGACCGTTTTGTCGCAGCTGGGCGGCGAGTCCGAGGAGATCGTCACGCTTGCGGCCGGCGACTGGGACGCTCGCGTGGTCGATCCGCTGCACGTGGTCGCGATCTCCTGCTCCGGCCCGGCCACACCGGTTGGCTTCGGCCTTTCCGATGATTCGTACATTTCGGATGGTCAGCTGACGAAGCGGGAGGTTCGCGCGGTCACCCTGGCCACGCTCGGGCCGGTCCCCGGCGAACTGCTGTGGGACGTCGGCGCGGGCTCGGGCAGCATCGGCATCGAGTGGATGCGCGCACACCCGTCGTGCCGGGCCGTTGCCGTCGAATCCGCTCTGGACCGGGTCGCGACCATCACCGCCAACGCGGCCGCGCTCGGCGTACCCGGATTGCGGGTGGTCTGCGGCCGCGCGCCGGACGCGCTGGCCGGCCTGCCCGCGCCCGACGCGGTCTTCATCGGCGGCGGCGTCACCGGCGACGGCCTGGTCGAAGCCTGCCTGGACGCCCTGTCGCCGGGCGGCCGGCTGGTCGCCAACGCGGTCACGCTCGAATCGGAAGCCGTGCTGACCGCCTGGCACGGCAAGCTCGGCGGTTCGCTGACCAGAGTGGCGGTACAACGGGCCACGCCGGTCGGCGGTTTCACCGGATGGCGCTCGATGATGCCGGTGACGACCTGGTCGGTGGTCAAGGCGTGACGGTCCACTTCATCGGGGCGGGCCCCGGCGCCGAAGACCTGATCACGGTACGCGGCCAGCGCCTGCTCGCCGCCAGCCCAGTGTGCCTCTACGCCGGCAGCCTGGTGCCGCCCGCCCTGCTCGCGGTCTGCCCGCCCGGCGCTCGGCTGGTGGACACCGCGGGGCTCGACCTGGACCAGATCGTGGCCGAGATGGTCGCCGCGCACTCTTCGGGCCTCGATGTGGCCCGGCTCTGCTCCGGGGATCCGGCGGTGTTCAGCGCGATGGCCGAGCAGATGCGCCGGCTGGACGCGGCGGGTGTGCCCTATGACGTGGTGCCCGGGGTGCCCGCGTTCGCCGCGGCCGCCGCGTCGCTGGCCCGCGAGTTCACCGTGCCCGGGGTGGCGCAGACCGTGATCCTGACGCGGACCGCCGAGCGAGCCACCGCGATGCCGCCCGGCGAGGATCTGGCCACGCTGGGCGCGAGCCGGTCCACGATGGTGCTGCATCTGGCGGTGCAGCGGATCGAGGCGGTGGTCGCCGACCTGGTCGGGTCCTATGGCGCGGACTGCCCGGTGGCGGTGGTGGCTCGGGCGTCGCGGGCGGATGAACTGATCGTGCGCGGGACGCTGGCCGACATCGCCGGCCGGGTGCGGGAGGCGGGGATCAAGCGGACCGCGGTGATCGTGGTGGGGGCGGCACTGACCGCTTCGCAGTTCCCGGACAGCCACCTGTATTCGGCGGACCGATGCCGGCCGTGAGCGGGCAGCCCGCCGGCGCCGGGGTGTTGCGTACAGGTGTGCAGAGAAAGCGCAGGGTGCTGATTCTCGGCGGGACCACCGAAGGGCGGCTGCTGGCCGCCGCGTGTGCCGCGCTCCCCCACGTCGCCACGGTGAGCTCGCTGGCCGGGCGGACCGCGGATCCGATCATTCCGGCCGGTGAGCTGCGGATCGGTGGGTTCGGCGGGGTGGCCGGGCTGGTCGCCTATCTGCGCGACGAGGGGATCGACGCGGTGGTCGATGCCACGCACACCTTTGCGCGGACGATGACCGAGCACGCCTGCGCGGCGGCGGCCGAGACCGGCGTGCCGCTGCTGATTCTGCGCCGGCCGGGGTGGTCGGAAGGGCCCGGCGACGACTGGCGGCGAGTGCCGTCGCTGGAAGACGCCGCGGCGCTGCTGACCGGCGGGCGGGTGTTTCTGACGACCGGGCGGCAGGGCATCGACGCGTTCGCCGGGCGGGACGACTGCTGGTTTCTGGCGCGGTCGGTCGAGCCGCCGGAGCCGCCGATGCCGGCCCGGCTGCAGGTGCTGCTGGATCGGGGGCCGTTCACCGTCGAGGGTGAGACGGCGCTGCTGCGGGAGCATCGGATCGACGTGCTGGTGACCAAGGACAGCGGCGGGGCGGCGGCCAAGCTGGAGGCGGCTCGGGCGGTGGGCATTCCGGTCGTCATGGTGGATCGGCCGGCGCTGCCGGGAATCGCCGGGCGAGCCCGGCCGGGCGCTGGCTCAGAGGAAGCAGAGCGCTCTGCGCCCTCAGAGGCAGCACGGCCGGGCGCTGGCCCAGAGGAAGCAGAGCGCTCTGCACCCTCAGAGGCAGCACGGCCGGGCGCTGGCCCAGAGGAAGCAGAGCGCTCTGCACCCTCAGAGGCAGCACGGCCGGGCGCTGGCCCAGAGGAAGCAGAGCGCTCTGCGCCCTCAGAGGCAGCACGGCCGGGCGCTGGCCCAGAGGAAGCAGAGCGCTCTGCTTCCTTTGGGGACGCGGCGGTTGTCGGGTCGGTGGCGGATGCGGTGGGCTGGATCGAAGGGCTGACGCACCGAAAGATGTAAATGCTTGAACACGTGCGGTGACATTGACGTGCGTGCTGGTCAGGGCGGTCCGAAGGGACGATGCATCTCGGTCGCGCGGGTGATGTGAGCACGCTCCGAACGTGGCCATGATCGGAGCGCAATCTCGTGTGCACCGCAGCGTGCGCATCCATGCCCGTTGAGTGGTCCGGCCTCGCGCCGGAGGGGCTACAGGACGGATCGGACGAATGGCCAAGCATCGCGCCGGAAAGGGCGTCGATCGGTGGATTCTGCCCCTTGCGGGCGTGCTTGCCGTGCTGGGGCTGGTCGTCGGTGTCGCGGTGACCGCTCTGAACGACGACTCGACGCCGGAGCGCGCCGGCAACGCCGCACGGCTGCCCTGTGACCAGCCTGTCCGGGTGGTCACCGCGTCGTCGTTCGCGCCGGTGCTCACCGCGCTGACCCCCGAACTGGAGAAGGGCGACGACTGCATCCGGCTCGACGTCACGGTGGCGGACGGGCGGGCCGCGATCACCCGGGCGGTCGAGGTCGGTGCGGACGTCTGGATTCCGGACGACGGATCCTGGGCCGGATCGGCGGGGGCGCTCAGCCTGGCCCAGGCGCCGCTGGCCGGCGCCGGGGCGGTGCTCGCCACCAGCCCGCTCTTCATGGTGACGGACAAGGCGACCGGCGCCCGGCTGACCACCGCCGGCGGCGGCTGGCTGAGCCTCTCCAAGCTGGTCGACCGCGAGCGCGACGTGCGCCTGGTGATCCGGGACCCGATCGGCTCCGGCGACGGGATGGTCGCGGCCGGATCCGTCGCCGAGGCGGTGTGGGCGGACGTGGACATGGACGCGTCCGCGCTCTGGCTCGCCAGGGCGCAGCGCAAGACCCGGATCGTCACCGGCGGCGCGGCCACTCCGGCCAAGGCCGGCGAGGTGGGTGTGGTGCCGGAATACGCGCTGGCCAAGACGCCCGCGGCGGGCACCCAGCCGGTGCTCCTGCCCGGCACCGACCACACCGCGATGTTGCGCTACACCTGGTATCCGCTCACCTCCGGCCTGGCCGACCCGGCGCGCGCGGCGTCGATCGAGCGGCTGCGGCTCAAGCTGGTCGGCCCGTCCGGCGCCGCCGCCGTCAAGACCGCGGGCTTGCGTACGGTGGCCGAGGCGCAAGCCGCCGTCGGGAAGACGCCGGCCCTGAAGGCGCCCGCGTTCGGGTTGCTGGGTGCGCACAACGTCGACCACGTCTTCGCCACCTGGTACGCGGCGGATCGGCGCACGAATCTGCTGGTCGCGGTCGACGTGTCGGGGTCGATGGCGGCGGCCACGCCGGGCTCGGCGGCGTCCCGGATCGACCTGGTGCGGCAGGGCTCGCGGTCGCTGGTCGCCCTGCTGCCGGACGACTCCCGGATGGGCCTGTGGGAGTTCGGCAGCGAGCTGGACGGGAGCCGGGACTACCGGCAGCTGGTCGCGATGAACGGGCTGGACGCGCCGCACCGCACGGCGATGCGCGGCTCGATCGACAGGCTCGCGGCGCAGGAGACCGGCACCGGGCTCTACGACACGATTCTGGCCGCGTACACGTCGGCGCGGAACAGTTATCGGGCGGGCGTGCCCAACCAGGTCTTGATCTTCACGGACGGGCGCAACGAGTCGGACGAGAACTCGCTGACCGCGCAGCAGCTGGCGCAACGGCTGCGGCAGGCCGCGGACCCGAAGCGGCCGGTGCTGCTCAGCGTGGTCACCTTCGGCAAGCCGGCCGAGGCCAAGATCGTGGAGAACGCGGTGCAGCCGGTCGAGGGCTACGTCGACGTGCTCGGCACGGCGAACGAGGTGGCCGCGGTCTTCATCCACGTCGCCGCGGGTGGCCTGCGGCATTGACCGATTTTGCACCTGGCGGCCACAGTGGACCCCATGGTGACGGGGATGGCTTGGGTGCGCTCGGCGCGGGCCGCGCTGGTCCACGGCCTGCGGTCGCGGACCCTGCCGGTGCTGGTGGTCTTCGCGGCCGTCTCGGTGGTCCTGCTGTGGCTGGCCCGCGGCGGTGAGGGGTACGGCCCCGGCCTGGCGCTCAACCTGGGTTCCGAGTTCATCGGCACGCTGGTGGTCATCTTCGCGCTGACCCCGATCATCCGGCGCGCCGAGCGGGGCCGGGTGCGCGAGCACCGGCATCTCGACTTCGACTGGTACATCGACCGGGTGCGGGCCGCCACCACCGGCATCCGGATCCTGCACACCTTCTCCCGCCTGCTGCTGCCGCCGTTCGACCAGCGCTTCCTGACCGCGGCGACGGACCTGCTGCGGCGTGGCGGCACGGCCCGGATCCTGCTGATGCACCCGGACTCGATCGGCGCCGCCCAGCGCACCGCCGAGTTGGCCGGGCTGGGCGACGTGGCCATCGAGTCGCGCCGCAACCTGCAGACCCTGGACCGTTTCCACCGCACCCTGGACGACAGCCTGCGACACCGGTTCGAGGTGCGGCTCTACTCCACCTCGGCGTCCGTGCAGGTCTACTGCTGGGACGATCGGCTGCTGGCCTCGTTCCTGCCGCTGGGCCGGCTGTCCGGCGACCACGCCCAGCTCGAGGTCGCGGACGACTCCCCGCTCGGCGGTTTCGTCTCGGAGCGGTTCGACGACCTGTGGGAGCGCAGCACGCCGGTCGACGACTACTGGCACGCGCACGTCACTATCGCGGGCGAGCAGCAGCAACGGTCGTACACGTCGCGGTTCCTGACCATTGGCGAGCACTGCTACCTGGCCGATCCGGAGGTGGTCGCGCACATCGCGCGGGCCGGCGGCGACCGGCTGCGCGCGGTCCTGCGGCACACGCCGGAGCGGGTCTATCGGGTCGAGGTGCTGGCCGGCGACCAGGCCGAGGCGACCCGGCGCTTCCTGGAGAAGTACGACCACCCGGAGACCGTCTTCGTGCGCCTCATCCCGGCCTCGGCGGGTTGATGTAGGCGCCGAGCGCTTCCGGCATCGGCACCGCCGGTCCGGCGCTCAGTGCTTGGGGATGCGGACCTCGTTGCGGGTGAAGTGGGCACGATAGGCGGTGGCGCTCATGCCGTAGTGCGAGCGGAAGCGGCGGGCGAAGTAGTTCTGGTCCGGCCAGCCGACCGCCTCGCCGATCCGGCTGATCTGCTCGTCGGTGTGCAGCAGCCGGTCCGCGGCCAGTTCGACCCGGTGCCGGGAGAGATAGGCGATCGGCGGCAGCCCGGTCGCCGACTTGAAGAGCCGCACCAGATAACCCGGCGCCAGGTGCTGCTCCGCGGCCAGTTCGGCGAGCGACCACTGGTGGGCCGGCCGGGCCTCCATCATGCGCATCGCGTCGAGCACCGCCGCGTGGGTGCGGCCGGCCGGCGCACCGGCCTCGGCGCCGGCCACCGCCGCGCGGGCCACGCAGCTGAGGATCAGCGAGAGGCGGCCGATGATGTCGCCGCGGTGCCGTTCCAGCGGGGCGTCCCGCAGCTCGCTCAGGGCGGCCAGGTGATCGATGCACTCGGCGAATCCGGGGCCGTCGAGGTGGGTGGTGAGCACGCCGCGGCGCTGATCCGAATAGGGCCCGGTCCACAGCAGGTATCCCAGCAGCGGGTCCTCGCGGGTCCAGGCCAGCTCGTGCCGGAGCAGGTCGGCCGAGAAGCAGCAGTTGTACATGTCCAGGTGGCGGCACTCCTCGTAGCCGTGCCACACGCCGGGGCGCAGCAGCATCACGTCGCCGACGCCGAGTCGCCGGCGCCCGGCCAGGCTGTGGTGCACCCCGGCGCCGCCGGTCATCACGGCCAGTTCGAAGAAGCTGTGGGTGTGCGCCTCGTGGGTGCCCTCGTGCATCCAGTGCCCGGCGAAGGCGACGTGGCCGTCGACGAAGTGAACCAGCGTTCCGCGGCTCTCCACCGGGGGCTCGTGCATGCCTCACGATAGGCCCGGAAGTGCATTTCGTGCTACCACCGGTGCAGTCAGGAGTAGGCCCCGACCTGCTCGAACCGCAGGATCGGGAGACGGCGAAACAGTATCGCCACAATCCCGTAATCGTTGTCGATCATGTGCCGCGGCGAGGATGAATCGTTTCAGGAGGTCAGATGACGCGAGCCGACGCCCCGTCGCCCGTCCGCTTCGAGCACCACACCGGCCCCGCGCTGGGCATCGGCACCGCACAACCGAGGCTGTCCTGGACCGTTCCCGCCGCCGGCGACGGGTACCGGCAGTCCGCGTACCAGATCGAAGTGGGCCTCGGTGACGCCGAGCCGGAGATCCACACCGTGGACTCCACCGACCAGGTCCTCGTGCCGTGGCCGGCCCGGCCGCTGGCGTCGCGGGAGACCGCGCGGGTCCGGGTGCGGGTGCGCGGCGACGAGTGGAGCGGGTGGAGCGAGCCCGCGACGGTCGAGGCCGGCCTGCTGACCGACGGCGACTGGACCGCCCGCTTCGTCGGACCGGCCACCAGCGGCGACGGGCCGATCGTCACGGGCGGCGGAGAGCTGCCGGACGGCGTCGTCAAGGCCCGGCTCTACGCCACCGCGCACGGCGTCTACCTGCCCGAGCTCAACGGCGCGCGGGTCGGCGACCACCAGCTCGCGCCCGGCTGGACCGCCTACGACCACCGGCTGCGCTACCAGACCTACGACGTCACCGAGCTGGTCGTGGCCGGCTCGAACACGCTCGCGTTCCAGTTGGGCAACGGCTGGTACCGCGGCCGGCTCGGTTTCCAGGGCCGCAAGGGCGTCTACGGCGACCGGCTGGCGGTGCTGGCCCAGCTCGAGGCGACCACCGCGGACGGCACGGTGCACGCGCTGGCCAGCGACGGCACCTGGACCGCCCGGGAGAGCACGGTGGTCAGCGACGACCTCTACGACGGGCAGCACACCGACCTGCGCCGCACCCCCGGGCCCGCGACGCCGGTCGAGGTGCTGGACAGCGACCCGCGGGTGCTGGTCGCCCCGGACGGCCCGCCGATCCGGATCACCGAGGTGGTGCCGGCGGCCGGGATCAGCACCTCGCCGTCCGGGCGCACGCTGGTGGACTTCGGCCAGAACGTGGTCGGCCGGGTGCGGCTCACCGTGCGCGGCCACGCCGCCGGGCACGAGATCGTGCTGCGGCACGCCGAGGTGCTCGAGGACGGCGAGCTCGGGGTACGCCCGCTGCGCACCGCGCGGGCCACCGACACGTTCGTGCTGGCCGGCCCGGAGGAGGTCACGCTGGACCCGGAGCTGACCTTCCACGGATTCCGCTATGCCGAGGTCACCGGCGTGCCGGACCTGACCACCGCCGATCTCGAGGCGGTCGTGATCCACTCGGATATGCGCCGCACCGGCTGGTTCGAGTCCTCGCACGAGCTGCTCAACCGCTTCCACGAGAACGTCGTCTGGGGCATGCGCGGCAACTTCGTGGACGTGCCCACGGACTGCCCGCAGCGCGACGAGCGGCTCGGCTGGACCGGTGACATCCAGGTCTTCACCCCCACCGCGAGCTTCCTCTACGACAGCGCCGGCTTCCTCACCAACTGGCTCGCCGACCTGGCCGCCGAGCAGCAGAAGGACGGCTCGGTCCCGTACGTGATCCCGGACGTGATCCGCCAGCCCGGCCCGGCCGCAGCCGCCTGGGGTGACGCCGCCGCCGTGGTGCCCTGGGTGGTCTACGAGCGCACCGGCGACCGCGGCCTGCTCGCCCGGCAGCTGCCCAGCATGCGCGCCTGGGTGGACCGGATCGCCGACCTGGCCGGCCCGGACCTGCTGTGGGCCGGCGGCTTCCAGTTCGGCGACTGGCTCGACCCGAAGGCGCCGCCGGCCGACCCGTTCCGTGCGCTGGCCGACCCCGACGTGATCGCCACCGCGCACCTGGCCCGGTCGGCCGAGATCGTGTCGAAGGCGGCCGCGGTGGTCGGCGCCGAGGCGGACGCCCGCACCTACGGCGACCTCGCCGAGCGGGTGCGCCGGGCGTTCGCGGACGAATACGCGACGGCCGGCGGACGGGTGCTCAGCGACGCCACCACGACCTATGCGCTGGCCCTGCAGTGGGCGCTGCTGCCCACCGAGGTGCAGCGCGACCGGGCCGGGCGGCGGCTGGCCGATCTGGTGCGGATCGCCGGGTTCCGGATCGGCACCGGGTTCGTCGGCACACCGCTGATGGCGGACGCGCTGGCCGACGCGGGCGAGCCGGAACTGGCCTATCGCCTGCTGCTGCAGACGCAGTGCCCGTCCTGGCTCTTCCCGGTGACGATGGGCGCCACCACGGTGTGGGAGCGCTGGGACAGCATGCTGCCGGACGGCAGCATCAACCCGGGCGAGATGACCTCGTTCAACCACTACGCGCTGGGCGCGGTCGCGGACTGGCTGCACCGGCGGGTGGCCGGGCTGGCGCCGGGTTCGCCCGGATACCGGACGCTGCTCGTCGACCCGATCCCGACCGGACAGCTCACCTCCGCGTCGGCCCGCCACCTCACCCCGTACGGCGAGGCGGCGGTGGCCTGGGAACGCGGCGGCGGAACCTTCCGGCTGAGCCTGACCGTGCCGGTCGGCGCCACCGCGGAGGTGCGGCTGCCGGGCGCGGCCGAGCCGGTGCGGGTGGGCCACGGCAGTCACGAGTGGGCGGTGGACGACCCCTGCGCCACCCCGCCCGCACTGCCCGCCGACCCGACCATCCGGCAGGCCATGGACCACGAGCCGACCTGGCTCGCGATCGGCGCCGCGGCGAAGGAAGCGGGCATCGCGGCCGATGACGCCGGGATGGCCGACCGCCTCGAGCGATTCCTCGACGCCCCGATCACGCAACTGGTGGACGCGGCCACCGCGGGCGGCTTCGTGCCCGGCGCCGACGTGCTGCGTACCCGTCTCGACTCTCTTCTCCGCACCGACCGTTCCCCCACTCAGGAGTGACCAATGCGCAAAAGAATGAGCACCGCACTGCTCGCCGCGCTCGCGGCGACTGCCATGACACTGAACGCGTGCAGCGCCGGCAGCCTCGGCTCGAGTGACGACGAGGGCGGCGGCAAGGTGACGCTGTCCTTCCTGGTGGACAACGGTCCCGAGACGGTGAAGGTCGGCGAGCAGCTGATCAAGGACTTCACCGCGAAGAACCCGGACATCACCCTCAAGATGGAGACCCGGCCGGCGGGCACCGACGGCGACAACATCGTCAAGACCCGGCTGTCCACCGGCGACATGAGCGACGTGTTCATGTACAACACCGGTTCGCTGTTCCAGGCGCTGGCGCCGCAGAAGAACCTGGTGTCGCTCGCCGATCAGGAATGGGTCGGCAAGCTGGACAAGAACTTCTCGACCACGGTCACCTCGGACGGCAAGGTCTACGGCGCGCCGTGGGGCAACTTCATGGCCGGCGCGATCATGTACAACCGCGCGGTCTACGCCAAGCTCGGCCTCACCGTGCCGACCACCTGGGCCGAGTTCATGGCCAACAACGCCAAGATCAAGGCGGACGGCGTCGCGCCGGTGATCCAGACCTACCAGGAGACCTGGACGTCGCAGCTGTTCGTCCTCGGCGACTTCCACAACGTGAGCGCGGCCGAGCCCAACTTCGCCGACGACTACACGAAGAACAAGGCCAAGTACGCGACCTCCGCGGCCGCCAAGGCCGGCTTCCAGCACCTGCAGGAGGTGCACGACCTCGGGTACGAGAACAAGGACTTCGCCTCGGCCAAGCTGGCCGACGGGCTGAAGCAGCTCGCCGACGGCAAGGGCGCGCACTACCCGATCCTGTCCGCCACGATCAGCCAGCTGATCGCCGACAACCCCGGCAAGCAGCAGGACATCGGCCTGTTCCCGATCCCGGGCGCCGACGCGTCGAAGAACGGCCTGACCGTGTGGAGCCCGGCCGGCACCTACATCCCGACCAGCACCACGGGGGCCAAGCTGGAGGCGGCCAAGAAGTTCGTCGCGTTCATCGCCAGCCCGGACGGCTGCGCCGCGCAGGCCACCGCGTCCACCCCGACCGGCGCCTTCGCGGTCGAGGGCTGCACGCTGCCGGCCGACGTGCCGCAGGTGGTCAAGGACATGACGACCTACATCGACGCCGGCAAGTCCAGCCTGGCGCTGGAGTTCCTCTCCCCGGTGAAGGGCCCGGCGCTCGAGCAGATCTGCGTCGAGGTCGGATCGGGCATCCGCAAGGCCGATGCCGCGGCCGCCCTGTATGACGAAGATGTGAAAAAGCAGGCACAGCAGCTCGGGTTGGAAGGCTGGTAGAGCATGGCGACCACGTCCGCGCCCCACCAGGCTCGGGCGGCCACGGGGCCGGGGGGGGGGGAAGGCGGCGGGGGGGAGGGGCCGAGGAAGTGCTCTGAACGGGTTTTTTTTTTCGCGGGGGTGGGCTCTAGGGTTCTTTTTCTTGTCTCCACCGCGGCGTCGTTTTCCCC
>NZ_JBVJIP010000022.1:7444-82711 GCF_055586225.1 Actinoplanes sp. NPDC051388 | reverse complement strand
GCTCGTGCCGCACCCCCCCCCCCCCCCCCCCCCCCCCCCCCCTCCTCCCCCCCCCCCCCCCCCCCCCCCACCCCCCCCCCCCCCCCCAAGGTCCGGAGCCCGTACTCGAACTGGTTCTTCCTGCCCGCGGCGGTGATCTACGGCGTCCTGTTCATCGTCCCGACCGTGACGTCGTTCTACTTCAGCATGACCCGGTGGAGCATCTTCGACTCCAGGTTCATCGGGCTGGACAACTACGTCACGTTCTTCCGGGAGCCGGCGCTGGTCTCCGGCCTCACCCACACGCTGATCTACGGCGTGGTGACCTCCGCGCTCAAGGTCGTCCTCGGCCTGCTGCTGGCGGTGCTGCTCACCTCGCAGATCGTGGCCCGCGGCTACCTGCGGTCGGTGGTGTTCTTCCCGGTGCTGGTCAGCACGATCGGCGTCGGGCTCACCTTCACCGTGCTGATGAACCCCGAGCGCGGCGTGATCAACGAGGCGCTCGGCGTGATCGGCATCGACGGGCCGGGCTGGCTGACCGACCCGAGCTACGCGCTGCTGTCGGTCGCGCTGGTGGACGTCTGGAAGGGCGTCGGCCTGGCCACCCTGATCTACATCGCCGGCATCGTCTCGATCCCGCAGGAGTACTTCGAGGCGGCCAAGGTCGACGGCGCCGGGGCCTGGGACAACTTCCGGCGGATCGTGTTGCCGCTGGCCCGGCCCGCGACGGTCACCGTGATCATCCTGTCGCTGATCGGCGGGCTGCGGTCCTTCGACCTGATCTGGGCGATGACCCGCGGCGGTCCCGGCTTCACCACCGACGTGATCGCGTCGGTCATCTACAAGCAATATCAGGCCGGGTTCTACGGCCTGTCCACCGCCGGCAACGTGGTGCTCTTCCTGGTCGTGACGGCGATCATCCTGCCGCTGTCGCGCTTCCTCAACCGCAAGGAGGTGGAGATGTGAGCACCACCACGGTGTCCCGCAAGCCCCGCCGCAATCTGCCGCTCAGCATCCTGGCCGTGCTGCTCTCGACCGTGGTGTTCGTGGTGCCGTTCGCGTTCATCGTGCTGACCGCGGTGAAGAGCAGCCAGCAGGCCTCGCTGCTGGACTTCTCCTGGCCGCAGCAGTTCCAGTTCGCGCAGAACTTCATGGACGTGCTGCAGGCCCGCGACTACATGCTGATCATCGCGTTCATCAACAGCACGATCCTGACCGTGGCCAGCGTGGCCGGCATGGTGATCCTGGCCTCGATGGTGGCCTTCGTCTGGCAGCGCAAGCGCAGCCGCTGGAACGGGCTGGTGCAGGTGCTGGTGCTGTCCGGGCTGATCATCCCGCCGGCCGTGGTGCCGACCATCTGGGTGCTGCAGAGGCTCGGGCTGTTCCGCACGATGCCGGGCCTGATCCTGGTCGAGATCGCCTTCGGCATGTCGTTCTGCGTGCTGCTCTTCCGGGCGTTCATCTCGACGATCCCGCGGGAGCTGGACGAGGCCGCGATCATCGACGGCGCCGGGCCGTTGCGGCTGTTCTTCCGGGTCATCTTCCCGCTGCTGCGGCCGACCATCATCACGGCGGTGGTGGCGCAGGCGGTGTTCGTCTTCAACGACTTCACCAACCCGCTGTACTTCCTGCCCGGCGACCAGAACGCCACCGTGCAGCTGACCCTGTTCAACTTCCAGAGCCAGTTCTCCACGCAATACAACCTGCTCTTCATGAACATCCTGCTGATCACGATCCCGCCGTTGATCATGTTCATCTTCTTCAACCGGCAGATTGTGGCGGGCATGACATCCGGGGCGGTCAAGGGCTGAGTTCTAATGATCACGTGAGCGATGCATCCCGTCCGCTGCGCAAGCTGGGCTTCCTGACCATCGGGCTGTTCGACGAGGCCGACCCGCGGCGGGGGCACGAGTCGACGCTGGAGATCATCGAGCTGGGCGAGCGGCTGGGCTTCGACAGCGCCTGGGTGCGTCATCGGCACCTGCAGTTCGGCATCTCGTCGCCGGTCGCCGTGCTCGCCGCCGCGTCGCAGCGCACCAGCACGATCGAACTCGGCACCGCGGTGATCCCGCTGGGCTGGGAAAACCCGCTGCGGCTGGCGGAGGACCTGGCGACCGTCGACCTGCTCTCCGGCGGGCGGCTCAACCCGGGCGTCAGCGTCGGCCCGCCGATGCGCTGGGACGAGGTCAAGGAGGCGCTGTACCCGGACACGGCCGCCTCGGAAGACTTCAGCTATGAGCGCGTTTCTCGCTTACTGCGTTTCGTCCGCGGCGAGCCGGCCACCGGGTTCAGCGGCACCGAGGGCTTCGAGGCCTTCTCCGACCGGGTGCAGCCGCACTCCCCCGGGCTGGGCTCGCGGCTCTGGTACGGCGGCGCCGGCCTGAAGTCCGCCACCTGGGCCGGCGAGCACGGGATGAACTTCCTGACCAGCAGCGTGGTGCGGGCCGAGGAGTCGGAGGACTTCGAGGCGATCCAGCTCTCCCACATCCGGGCGTTCCGCGCCGCGCACCCCGATGGGGAGCGGGCCCGGGTGTCACAGGGGCTGGTCGTCATCCCGACGGACAGCGCCACTCCCGCTCAGAAAGAGCGCTATCGGGCGTACGCCGCGAAGCGCACGCCGCGCACCGCGACGCCGCAGGGCCCGGCCCGGATGATGTTCGCGCGTGACCTGGTCGGCAGCTCCGCCGAACTCGCCGAAAGACTGCACGCCAACGCCGCCTTCCGCGAGGTCGACGAGGTCGCGTTCGCGCTGCCGTTCGACTTCGAGCACGACGACTACGTGCAGATCCTCACCGACATGGCGGGCACGCTGGCACCTCTGCTCGGCCGGTAGCGGCCACCGCCGGTCCGCATCGGCGGGCGGGCGAAACGATGAGACGTCATGGGGCTCGCACAGGTACTCACCGCCATCCTGCTCGCCGGGCCGCTGCCGATCGGAGCGCCGCCGGCCGGCGCGTGCGGCTCGGAGGTCGATCCGCCGCACCCGGTGGTGGCCGCCAAGCCGTGGGCGCAGCTGGTGCTCGACGCGGCCAAGGTGCTGCCGTTCAGCTCGGGAGCCGGTGTCACGGTCGCCGTGGTGGACTCCGGAGTGGACGCCGACCATCCGCAGCTGCGCGGGCCCGGGGTGGTGCTGCCGGGCGAGGACTTCCACCTGATCGGCGACCTGCCCGGCAACTTCGACTGCGAGTCGCACGGCACCGCGGTCGCGAGCATCATCGCGGCCCGGCCGATGACGGGGGTCGGATTCGCGGGTCTCGCGCCCGGCGCCACGATCCTCCCGGTACGGGTCAGCGACCGCGGTCTCACCGACGGCGGCGCGGTGGCCCAGATCGACCCGCAGGTGCTCGCCCGCGGCATCCGATACGCGGCGGACAGCGGCGCCCAGGTGATGAACCTGTCGCTGGCCGGGACCGGCGACGACCCGCTGATCCGGGACGCGGTGGCCTATGCCGTGCAGAAGGACGTGCTCGTGGTGGCGGCGGCCGGCAACGGGCAGCAGGGTGACGCGCCGCAGCGGGCGTACCCGGCCGGCTATCCGCAGGTGCTCGGCATCGGCGCGGTGGACGAGCAGGGCGTGCGGGTGGCGAGCTCGCAGATCGGGCCGCACGTGGACCTGGTCGCGCCCGGCTACGACGTACTCGCGGCCACCCGGGCCGGCGGCCACGACTACTGGCGGGGCACGAGTTTCGCGGCGCCGTTCGTGGCGGCGACCGCGGCGCTGGTGCGCTCGGCCTGGCCCAAGCTGAGCGCCGCGCAGGTGGCCGCTCGGATCACGGCGACGGCCACGCCGATGCCCGGCGGCCGGGGCAGCAACGCCTACGGCGCCGGGCTGGTCAGCCCCTATCGCGCGGTGACCGACGGGCTGGAGGCGTCGGGGCCGGCCGCGCTGCCGGCGCTGCGGATCACCATGCCGCCGCCTCCGCCCGCGCCGTTGCCGGTCGTGCGGATCCTCGGCATCGCCCTCGCCGTCGTCGCCGCGCTGCTGTTCCTGGCGCTGGTGGCCTGGCGCGGACGGCGCTCGGGCTGGCAGGTGCGGCGAGCGCCGGCGCCGGTGGATCGGCCCGCCGTCGCCGAGGTGCCGGATCGCCTCTTCTGAGTTTCCGGGCTAGCGTGCGGAACTCATGGAGAGCATCACCAAGAACCGGCAGCCGCACGAGACGCTGTGCGCGATGGTCGCGCGGGCCTACGGTCCCGATCAGGTGCCCGGCGGCGATGCGATCAGCGAGCTCGGGCACGGCTGGTTCAACGTCGCGTACCGGATCCGGCTGCGCGACGGCCGGGAGGTGGTGCTGAAGATCGCGCCGCCGCCGCGGATCGAGGTCATGACCTACGAGCGTGGCGCGATGGACATCGAACTGGCCGCCCTCGACCTGGTCCGCGAGCACACCGGTGTGCCGGTGCCGGCGGTCGACTTCGCGGACCGCACCCGCGAGCTGTGCGACGCCGACTACTTCTTCATGCCGTTCGTCGACGCGGACAACCTCGGCATCGTCCGGGACACGCTGCCGGCGGCCGAGCAGATCGCTCTCGGCGAGGCTCTCGGCGCCGTCACCCGCGAGCTCAACGAGATCCGGGGCGCGGCCTTCGGTCCCCTGGCCGGGCCGGGCGAACCGACCTGGCGGGCCTGCTTCGGCCGGATGATCGGCGGCGTGCTGGACGACGGGGAGCGCCGCGACGTCCGGCTCGGCTACGACTACCGGGTCGTCCGGGACCTGATCGCCGCCCACGCGCACTGCCTCGATGAGGTCACCGAACCCCGGTTCGTCGAGTGGGATCTGTGGGACAGCAACGTGCTGGTCCGGGACGGCCGGATCGTCTGCATCATCGACCACGAACGCGCCTTCTGCGGCGACCCGCTGATCGAGGCCGGCTTCACCGCCCTCGACTCGACCGCGTTCGGCGACCCGGCGGCTTTCATCCGCGGCTACGGACGCACCGAGTTCACCGCCGGCGAGCGGCTGCGGCGCAGGCTCTACACCCTCTACCTGGCCCTCATCATGATCATCGAGACCGAGTACCGCGGCCACACCGACACCGGACAGTACGACTGGGCCCGCGAACGCCTGCGCGAGGTGATGGCCCTGTTCGGCCGGGACGCCCGCTGAAACCGATCGACGGCGCGGGTGCGCTCGGCACCCGCCCGATCGGCCGGCTGCTGTGGCACACCTGCTCGCAGACCACGCTCGCGGTCAGCGTCTACGGGATCTACGCCCTGACCAACGCCTGGTTCGTCGCCCGCGGGGTGGGCGCCGACGCGATGGCCGCGGTGAACCTCGCCGCCCCGGTCCTGCTGATCCTGGGAGCCGTGGCGACCACGGTCGGGGCCGGCGGCGCCTCGCTGGTCTCCCGTCGCCTCGGCGCGGACGACCCGGCCGGCGCCGCCCGGGCCGCCGGCAACGCCTTCGCCGTCTTCTGGCTCACCGCCGTCACGGTCACCGTCACCGGCCTGCTCGCCCTCGAACCACTGCTGACCGCCCTCGGCGCCACGTCCGACACCCGGGGTCTGACCCGCGACTACGCCGTGGTGCTGCTCTGCGGCTCCCTGGTCGCGACCGGCTTCTCCAGCCTGGTCCGCGCCGAAGGCGCCATGCGCTTCGCCACGATGATCTGGGTGGTCGCCATCCTGGTCCAGATCCTGATGGATCCGCTGTTCATCTACGGGCTGGAGCTGGGCGTCCGCGGCGCCGCGCTCGGCACGGTCCTCGGCCAGGCGGTCTCCACCGCGATGGCCATGTGGTTCTTCTTCGGCCGCCGTCCTCGTCCCTATCGGATCACCGCCCGCGACCTGCGCCCGCACTGGCCGACCGTGCGGGCCCTGCTCGGCGTCGGCGCGCCCTCGTTCCTGGCCGGCTTCGGCGCGACCCTGCTCGCCGTGCTGGTCAACAACATCCTCGCCGTCACCGCCGGGGCGATCGCGCTGACCGCCTATGCGATCTGCGCGCGCATCCAGACCTTCGTCTTCATGCCGCAGCTCGGCATCAGTCAGGGCCTGCAACCCGTCGTCGGCTACAACGCCGGGCGGCGGCTGCACGACCGGGTCCGGCGGGCGCGCACCCTCGCCCTGCGGGCCACCATCGGATACGGCGTCGCGGCCGCGCTCGCCGTCATCGTGGGCACCGGGCCGCTGGTCGCGATCTTCGTCGACGATCCGGTCATTGCGCCGGTCACCGAGCGGGCCCTGCGCGTCATCGCGATCGGGGTCGCGGTCGCCGGGGTGGGCCCGCTCGTCTCGGCCTACTTCCAGTCTCTGGGCCGGGCGACGCCGGCCTATCTGATCTCGGCCGGGTCGTTGCTGCTCATCAAGGCGCCGCTGGTGCTCGTCCTCGGCCATCTCGGCGGCGACGACGGGGTCTGGGCCGGCCTGGCCGCGGGCGAGATCCTCACGGCCGCGGCCGCCGGGACACTGCTGGTGGTGTCCCGGCGGTAGCCGGGCGTACCCAAGGTTGTTGCGTATTTGTGGCAGAGCGGCAACGGAACCGTCCCGTCGCGTCAGATACCCGTGCTCGCCACCCGCTTCATGGCGCTGGCCAACGCGCCCTGCATCTCGGTGCTGGCCTGCTGCACACCGCCACGCAGCGCGGTGAGCATCGTCTGCTGCGCCTGGGACACCTGGCTCCAGGCGGCGTTGACCTCGCTGAACTCGTTGCCGGCGCCGTCCATCCAGTCCGCCGTGGTGGCGCCCGCCATGCTGGCCCAGTCGTCCATCTCCTGCTGCACGTGCCCGACCGTGGCGACGATCTGATCGGCCATCGCGTCCATCTGGCCGAAGTTTCCCTTGATCAGCATGTCGATATCCCCTAAGCCCGGAGCTGTCCGCCGAAGGCGCCCATCGAGGCGACCTGGTTGAGCGCGCTGCTGTTGGTGGCGTCCACCTCGGTGTAGACGTTCGACGAGTACGCCGTGTTCTCGCCCAGCGTGCGCATCGCCGTGCACAACCGGACCATGCCCTGCTCCCACTGCTGGTGCGCGTTCTCGAAGGCCACCCGGGCGGTGCCCTCCCACTGACCGCGCATCCCCTCGACGACCGGCCGCAGCGCCGCCATGTGGCCGTTGATGCTGTCCGCGACGGTGCCGGCGGTGGCGGCGGCGCGATCCAGGCTCTCGGTCATGCCGTGAAGCTGATCTCCAGCCACGAGCTTGTCCCCTTCCGGAGGTGATGCGTCTGATGAGGACCGAAGGTAGGTGGCCGTCGATGGAAGATGCGCGGCTCGACATGTTCCTGCCAGTGGTCAGGATCGCGGCCCGGTGACGGCCACCATCGACGCATGGCGATGGTGACCGTACGGCGACCGGCGCGGCGACCGGCCCCGGAGCTGCCCTCGGGCGAACTGATCCTGGAGGCGCCGCCGGAGATCCCGCCGCCCGCGGAACGCCCCTGGGCACAGGCGCTGACCCTGCTGCCGATGGTGGTGATCCTGTCCGCCGTGCTGCTGATGTACTCGAACTCGGCGAGCCCCACCGTGCGCCTGATCATCTATGCCGTGATCGGCGCGGTGGTGCTGATCCTGGTGCTGGTCGCGGTGCTCAAGAGCGGCGGGCCGAGCAACGCCACGATGGCCCACGCCCGGCGGCTCTACCTGCGCCGGCTCGCCCAGCACCGGATCCGGATGCGCCGCGACATCGAGCGGCAACGCGCGGCGACCGCCTTCCTGCACCCGGCGCCGGACCAGCTGTGGGCGGTGGCGGCGAGCCCGCGGCTGTGGGAGCGGCGCGGCGACGACGAGGACTTCGCGGTGGTGCGCGTCGGTGCCGGCCCGCAGGAGCCGTCCACCGAACTGGTCCCGCCCAGCACCAAGCCCTTGGAACAGCTCGAACCACTGTCCGCGCTGGCGTTGCGCCGGTTCATCCGCACCTATGCGGAGGTGCCCGACCTGCCGCTCGCGATGCCGCTCACCGGGTTCGCCCGGATCCACGTGCAGGGCGACCGCGAGCGTGCCGCCGCCCTGGTCCGCGCGATGCTCGGCCAGCTGGCCACGATGCACGCGCCGGACGACGTCCGGATTGCGGTGTGCGCCGCGCCGGACCGGATGGCCGCGTGGGACTGGGTGAAGTGGCTGCCGCACGCGCACCACCCGGAGCTGACCGACGCGGTCGGGCCGGTGCGGCTGGTCGCGCCCTCGCTGGCGGTGCTGGAGACGATGCTGGCCGGGGTGCTCGCCGCGCGGCCGCGGTTCGACCCGGACGGGCGCGGCGCGGTCGGCGGCCCGCAGATCGTGGTGGTCTTCGACGGCGGCGCCACACACGGCTCCGAGCACCTGGCCACCGGCGGCGGGCTGGAGGGTGTGGTGGTGATCGACCTCGGGCCGGCGCCACGGGCACTGGACCGCAGCACGCTGGTGCTCGAGGTCTCGGCGGCCGGCGAGCTGCTCATCGGACGCGACCCCATCGGCGCCGCCGACGGGCTGCTGCCGGTCGAGGCCGAGGCGCTGGCCCGCCAGCTCGCGCCGTTGCGGCTGAGCAGCGCGGACCTGAGCGAGCCGGCGCTTTCCGCCGACCACGGGCTGGCCGACCTGCTCGGCCTCGGCGACCCGCGGGAGTTCGACCCGGCGCAGACCTGGCGTCCCCGGCCGGCCCGCGACAAGCTGCGGGTGCGCTTCGGGATCGGCGCGGACGGTGCCCCGGTCGAGGTGGACCTCAAGGAGTCGGCGCTGGACGGGATGGGCCCGCACGGTCTGCTGATCGGGGCCACCGGATCCGGCAAGAGCGAGCTGCTGCGCACGCTGGTGCTGGCGCTGGCCATCACGCACTCGCCGAGCACACTGAACTTCGCGCTGATCGACTTCAAGGGCGGCGCCACCTTCGCCCGGATGGACGCGCTGCCGCACACCAGCGCGGTGATCACCAACCTGCAGAACGCGCTGCCGCTGGTGGACCGGATGACCGACGCCCTCAACGGCGAGCTGATCCGCCGCCAGGAGCTGCTGCGGGCGGCCGGCAACTTCAGCTCCTTCCACGAGTACGAGCGTGCCCGGGCGGCCGGCGCCCCGCTGCCCGAGGTGCCGACGCTTCTGGTGGTGTGCGACGAGTTCAGCGAGCTGCTGTCCAAGAAGCCCGACTTCATCGACATGTTCGTCCAGATCGGACGGTTGGGCCGATCGCTGGGCGTGCACCTGCTGCTGGCGTCGCAGCGGCTCGAGGAGGGGCGGCTGCGCGGGCTGGACGGGCATCTGTCGTACCGGATCGGATTGCGCACCTTCTCGGCGGCGGAGAGCCGCACGGTGATCGGGGTGACCGACGCGTTCGAGCTGCCGCGGGCGCCGGGGCACGGCTATTTCCAGTTCGGCACCGAGCCGCTGATCCGCTTCAAGTCCGCCTATGTCTCCGGCGTGCACGTGCGAGCCGAGACCGCGCCGCCGTCGGTCGAGGACGCCGACCGGGTGGAGATGCTGGACTGGACCACGGCCTATCTGCCGCCGCCGGTGACCGAGACGCCGGTCGCCGCGGAGCCGGACACCGGCGACAGCCTGCTCGACATCCTGGTCGGACGGCTGACCGGGCAGGGCACACCGGCGCATCAGGTGTGGCTGCCGCCGCTGGATGATCCGCCCACGCTGGACGCGCTGCCCGCCTCGGGCGCGCTGCGGGCCGCGATCGGCATCGTCGACCGGCCGCTCGACCAGCGGCGCGATCCGCTCGAACTGGACCTGTCGGCGGGCGCCGGGCACGTGGTGGTGACCGGCGGCCCGCGGTCCGGCAAGAGCACCGCGCTGCGCACGCTGATCGCCGCGCTGGCCCTCACCAACCGGCCGCGCGACGTGCAGTTCTACTGCCTCGACTTCGGTGGTGGCGCTCTGTCGGCGCTGCGCGGGCTGCCGCACGTGGGCGGGGTGGCGCACCGGCAGAACGCGGGGGCGGTGCGGCGTACCGTCGCGCAGGTCGCCTCGCTGCTCGCCGAGCGGGAGCGGCGGTTCGCCGAGCACGAGGTGGACGGGATCGCGTCCTATCGCGCGGCGCGCGCCCGCGGCGAGTTCGCCGACGACCACTACGGCGACGTGTTCCTGGTGATCGACGGCTGGGCCACGCTGCGCAAGGAGTTCGAGGACCTGGAGGAGGTGGCGGCGGATCTGGCGGCGCGGGGGCTGGCCTACGGCGTACACGTCGTCGCCGCTTGCGGCCGATCCTTCGACCTGCGACCGGCCACCCGTGACCTCTTCGGCAGCCGGATCGAGTTGCGGCTCGGCGACCCGGTGGACACCGCGATCGACCGGGTGCAGGCGCAGCTGGTGCCGAAGGACGCGCCCGGCCGCGGGGTCGCCGCCACCAAGCACCAGATGTTGCTGGCGCTGCCCCGGATCGACGGCGTGCGCACGGAGCAGGGCCTGCGCGAGGCGACGGCGGACCTGGTGCGGCGGGTCGCGGACACCTGGCCGGCCGACGAGCAGGCCCCCCGGGTGCGCCTGCTGCCCACCACCGTGCCGGTCACCGCGCTGCCCACGGTCGACGAGGGCCTGACGCTGTCGGTGGGCATCGCCGAGCAGGACCTGGCCCCGGCACACGTCGACTTCGGAGCCGAGCCGCACCTGCTGCTGCTCGGCGACTCCAAGGCAGGCAAAACCGCCTTCTTGCGTACGCTGGTCCGCCGCATCACCGCCTCGCACACGCCGTCGCAGGCCCGCATCATCCTGGTCGACCACCGGCGCAGCCTGCTCGGCGAGGTGCCGGCGACGCACCTGCTCGGCCACGGCACCGACGGCACGGCGACCCGGCGGCTGATGACCGAGGCGGCACGGGGCATGAAGGAGCGGGCGCCCGGCCCGGACATCACCCCCGAGCAGCTGCGCCGCCGGTCGTGGTGGAGCGGGCCCGAGCTGTTCATCCTGGTGGACGACTACGACATGGTGGTCAGCCCGCTGGACAACCCGCTGCAGCCGCTGCTCGAATACCTGCCCCAGGGCCGGGAATTGGGCCTGCACGTGGTCGTCACGCGGCGCACCGGCGGTGCCGGGCGGGCGCTGTTCGAACCGTTCATGGCCCGGCTGCGCGACGTCGGCTCGCCCGGCCTGCTGCTCTCCGGCGACCGCGGCGAGGGCCCGCTGCTCGGCGGCCTCAAGCCGGAGACGCTCCCACCCGGCCGGGGTCGCCTGATCACCCGAGGAGACCCGCCCCGCATGATCCAGATCGCCTGGTCACCCCCGTCGGAGTGAGGCATGGCCGGTAGTTGCCGTCCACCGTGGACCTATCCAGTTCCCTGTTTCCCTGTAATCCGGAGGTGTCAGTGATGGCGGGATTCATCGAGGCGGACACGGGCTATCTGCTCGACGTCGCCAACCAGCTCGACCCGGCGGTGGTCACGACCGCGAAGGCGGCGGCGGCCGAGGCGCGAGCTCTGGCGCCCGCCTGCGGCGTCCCGCTGCCCGGGTGCCAGGCGTTCAGCACGGCGGTGGTCCAGGTGGCAGACCAGATCACGGCCTTCTGTACGGAGGTCGAGCAGGGCATCCAGGCGTACGCGTCGGTGGCGCGCGAAAGCGCGGGCCTCTACACGGACGCCAACCAGACCGCGAAGGACACGTTCGGGAGTGGACCATGGGCATCGCTGAGCTGATCCGCCTGATGCAGGAGCTCTATCAGCAGGCCGAAGCGCAACTGGCGCACGTCGACCCGCTGTCCCGCAGCCGCCAGTCCTGGGCCGCCGTGCAGACCGGCCTGGCCGACACCGAGGCCCTGCTGCGCCAGAAGGCCGGCGAGATCGGCCCCGGCTGGCCGGACGAGGCGGGCCAGCTCTACGCCGAACGTCTGGACCGCAGCTCGACCACGGTCCAGAGCTGGCAGCAGACCCTGGCCGCGGCCGACATCCCCACCCTGGTAACGGATCTGGCAACGTTGGTGCGCACCACGGTCGACGCGGTCCGCGCCCAGTGGGACCGCTTCGTGGCCCTGGTCGAACAGCTCGGCGCGGTGGCGGCAAGCCCCACCGCCGTGGCCGCGGTCGACGCGATCACCACCCAGTTGGCCGCGATCGTCCAGGAGACCGCAAACCTGCTGCGCACTTTGGACGCCCGCTTCACCGAAGCGGCCACCCGCATCACCGGCGCAGCCGACGGCACCCCCTGGGACGGCCCCGCCGTCGCGGGCGCGGCCGCCGGCGCGACTCTCGGCGCGGACGCCGCCACGACCAAGGCCGCAGGCCCGGCTCCCGCCCCCACTCCCGCCGACGGCACGGCTGCCGTCTCACCCCTGGCCGCGGCCGGGACCGCGCCCGCCAACGCGGGGGCGCCTTCCGGGATCGCCCCGGTCGGCATCGGAGAACCCAGCCTGGCGGGCGGTCCTTCTCCGGTCGCCGCCGGCATCTCTCCGGTCACCCCACCGGTCGGCCCGGCGACTTTCGTCCCACCACTGGGTGCCAGCCTGATCCCGCCGGTCGCGGCCGGCTTGGGCGGCGGCGGGCCTTCCCCAGTCGGCGGCCGGCCTTCTCCAGTCGGTCTCGGCGGCCGACCTTCTCCAGTCGGCCTCGGCGGCAGCGGCGCCCGTATCCCGACAGTGGCCAGCGCCGGCGCCGCCGGGATGATCCCGCAGGCCGGCCGCACCATAGCCGGCGCCCCGCCGCTGGCCGGCGGCCAGATGCCACCGGTCGCCGCCGGCTCACCCCCGACGGCGGCGGCCGGTGCCACCACCGGTCCAACCCGCCTGTTCCCCGGCCTGCTGGGCGCCGGCCTGCACGGAGCCCGCAACCGAAACAACGGCGACCCAAGACCAGGCGACCAGGAGAGCCCTCACCGCTCCCGCCCCCTCAAGTCAATCCCCGGAGTCCCCCCTGCCCTGCGCGGCCGCACCGGCGCCCTGGACGAAACCCCCGACTTCCTGACAGGCCCCCGCCAGGACCAGGAGTCCACCGAGCCCCCGCTGAACGAAGACCTCTGGCAAACCGCCCGCCCGCCGAGCCCCTTCACCAGCCGCCGCCGCTAACCGGGAGACCCACAGGCCGGCCCCGACCGGGGCCGGCCTTGGCCCCTCTGCTCTGAGCACGAATACACATCACCCACACGGGTTGCCGTCGACGGGCCGCCCGCCGCCGGCAAGACCACCCTCGCCGATGAGTTGGCCGTACTTCTGCGAGAACAGGGCCGTGAGGTCATCCGCGCAACGATCGACACCTTTCTTTTCCCTCGGGCACAGCGCTATCCACGCGGTGAATTCTCAGCCGAAGGCTGTTACTTCGACACCCACGACTACGCAGCACTGAACCGGGTTCTGCTCGATCCTCTCGGGCCGGTCGGAGATCGACGCTTCCAGCACGCGGTCTACGACCACACGACGGACACTGTGCTGTCTCCACCGGTCACGACCGCCGCCGCCGACGCCATCCTGGTCTTCGACGGCGTCTTCCTCCTGCGCCCGGGACTGATTGATCGGTGGGACCTGCGCATGTTCGTGTCGACCGCGCTCGAGAAGACCGTGGATCGTGCTGTGATCCGAGAGAGCCGGGTGTCATCTCAGGCCGAGGTCCAACGGCGCTGGCGCGACCGTTACATCCCCTCACAAGAGCTCTACTTTGCGACGGTCCGTCCGACCGATCTCGCCGACATCATCGTGCACAACGACGAGCCCCAGCAGCCGGTCTGGGAGGCCCGAAGACGTGAGGGGCGCTGACGTCGAATTCTTCCCTCAGTTCTGACACCACCAGAGGTGGATGCTCGAGTTTCGACACACGCCGGGCGGTGGGAGCATCGGCTGACCGGAGCCGCAGGCCGGCCAGGACCGTGGTGGTCGGTCCCGGCATGTCAGGTAGGTCGATCGCGCAAGTGGTTTGACCACTCGGATGTGGCGATGCCGGCCAGCCACCGCGCATGCCGGCGAATGCGGGATCGGTCGTCGGGAAAGCAGCGCTCCCACAAGTGATCCAGGCTTGTCCAGGCGGCGGGCTGACCCGGCTCGGGCATCAGCGGAGCCGCGGGGTCGGCGATCGCGGCGTAGGACAGTCCCAGGCCCGGTGGGTGGTCGGGATGGTATGAGCGGACGCAGGCAGCGGCCGGACGGGCTAGGGCAGCACCAACGTCGCCCAACGCAGCCTCCAGCGACTGCCGCTGCAACTCGTCACGACTCATCGCCGCAACCTAGCGAGAGGGTACGACATCGCCGATTCGGTGACGGACACCAAGACCCGGCTTCCTATCCATCCACTCAGGACTGTTGGGGTGCTCTGTCACGAGCCGCACTGCCCTTGCTCTGCACACCCATAGGCAACACCCGCGCGCGGTGCGGCCGACCTGCCACTGCCGGACACCAAGTCAGGACGACCCCGCCGGTGTGCCCCGGCTCCCCGGCGGGGGTGTTGCGTATATGTGTGCAGAGCAAGCGGTCAGCGGTCGGCGGCGGCCGACGTCGGGGCTCGGGCGGCTGCCGGGTCCAGGCCGCTGCCCATCGGCATTCTGGTGATCAGGCCGGCCGGCAGGCGGACCGGGCGGGTGCCCGCATAGCCCAGGATCGTCAAGACCTCGCGGTTCGCCAGGGGGAACGCCTGGCCCTGGTCGGTGGCCAGAACCAGCGTTCCGGAGGCCGCGTCGCTGCTGGGCAGGACCTCGACCACCGCGGCCCGGCCCGGTGGCACGTAGATCCGGTCGGCCAGTGGCATGCCCTCGCGGGTGCGGCCCTCGGTGGGCACGCTGGCCGATGGGGGTGGGAGTTGGCCGCCGATGCGGACGCGGGGCACCGGGACGTTGTCGTCGTAGGTCACGCAGACCGGCACGGTGCCGCCGCTGAAGTCGGGGCGGCGGGCCGGCGCCGGTGCGCCCGCGGACGCCAGACCGGGCTGCTGGCGTGCGGTTGCCGCGACCGCCGCGTTCAGGGGGATGCCGGCCGGCTCGTTGCCGGGGTAGGCCGCGGCGGTGCCGGGTGCGGCCAGCTGGAGGTCGTACTGGAGTTCGGTGATCGGGCGCAGGCGGTCGCTCTCCACCAGGTAGTGCTGGTCGCCGGCGGGGGTCGACACCACCAGCAGCTGCCCGATGCGCAGCTCGGATCGGCTGGGGACGGCCGTTGACGGGCGGCCCGCGTCGCGTACCGGCAAAGGGGCGATGGTCTCGCCCGCCGGGAGGATGTCGACCAGCGCGGAACCCACCCGGGCCCGGGTTTCGGCGCGCAGCGCCAGGGCGACCGCGACCGTGTCGGCCTGGTTGATGCGATGGCGGTGGCCGTGCCAGATCAGGTATTGGTCGCCGGTGGCCGGCACCTCGACCAGCAGGGCCTCGTCGCCGACCGGGCGGGCGCCGACCGGGTCCGTGCCGGCCAGCAGGACCGATTCGTCGACGGCGGCGCCGGTGCGGTCCGCGGCGGGGCGTGAGCAGAGGCTCCAACCCGTGGTCAACAGGCGGGCGGCGGCGGGCAGGGTGTCGGGGGCGTCGGGGATGCCGATGCTCGGGCCGCGTGGCACGTCGATCAGGGACTCGCGGGACACCGTGCGGGTCTCCGCGGACCGGCCGAGGGCGAGCAGCGCGGAAGTGTAGTTGAGGACCGGGTGCAGGCGCTCGTCGACGAAAACGTAGCGGGCGCCGGTCTCCTTGACCACGATGACCGCGTCGCCGGCCTGCCAGGAACGGTTGCCGCCGGGGTTGAGGAAACCGTAGACGCCGGCCGCGAGCAGGGCGACCACCGCGAGGGCGACGCTGCCGAACGCGGCGGCCGACGGGCGGCGGAAGGGCGGCTGTTCGGGGTCGGTCTCGCGGACCACCAGCGCGGAGTGCACCCGCTGGGCGAGGAAACGCTGTGCCTGCAGCTGATCGCGCCGGGTCGCCACGTCAGCCGCCCAGCCCGCGGACCAGGCCGTAGAGCTGCAGCACCGCGCAGACGACCGGCACGCAGGCGAGCACGATGAGGATCTCGGCGATCTCGGCGTAGCGGGACATCGCCGCGCCGGCCGGGCGTCTGCTGTAGACCATGGCCGCCAGCACGGCCAGGGCGGTCACCGCGAGCAGGACGGGCACGGCGGTGCCGAGTGGGCGCAGCGCGGACCAGCCGGCGATCAGGGCTCCGGCGGTGGTCACGGCCGCGATCAGGATCGGCAGGCGGTGGCGCACGGCCGGATAGAGACGCGCGCGTACGCCGAAGCCGAGCGCCAGCAACCCGAGCAGGATCACCCCGGAGACGCCCAGATCGGTGGCGAGCACCGCGGCGGCGACGGATGCGACCACCGCGCCGCCGGCGATCATCCCGGTCAGCAGGGCGTCGGCGCGCAGCACCGCCGCGTTGACCGCCGGCCGTGGCGGCTGCGGATCGTCCCGGACCAGGTCGGCCGCGGTGCGCGGGAGCATCGGCATCGGCAGCCGGCCGAGCCGCGCGGCCAGCGACCCGAGCAGCGGCGTGAAGAGGAAGACCACCGCCGCGGTCACCGCCGCCACCCCCGGCCCGGTGGCGAGCCCCAGCGCCACCGCGCCCGCGGCCGGACCGCCGAGCAGCGCCACGGTGGCCGCGGCGACGAAGATCGGCAGCCGGTCCATCACGCCGAGCGCACCGGCCACCGCCGCGACCAGCAGCGCCGCGCATCCGCCCAGCAGCGGCCCGCCGAGCAGCAGTCCGCCGCCCACGAACGCGGCCGGCAACGCCAGGGCGGCCAGCACCGCGCCCGCTCCGGCGTCGCCGGCCACCCGGGCCAGCAGCGTCCCGCCGAGCAGCAGCACCGCGGCGACGATCAGGGCCGCCTGGCCGGGACCGGACCACGGCGGACCGGCGCGCAGCACCGCGGCCAGGAGCAGCAGCACGGCCGGTCCGGCGGCGGCGAGCCCGGCCAGCCGGGTGTGCCGGGGCTGCCAGAGCCGGCCGGTGCGGCTCGCTCCCCCGGCGATCGCGTCCACCAGGTCGTCGTACTCGAGCTCCGGCCAGTCCAGCGAGCCGGGCACCAGATGCAGCACCTCGCCGTCGCGGACGTGCTGCTCGGCCAGCGTGCGCCCGGGATGCAGCGGGTCGCCGTCGGCGCGGCGCAGCAGCCACCCGCCGTCCGGCAGATCGTCCAGTTCCCCGGCCCGGCGCAGCAGACCGGGCAGCATCTCCGCGACCGGGGCACGCTCCGGCAGTGCCAGGTCGATCCGGCGGGTCGGCGCCGCCACGGTCACCCGCACCACGCTCGTCATCGGCGCCACGCTGGCGGTCGTCATCGTCGCCGTCCCCTCCGGACTCGGCAGCATCCTGCCGGGCGGTGTCACTTCGCGGATCTCCTTCCTACGATGGTCGGGTCGGCCGGGCCGCGGACGGGCTCGGCCGCAAGCGGACACGAGGATGAGTCACCACATATGACGAGTGAGGACGACTACCGCGATCTGGTCGAGCTCGGTGACCCGCCGGGCACGACGCTGGCCGGGGTGCAGGCGGCGACCGGGCAGGGCTGGGCGCTCAAGGTGCTGCCGGATCGGCTGGACCGGCGTACGAGGATCGAGGTGGAGGGTGAGTTGCGGCGCCTCGCGCCGGTCGCGGAGAGCGCGCCGATCGTGGTCGCGGACCGGATCGTGGATCTGCCGGACGGCCGCCGGGCGCTGCGTCGCGAGCTGCTCGCCCAGTCCCTGCCGGAGCTGATCGACGGGTTCGGCCCGCTGTCCGCGGCGGACACGCTGGCGCTGGGTTCCGCGCTGGCCGAGGCGCTGTCCGCGGCCGGTGTCGTGCACGGCGGGGTGACGCCGGGCAACGTGCTGTTCCGGTCGTCCGGCGAGCCGGTGCTGACCGACTTCGGCGCGGCCCTGCGCCGGGCATTCCCGCCGGACGGCGATCCCTCGTTCCGGGCGCCGGAGACGATCCGGGACGGCGTTCTCGACGAAAGATCAGACCGGTACGGCCTCGGCGCGATCCTCTACCTGGCGCTGACCGGCCGGGCGCCGTTCCCCCGCCGTCCGGGCGAGCCGGAGGGCGACCACGTGCTGCGCGTGCTCACCGAGCCGCCGCCCCGGATCGACCGCACCGACCTGCCGCGCGGACTGTCCGCACTGGTCGGTGAGCTGCTGGCGAAGGATCCGGCACAGCGACCGGTGGACCCGGCGGCCCGGCTGACCCGGCCGGACGTCCCGTCGGCGGTGCCTCTGGGCGCGCCGATCCTGGAGTTCGGCCCGGAGCGCCGGCGCCGCCGCCCCAGCCCGCCGATGCTGGCCGGCGGTGCGATCGTGGCGTTGCTGGCCGTGGTGGCCGTGCTGCTCGCGCTCAGCCGGCCGCGGGACATGGACGTGCCGCAGATGGATCCGCCGATCGCGCTGGGCAGCGCGTCCGCCGCCGGCCCGAGCGCCGACGCCGTCCGCATCGAGCTGGCCGACCCGATCGACCACGGCGACGAGGTCGAGCTGTCCTGGACGAGCAGCGCGGAGCTGACTTTCTTGATCACCATCGCGCCGGACGGCGGACCCCGTCAGGAGATCTATGTCGAGTCCGCGACCATGTACCGGGTCGAGGTGGATCCGCTGAAGCGCTACTGCTTCGACATCCGTGGCACCGACGGCCGGGGGCCCTATCGCAGCGCGCCTAAGGGGATTCGCGACGCCGTCTGCTCGAACTGACCGGCAGCAGCGGGCGCGGGTCGAGCATCGCCCACACCCGCCGCGGGAAGCCGCGACCGGCGAGCCCCCGCCGCACCGCACGGACCGAAGACCAGGCCGCGGCCGCGTCGCCGTCGGCGGCGGGTGACCACAGTGCCCGGTCGACGGTGCCGGCCAGGCGGCGGATCTCGTCGACCGTGCCCGGGTCGGTGACCGTGCCCGCGGCGACGCTCAGATCGCGCACCGTCATGCCCGGCGTCACCACCACGCCGTGGGCCCGCAGCCGGTCCCGCACCTCCGCCCAGGCGCCGAGCACCGCCGCCGTCCCCGGTCGCCGGCGCCGCCGCCAGGACCGCAGCGTCCACGCCGCGGGCACCCCGACCGGCCAGCCGACGAGCGGCAACAGCGGCACCGCGAGCAGCGCCAGCCACGGCACCGGCGCCGCATCGGCATCGCCGGCCGGGCCCGGCGGGGTGACCGGGGTGATCGGCGCGTCCAGCAGCTCCTCCGGCGGCGGCAACTGCTCGCGCGCCTGTTGCGCCTGCGCGGCCAGTCCCGATCCGGCGTTCACACCGGTCGCCGTGCCGATCGGGTCGAGCGGCACCCAGCCGACGTCCTGCACCGCGACCTCGGGCCAGGCCAGCACGTCGCGGTTGTGCACGACCGTCACGCCGTCCGCGGTCCGGGTGGCCGGCATCCGGAAGCCGACCACGAGCCGGGCCGGGATGCCGGCCATCCGGGCCAGCGCCACATAGGCGGCGGCGAACTGCTCGCTGGTGCCGCGCTTGCTGAACAGCAGGAACTCGCGCAGCTGCGGCCAGCCGTGCCCGGCCGGCAGGTTCTGCCCGCCGGCCGGCCGGTAATTGGTGCGCAGGTATTCCTCGAGCACCAGCGCGGACCGGAACGACGGCCGCAACTCGCGCAGGGCCAGCAGCGGGATGTCCTCGACGTCCTCGGGCACGTCGCCCACGTCGAGTCCGCCCGGTGCGAGCGGGTCGATCGGGGCGTCGCCCAGCGCGGCCGCCGCCACCTCGGGCTGCCACCAACTCAGTTCGTACCGCGCGGCGCCGTCGCTGCCGGGCAGCAGCAGGCTGCCGTCCCGCTCGGCCACATAGGGCGCGATGCCGTCGACCGAGGCCGGCCAGGTCTGGCTCGGCAGCCACGGCCCGCCGGTGCCGGTCACGGTCAGTTGCGCCCGTTCGATCCGCACGTCGACGGTGACCGCCGGGCCGGGCAGCAGTTCGGTGCCGAGTCGCCGGTAGGGCGCAGTGGGTGTCCAGTTGACGCCGTCGAAGCCGTCCAGCACGACCAGCGGCCAGCGGTCCACACCGGCGCCGCCGGTGACCCGGAAGACCTCGGTGTCCGGGTGCGCGAGCCGGGCGGCGATGTCGTCCAGCGGGTTGACCGGCAGCGTGTCGACCAGTGGGGCGGCCTGGCCCTGCTGCAGCGAGTAGCTCGCCGGCGCGACCGGCAGCAGGGCCGTGGTCAGGCCGGCCGCGAGCAGGCCGACCACGGCCGCGGCCGCGACCCGGAGCACCGTGGCGCCGGTGGCCAGCGCCGTCCCGGCCACCGCCGCATAGGCCAGCGCGGACACCGCGGCGGGCCCGGGCGGCAGGGCGGAGTAGACCTGGCTCAGCACCACCACGGCCAGGCTGGGCAGCAGGGCCGGCAGCGGCGCGCGCAGCCGCAGCAGCACCTCGGCGCCGAGCACGGCGGCGACCACGACCAGCAGCGGCACGAAGATCAGCAGGTCCGGGTCGGGCCGGGCCGGCCAGGTGGACTGCAGCACCAGCTGCCACGAGTCGATCACGCCGCCGGCCAGGGCGCGCAGCGTGCCGCCGGTGGGCAACCCGAACTTCGTGGTCGGGAAGAGCAGCGTCTCGGCCACCGCGAGGACGCCGGCCAGCGTGGCCAGCAGCGGGCGCCAGTCGACCAGCACCGGTTTGCGCGCGCAGAGCAGCGTCACGGCGAGCACCGCGGCGGCCGGCACGAGCACCGGGAGCAGCACCGCGCGCAGGCCGAAGACCGGTGCGAAGAGCAGCCCCGCGACGGCCGCCGCGAGCACCACCGCGACGGTCCGCAAGGTCAGCCGATGGTGTCGTTCCATGCCCGCACCGCCTGCAACGCTCCCGCCGCCCCGAGCACCCGGACCCCACCCGGCGCCTCCACCGTGCCGCCCAGCGCCACCAGCACGATCGTGGCGAACTGCGACCGCCGCGCGAGCACCGGCCCGAGCGCCGCGCCGCCGCCGGTGACCACGACCAGGCCGCCGCCCGGCGGGAACGAGGGATGGCCGTCCTCGGCGTCCTGCCGCACCTCGCTGAGCTCGTCGAGCACGCGGCGCACCGACAGCGGACCCCCCTGCACCGCCACCTCGCGCCCCGACCAGGTGATCAGCCGGGTGTCCTGGGCGGCGCGGGCGGACGCCACGAGCAGCGACGCCGCCACGTCGGTGGCGTCCTCGAAGAGCTTGGCGGTGAGCACCGAGGGCCGGTTGTCGAGCAGCACCGTGGTGCGGCCGCGGTGCGGGTCGGCCAGGTCGCGGACCATCAGCCGGCCGGTCCGGGCGGTGGCCTTCCAGTGCAGGTGGCGGACCTCGTCGCCGGGCACATATTCGCGCACGTCGAGCAGCTCGACCGAGCCCCGCAGCGCGCTGTCCGGCAGGCCGTCGTGGTGGTGCCGGGGCACGCCGGCGGTCAGCGGCCGGGCTGGGAACTGCCGCGGGTGCACCCAGAGCGTGGTGGTGTCCCCGGTGGACAGCCGCCGCCGGGCCAGGTCGAAGGGGTCGGCGCGGTGCAGGGTGAGCGGGCCGACGGTGAGCTTGCCGCGGCCGCCGGTGGGCAGCTCGTAGTGCCGGGTCGCCTCGGCGCCGCCGAGCAGCCCGGGCAGCGGAACCGTGCGGGCGCCACCGCCGGCGGAGTCCACCGCCACGAAGCCGGTCTGGCGGCGCCGGCCCACATTTCGCACGTGCAGCCGGGCCAGCGCCGGCCGGCCGCGTTCCACCCGGTCGGGGTGCACCGCGCGGCGGACCTCGACCCGCAGCGGCGGGGCGGTCAGCGCGACCGCGGCGAACACCGCGGCGGCCAGGATCGCGCCCAGCACGGTCAGCATCGGGAAGCGCAGGACCAGGCCGGCGGCGAGCAGCAACGCGGCGGCCACGGACACCGCGAGGCCGCGGCCGGTGATGCGCACGGTCAGGCGCTCGCCGTCGGCACGGCGACGGCGGCCAGCACCTCCGCCACGATGCCGGCGGCGCCGCGCAGGTTGAGCTCGGCCTCCGCGGTGCGCACCAGGCGGTGGGCGAGCACCGGTACGGCGACGTCCTTGATGTCGTCGGGGGTCACGTAACCCCGGCCGTCGATCGCGGCGATCGCCCGGCCGGCCTGGACCAGCGCGATGCTGCCCCGGACGCTGGCGCCGTAACGCACCGCGGCGTGCTCGCGGGTGGCCTGCGCGAGACGCACCGCGTAATCCGCGATCGCGGGATCGACGTGCTGGGCGCGCACCTGATCGATGGCGCCCTGCAGGGTGTGCGGGTCGACCACCGCGGACAGGTCGTCGGGGCCCTCGCCGGTGGCGCTGCCGAGCACCACGCCGACCTCGGACTCGCGGTCCGGATAGCCCACCGAGAGGCGCATCAGGAACCGGTCGAGCTGGGCCTCGGGCAGCCGGTAGGTGCCTTCCAGCTCGATCGGGTTCTGGGTGGCCACCACCAGGAACGGGCGCGGCACCGGGTGCGACTCACCGTCCACCGTGACCCGCCGCTCGGACATCACCTCGAGCAGGGCGGACTGCGTCTTGGGGGTGCCGCGGTTGATCTCGTCGGCCACCACCACGTTGGCGAACACCGCGCCCGGGTGGAACGCGAAACTCTCCTCTTTCTGCCGATAGACCGTGACCCCGGTGATGTCGCCGGGCAGCAGGTCGGGGGTGAACTGGATGCGGCTCGAACGCCCGCCGATGCTGCGCGCCACGGCCCGGGCGAGCGTGGTCTTGCCGAGGCCGGGCACGTCCTCGATCAGCAGGTGGCCCTCGGCGAGCAGGCCGGCGACCGCGAGCCGGACCAGGTCGTCCTTGCCGCGGATCACCCGCCGCACGTTCGCCGAGATCGCCGCCGCGGCCTCGGCCGCGCCGAGCACCGCCGCCTGCTCCAGCGCCGTCATCCGCGCGGGCCGCTCCAACGCCGTCATCCGCGCACCCCCTCCGGAAGATTCATCGGCTCGGCCACGCGTAGTGGTTGGATTCGACGCCGCCGGCGGTGGCCCAGACCCGCTGCCCGACCGGGGCGGCCGCGAACCGGTCGCTGACCACCAGCGAGCCGGACGAGTCGGTGGTCAGCGCGGCCCCGTTGAAGTTGCCCCAGTCGTCGGAATAGATGTTGATCTTGTATCTGGTGTTGGGCGGGAAGCCGCGCATCACAACCTTGACCCAGGCGCAGTTCGGCGGCCCGCAGTCCGGCTCGTGCGTGGTGTTGTTGCCCCGGGACACGGTGATCGACCGGGCCGGGCGCGGCACGGTGGCGCTCGTGGACGCGGCCGAGCCACGGCCGGCCGAGTTTCGCGCGGCGACCGTGATGCGGTAGGTCTTGCCCCGCTCCAGGCTGCCGATCGTCATCGACCGGCTGCCGCCGGTCCGGTTGGCCGAACCGGCCTTGCCGCCGCCCGACGGGGTCCAGGTCACGTGGTATTCGGTCACCCGGGCGCCGTTCGCGGCCGCGGCGCCCCAGCTCACCGCGATGCTCGTGCCCGAGGCGGAGGCCCTGAGCCGCGGTGGCATGCCCGGCCGCGCCGGTGGCGCCGGCGGGTTGGTCCGGGGTGGATCGGTGCGCGGTGGAGTGGTTCTGGGCGGATTCGTCCGGGGCGTCGTGGGCTGCCGCGGCTGCGTGCGCTGCGTCGGATCCTGCTGCGGCGTGTCGTTGTCGTTGCCCTGCTCGCGGCCCGGCGTCGGCTGCTTCGGCTGCTCGGTCGCCGGGGTCATCGGCTGCTCCGCCGACGGCGGCGCACCCGGCTGCCCCGACGCGTCCGGCCCGGGAGCACCGGTCACCGGCACCGTGACCGTGCGGCCGTCGTCGCCGACCACCAGCACGTTTCGCCCCTGGCCGCCGTCCACATAGACCCGCCGGTCCTCGCCCCGGCGCAGGCGCGCCTCGCCGGTCTCGCGGGGCAACGCGGTCTCCTGCTGCGCGCGGCCCTGCCGGTCGTAGGTGCGCACCTTGTTGCCCCGCAGGTCGAGCAGCACCACCGAGGAGCGGCTCGCGGCGGGCGCCGCATAATCCCCCTCGGGCAGCGCGACCTGGACCGGCGGCTCGGCGCGGCCGGTGCCGAGTCCGGAGCCGTCCACCAGGAAGAGCGTGCGCGAGCGCTGATCGACCACCGCGACCCGGCCGTCCACGTCGGCGGGCGCGATCTTCGCGTCGGCCGGCAGGTCGCCGATGCGGCTGGGCCGGCCCAGGCCGTCGCCGGTCAGCGGGGTGATCGTGTCGTTCTCGGTGTCGACGAAGGCCGCCTGCTTGCCGACCACGGTGAGCGCGCCGGTGTGCCCGGCCGGCGCGGACGCCGGGCAGGACACCAGATCGGTCGCCGGAGCCAGCTGACACAGCCGGTTGTTGCCCTTGCGGTGCAGCCAGAGCGTGCCGTCGGGAGTGGCCACCGGGTCGCCCAGGCCGCTGCCGGCCGCGATCAGCACCGGGTCGTCGCCGCCGAGGCGCACCACCGTGCCCGCCTCGCGATAGACCACATATGCCACCCCGCGGGCCTCGATCGGGAACGGCGCCTCACCGGTCGGCGGGATCATCGACGTCTCGACCCGCAGGGTCGACTTGCCGAACGCCAGCAGCTTTTCCCGGCTGATCACATAACCGCTGGTCTCGCTTTGGATCACCTCGCTGCCGTCGTCGATGCCCTCGATCTGCACCTGGGCGTCGACCTTGCCGGCCGAGGCGTTCACATGCGAGACGGTGTCGTCCGCCGGGTTGGCGATCCAGTGGCCGAGCTGGGCGAAGCGCAGGCCGGGCGGGGCCGCGTCGGCATCCGCCACCGCCGCCGTGACGGCGACCGCGCAGGCCACCACCAGCAGCGCGAGCGGCAGCCGCCCGCCGCGGCGCGGCTGGAACGACCGCAGCAACCGACCCACCCGGGCCCCCGCTGTCATGGTCACCCCGCGAGCATAGAAGACCTGGTACATGATCGGTCCATTGCGGATACAGGGGGAAACCGGTTCAGACGTCCTCGCTGGGCAGGGCCATCTCGAAGATGGCGCCGCCGCCCTCGGCGTTGTAGACCCGCAGCGTGCCGCCGTGCGCCTGGGCCACCCACCGCACGATCGACAGGCCCAGCCCGCTGGATCCGCCGGGGCTGGCGAACCGGTCGAAGTTCTCCGACGCCACCGACGGATCGATGCCCGGGCCGTGGTCGGCGACGATCACCCGGCCGCCCGCGACGGTGACCTGCACGACCGCCGGCTCGTCCTCGACCCGGCCGTGCCGCAGCGCGTTGTCCAGCAGATTGCCGATCGCCCGCTGCATCAGCGCCGGGTCGGCGTTCACCTTGGTCGGGGCGGTCGTCACGGTGACCCGCGCGCCGTTCACCGGCGTCTCCTCGACCACCGTGGTGACCAGCTGGTCCAGCCACACCGGCTCGACCGCCAGCGGTTCCACGCCGACCGCGAGCCGGGCCCGCATCAGCACCCCGTCGATGATCGTGCCCATCCGCCGGGACAGCTCCACGGTGCGCGGCAGCAGCTCGGCGCGCTGGGCCGGGTTGGCCAGCGCGGCCTCGGCGAGTGCCCGGAGCCCGGCCACCGGCGTACGCAGATCGTGCGCCGTGTCCGCGAGGAGCGTCTCCTGCTGCTCCAGCGCGCCGGCCGCCGGTTTGATCGCCCGGTTGGCCAGCTGATATGACCCCGCGCCGACGGCCGCCAGCAGCACCAGGCCGCCCCCGATCACCAGCAGCACCACCCAGCGGTGCCCGGCGTGCTCGGCGGATGGGTCCATCATCGCCACCACCGCGCCCGCGTACTGCCCGCTCTGCCAGCGGAACGGCTCGGCGAGCACGCGCACCTGCCGGCCCTGCCCGTCCGGCAGGTAGCCGTTGCGGATCTGTCCCCGGCTGACCGACTGATGGACCAGCCCCATCAGCATCGGCGGGGCCAGATCGGCGCAGTCGCCCTGGCTGACGAACGGCTCGAACCGCGCGGCCGGTCCGGGCTGGATGGTGAACCGCGGGCAGGACGACGTGGTGAACTGGTCCTTGTTCACCGCCTCGGTGACCAGCGTGGCGTCCTCCTCCTGGAGGAGCCGCTGCACGCTCGAGGTGACGCGCAGCAGCTGCCCTTCCATCCGCAGCTCACGCTGCCGCGTGTCGGCCCGGATCACCAGCGCGCCGCAGACGATGTAACCGACCGCGCTGAACAGCGTCACCCAGAGCGCGAGCTGGCTGGGCAGTCCGCGCAGCCGCTCCAGCGCGGATCCGCTCACGCGTCGCCGCCGATGCGGTAACCACGGCCGCGCACGGTGTGCAGCAGCTCCGGCTCGCCGAGCTTGCCGCGCAGCCGCCGCACCGTCACGTCCACCACGTTGGACATCGGGTCGGTGCTGCTGTCCCAGCAGTGCTCGATCAGGTCGGTGCGGCTCACCGCGCTGCCCGGCCGGCCCATCAGGTGCTCGAGCACCGCGAACTCCTTGGCGGTCAGACAGAGCAGCACACCGGCCCGGCGCACCTGGCGGCGGGCCGAGTCGAGCTCGAGGTCGGCGTGCCGCAGCACCGACGGGCGGCCCGATCCGGCGCGCCGGCCCAGCGACACCACCCGCGCGGTCATCTCGGCCACCGCGAACGGCTTCACCAGGTAGTCGTCGCCGCCGTGCTCGAAGCCGGCGACCAGGTCGGCGATGGTGTCCCGGGCGGTGAGGAAGAGCACCGGCACCACCCAGCCCGCCTGCCGGCGCCGGTGCACGTAGTCGATCGCGTCGCCGTCCGGCAGCATCCGGTCGAACACCACACAGTCGACGCCGCCGGCGGCCAGGATCCGGTCCGCGCCGGCGAGGTCACCGGCCTGGTCCACGTCGAGCCCGGCGCCGGCCAGCTCGGTGGTCACCGCGAGCCGCAGGTTCTCGTCGTCCTCGACCACCATCACCCGCACCGAAACCTCCCGGGGCCGCTTGGGCCGTGTCATCGGAATCTCATGCGCCCCGGTGGATCGTCATCGGCACCGGACCGGCAGGGGAGGGCAGGCAGGTGCTGTATCGAATTCTCGGACCGCTCGAAGTGCACACCGGCGAGGTGCACCAGCTCGGCGCGGGCAAGCCGGCGACCGTGCTGGCCAGTCTGCTGCAGCAGCCTAACGCGTGGATCGCCGTCGACCAGTTGATCGCGGCCACCTGGCCGGGACCGGCCATGCCGATTTCCGCCGAGGCCAATCTGAAGACCTACATGTGGCAGCTCCGGCGGATGCTGCCTGATCTGGACGGCGCCTCGCGGATCGAGCGGCGGGCGGACGCGTACCGGTTGCGGGTGGCGCCGGGTGAGATCGACGCGGACCGGGCCCGGGAGCTCGCGGTCGCGGCCCGCCGGTCCGGCATCGAGACGGCCGAGGCGCTGGCTCTGATCGAGGAGGCACTCGGCCTGTGGCGGGGCCGGCCGTTCTCCGGCATCGAGACGCCGGCCGCGGCCGGGCTCGACGAGCTGCAACTCCAGCTGCGTGAGCACCTCGCCGAGGTGCAACTCGAGCTGGGTCACAACGACCAGGCCTTGGGTACGCTCCGCCGGATCACCGCCGACGCGCCCCTGCGGGAGGCCGCCTGGGCCCAGCTGGTGCGCACGTTGCACGCCACCGGCCGGCGCACCGAGGCGCTGGTCGCCTGCCGCCGCGCCGCCGACGTGCTCGACGCCGAGCTGGGCGTCACTCCCGGCCCCGCGCTGGCCGCCGCCGAGCGCCAGGTGCTCGGCTCGTCCCGGGCCACCCCGGTGCGCCGGGAGCTCCCCCGCGACGTACGCCTGGTCGGCCGCACCGCGGAGCTGGCCACGGTCCGCCGGGCGGCGAGCGGCGCCGCGCCGGTGGTGCTGATCGAGGGCCCGGCCGGCGTCGGCAAGACCGCGCTCGCCGTGCACGCCGCGCATCACCTGGCCGCGTCCTATCCGGACGGGCAGTTCTTCGTCGCGATGCGGCTGGGCCCGGACGCCGTGCTGGACCGGCTGCTGCGCGGGATCGGCGTCACCGACCTGCCCGCGGACCTGGACGAGAAGGCCGCGCTGTGGCGGTCCGAGGTGGCCCGGCGACGGGTGCTGCTGGTGCTCGACGGGGCCGGCGCGCGGGACCAGGTGTGGCCGCTGCTGCCGGTCGGCGCGGGCACGCTGACGCTGGTCACGGCCCGGACGCCGGTGCACATCGACGGGGCGGCCCGGGTGCCGCTCGGACCGCTCGGGCCGGCCGCCGCGACCGCGCTGTTCGCGACCGCGGCGGGACGCACCGACGCGCCGGTGGTGCGGCGCTGCGAGGGCAATCCGGCGGCACTCCTGCAGGCGGCGGCGACCGTCTGGATGCGGAAGAGGGTGGCGGCATGACGACGGCACGCTTCGTGGTCGCGGCGGCGCGCACCGACCCGCCCGGCCGCACCAAGCCGAGCGATTCATCCGTGAATCAGGTCTACAGCGCCCGCGGTGGGTTGGCCGGGCCGGGGGCCGAGCCCAGGCACCGCCCGGCCGGCGCTCCGGTGTTCGTTCCGCCGCCCGCCGGGCCGGAGAAGGCCGCCCGGCCGGCGAAGTCCGTCCGGCCGAAGAAGTCCACTCGGGCGGAGAAGTCCACCCGGGCGGAGAGGGCCACCCGGAAGGCGCGACGGGCCGAGGCGGCGAGGACCCCGGCGACGAAGACCCCGGCGGCGCCACGGCACGCGGCTGCGCACGCCGGTCGGCCGGATGAGCTCGCCCGCCGGAGCTCGCCGGTGTCCGCGTTGCGGATCGCGGCGTGGCAGGTGGCGGTCGTGCTCGCTTTCGTGGCGACCGGGCGCGGCCCGGTGGCGGCGACGGTGGCCGGGGTGGCGGCGGCCGGGCTGCTGCTGGTCAGCGCGATGCGGGTGCGCGGGGTGTGGTTGTCCTCGCTGGCCGGGACCTGGATGGGGTTCGTGGTGCGGCGCAAGAGCTTCGCCGGCGAGCACCTGCCGCTGCCACCGCGGGCGTCGATCGCCTCGGACGGCGTGCTCGTCCGGGCGGAAGGCCTGACTGTCGTCGCGCGTAACAAAGAGAGAGCGTTCCCCGAGATCGAGGCCGACGCCGATGGGCCGGAGATCGACCTGCAGCTGGTCCTGCATCGCGGGCCGCAGCAGGAGCGGCCCGGCGCCTGGCTGGCGGTCACCGTGCGGCGGGACGCCGACGTGGCGGCCGACGAGACGTTGCGGGTGACGCTCGGGAACGTGGTGCGGCGGCTGCGCAAGAGCGGGCGCGAGTTCACCCCACTGTCCGCTGTGGACCTGGGTGCGACGCTGCACGGCATCGCGCACGCCGGGCCGTCGCGGGAACGCTGGCGGGGCTGGCGATCCGGTCCGATCAGCCAGGTCACGCTCAGTTTCGAGGGCGCGCCGCGGGAGGCCGTCGACCGGCTGCTCGCGGAACGCCGCGACGTCGCCCTGACCATCGCGATCCGCCCGGCCGGCGACGGCGTGCTGCGGGTCGCGGCCACCTCACCGGGAGCGGCGGACCGCGCCGTGTCCCGGCTCACCACCCTCGCCGCCCACCTGGGCGTGCGCCTGCACCGGCTGGACGGCCGGCACGGACCGGCCGTCCTCGCGTCGCTGCCGATCGGAGGAGCGCTCTGATGACCGTCCATTCCCTTCCCGTGGTCCGGCCCGCCCTGGTGTCGACCCACGCCGGCATCGACGCCGCGCTGGCCACCGCGAGCCGCGAGGTGCTGGTGGCGCGCACCGGCGAGCTGAGCGCGCCGCTGCGCCGGGCCGACCACGACAACCTGCGGCGCGGCGTGCGCTACCGGATCCTGCTGCCCGAGGAGGTGCGCTCGAACGCGGTGCTCGCGCTGCGGCTGGGCCGGCTCTCGCTGACCGGCGCCGAGGTGCGCACCGTGCCGTGCGTGCCGACCGACGCGACCGTGGTGGACGCCGCGCTGGCCATGTTGCCCGGCGAGCGCCGGCCGGCCGACCTGGCGATGGTGCGGCTGCCCAGCGTGGTGAGCGCCGTGGTCGCGCTGTTCGAGCAGCTCTGGGCCACCGCCGCGCCGCTGACCCAGTCGGAGGCGACCAACTGCGCCGGGCTCACCGTGCGCGAGCGGGAACTGCTCGCGCTGCTCTCGGCGGGCTGCACCGACGAGTCGGCGGCGGCCCGGCTGGGCATATCAGTTCGCACCGTGCGGCGCATGATGGCCGCCATCATGACCAGGCTGGGAGCCCGCAGCCGGTTCCAGGCCGGCCTCAAGGCGGCGGACCGAGGACTGCTGGCACGGACCGCCTGACGCTATCGTGTGATTCGTGCGGGTGCTGGTCACCGAGGACGACGAGAATCTCCGGGTCGCTGTGGACGCCTCGCTGCGCGGGGCCGGGTTCGCCGTGGACACGGCCAGTGACCTGCCCGAGGTCGACGAGGCGCTGAGTGTGAACACCTACGACTGCGCGGTGTTCGACCGCATGCTGCCGACCGGCGACGCACTGGACTATGTGGCCGGTCGGCGCCGGGCCGGCTGGTCGGTGCCGGTGCTGTTCCTCACCGGCCGCGGCGAGACCGCCGAGCGGGTGGCCGGCCTGGCCTGGGGCGATGACTATTTGGGCAAGCCGTTCGCGACGGAAGAGCTGGTGGTCCGGGTGCGCAGTCTCTGCCGGCGGTCGGCGCCGGTCGGCCCGCCGCCGGCGGTGCGGCACGCGGGCCTGGCGATCGACCGCGAGCGGTACGAGGTGACCCGCGGCGGCCGCCCGCTGGCTCTGTCGGCCAAGGAGTTCGCGGTCCTGGAACGCCTCGTGCTGGCCGGCGGCCGCCCGGTGCTGCGCGAGGAGTTGATCGCCGCGGCGTGGGACGAGCTGGTCCCGCCGAGCTCCAACGTGCTCGACGTGCTGATCGCCCAGCTGCGCCGCAAGCTGGGCCCGCCCGCGCTGCTGCACACGGTCCGCGGCGTCGGCTATCTCCTGCGGGCCTGAACAGACATTCCCGACCCGAAGCAATTTGTCCAACCGGCCGTGAGCAGCTGCCTCTTCCGTTGGCGTTCCTCGATGTCTACGTTCCTATATGGGCGCGTCCAGGTCCGGCCACTGGGGTCCGGCCTGAGGAACCGGGGGGTTCGTCGAATGCGAAAAGTCGTAGTTGGATTATTGAGTTTGAGCCTGGCGTCCGGAGTGGGCATCTCGCTCAGTCCGGCGGCCGTGGCGGCCCCGCCGCCCTCCGCGCCCGCTGTCACGGGTGAGCCCGGCCAGGCCAACGATGAGTTGATCAGCCCGCTCGAGCAGAAGCGCCGGGCGCTGCGGGAGAAGGCGGTCAGCGACGTCCTGTCCGGCCGCGTGAAGCCGCAGCAGCGCAATGGCAGCACGGTCGTCAAGGTCGGCCAGACCGCCGGTGGCGGAGCGTTCGGCAAGGCCGGCGACCGCCGCGGCGCCACCGCCGATCGCGATCAATATGTGGAGCTCGCCCGGGAGAAGACCGACCGGATCTTCGTGATCCTGGCCGAGTTCGGCAACGAGCGCGATCCGCGGTTCCCGGATCGCGACACCAACCCGGCCAAGCTCGGACCTCAGCGGTTCGACGGGCCGGTGCACAACCAGATCCCGGCGCCGGACCGGTCGGTCGACAACAAGACCAACTGGCAGGCGGACTACAACCGCGACCACTACCAGGAGCTCTATTTCGGCGAGGGCAGCGGCGTCGAGTCGGTCAAGACCTACTACGAGACGCAGTCCTCGGGCCGTTACAGCGTGGACGGCACGGTCACCGACTGGGTCAAGGTGCGATACAACGAGGCCCGCTACGGCCGCTCCGGCGACATCCCGAACGACGCCAACGGCGACGACCCGAACGTCTGCTCCAGCAACGTCTGCAACACCACCTACGACCTGGTGCGCGACGCCGCCAACCAGTGGGTCGCCGACCAGGAGGCGCGCGGCCGCACCCGGGCCGAGATCGTCGCCGAGCTGCAGACCTTCGACCAGTGGGACCGATACGACTTCGACGCCGACGGCGACTTCAACGAGCCGGACGGCTACCTCGACCACTTCCAGATCGTGCACTCCGGCGGCGACGAGGCGGACGGCGACCCGTGGCAGGGCGAGGACGCCATCTGGAGCCACCGCGCCTTCGCCTACCAGGACGACGAGGGTGACCGCGGCCCGGGCGGCAACCTGCTCGGCGGCACCGAGATCGCCGACACCGGCCTGTGGATCGGCGACTACACGATCCAGCCGGAGAACGGCGGGCTCAGCGTCTTCGCCCACGAGTACGGCCACGACCTGGGCCTGCCGGACGACTACGCGGTGCTGACCGGCGTGGGTGGCAACAACGAGTACTGGACGCTGATGTCGCAGAGCCGCCTGAACGCGGCCGGCGAGCCGCTCGGCACCCGGCCGGGCGACCTCGGCGCGTGGAACAAGCTGCAGCTCGGCTGGCTCGACTACGAGACCGTGGTGGCCAAGCAGAAGCGCACGATCAACCTCGGTCCACAGGAGTACAACACCGCCAAGGCCCAGGCGGCCGTCGTGGTGCTGCCGAAGAAACGGGTCACCACCGAGTTCGGGGCGCCGTTCTCCGGCAGCCGGCAATACTATTCGGGCAACGCCGACGACCTGCGCAACTCGATGACCCGCCAGTTCGATCTGACCGGCGCGGCCGATCCGACGCTGACGTTCAAGGCGCGCTACAACATCGAAGAGGACTTCGACTACCTGTACGTGCGCGCGTCCCTGGACGGGCAGAAGTGGACCGCCCTGGACGGCACGGTCAACGGTGAGCCGTTCATCCGGGACGGGGCCAACCCGCCGCGGCCGGCGATCAGCGGCAGCACCGACAACCAGTGGGCGGACGTGTCGGTGTCCCTGGACGCCTACGCCGGGCAGAACGTCTACCTGCAGCTCTATTACCGCACCGACGGTGGTTTCTCGGCCGGCGGCTTCTTCGCCGACAACATCCAGGTCGTCGACGGCAGCACGGTGCTGTTCAGCGACGACGCCGAGAGCGCCTCGCCGTGGACGCTGCGCGGATTCACCACGGTGGGCACGAGCGCGACCAACGACTACGACAACTTCTACATCGCGGGCCACCGGACCTACGTGTCCTACGACCGCTATCTCAAGACCGGCCCGTACAACTTCGGGTTCGCCAACACGAAGCCGAACTTCGTCGAGCACTACTCCTATCAACAGGGTGTGCTGATCTCCTACTGGGACCGGTCGCAGGTGGACAACGACACCGGCTGGCACCCGGGCCAGGGCCGGAACCTCTACATCGACGCGCACCCGCGCCCGATGTACCGGCTGGACGGCCTGCCGTGGAGCTCGCGCATCCAGGTCTACGACGCGCCGTTCGGGCTTCGCAAGGCCGACTCGTTCACGCTGCACATCAACGGCAACCCCTCGTACATCCGGGGCCAGGCCGGGCAGCCGCTGTTCGACGACACCAAGAAGTACTTCTACGACGAGCTGCCGAACCACGGGGTCAAGCTTCCCGCGGTCGGCGTGAAGATCCGAGTGGTCGAGGAGAACGGCACCTCAACCAAGATCCGCATCTCCTGATCCACTGACCGTTCCACCAACGGCGCCCGGGAGCCTTTCGGTTCCCGGGCGCCGACCTACAGGTCCACCGATCGGGGGTTTCCAGTCAGCGCGGGTCCTCCCCCGAAACTCCGTGGCGGGCGGAGTTCCGCAACTCCGCCGCGCTGGCCGGTGCGACCCTCGAGGAGATCCGCATCGAGGCCCCTCGGGCGTGGACGGTCGGAGTGTTTTCGTGGCCTCCGGTGCGGGCCGACGCACGGCAGGCCGTCTGGCGCGAGCCGGCGGCCGGCATAGGAGCGCCCGGCGTCCTGCTCCAGCCGGATGGCCGGACTTCAAGCACCCGCATGACCAGTCACGAGGCCTGGAGATGGGTGACGTATCCGCTCTTCTGGATCTTCGACGCGGTTTTCTCGGCGTTGCTTCTCGCTGCCTTGGCTCGCTTGAGACGCCCTGCCGAGACACGATGGACGCGCCGCGTCATCGTCCTGGTGCTGTTCCTACCCATGCTGTCGATCGTGGAACTGACGTCGTTCGACATGGTCGACGAGGAGTGGTACCCACTGTCTTGGCCGATGCATGTCTATCTCGCCAACGCGGCGGGGCAGGGCCCCGCAGCGACTATCGCTCCGAGCCTTCCTGCGCTCGCGCTCCGGCGCGTGGTGCCTCGCATTGAGCCTGACCGTTACTGCTGCGATCCTGCTACAGCGATGGATCGACACCTACGCGGACTGGCGCGGACCCGGTGGGTGCAATACCCCATGGATCCTCTGTTGCGAGTGTTCGGCGACGAGTTGAGTTCCTACCCGAGCGCTCTCAGCAATTACTCCCTCGCGTATGCCTGCGCGGCCATCGCCGTGGTGCCTCTACTCCGGGAGCTGTTGGACTCGGAGGAACCGTCCTTGCCGCAGGGTGTGCGGGCGTGGTCTGTTTCACCTTCGCCCTAATGTTCGCAATGGGGCCGCACCGATCGGCATTCCGCAACGGAGTTGCCGGTGCCAGGATCGGCACGTTCATCGGCGTTCCAGCCTCCGCCTGGCTGCTGTGGTCCGATTGGACGACGTCAGCATGGCTTCGGCCCGCCGACCAATACATGCTCGTCCTAGGGCTGTTAGGAGGGTGTGTCTGACATTGCTCGGGTGGACCGCGCATGGCTTCGTGGTCGGAGTGTTGTGGCGTCGACTGCCGGGCCGCCGGGGCCCGGGCAAGGCGCTGGCTCTGACCGCGGTGGTCGCCACGGCCCTCGGGCTGGAGGCCGCTCTCAATACGTTGCTCGGCGAACAGGTGAACCCGTTGGCGCTGCTGCAGTGCGCCCTCACCTTCATCAGCCTCTCGGTAATCGCGGTGAGCATGGATCTGATCACGGTTCGGCGGCTCGGCTCGGTGGGGTTCCGGCCGTTGCGCACGCTGCTCGCCAGCTATCGGCTGGGCAATGCCAAAGCGCAGGCAACGTTCGCGTTGGCCCAGCTCGCCGCGATAATGGCGATCTACAGCTACGTTTGGAGTGTCGGACCAGCTCAGAAACATTGCAGGTTGCCGGGGACTCCAAACATGAGCGAATTGATCCTCACCATTTCCGCCGCCGGATTCGCGCTGCTAATCGCGATCATCGCATTGATCGCCTCCGCGCATTCCGACCCGAAGCGTCGAGCCGACGCGGCAAAGATCCTCGACAAACTGCTGCGACCGGCACCGGGTCGGCCCTTCTGGCCGGCGAGCTACCGGACGCCGACGTCCATGATCGGAGGTACGTTGCTGGGATGTCCGACTTCACGATCAAGGCGCTTTCGCCGGACACGTTCGAGGACTTCGCCGCTCTCGTCGAGCGGAACAAGGGAATGTTCGCCGGTTGCTGGTGCACCAAGTTCCATCCCGGCCGCGCGGAGTTGGGCTTGGCCGATGAAGGGAACCGGGTCTTCAAGCAGCGTCTGGTGGCCGACGGGATCGCGCACGCGGCGCTGGTCTACGACGGCGACCTGGCCGTCGCCTGGGCCGAATACGGAACACCCGGGGAACTGCCCGGCATCCAGCACCGCAAGGAGTACCTCGCCACGGCCGAGCGACTGCCCGACTACCGGATCACCTGCATCATGGTCGAACGCCCCCTTCGCGGTCAGGGTCTGGCGACGATCGCCCTGCGCGGAGCTGTCGAGCTGATCGCGCGGGCCGGCGGCGGCCGGGTCGAGGGCTACCCGCACGACACCGGCGGCGTCCGGAAGAAGAACTCATCGTTCCTCTACAACGGCACCCGCACGATGTACGAACGCGAGGGCTTCACCTACGACCGCCCCAAGGGCCTGGGCAACTGCGTGATGGTCCGCCAGGTCAGCGGGTGCGGACAGTCACCTCGTCGAGGGTGATGGCGCCCGGGTCGAGGCGCAGGCCGAAGGCCGGGTTCCAGGTGGCGACCGTGGCGTTGTCCACAGCGGCCGCGAGTGGGGCGTCGTGGATCTGGCTCCAGACGCCGGCCCGGTGCAGCCACGTGCTCAGGTGGCCGTCCCTGGTCACCGCCGCCAGCTGGTCGCCCGGCTGCCAGCGGACGTCGGCGCAGCAACCGCCGGTCGCCTCCGGGCGGGACACGCCGCCCACCTTGACGTCCACGCCGGACGAGCCGAAGTTGTTGTTGTACCAGATCAGCGCGTTGTCCCCGGGTGATCGGGAGGCGCCGGCGAAGAGGCTGTCCTCGGGGGACGCGCCGGAGAACGACCGTGGTGTGACGATCACCGCGGTGCCCGCCGGCGAGCCGGTCACCGGCGCCGCCAGCACGCCGAACGACCGGCCGGACGAGCGGGCCGTGAGGGCGCCGTCGGCGACCGACAGCGCGGGCGGCGGCTCGTTGCCGATCAGCTGGTCGACGCGATAGGACGCCAGCCGGTCCGTGCTGAAGTCGTCCTGCCAGGCCACCACCGGGAAGTCGGCGGGGTCGAAGAACCACTTGACCGGGGCCACCGCGCCGCTCACCCCACCGCCACCCCGCGAGGTGGCCAGCGCGCGGATCGGCGGGCCGTCACCCAGGGCGGCGCCGGCCGGAATCGTCACGCGCCAGGTCGTACCCAAAGTCTCGTCCCTGGTCAGACGGCCCGCCTCCGTGGCGGTCACCGCGCGGGCCGACCACCCCCGCGGCACCTCGAGCGCGACCCGCACGTCGCGGGCGTGGCGGACGGCCGAGACCCGGGTGCGGACCGTGACGGTGCGCCCGGCGTCCGCGGCGACCGCCCCCTCGCGCAGGCCGGTGAAGGAGACCGCGAGCGAGGGGTCGGGCTGCCGCCACACCTGGACGGCCGTGACGCCCACCGCGCCGCCGTCGGCCCGCGTCGGCAGCACGCGCAGCCGGTCGGTGGTCAGCGGCGGACTGATCATGACCCGGTTGATCGCGCGGCCGACCGGCGCGGCCGGTGATCGGGTCTGGCCGGGCACGTCCTGCCAGGCGCCGTCGGCGAGCTGGTATTGCAGCGCATAGGTCGACGGCGTGCGCACCCCGCCACCGTCGTCGTAGAAGTCGATCCGCACGTCCGAGACCACGGTCGCCGCGCCCAGGTCCACCTCGAGCCAGTCGCCCCGGTTCGGCGACTGCCAGGTGGTCCACCGGGTGGACGGCACGTCCAGGTGGAAGTCCTGCCCGTCGATCGCGTTGGCCGCCCGGTCGCCGGCCCAGGTGTACGACGCGCGAGCCAGCGGATAACCGATCTCCGCCACGTTCGCCGCATCGTCCACAAGCGACGGAAGCCGTTCCGGGTGCGCGGCCGGCACCGGCACGGACACCTTGGCCAGGGTCGGCTGCCGGTGCACGAGCACGCCGTCCAGCCACACGCTCAGGCCCCGCCCGCGACCGTAGAAGTCCGACGCGTCCCACACCACGCTCAGATTGCGCCCGTGATAGGCGACGTTCTCCACCGCCCAGTGATCCCACGACGCCGGCGCCAGCGGCGCGATCTCGACCGAGTCCGTGGTCTGCGGCCGGATCCCGAGCAGCCCGGAGAGCACCAGGTCGGTGAAGGTCGAGTGGTTGTAGTCCTCGCTGTGGTTGAAGCCGTCGTAGATCCAGCGGTCCTCGTCGGGGTGGTGCGCCTCGGCCACATAGGGCCGGCCGTTCTTGCGCTGGGTCAGCGCGTATCCCCGGAGAACCTGGTAGTAGTCCTCGTTGTCCACATAGGGCTGTGCCGGGTAGTCGATCAGCTGGTTCGCCATCGCGGTCAGCGTCTGGCTGGTGGCATAGGGCCAGGACGGCCCGTCCCAGCGGCAGCACCCGTTGAGCGCCTCGTGCATGAACCACGGGCTGCGCCGCTCGGTGGTGGTCGGCCCGAAGCGCGCCGCGAAGCCCTGCGGATCGGTGAGCTGCTGCCAGGCGGCGGCGTTCCCGGCCGGCGCCATGTGGAAGTACCACGGCACGAAGCCCATCTGCTCACGGTCGGCGATGGTCCGGCCGGTGTCCTTCATGACGTGCTTGTAGAAGTCGCCGTCCCAGAGCTCGCGCTCCTGCGCCTCCCGCAGCCGCTTCGCGTCGTTCTCGTAGCGGGCGGCCTTGGCCGGTTGCCCGGCCCGGCGCAGGATCTTCGCCAGCGCCCGGGCGTCGCCGTACTGGTACGCGTTCAGCGTCGGCCGGTAGCCGTCGCCGCCGTGATAGGGGTCCGGGCTCTGATAGGAGCTCGCGGTGAACTCCATCGCGTCCCACACCGGCGTCTGCCAGTAGAGCCCCTTGGCGGCGTCGAAGTTGGTGTCCTGCCAGGTCTGATATTGCTTCTCCAGCTCGGGCAGCCGGTCCACCAGGTAACCGAAGTCGCCGCTCACCTCGGCCCGGGCCAGCGCCGCGTCGACCGCCCAGAACGAGTACTGGTGCGCCCAGTCGTAGCTGTTGCGGCCCAGCCCCTCGGTGGCCGGCTTGGCCGCCGAGCCCGAACCGCGCAGCCAGTAGTCCAGGTAGTCGTCGAGGTAGCGGGTGTCGCGCAGCCACCGGCCTTCATAGAGGTGGTGGCCGGCCGCCGCGTTGATGCCGCCGTTCGGCGCCGAGTAGCCCACCGGGCCGAGGAACTCCGAGACGATCCAGCCGTCGTCCGGCCCGGTGTATTTCAGCGCCTCCTTGAAGGTTCGCCACCGGTAGTAGTAGGTCTCCTGGATCTCCTCGTCCGGCACGTCGACGAACGGGATGTTCGCCTCGTACCACTCCGGCTCCGCGGCCGCGCCCAGCAGCGCTCGGTGGTCGAGGATCGTGGTGCTCTCCCCCACCACCGGATAGAGCGGCGGGGGGACCAGCGTCAGGACCGTGGCGAGCAACGCGGCGAGTGGCGACATCTCAGGAGAACCGACGATCAAGAGCCGGATTGTACGAGTCCACCGAGGCTTTCGCCGTGCGTGCGGCGGCCGGCGCCGTGATGCCGGCCCAGCGCTGCACGGCGGCGGTCGCGGTGGCGGCCTCGGACGGGACCAGTGCGCCGATGTTCGCGCCGTGGTTGGCGCCGGGTGCGACGTACCAGAGTGAGTCCTGGGTGCCACGGCCGAGCTGGAACGGCTCGGCGCCCCACGGGTCGTTCTGCCCGTACACGAAGAGCAGCTGGCGGCCGGACTGCCGCACCCAGCGGTCGATGTCGTCCATCGCGTTCGGCTTGAAGCGCACCGGCAGGTCGGCCGGCACATAGGACTTCGCCTCGTCCTGCCCCCGGTAGTGCTGCAGGCGGGCCAGGTGCCGCAGCTTCGGCGTCGGGTAGCCCAGCTCGGTGGCGGCCTGGAAGTAGTAGGGCACGAACCCGGTGATGCCCTGGTCGGTGTTCGAGTCGAGGCCGTAGACCTGGTCCGCCCAGTCGAGGATCTCGTCGTCCGGGGCGGTCACCGGCGGCACGTCCGCGCACATGCTCTGCACGCCGTACTGCCAGAACGCCCAGGTGGTGCCGTTGATCATGAACTCGAACGCGCGGTCGGCGCTGTGCACGATGGTGAACGTGCGGCTGTTGGCGGCCGCCCACTCCTCGTATTTCGCGACCAGCGCGGCGCGCCGGCGCAGGGCCTCGGCCTGCACGGCGTCGAGCGCGGCGCGGCAGGCCGGGTCGGTGCCGACCCCCTCGAAGAAGCGGTCGTACGCGGAATCCTCGTTCTCGTTCACGTCCTGCGGCGCCACATAGGCCACCGTGCCGTCCACGTCCGCCGGGTAGAACCGCCGGTGGTAGATCGAGGTCATGCCGCCCTTGCTGGCGCCGGTGGAGATCCAGTTGAGCGAGTAGACCGCCTTCATCGCCAGCACGATGCGGTGGTGGTCGGTGGCCGCCTGCCAGATGTTCAGGTCGGCCCAGTCGGCCGGCGCCGGCCGGGAGGGCGGGAAGAACCGCTGCTCGACCGAGAGCTGGTTGCCGTCGACCAGCCGGGCCGGCTCGCTGCGGAAGATGCTGCCGGGCACGCCGTAACCCGTGGTGTGCAGCACGGTCGGCCGGTCCACACCCCGGTGCAGCAGCGTCATCCGCTGCTGGAACGTGCCCTGCGACGGGTCTCGGTGGTCCGCCGGCTGGGTGAACGTCAGGTCGAAGAACCGGTAGGGCGCCGGCGCCACCCGCTCGCCCACCACGGTGAGCCCGGGGACCCGGCGCAGCTGTTCGAGGATGTCCGGCGGGGCGGCCTGGGCCGCGGACGGCGCCACCAGGGCGGCGGCAACCACGATCAGCGTGGCGAACAGGGCTTTCAACCGCGACATCTCATCCCCCGGTGAGTCACCGTCTTCATCGACGCCTGACCATATCGCGCCGGGCGGCCGGACAACGGCAGGTGCGCGCCGCGACTATCGTGTGCCGGGTGAAAATCCGGTACGTGCTCAACAACGCCTACGGCGCCGGCGGAACCATCCGCACGGTCATCAATCAGGCGAACGCGCTGTGCGTTGAGCACGACGTCGAGATCGCCAGCGTCTATCGCAACCGGGAGAAACCGGTCTTCGCGATCGACGACCGGGTCACGCTGATCAGCCTCACCGATCTGCGCGACGACGGCTCCCGCTGGACCGACAAGGAGGGCACCAACTCGCGGTTCTGGCGCAAGACCCGGCGGTTCCGCAACCGGCTGCCACACCGCAACGACTTCCGTTACAAGCGCTGGGACCCGCTGGTCGACCTGGCGATCGTCCGCTACTTCCGGGCCGCGAAGGACGGCGTGCTGATCACCACCCGTCCGGGGCTCAACCTGATGTCCGCCTGGTTCGCGCCACGCCGGCTGGTGCGGATCGGGCAGGACCACATGAACTTCGGCACCTACAAGCCGGGGTTGCAGGCGGCGATCGTGCGGGCCTACCCGCGGCTGGACGGGGTCTCCGTGCTCACCGCGCACGACCTCGCGGACTACCGCAAGGCGCTGGGCGACGGCGTCCGGCTGGAGTGCATCCCGAACGGCATCCCGCCGCGCCCGGACGCGGCCTCCTCCCCCGACGCCAAGCGGGTGATCGCGGCCGGCCGGTTCGCCCGACAGAAGGGCTTCGACCTGCTGGTGGAGGCGTGGGCCGGGGTGCACGCCCGGCACCCGGAGTGGCAGCTGGTGATCTATGGCGCCGGCCCGCTGCGCACCAAGATCACCGAACGCGCCGCCGAGCTGGGGCTGAGCGGGTCGACCAGGATGCCGGGGCTGACCCGCCAGCTCGACAAGGAGCTCGCGGCCAGCTCGATCTACGTGCTGAGCTCGCGGTTCGAGGGCCTGCCGATGGTGCTGCTGGAGGCGATCACGAACGGGTTGCCGGTGGTCTCGTACGACTGCCCGACCGGTCCCGCCGAGATCATCGAGGACGGCGTGAACGGCCTGCTGGTGCCGCCGGAGGACGTCGACGCGCTGACCGCGGCGCTGTGCGAGCTGATCGAGGACCCGGAGCGGCTGCGCGCGATGGGCGCCGCCGCGCTGAAGAGCGCCGAGCGCTACTCGATGCCCGCGGTGGCCGAGACCTGGAACGCGTTCTTCCTGTCCTTGGGTGCCAAAGCCACTAGGTGATCGGCGAGGACGCGTTCGCGTCCCCGCCGTTTCCGGTGTGGAAGTCAGGCGCCGATGTATTGCGCCAGGTGCTGGCCGGTCAGGGTGGACCGGTCGGCGACCAGGTCGGCCGGGGTGCCCTCGAAGACCACCAGCCCGCCGTCGTGGCCGGCGCCCGGGCCGAGGTCGATGATCCAGTCGCCGTGCGCCATCACGGCCTGGTGGTGCTCGATCACGATCACCGACTTGCCGCCCTCGACCAGCCGGTCGAGCAGGCCGAGCAGCTGCTCGACGTCGGCCAGGTGCAGGCCGGTGGTCGGCTCGTCGAGCACATAGACGCCGCCCTTGTCGCCCATGTGGGTGGCCAGCTTGAGCCGCTGGCGCTCGCCGCCGGACAGCGTGGTCAGCGGCTGGCCGAGGCTCAGATAGCCGAGCCCGACGTCGGCCAGGTGCGTGAGGATCTTGTGGGCGGCCGGCGTCTGGGCGTCGCCGTCGGCGAAGAACCGCTCGGCCTCGGTGACCGGCATCGCCAGCACCTCGCTGATGTCCTTGCCACCGAACTTGTAGTCCAGCACCTCGGCGGCGAACCGCTTCCCCTCGCACACCTCGCACACCGTGGCGACCCCGGCCATCATCCCGAGGTCGGTGTAGATCACGCCGGCGCCTTTGCAGTTCGGGCAGGCCCCCTCGGAGTTCGCACTGAACAGCGCCGGCTTGACGCCGTTTTCCTTGGCGAAGGCTTTGCGGATCGGTTCCAGCAGCCCGGTGTACGTGGCGGGATTGCTCCGCCGGGACCCACGGATCGGGGTCTGATCGACCAGCACCACGTCGTCCCGTTTGCCGAGCGAGCCGTGGATCAGCGAGCTCTTGCCCGATCCCGCCACGCCGGTGACCACGACCAGCACGCCGAGCGGGACGTCCACGTCGACGTTCCGCAGGTTGTGCGTGCTCGCCCCGCGGATCTCCAGCGCGCCGGTGGAGGTGCGCACCTTCTCCTTGAGCGTGGTGCGGTCGTCGAGGTGCCGCCCGGTGACCGTCTTGCTCCTGCGCAGCCCGGCGACGGTCCCCTCGAAGCAGATCGTGCCGCCCTCCCGGCCGGCGCCCGGGCCGATGTCGACCACGTGGTCGCCGATCGCGATGGTCTCCGGCTTGTGCTCCACCACCAGCACCGTGTTGCCCTTGTCGCGCAACTGCAGCAGCAGGTCGTTCATCCGCTGGATGTCGTGCGGGTGCAGGCCGATGGTGGGCTCGTCGAAGACGTACGTCACGTCGGTCAGCGACGACCCGAGGTGCCGGATCATCTTCACCCGCTGGGCCTCGCCACCGGACAGCGTGCCGGACGGGCGCTCCAGGCTGAGATAGCCGAGCCCGATGCCGACGAACGAGTCGAGCGTGTGCCCCAGCGCCTCGAGCAGCGGCGCGACGGACGGCTCCCGGATGCCGCGCACCCACTCGGCCAGGTCGCTGATCTGCATCGCGCAGGCATCGGCGATGCTGACCTTGCCGATCTTCGACGAGCGGGCCGCCTCGCTGAGCCGGCTGCCGTCGCACTCGGGGCAGACGGTGAAGGTGACCACCCGCTCGACGAACGCGCGGATGTGCGGCTGCAGCGAGTCGACGTCCTTGGACAGCATGGACCGCTGGATCGACGGGATCAGGCCGGCGTAGGTGAGGTTGATCCCATCGATCTTGATCTTGGTGGGTTCCTTGTGCAGGAGGTCGTTCAGCTCCCGCTTGGTGAACCGCTTGATCGGCTTGTCCGGGTCGAAGAAGCCGCAGCCCCGGAAGATGCGCCCGAACCAGCCCTCCATGCTGTAGCCCGGGATGGTGATCGCGCCCTCGTTCAGCGACTTGTTCTCGTCGTAGAGCTCGGCCAGGTCGATGTCGTTCACCGAGCCACGGCCCTCGCAGCGCGGGCACATGCCGCCGGTGATGCTGAAGCTGCGCCGCTCCTTCACACTCTGGCCGCCCTTGTTGACGGTGACCGCGCCCGCGCCGCTGATCGAGGCGACGTTGAAGGAATATGCCTGCGGCGAGCCGATGTGCGGCTTGCCGAGCCGGCTGAACAGGATGCGCAGCATCGCGTTCGCGTCGGTGGCGGTGCCGACCGTGGACCGCGGGTCGGCGCCCATCCGCTGCTGGTCCACGATGATCGCGGTGGTCAGCCCGTCGAGCACGTCGACGTCCGGCCGGGCCAGCGTCGGCATGAACCCCTGCACGAACGCGCTGTAGGTCTCGTTGATCTGCCGCTGCGAGTCGGCCGCGATGGTGCCGAACACCAGCGAGCTCTTGCCCGAGCCGGACACCCCGGTGAACACCGTCAGGCGGCGCTTCGGGATCTCGACGCTGACGTCCTTCAGGTTGTTCACCCGCGCACCCTGCACGCGGATCAGATCGTGGCTGTCGGCTTTGTGCTTCATGGGAGATCACGCTAGCCGTGGCCCGGCCGTCCGCGCTGCTCGAATCCTGACCAATTCCCCAGGTCGGCCCTGCTGCCACCTCTGAGTGCTTTCGTCCGAGTAACCGCTTCACCATCCACACCCGTCTTCGTGCAAATGCAGCACATCGACGTGCATGGATAGTGAGAAAGCGCTTCATCGAGCGGATATTCCTGGGCACCCGTTTCCCCGCGGAGGTATGCATGCGAACATCCCCGATCCTCAAGTCCCTGCCGGCCGCCCTCCTGGTCGTCGGCGCCTCGCTGGTCGTCGCCACCGGCACCGCCGAGGCAGCGACCACCACCGTCCAGGCCGAGGCCTTCGCCGCACAGTCCGGCGCCGTCCTCGAGGCCACCGCCGACACCGGCGGCGGCCAGAACGTGGCCTACCTGGCCAACGGCGACTGGATGCGCTACGACGGCGTCAACCTCGGCGCGGCCGGCAACCTGACCGTCAAGGCGCGGGTCGCCTCGGCGATCGGCGGCGCCGGCGCGGTCGAGCTGCGCATCGGCTCGCCGACCGGCACGTTGCTCACCCAGTTCCCGATCGCGGCCACCGGCGGCTGGCAGGCCTGGGCCACCCAGACCACCACCCTGGCCACCCATCCGACCGGCGCGCAGACCGTCTACGCGGTGATGCGCAACGCCACCGGCGGCGACTTCGTCAACATCAACTGGTTCTCGTTCGGTGACGGGCAACCGGACACCGGCAGCGGCTGGATCCCGATCGACCAGGCGGCGTGGGCCCGGCAGCTGGCCGAGTTCCGCGCCCTGACCCCACGTCCGGTGCTACCCAACTCGGTACGCGTCCCCGAGTTCAACGCCACCTGCGGCTACAGCCACTCCCGGCCCGACGACCCGATCGTGTTCCCCAACATGCCGGGCGCCTCACACCTGCACAGCTTCCTCGGCAACGGCGTCACCGACGCGTTCACCACCACGGACACGCTGCTCCGGAACGCGGGCACCACCTGTCGTCCCGGCGAGGACCTGTCCGCGTATTGGATCCCCTCGCTCTATGAGCACGGCCAGGTGGTCGAGCCCAAGGACGTGGTGGTCTACTACGGCTCGCGGCTGAACGACGCGACGCCGACCGTGCCGTTCCCGCAGGGCTTCCGGATGATCGCCGGCGACGCGCGGCTGCAGGTGCCGACGCCGGCCGGATCGGTGAACGCGTTCTACTGCGCCGGGCCGGGCGGCGAGATCGGGCGCAGCGCGGACGGCAACTGGCCCCGCTGCGCGCCGGGCGCCACGCTGATGTTCCAGCTGCTCTTCCAGGACTGCTGGGACGGCCAGCACCTGGACAGCCCGACGCACAAGGCGCACGTGGCGTACATGACCAACGGCGCCTGCTCCGGTGACTTCCCGGTGGCGATCCCGTCGGTCTCGTTCCTGATCGCCTATCCCACGGCGGGCAGTGTGGACGGTTTCCAGCTGTCCTCCGGCATGGCGTCGTCGATGCACGGCGACTCGTTCATGGCATGGCAGAACCTGGCCCTCGCCCAGCGGGTCCGCAACTGCGTGGTGCAGCGGGCCAAGTGCAACTCGGCCGGTGAGTTCTAGGTGACCGGAGGGCGCCGCGTTTCCGGGGCATTGCCACGGCCATCGGACTGACATAGCGTCGCGGGTGTCCATCGACGATCTTCGCTGGAGGCCTGGTGCGCGTCCTGTTGTCCGCTGCCCTGATCATCGCCCTCGGACACGCGGCGCCCGCCGCCGAACCGGTCGACGTGTGGAGCGTGCCCGGCCCGGCCGGGTCGCCGATCACCGCCCGGCTGACCCTGGACGGCGGCCGGCTCAGCTTCGGCGTGGACGCCGCCGGGCGGGCCGTGCTGGCGCCGGCGCCGATCGGGCTGACCACCGCGGCGGCCGACCTGAGCAGCGGGCTGAGGTTCGTGTCCCGCACCGGCCGCACGGTCCGCGAGCGGTACACGATGACCACCGGCAAGCGGCTGAAGCGGGACGCGACGTTGCGCGAGGCGACGTTCACGTTCGACAAGAACGGCCTGCGGCTCGACGTGGTGGTCCGGGTCTCCGCCGAGGGCGCGGCCTATCGGTACGTGCTGCCGCAGGGCGGGACGGTGACCGGCGAGGCGTCGTCCTATGCGCTGCCCGCGGGCGCGCCGGCCTGGCTGCTGCCCTACTCCCCCAACTACGAGGAGACCCGGATCCAGACCACGGCGGGCGCCGCACCCGCCGCGGACTACGGGTTTCCGTCGCTGTTCCGGGTCGGCGACGTCTACGCGATGCTGTCCGAGTCCGATGTGGACGGGCGGTACTCCGGAGGACGGCTGACTCACGCGGGCGGTGGCGCGTACCGGATCAGGCTGGCCGACCCGCAGATCACCGCGACCGGGCCGCTGTCCACGCCGTGGCGGGTCGCCGTCATCGGCGACCTCGCCACCGTCACCGCCTCGACCCTCACCGACGACCTCGCACCCGCCTCCCAGATCAACGACACGTCCTGGGTACGCCCCGGCGTGGTCGCCTGGTCCTGGCTGTCCGAGCACGCCAGCCCCGCGGATCCGGTGCGGCAGCGGCAGTACATCGACTTCGCCGCCCGCAACCGCTGGCCCTACGTGCTGATCGACGAGGGCTGGAGCGCGACCTGGGTGCCGGAGATCGTGCGCTACGCCCGGGCCCGCGGCGTCGACGTGATCCTCTGGTACCACTGGTCGGCCTTCGACACCCAGCAGGAGCGCGACACGATCCTGCCGCTGGTGAAATCGTGGGGCGTCGCCGGCCTGAAGATCGACTTCATGGACTCGGACAGCCAGGCCCGATTCCAGTGGTACGACCAGATCCTGCCGGCCACCGCGGCGCAGCGGCTGATGGTGAACTTCCACGGCGCCACCATCCCGCGCGGCATCCAGCGCACCTGGCCGCACGTGATGACGCTGGAGGCGGTCCGCGGCGCCGAGCAGTTCCGCACCCGCGCCGCCACGAACACGATCTTCCCGTTCACCCGCAACGTCACCGGCGGCATGGACTACACGCCGGTGACCTGGGCGGTGACCGACCGGGACACGACCGACGCGCACGAGGTGGCGCTGGCCGTGGTCTACGAGTCCGGCTGGCAGCACCTGGCCGACCGGTTCGAGACCTATGAGTCGCACCCCGAGGCGCTGCGCACGCTCAACCAGCTCCCGACCGTGTGGGACGAGACGCGGCTGCTGTCCGGCGCGCCCGGCCAGTCCTCGGTGCTGGCCCGGCGGGACGGGCAGCGATGGTGGGTCGGCGGCATCTTCGCCACGCCCGCGCACCGGTTCGAGACCGGCCTGGACTTCCTCGGCGACGGCCGGTGGCTGGCCGAGACGCTGCGCGACGGGCTGGTGCGGGAGAGCCGGATCGTGCGCCGCGGCGACACCCTGTCCGTGCCGGTGGCGGCGAACGGCGGGTTCGTGACGGCGCTGTGCCCGTACACCGGGTCGGCGACCTGTGACCGGCCCATCGTGCCGGTGCCGGCCACCACGCTCGACATCGATCCGGCCTCCGCCGACGTCCGTCCCGGCGGTTCGATCGAGGTCGAGGCGACGTTCACGCTGCCGGCCGGCGGTCCGATCCGGGACGTCACGCTGGGTCCCGAGCCGCCCGCCGGCTGGACCGTGACCGGCGAGCCGGTGTCCGCGGACCGCCTGCGCGGCGGCGAGTCGATCAGCGGCCGGTGGACGCTGACCGCGCCCACCTCGACCGGCACCGGCAACGTGGACCTGCCGATCGTGGCTCACTACGTTTGGCGGGGCACGGCCGTGCACGTCGAGCAGGCGGTGCACGCGCTGATCCCGCCGCCGAACCCGAGCGGCGACGCGTTCGTGAGCGACCTGCCGTTCCTGACCGAGAGCAACGGCTACGGCCCGGTCGAACGCGACCGCTCGAACGGCGAGCAGGGCGACGCCGACGGCCGGCCGCTGACCATGCACGGCACGGTCTATCCGAAGGGTCTGGGCACCCACGCGCCGGCCGAGGTGACGGTCTGGCTGGGCGGGGCGTGCGGCGCCTTCAGCGCGATCGCCGGCCTGGACGACGAGACCACGTCGCCGGGCTCGGTGACCTTCGAGGTGCTGGGCGACGGCCGCGAGCTGGCCGCGACCGGCGTGCTGCGCAGCGCCGACGCGCCACGCCCGCTCACCGCCGACGTGTCCGGCGTCCGAGTCCTCACCCTGCGGGTCACCGACGCCGGCGACGGCAAGAACTTCGACCACGCCGACTGGGCCGAGGCCAAACTCACCTGCGATTGAGGTAGATGCGATCTACGTAGATCCCATCTACCTGGATTCGGATCCGGCACCCGGCGTGGCCGCGGTCGGCGGGACGATCCGGGTGGACCGTCCCGCCCCGCGCGGCACGCATGTCTACGCGGTGTCGCCGGTCCAGTAGAGCGCCCGGGCCACCTGCCCGAACAGGCCCTTGGGGTGATCGCGGAACAGCGGCTCGGTGCCGAACAGCACCGCCCGGCCGCCCCGGGCGGTGGCGCCGGAGATCACCGACGCCTGCCCGGCCGCCTGCTCGGGGCCGGCCACCCCCGGCGCGGTCGGCAGCCAGTGCCCGGCCACCAGCGGATCCGCCGCGGCATAGCGCTGCTCGACGGTGAACCCGCTGCCGGTGAACCACAGCGGCGAGTAGACGAACGAGTTCGGCAGCGAGCCGGCGCCGACCACCGGGCCGGTGTTCCGCACCGCGACCACGCCGTTCGCGTCGCCGCGTGCCGCCACCGCGGTGGCCGGGAGCAGGCCCGCCGCCGCGTTGAAGTTCGCTCCCGTCGCTCCCCGGGTGACCACCCCGCCGCCCCTGGCCAGCAGGGCGTCGAGAGAAGCGCGGCCGGTCGCGTTCAGCCCGGCATAGGACAGGCCGGACGAGACCATCAGGGTGTCCACGCCGGACAGGTCGGCGCCGGCGTTGAGCAGCGCGGTGGACACCACCCGTGGCTGGAAGCCCATCTCGCGCAACGCGAACAGCTCGTCGGCCGAGACGGCGGCCGCGATCGTGGGCGCGGAGAAGGACGTGCCGGTCGTGCCCCGGGCGGCGGCGGTGAACCGTACCCCGAACTGGTCGGCCACGATCGAGGCCGCGGCGCGCGACGCGGCCGGGACCAGCACCGTGGCCGCGTCCACCCGCAGCAGCGGGACGCCGAGGTCGAGCAGCGCGTTGACCGCCCGCACGTCGGCGCCGTCCACCAGCGACAACAGCAGATCGCGGGAGCCCGCGGGCAGCGCGCCGGTGGGCGAGGCGATCGAGACCGGGCGGGTGGTCACCCTGGGCGCGGCGGTGCGGCTGATATCGACCGAGGCGCCCCAGAGCAGGCGGTGACTCCAGCCGGAGATGTCATACATCTGCGGCACCAGATCCGAGATGTCCCGGCCCGCCTCGAGCAGCACGTTGGCCAGCCCGCGCTTGGGCTGGTGCATGTCGACGACGTAGGAGCCGGCGCGGTAGGAGACCCCGGCCAGCGTGAAGTCGTGCGTCGCCCTCGTCACCCGCACGTCGTGCGCGACCAGGTGATCGACCAGCCGGGCGGCGGCGGCCGGCGAGCGTTGCGCGGGACCGGCCGGGATCACGTAGGCGCGCGGGAACTCCGTCGAATACCGGTCCTCCGGCCCGAAGCCCTCGACGAAACCGTCCGGAATGGTCGGCGACGGCGCGCCGGCCCAGCCGCGGCGGAACTGCTCGATCTGATCGGCCAGCAGAGAAGCCCGGTTGGTGTCCGCATAGGTGATGGCAGCGCCGATGGTGGTCGCGGCGACGTCGGTGTTGACCGCGGACCGGCGGCGCAGCTCCTCGACCGGCAGCGTCTCGTAGGCGTTCCGGTTCACCTGCCACGGGATCTCCACGGTGTGCCCGACGGCGCCCTGGTAGATCGCGTACATCGGGGTGAAGATCGGCGGCCAGTCGTCCCAGTCGCCGGGCGCGTAGTCCCGGAACGGGATGTCCGCGCGGGCGGTCTCCGGATAGGGCAGCTCACCGATCGCCGCCTCCATGCCCAGCGCGTTCGGCAGCGCGTGCTTGATGTAGAGGTCGTACTCGTAGTTCTGGCCGTGCGGCGGCGTGGCCGGCTCGATCAGCGTGGTGCCGGTGTAACCGTGCTCGTCCAGCATCACGAACGGCTGCGTCGCGATCACCACGTCGCGCACTGCCCGCGACTCCGGCTGCGAACTGGTCGCGTGGTCGCGGTTGATGTCGAAACCCGCGCCATTCTGGCGCACCCCGGCGATCCGCCCATCCGGGTTGTTGGTCACGGTCAGATAGATCCGGGTACGCGAGAGCAGCCGCTTCGTGGCGGCGTCGGTGGCATTCGCCAGCCGCTCGATGACCCGCAACGAACCGTCCGTGCCCTCCCACTCGTCACCGTGGATGTTCGCGTTGATCCAGACCGGCGTCTTGTAGTCCTTCTTCAGCGCCGCATCCCGCTTGGCGGCCTTCGGGTCGTCCTCGATCAGCGCCCGCCACCGGTCCTGCTTCGCGGCCTCGGCCGGCGTCTCGGGCGCGGTGACCGTCACCAGATAGAGGTCCTTGCCCAGCGCCGAATGCCCGACCACCTCGGCGGACACCCGATCGGAGGCGGCCTGCACCGCGTTCAGCCGCGGCGCGATCCCGTGATAGGGCACCAGCCCCAGCTTGATCGACTTGTCGGCGGGGTTCTCCGGCCAGACCCGCAGCACGTTCTGCCGCGGATAGCCCCGGCGGGCCGGCGGCGCCCAGCGCAGGTCGGCGGCGGCCGCCTCGACGGAGATCTCGGGGGTGGTGGCGGCCACCTCGTTGCGCTCCGGGCCGTTGCCGAAGTCGCGGGTGGACGGTGTGCGATCGGGTGCGGCGGCAAGGGGTTCGGCGGCCAGGGGTTCGGCGGCGAGGGGTTCGGCGGCGGCGGCGGGATTGGCGAGCAGGCCGGCGGCGAGCAGCGCGGCACAGATTCCGGTCAGGCTGCGAGACAGGTCCACGTCAGAGACTCTGACGGGATCATCGCCGACACGCAATCACCGTTGTGGATTCTTCGATGCGAGCGAGCGCAACGCGTCCGGCCCGGGCATCGGCCGGTAGTAGTGGAAACCCTGCCCGAAGTCGCAGCCCATCTCGTGCAGAGCCTCCGCCTCGTCCACGGTCTCGATGCCCTCGGCGACCACCGCCAGCCCGAACGCCTGGCCGAGCCGGACCACCGCCTCGGCCACCGTGCGAGCCGACGGGTCGGCGGCGATGCCGGTGACGAACGAGCGGTCGATCTTCAGGATGCTCACCGGCAGCCGGCGCAGATAGGTGAGCGCCGCATAGCCGGTGCCGAAGTCGTCCACCGCGATCCGGATGCCCAGGTCGCGCAGGCTCTGCAGGCGTGCCACGGTGAGCGCGTCCGGCTCCAGCACCACGCTCTCGGTGAGCTCGAGGATCAGGTTCCGCGGCGGGAAACCGGTCTCCGCCAGAATCCCCCGGATCACGTCGACCAGCCGGGCCTGCACCACCTGCCGCGGCGACAGGTTGACGCTGAGCAGGATGTCCTTCGCGGACGGCAGTTCGGCGCGCCAGCGGACGACCTCGTGGCACGCGGCCCGCAGCACGGCCTCGCCGAGCGGCACGATCGAACCGGTCTCCTCGGCGAGCTCGATGAACTCGCCCGGCATCAGCAGCCCGCGGGTCGGGTGCTGCCAGCGGACCAGCGCCTCGACCGCGACCGTGCGGCCGGTGCTCAGCTCGACCGCGGGCTGGAAGTTGACCACCAGCTCGCCGGCCTCGATGCCGCGGCGCAGGTCGGCGTCGCGGGCCCGGGTGTCCAGTTCGGCCGAGTAGACCGCGAACCGGCCGGACCGCTTGGCCGCCGCGGTGGCGATCTCGGCGTGCTGCAACAGCACGTCGCCGCAGGTGGCGTCCTCGTCGCGGACGGCCACCCCGATGCTCGCCTCGACCGAGAGCAGCTGATCGCCGAAGATCACCGGCGTGCGCAGGGCGTCCGCCAGCCGCTCGGCGATGCCGTGCGCCGCCTCCCGGGTCGACAGATTGTGCATGATCACGGCGAACTCGTCGCCGCCCAGCCGGCCCGCGGTGTCCCCGGCGCGGATCACCGCTCGCAGCGCCGTCGCCACCGCCAGCAGCACCGCGTCGCCGGCCTCGTGGCCGTACGTGTCGTTGATCGGCTTGAAGCGGTCCAGGTCGATCACCAGCATCGCGGTGTGCCGGGCGTCGCGCAGCGGCTGGGCGACGAGCTGGGCCAGCCGCTCGGTGATCAGGGTGCGGTTGGCCAGGCCGGTGAGCGCGTCGGTGACCGCCAGGTCGCGGTTCTCGCGCTGGGCGTAGACCTGGCGGGCGACGACCAGGAAGGTGAGTGCGACGGCGCCGACGATCATGCCGCCCAGGGGGTAGGCGGACTGGTGGCCGGCCAGCACGGCGAGCAACGCGTACGCGAGACCGACCGCGCCGTAGGGCAGCCAGCTGATCGCGGTCCGCACCGCCCGGGCGGTGGACGCGGGCGCCGCCACCTCGCGGTGCTGCCGATGCGCGGCGAACACGAACAGCACCGAGCCGACGGCCCAGAGCAGGTCCGGCCAGTCGCCCCCGGTGAAGCCGTCGTGCAGCTGGATCCAGGCATAGGAGATGTCCGCCACGACGAACAGCGCGACCGCGCCGGCCAGCAACCGCACCGGCGTTCCGGAGCCCTGGCCGGTGCGCCGCAGCAGCGCGGTGGCCAGCGCCAGCATCAGCAGCAGGTCGCCGACCGGCAGCGCGGCCGAATAGAACAGCTCGTCGAAGGTGGCCCCGGCGCTGGCGAAGATCGGGCCGAGCACCAGGTACCAGAACACCATGAAGGAGCTGACGCCGACGATCAGCGCGTCCAGGGTGAGCTTGACCCGGTCGCGGCTGCTGCGGCGGGTGCCCGGCAGCAGCAACAGCCCGGTGAGCATGAAGGGCACGAAGATCAGGAACCAGTAGTCCGCGAACGCCGGGTACACGTCCCGGTGCAGGATCGCGTCCTCGACGAACCACGAGCTGTGCGCGATCAGCTGGCAGGCGTACGCCACGGTGATGAAGGCCCAGGCCAGCCGGGTGCGCGCATCCTGTGCCCGGTGCCGGGCCACGCGCCAGCCCAGGGCCGTGAAGATCACCGCGAGGGGCACGTACACCCCGTCGCTGACCAGGACCCGCAGCCGTTCGCCGCCCCACAGCTCGGCGAAGAAGGCCAGCCACCCGGCGAACAGCAGAACGGCGCCGCCCACGGCGAAGGTAGCGAGTCGATCCGTCCTGGTGTTCACGTTCCAATGCATCGGCGCGGCGGCGGCCCGCTTGAGAGATCCGCGGTCAGACGCGACCGAATCGGCCCTCCGGGTCGTAGCGCGCCCGGATCTCCCGTAACCGCCCGGTGTTCACCCCGTAATAGGCGATGTCCGGAAGGTCCGGTTCGGGAAAGTTGGGGTAGACGCCGCCGGTGCCGTGCGGGTGGGTGATCGCGAAGGACGAGGCCAGCCAGTCCCGCGCCGGCTCGTGATCGGCCGCCGGGTCGGCCGTGGTCGCCTGCTTGAGCAGGAAATCGGCGTCCCGATGTGGAAACGCGGTGGCCGCCGCCGGGGTGCGGCAATAGGCGCCACCCCACGGCGAGAAGTCCAGCTCCCGCGACTCCCCCGGCCGCCGGTCCGCGACCAGGTGCGCCACCAGCTCGCCGGCCGGCACGGCCGCCCGGAAGAACTCCGACCTCAGGTACGTGTGCCCGCCCGCCGGTTCCGGCCCGTCGTGCGGGTCGACGCCGGCCAGCCACCGCTTGACCTCTCGCGACCCGGCGGCGTGCCGGACGTCCTCGATCGGCGGCACCCCGAGCGCGCCGAGCAGGCCGGCGAGGACCGCGGCGTCGCCGGTCGCGCCGAACACCGTCACCGCGAGCGGCCGCGCGGGATCCGCCGCCGTGGACAGCACCAGGCTGGCCGCGAGCGTGTCCGGAGCGGCCGGCGCGAATCGCTGCCAGGCGGCCAGCACGTCGGCGGCGCTGCCCGGCGGGTAGCGGAAGAGGAAGCCGGTGGCGGGCTTCTCCGGCACGGTGGCGAACTCGAGCTCGGTCACCACGCCGGGCGCGCCGCCGCCACGCAACGCCCAGAACAGGTCCGGCTCGTGCTCGTCGTCGCAGGTCAGCTGCCGTCCATCGGCGAGGACCACGGTCGCGGCGCGCAGCGCGTCGCAGGTCAGGCCGTACCGTCGCCCGAGAATGCCCAGCCCGCCGCCGAGGGTGAGGCCGGCGATCCCGACCGTGGGCCCGCAACCGGCCGGGATGGTCCGGCCGGCCGCCGCGAGCGCGTCGTAGACCGGGCCGAGCCGGGCGCCGCCGCCGATCACCGCACGGTCGCCGCGCAGGTCGACGCCGGTCAGCGGCGCGGTGTCGAGCAGCACCCCGGTGGTCACCGACCAGCCGGCAAACGAGTGACCGCCACCGCGCACCGCGATCGGCAGCCCCCGCTCCCGGGCGAGCGCGAGCGCCGCGACCACATCGGCCGCCCCCGCGATGTCGCGCACCGCGGCCGGCCGCACGCCGGCGAACCGGGCGATCTGCGTCATCGCTTCACCGTAACGGCTGCCTCTGACATGCTCTGGACCATGTGCACCGAGAAGTGTTCGCAGCTCACCCGACGTGCGGCGTTGTTCGGCGCGGCCGGGCTCGCCACCACGGCGATGTTGGAGACCCCCGCGCAGGCGAGCGCGACCGTGCCCGGCTGGCGCGGCGGCAAGCTCACCGATCTCACCTATCCGTTCACCACGACCTTCCCGGCCTTCGAACCGGAGGAGGCGCCCACCCGCCGCACCTACGTGACCATCGAGGACGACGGTTACTACATGCAGGAGTGGCGGATCATCGAGCACACCGGCACCCACGTGGACGCGCCCGGGCACTTCACCCCGGGCGGGCGCCTCTCCACCGACCTGCGGCTGTCCGAGCTGATCACCCCCGCGGTCGTGGTGGACATCACGGCCCGTGCGGCGCGTGATCCCGACACGACGGTCACCGTCGACGACCTTCGCGGGTACGAGCGCCGGCACGGCAAGATCCCCGAGGGGGCGGCGGTGATCATGAACTCCGGATGGGGGAAGAAGTCCGGGGACGCCGACGCGTACCGCGGGGTGGACGCCGACGGCGTGCTGCACTTCCCCGGCTTCCACCCGGAGGCCACCGAGTGGCTGTTGCGGCGGCGCCGGATCCGGTCGCTGGGCGTCGACACGCTGAGCATCGACCCGGGCGACTCGGAGTCCTTCGAGACCCACCTGATCCTGACCGGCGCGGACCGCTACGGCCTGGAGAACCTGGCCAACGTCGGCAAGCTCCCGCCGCGCGGCGCGACCGTCGTGGTCGGCCTGATCCCCTATGAGGGCGGCTCCGGCGGCCAGGCCCGGATCTTCGCGGTCAGCTGATACACGCCTGGAGGAAGTCCGCGGCCGGCACAGCGAAGACCGCCACCACCGCGGCCAGCCGGGGGATGGTCGGCGTCTTCGCCAGCACGGCGTAGGCGCCGATCACCAGCGGCGCCGCGGCCCACTGGATCGGCCAGGCGTCCCGCTCGACCAGCACGCCCCTCTCGCAGACCGCCAGCCACAGCGCGGTCGCCGCGATCCACATCGCCAGCCCGGCCCGATAGCACCGATCCGGGCGCCAGCGCACGGCCGCCGTGCCATCGCCGGCGGCGCGGTCGGCCTCGAGGTCGAGCACCGTCGTCGGCAGATAGAGCGCGGCCGCGAGCAGCAGCCCGAGCACCACCATGGCCGGCGGGAAGTCGCCGATCGGCCGCACCAGCGCCCACCCCGCGGCCGGCGCCAACACCCCCACGACCAGCGCGTTCACCGCGACATCCGCGCCCGGCCGGGCCTTGAGCCGCAGCGGCGGCGCGCTGTACGCCCAGCCGAGCCCCAGCACCAGCGCCGCTCCGGCCAGGAAGACCGGCCCCAGCACCGCCGCCACGACCAGCGTGGCGGCGGTGCTCCCCCGATGCAGCAACCGCAGGTCGCCGGGCGTCAGCACACCCGTGACCAGCGGCGCCGTCGCCTTGCGTGGGTTGACCCGGTCGCTGGGCAGATCGTGCAGGTCGTTCTGGGCCAGCACGGCGGTCCAGACCAGCGGCCCGAGCAGCAGGAGCAGCAGCAGTCCGGGCCCGGCCGGCGGCACGATGCGCTGCCCGGCGAGCACCACCCCGAGGTAGGCGCCACCCCACCCGAGCGGCCAGAACCAGGGCCGGCTCAGCCGAATCACGGCCTCGGTCCGCAGTGGCGCCATGACGTCGGTGCTCATGAGATCGACGCTAGGGATCTCCGGTCCGCCGGAACTCCCGCGCGAGCGCGATCCGCCTCCCCCTCAGGAGGGATCGAGCTCTCGGAACCAGTTCGCCGCCATCCTCCGATAGCCGGCCGCGTTCGGGTGGAACGTGTCGGCCAGCTGGTCGCCGTCCACCCGGTGCTGGTCGACCAGCCGAACGCGGTCGCTCCGGAGCGCCACCACGCCGGGCAACTGGGCGTTGAAGGCGTTGATCCGCTTCTGGAACTCCCCGTCGAACTTCGCGTCGCGCGAACCCACGATCCCGGCCACGAAGACCCGCACCCGCGGATCGGCGGCGAGCAGCTGATCGATCAACGCGCCCAGCCGATCCGGGGCGCCGGCCGCCTTCTCGTCGCTGCGCATGTCGTTGGTGCCCAGGTGCAGCAGCACCACGTCCGGCCGGTAGGTCGCCATCCACTCGTCGGCGTGCGCCGCGATCTGCGCGATCCGCCAGCCGATGTGCCCCTCGTGGTCGCGGTCGGCGCCGGCCGGCCCGGAGCGCAACGACCCCACGAAGTCGGCGTCGACGCCCGCCGCGGCCAGCTTCTCGCCCAGCACGACCCGGTAGGACCCGAGCTCGTCGTCGCCCAGCCCCCAGGTGATCGAGTCACCCAGCGGCATGATCCGCAGCCTCTCTCCGACCGGCGCCGCCGCAGTGGTCCGCGTCGCCTCGGGTGTCGGCGTCTTCCGGGAAGGCGAGGTCGTCGCGGCCGGTGGGCGCCGGGGACTCGTCGTCGTCACGACGATCCGGCTCGGTGCCGGCGGCACGGAGGTCGACGACGGCGCGGGCGTCGCCGCCTGCGCGGCATGCGGGTGCGGTGCGCCGGCGTCACAGCCACCCACCACCAGCGCGGCCGCCACCAACGTTGCCAAGAGCCTCATGCCCGTCGAATCGTGCGGCACGGTTTCCGGACGGGGCGCACGCCGGGTGCGATTCGGTTGCCACCTCTCAGGTGGACGACCAGCGCTGCACCGTACGCTTCCGGGTCTCCCAACGTCCGTCGACCCGCACCCGGTACTTCTCGGTGTAGGTGCGCTTGGTCTGCCACTTCTTGACCGTGATGGCCTTGCCGTTGCGGGCGACCTTGACCGCCCGCAGGTGCCACCAGCGGCCGACATCGCCCGACGAGGTGTGCTCCCGCAGGTATTTGGTGGTGAACCGGAACGGGTTGTTCGTCGCCGGCCAGGCCCGCCCGCTCGTGTTCAGCAGCGGCTCCAGAGCGCGGTACCAGTTCCAGGCCATCTTCCGATAGCCGAAGTCGTTCGGGTGCAGCGCGTCCAGCAGGTCGGTCTCGTCGACAGTGGCCTGGTCGACGAGGTGAACCCGGCGGTCCTTGGCGGCCACCAGCGCGGTGATCGCCCGGTTGTAGGCGCTGATCCGGGCCTGGAAGGCGCCCTTCTCGAACCTGTTCCGCGCGCCGGTGATCCGGGCGACGAAGATGTCCACGGTCGGGCTCGCTGCCAGCAGCTGGTCGAGCAGCGCGGACAGCCGGGTGGCCGCGCCCCGGGCGCGCTCGGCGCTGCGCATGTCGTTGGTGCCGATCTGCAGCAGCACCACGTCCGGCCGCTGCACGGCCATCCACTCGTCCGCCTTCTCGGCGATCTGGCTGATCCGCCAGCCGGAGTGGCCCTCGTTGTCGCGGTCGGTGCCGGCCGGGCCGGTGCGCACCGAGCCGACCATGTCGACGGCGACGCCGGCCGCGGTCAGCCGCTGGTCGAGCTCGGTCCGGTAGGACGCGAGCCGCTGCGAGCCGAGGCCGTACGTGATGGAGTCGCCGATCGGCAGGATCCGGACCACCGGTCCGGTGACCGCCGCCACCCGCTCGGCCTCATGGCCGTCGTGACCGGCGTGGCCGAGTACGGCGGCGCCGGACACGGTCAGGGCGGTCGCCGTCATCAGGGCGGCCGGGATCAGGCGGCGGGGTGACATCCACATGCAGCTCAAGTTCGGGCCGCCGGGTTGCTCCGGGGAGGGCGCGCCAGGTGCGATCCGGGTGCACCGGACCGATCACCAGTGGAAGAGCTCGTCCTCCGCCTCGGACCGCGCCTTGCGGGCCCGCTTCCGGTCCCGGCGGGTCGGCTTGCGCCGCACCGGCCGGTTCGGCGGGAGCCTGTCCTCTCTCCGGAACGAGAACGAGAACCCTGGGAACGCCCACTCGAACCGGGACCAGATCAGCAGCAGGCAGATCGCGAGAATGCTGCCGCCCCAGATCAGCCCGGACAGACTGTCGCCCAGCCCACCCCGGGTGTCGCAGGGGCGCATGTTCTGCGGCTTGGTGGCATCGATCTCGACACAGACCCGCGCACCGAGGTCGGGGTTCCCGGGCAGCCCGCGCAGCGGCGTGTCATAGGCCTTGTCCTGAAAGCTGTAGGACACGAAGTGCTTGTCGTCGTGGAACCTCGAGCCTTCGTCCAGCTCATCGAAGGTCCCCCAGAGGCGGACGGTGTGGGCGTCGATGCCGCGCTGCACCGGCACCTGCTGCACGATGCCGACCACCTCGGAGATGAGCCCGATGACGGCGATCACCCCGACGAACCAGGCGAACATGGCGAGCCCATCGAGGAACCCTTCGGACCTGCCCACCAAGCCTGCTCCCTCGCGCGTCGTCGGAGTCGAGTGTGTCAATCTCCGGCAAGCACTATTCCCTTTGGGTATACCCGGTGGGTATAGTCCGGCGCATGGCAGTCTCCTACGCGCTGCTCGGCTTGCTCGAGGGCACCGACCGGCACGGTTACGACCTGAAGCAGTCCTATGACCGGCGATTCGGCGCCGACCGCCCGGTGCGGTTCGGCCAGGTCTACCGGGTGCTCGCCCAGTTGGAGCGGGACGGCCGGGTGCAGGTCGCCGGCGTCGAGCCCGGCGCCGGCCCCGAGCGCAAGCGTTATGCGATCACCGCCGACGGCGTCGACGACCTGGAGACCTGGCTGTCCACTACCGAGGAGCCCGAAGCCGGGCTGCCGCCGGTGCTCTATACGAAGGTGGTGCTGGCGCTGCTCTCCGGCCGGCCGGCGCGGGCGTTCCTGGACGCGCAGCGCGAGCGCCACCTGACTGCGATGCGCGCGCTCACCGCGGCCAAGCGGGACACCGCGCTGCCCGACCTGCTGCTCGCCGACCATCGACTCTTCCACCTGGAGGCCGACCTGCGCTGGATCGATCACGCCGCCGCCCGGCTGGAGTCGCTGGCCGCGGAGTTGCGGTCATGACGGTCCGGTTGGGGCTGCGGCTGGCGATGGCCGGCGGGCGCGCGGTCCGCGTGCGGCTCACGCTGATCGCGGGCGGGGTGGCGGCGAGCGTGGTGCTGTCGTTGTTCGCGCTGACCGTGATGCCCGCGTTGCAGGGGCGCATCGACCGTTACTCGTGGCATCGCACCGATGCTTCGACGCCGGCCACGGCGCCCGACGCGGCATTGTGGACGGCCGTCACCGATCGGTGGGCGGGGCGCAATCTGATCCGCGTACACATCGCGCCTCTGGGACCGCGACCACCCACCCCGCCGGGGGTCGAACGCCTGCCCGCGCCCGGCGAACTGCTCGTCTCCCCCGCCCTCGCCAAGCTCTTCCGCACGGTCCCCGCCGATCAGCTCCGCGAGCGCTTCCCCGGCCGGGTGATCGGCACGATCGGCCCCGAGGGCCTGGTCTCTCCCGAGGAGCTGGTCGGCATCGCGGGCCGCACTCCGGCCGAGATGCGAGCCACCCGCGGCGTCGTGCGGATCAGCGGTTTCGAGCGGCCGGGCGAGCCGAAGGACCTCGGCAACCTGCTCGGCGTGACGGTCGCGCTGCTGGCGATCCTGCTGGCCGGGCCGGTGCTGGTGTTCGTCGCGATGGTCGCCCGGATCGGCGCGGCGCGGCACGACCAGCGATTCGCGACCATGCGGCTGGCCGGTGCGAGCCGCCGCCAGACCGCCGCGCTGGCCGGCGTGGAGACGTTGCTCGGCGCGGTCGCGGGCGCATTGCTGGGCTTCGCCGCCTTTACCGCGCTGCGCCCGTCGGCCGCCCGCCATTTCACCTACGAAGGCCTCCCGTTCCCATCGGCCGACGTCCCTTTGCTCACCCCCTGGACGCCCGTCGTCCTCATCGGACTCCCGCTGATCGCCACGGCCACCACGATCGTGGCGCTGCTCAGGATCCAGATCACCCCCCTCGGGGTACGCGGCCGCGCCCCGTCCCGCCCGCCGGCGACCTGGCGGCTGGCCCCGCTGGGCATGGGCGTGGCCGCCGTGCTGGTGGCCGACGGCCGCGCGTCCGGCCCGCTCGTCATCGTCGCGCTGGTCCTGCTGCTGAGCGGCCTGGTGCTGGCCGGGCCGTGGGTGTGCCTGGCGGCGGCGCGCGGGCTTGCCCGGATCAGCCGGCGCGCGACCACGCTGATCGCGGCCCGGCACATCGCCGCCGACCCCTATGCGGCCTTCCGTGCGGTGAGCGGCGTGGCGCTGGCGGTCTTCGCCGCGACCATCGTGAACATCATCGCCGCCGGCGATCGCCCACCACCGGCGCCGATCGCGTCGGTCGTCGAGATCACCCCGGCCACGCCCACGGTCTGCGCGGCGCTGGTCGTCACGGGCTGCCCGGCGCAGACCCTCCGCGTGCCCACCGACGGGACACGCTCCACCGAGGAACGGATCCGCACCCGGGTGGCGCTGGCGGATCCGGACGCGGTCGCCCGCACCGGCCGTGACCTGGCGCCGGGGAGCGCCTCGTCCGGCTGGGCGGCGGGCCTGCGCCTGGCGATGGTCTTCGTGCTGCTGGTGGCGGCGTGCAGCCTGACGGTCTCGGTGGCCGGTGGGGTGCTGGACCGGCGGCGCTCGTTCGCGGTGCTGCGCGCGTCCGGGATGCGCCTGTCGACGCTGCGCGCCGTGACGCTGGTCGAGACGGGTGTCCCCCTGGTGGCGACGGCGGTGGGCAGCTTCGCGGTGGCCATGACGGTCGCGGCGCTGACGGTGCCGCGCGCCGACTGGGTGCTGCCGGAGGCGGCCTTCCTGTTCAGCCTGACCGCGGGCCTCCTGGCCGCCCTGGCCGTCCCCCTGCTCGCGGCGCCGCTGACGGCCACCGCGACCGGCGCCACCGCCCTCCGCTTCGAGTGAGACGGCCGGCTACCCCTGCGCGTCCGGGTCGGCGCGCCGCTCGATGATCGCGAGGTCGCGGACCGCGTAGCGGTGGTGTTCCCACTCCTCTTCGAGGATGACGTGCAGGCAGCTCAGCGTGGTCTCCGGATAGGCCGGAGCCCACGGGTTCCGGCGTTGCGCGGCAAGCTCCTCGGCGGTCACCGTGGCCAGGAAGTCGCGCACCATGGCGATCCGGCCGGCCCGCACCTCGAGCACGTCCGCAAACGACGGCGCCTCCGTCACGAAGATCGACATGTCCAGGCCGTCGTCCGCGGCGCCGGCGTTCGCCAGGCCGAGCGGATGGTACGGCTGCTCCCGCTCCAGGATCGCCCGGCCGAGCCAGGTGTCCGTGGCGAGCACCAGGTGCCGCAGCGTCTGCGCGAACGACCACTCGCCGTCCACCGACACGTCCACCGCGCCGGCCGGCACGCGTTCCAACGTGGCCGCCCAGGTGCGCTCCACCGCGGCCCAGGCCGCGCGCAGACCCTCCGGATCCCCGGCCCACCGCTCCGCGCGGCCGGGAAAGCGGCGATTGAGCTCGGTCTCGACCAGCGGCGCCACGTCCACGCCGTTGACGAGCAGGGGGCCGGACAGCCACGGCGCGTCGATGTCCGCGCCGTCGACCTGGGCCTCGCGCAGCACCGCGCCGGACAGATCGGACCGGACGAACCTGGCGCCACCGAGATCCGCGTCGGTGAACCGCGCACCCCGCAGATCGTCGGACCGGTTGAAGATCTTCATCACACCAACCTGGCAGGCTGCGGGCCGCAACGCCAGGTCCGAGCGGGCGCGCGGGGGCACCGACCCCATGCCACCATGGGCGGATGGCGGACGTCGTGGTGGTCAACTTCGTGTCGGTGGACGGGGTCATCCAGTCGCCGCTGTCGGCTGACGAGGACCGCGAGGGCGGCTTCGCGCAGGGCGGCTGGGTCACGTCGGCCATGGACGACGTGATCGGGCGGGTGATGAGCGAGGCCACCAACGGCGCCGGCGCCCTGCTCCTCGGGCGCAAGACCTATCAGGTGTTCGCCGCCACCTGGTCGGTGGCCGACCAGAGCGAGCCGGCCGTCGCCGCCCTCAACCGGATGCCCAAATACGTCGCCTCGACCACGCTGACCAGTGCCGACTGGGAGAACAGCCGGATTCTCGGCGACGACCCGGTCGCCGAGATCACCCGGCTCAAGGCGCAGCCGGGCGGCGACATCGTGGTGTTCGGCAGCGGCGGGCTGCTGCGCACGCTGATCGAGGCGGATCTGATCGACCGCTACACGCTGCTGGTCTTCCCGGTGGTGCTCGGCAGCGGCAAGCGGATGTTCCCCGACGGCGTCGCGCCGGCCGGACTCACCCTGCTGGGCAGCGAGGTCTCCGCGACGGGCGCGATCATCCTGCGGTACGCACGTTCCTGACCGACTCCGCGAGGTTGGCCCAGGTCTCCTCGTCGTCCGCGCTCGTGCCGTGCGGCTCGCGGAAGTGCGCCAGGCCCTGCGCGATCTCGCTGAGGTCCCAGCGCAGCCGATAGAGGTCGAGGATGTCGCGGCGCAGCACGGTGCCGGTCGCCGCGGTGTAGGCGTCGTGCGCGGCCGCCAGGTCCCACAGGTCGCGTTCCGGCGGCGCCACCCGCGCGGTGTCCCAGTCGATCAGCAGCCAGCCGTCCGCGGTGCGCAGCACGTTGCCGGCGTGCGGCTCGCCGTGGGTCAACACCGGGCCGCGCGGGTCCGATCGGGCCGCAGCGACCAGCTCGGCATAGCGTTTCAGCGCCCGGCGAAGGCCATCGGCGGCGGCGTCGCGCAGGTCCGCCGCCCGGTGCGCGTAAGGGCCCGCGCCGAGCGGTTCCCAGATGGCGGCGCGCGCCGGGATGGCGTAGTCGTCGGCAAGGGCGACGCCCGGCGGCGCGGTGTGCACGGCGATCAGCAGGCCGAGGATCGCGTCGCGGAACTCCGGGCTCTCCGCGTCGAAGTCAAGGCCGGCCACCAGCGGATAGACCTCCACGGTGAAGGCCTCAGCGAGCATGGTCAGCGGCTCGCCGTCGCCGGCCGGCCGTGGCGCCAGCACGAAGTCCCGACCGGCGGCGCGCAGGGCCAGCGCCGCGGCGAGGGCCGCGCGCCGGCGCCGGAAGCCCGCGGTGAGCGGCTCATCGCCGGTGACCCGTCGGGTACGCAGATCGTCGACGGTCACGAACCAGCCCGCACCGGCGGAGTCGGTCACCTGCCAGTGGTGGCTGCCGAACCCGACCGGCCGATAGTCCAGCGTCACCGCGCGCAGCGACCAGCCCGCCGCCAGCGCCGCGATCAGATCCGATGCGGCCAGGTCGCCGGGAGGGGTGAACACCGGGCCACGATAGGGGTTCAGCGCGGGATGGGCCGGTCAATTCCGTCGACGAAGAGCCGGGCCCGGGCCGTGGTAGCCGCCGCGATGCGCCGCAGCATCAGCTCACCGACGGCCGGGTGCCGGCCGTCGAGGGCACCGACGCGCACGGCGAACACCAGGTCGAACGGGACCTCGGTGGTGAACTCCTCGGCCGCGACCCGGCGGAAGCTCAGCCGCCCGGCCGCGATCTCCGCCGCGGAGGCCGCTTCCGCCTGCGCGATGGCCGCGGCCGACCGGTCGATCCCCAGGATGTGCCCGGTGGTGAGGCGCGCCGCCACGGCCCGCGCGGCCGCCCCCGGCCCGCAACCGATCTCCAGCACCCGCAGATCCGGACGCAACGGCAGCGCCGCCACGATCGCGGCCAGGCGCGGCGAGAGCGACATCAGCCGCGGACCAGCAGGTTGGTCGCCATCATCCGCGGCTCGTCGCGACAGTTCGGCGCGATCGCGTGGAACGTGTCGCAATGCATCACGAACGCGTCGCCGGCCCGCCCGGTCAGCTCGACGATCCGCAGTTCCACGCCACCGACGGTAGCGTGGCCGGCGATCGGAACGTCGGTGCCCAGCAGGTCGCGCAGCCACGGATCGGCCGCGAGCAACGTGCGCAGCCGGCGCGGATGCGGATCGCCACCGGATCCGGCGAGATAGCGCCCGACCAGGTGGTGGGAGCCGGTGAGCACGAGGGTGCCACCGCCGCGCGGCTCGAGATCTTTCAAGATCACAAACAGCTGGATCCCGCGTACGCCGGGAAGAGCCTGAGTGGGCACGAAGTCGTTGTGCCAGGCACTGCCTCGCGGCACCGCCCAGCCGGGGTTTCCCGAAGGGAACGTCACCAGCGGCCGCCCCCACCGGCGGGGCTCCCGCCACCGCCCGGCGCCGAGCAGCTCATCGGCGGCGGCCCGGATCGCCGGACTGCCCAGCGCCCGGAACTCCGGCGTCGCGGTGATCGCCCGCAGCCCGGTCGGCTGCCCGGCGATCCAGGTCTCCGGCCGGTCCCGGACCACCCCGGCGCTGACCGCCAGATGCCCCCAGATCCGGTCGACGATCGCGGCGGCGTCCGCGGGTGCGACGGCGCCGGGCAACCGCACGAGCCCGGTCCGGTCGAAGTCCGACATGGGTGACTCCCCTCGCTCGGTGACCGTCCCGGAAACGAGGAACGCACCGGGAACCAGCACGCCGTCGGCCACGCATGGCCGATCGGCGCCCTGGCTCCGGGTGCGTCGAAGAAGACGATCACTGCCCGAAGCAGGTCTCTGCGGCACACTTTACGCTCGGGCGATGGCTGTCGCGATCGTGTTCGAGACGCATGCGCTGACCGAGGACAACGAGCGGGGTTTCACCACCGGCTGGCTGCCCGGCCGGCTCAGCGCGCAGGGCCGGATCAACGCCGCCGAGATGGGCCGCCGGCGGCGCGACGACGGGATCGCCGTGGTGTTCAGCTCGGATCTGCGGCGCTCGGTGGAGACCGCGGAGATCGCGTTCGGCGAGAGCGGCATCCCGATCCGGTACGACTGGCGGCTGCGCGAAACCAACTTCGGCGAGCACAACGGCCGTCCGGCGGCGGAGTTCCCGCCGGACCGCGCGGCGTTCGTGGACCATCCGTACCCGATGGGCGAAAGCCGCCGCCAGGCGATCGCCCGCACCGCCGAGATGATCCGCGAGCTGCCGACCCAGTGGGACGGCAAGCGAGTGATGCTGATCGGGCACGGCGCCACGCAGCGAGCACTCGAGCACGTGGTCAACGGCGTGAGCATCGAGGAGCTGGCCACGGCGGCCGAGTTCGAGTGGCGGCCCCAAGGCTGGGAATACCTGCTGGCGAGCGCGACGGCCGACGAGCGGCGGCGGCGCTGAACCGCGTTCGCGGGTAGCGGGCCGGACCGCGAGTCTGTGGACAGCCGGAAGAAAATGTCATATCGCCGGGCTACTTTCACCGCCCACCCAGTGCCTGGGTGGGGGAGGTGGCGGCGCCTTAGCCGGGACCATGGCGGCGAGCGCGCGCGGGGCCCGCGCCTACAGCGGGGTGAGGTAGGCGCGCACGAAGAATGAGATGCAGTGAATGGGCGTGTGGGTGAGGCCCATTTCCCGGAGCCGCTGCTCCCACGCCACCAGTTCGTCGCGGTCGGCGGCCGTCAGACCGATGTGATCCAACCCGGTGTTAAGTTCGCTGAACGGCACGCCGCTGCCCTCGGGATGCCGTCCATGCACACCCGGCCGTAGCCGAAGTCGAGCACCGCCAGCAGACCGAGGACCTCGAGATCGGTGACGGTGAGGGCCAAGTGGTTGACGCCCGTGACCGTGGGTTCTGATCTCCCATGGACGCACTAGGCCGTCGGCCTGCGGAGCAGGGTGCCCGTGGGAAGTTCTTCCGCTCGCCGCCAGCCGCACTGTTCGTAGTAGCCGACCGCCGGCGGTCCGGTGAAGACCCAGACCGCCGGATATCCGTGCTCCGCGGCGTGACTTTCGAGCCTTTGGAGCAGGAGCCGTCCGACGCCCTGCCGGCGCAGGTCGGCGCGCACCACCATGCCCCAGACGCAGGGCACCAGCTCGGGGCGGCCGGGCACATCGCTCGACCCGAGCGCCACCGCCCCGAGGGCCGCACCGAGTTCGTCGAGCGCCACCCAGGTCACCGGCAGGCCGTCGCGACCGGCCTCGCGCGCGGTGGTGGAGATCCACTCGTCGACGTCGTCGCCGCGGCCCCACTCGGCGAACCGCATCCGGCCGATCGGCTCGATGAGTTCCGGTACGTCGGCGAGCAGCCGCACCAGCACAGTCATCCGAACAGTCTTGCGCATTCCGTCGGTAAGTCGTAGCTTTCCGTTCGTGGCGACTTACCAAGCGGCGGAGGGCTGGGAGGCTCTGGGCGATCCCAGCCGGCTCGCCATCGTGCAGTGCCTGGCGGACCGACCCCGGGCCGTCGGCGAGCTGGCGAACGAGTTGCCGATCAGCCGGCCGGCGGTGTCGCAGCACCTCAAGGTGCTCAAGGACGCCGGTCTCGTCACCGACCAGGCGATCGGCACCCGCCGGGTCTACCGGCTCAACCCGGCCGGGATCGCCGCGCTCCGGGACCAGCTGGAGACCTTCTGGAACCGGGCGCTGGACGCCTATCAGGACATCGTGGAACAGACCGAGGAGAATTCATGACCGAGACCGTGGTGCGTCGGCAGCTGGTGGTGCAGGCGCCGATCGAGCGGGCGTTCACCGTGTTCACCGATCGCTTCGGCGACATCAAGCCGGCCGAGCACAACCTCCTCGGCGTACCGATCGCGGAAACTGTGTTCGAGCCCAAGGTCGGCGGCAACATCTACGACCGCGGGACCGACGGCAGCGAGTGCCGCTGGGCGCGGATCCTGGCGTACGACCCGCCGCGCCGGGTGGTGTTCAGCTGGGACATCGGGCCCACCTGGCAGGTCGAGACCGATCCCGAGCTGACCAGCGAGGTCGAGGTGACCTTCACCGCCGAATCCCCGGACCGCACCCGGGTCGAGCTCGAGCACCGGCACATCGACCGGCACGGCCCCGGCTGGGAATCGCTGCGCGACGGAGTCGCCCACGACGAGGGCTGGCCGCTCTACCTGGACCGTTACGCGGCGCTGTTCGGCGACGACCACTGACGACGCCGATCAGGCCGGCGAACGGGTGACCGGGACGTGGACGGTGACCACGGCGGTGTCGTCGTCGACCCGGCCGCCGGTGAAGGCCATGACGGCGTCGTCGATGGCGGCGGCGAGCCGGTCGGCTGAGTCGGCCCGGGCGTCGGCGATGACCTGTTCGAGCCGTTCGGGCCCGAACAGGTCGCGGTCGCCGGCCCGGCGGCCCTCGGTAACGCCGTCGGTGAACATGACGAGGCTGTCGCCCGGCTGCAGGATCGCGCGCTGATCCCGGAGGTTGAGGTCGGGTCGCCAGCCGAGCAGCAGGCCGTGCCGGCCGAGCTTGCGGACCCGGCCGTCGGCGCGGCGGATCAGCGCGGGATCGTGGCCGCCCAGGCTGACCCGCACACTGATGCCCTGCGGGTGCGGACGCAGGGTGGCGTAGACGGCGGTGAGGAACCGCCGGTCCTCGGTGTGCCAGGCGAGCAGTGCGGCGTTCAGGGTGGCCAGGTTGGTGCTGGGGTGGCGCACCGGACCGCCGCGGCCCGCAGGGTGTACCGGGCCAGCGCGGTCGCTTTCGCTGCCTGCGGTCCCTTGCCGGAGACGTCGCCGACGACGACGGCCCAGGTGTCGCGCACGGAGGGAAGCACGTCGTAGAAGTCGCCGTAGACGTCGGCCTCGCCGATCGCCGCCCGGTGGTATCGCACGGCCACCTCGGCGCCGGGGATCTCGGGCAGGTGCGGCGGCAGCAGGCTCTGCTGCAGTGTCTCGGCGAGCTGCTCGGCGCGGGCGGTCGCGTGTTCCGCCACCACGATCGCGGTTTCGGCGCGGGCGGTCGCGGCCCGGGCGTCGTCGACGGCATCCCGCAGGGCGATCTCGCCGGCCGCGGCCTGGGACAGGGTCTCCAGGACTTCGAGGTCGTACGGGGTCTACTGCCGGACGATGGTGTCGACGGCGCAGAACGTGCCGAGCACCTGACCGTCCGGAGAGCGGACCGGGAAGCCGGCCCAGGCGGCGATGCCCATCAGCTCGATCGACGGGTTGTCCCGGGTGCGTGGATCGGCCCTGGCGTCGGTCACGATCAGGGCCGCGCCGGAGCCGATGACGTATTGGCAGAACGACTGCTGGACGGTGTTCTGCCGGTCGCCGCCGCGCACCCCGATGCCGCTCTTCCAGAACGAGCGGGTGTCGTCCACGACGGTGACGAACGCGAACGGAGTGTCCAGCAGGGTCGCGGCGAGCCGGGTCAGCCGGTCGAAGTCCTCTTCCGGGCCGGTGTCGAGCAGATGGGTGCGTCGCACCGCGGCCAGCCGGTCCGGGTCGTAGACCTGCGGCGGCACGTTGGCGGAGACGATCACCGGGCAGTCACGTCGTCATTGTGACCGGCTCAGCGTCCGCTGACGAACCTCAGATGGTTGCTGTCCGGGTCGCGCAGGAGGAAATCGACCATATCGGGGTTGCTTTCGTCAAGCGCTCCGAGCCGGTCCTGGCCGCGATCCCGCAGCCGGTGCCACAGCGCCGCCGCGTCCGGGACCCGGATCAGGCAGGCGCCGGGGGTGACGCCACTGTGGCGGGAGATGTGCAATTCGGTGTCGCCGTCGCGCAGGACGACGTACCCGGGCAGCTCTTGGGCCTCGAAGCCGAGCGCCGCGTAGAACCGGATCGTTCGCCGCAGATCCCGGCACCCCAGCAGGGGCACCGCGCCGATCGGGCCGGTCATGACCTCGGCCGCGCGCGCGTCCTCGGTACGTTGCAGCTCGGTGAGCTCGGGATCCTCGGGTTCGGGCGCCCAGGCCTCCGGCGGAATCGGCGGCGGCGGCGTGACCGGCAGCCCGTACAACTCCTCGACGGCGGCTCGCGCATATGCGGTCTCCCGGACCACGTCGTGGCTCATGGGCAGTTCGCCCTGCACCCGGAAGAAGGCGGCGATCACGTCCCGCCCGGTCCCACCCGGCGGCACCAGCTGAAACCAGCGGAACCCGCTCGGCCGTTCCGGGATGCCACGCATCGCCAGGAGCTCATTGATCTCGTCGTCGGCCGCGCGCCGCTCCTCATCCGTGACCCGGCGCCCGGAGATCCGCCGATCGCCGTCCGGTTCGGTCTCCCGGACCTGCCACCAGTGCACGCGCTCGTCCGGGTAGCGCAGGAGAGTCCCGGTCCCGGCGAACCAGCCGAGCATCAGATGCCAATCAGAAAAGCCACATTCCCAGTACGTGCCCCGCTCGGTCACCAGGACATCGCCGTCATCCATGTCCACCGGCGGCGACAGAGGCAGCAGACCGGCGGCATCCCAGGCATTGCTCATGCCCCCAGCACACCACGCATCGACCCAGGGCGACGGACGAGTCGGCCTGTACGCCGGATTCTGTCCCGGCGTCCCGGAGGACGCCATCGGCGATCATCCATCTCGGCCTGCCGTTGCCGACAGGCTCTTGCGGCCTACCCGCAGGCTCGGGCGAGCAGCCCTCGAACGCCTGCGCCGGCCACCACCACTTGCGCGGCGGCGGCCTTGCTTGGCCTTGCTCCGGGTGGGGTTTACCTAGCCATCCCGGTCGCCCGGGATGCTGGTGAGCTCTTACCTCACCGTTTCACCCTTACCGGCGCACCTGGCGCCGGCGGTCTCTTCTCTGTGGCACTGTCCCGCGGGTCACCCCGGGTTGCCGTTAACAACCACCCTGCTCTGTGGAGTCCGGACGTTCCTCGGCGACACCCCGTGCGGGTGCCGACGCGACCACCCAGCCGACTCGTCCGTCGCCCGTCAATCCTACGCGGCCCCCTTGCGGAGCGGGCGGGCAGAGCGGGGCCGTAGATTCAAGCCAGCTATGGATCTCGGACACATTCTCCTGCTCATCGCCGCCGGCATCCTCGCCGGCGGGATCAACGCGCTGGCCGGCGGCGGCTCGCTCATCACCTTCCCGAGCCTGATCGTGACCGGCCTGCCGACCGTCGAGGCGAACGTCACCAACTCCGTCTCGGTCTTCCCCGGCTATGTCTCCAGTGTCCTGGGCAGCCGGGCCGACCTGCATGGTCAACGCCGCCGTGTGCTGGCGATTCTCCCGGCGAGCGTTCTCGGCGCGGCCGGCGGCTGCGCTCTGCTGCTGCTCACCCCGGCGCGCGCGTTCGAGGTCATCGTCCCGTTCCTGGTGCTCGGGGCGGCCGCCGCGCTGTTCTTCCAGGACCGGCTCCGCGGCCTGGTCGGGCATCCGCGCGCGCTCAGCCCGCGCCGCGGCGCCATCACCCTGCAGGTGGTCGTCTTCATCGGCGCCGTCTATGGCGGCTACTTCGGCGCCGCCCTAGGCGTCATGTATGTCGCCGCCCTGGCCCTCGTCCTCGACGAGTCGCTCAACCGGATCAACGCCCTCAAGAACGTCCTCTCCGCCGCCGTGGGTGGCGTCACGCTCGTGGTCTTCGCGATCTTCGCGCAGGTCAGCTGGGGTGCGGCGGCCACGCTCGCCCCCGCCACGATCGTCGGAGGGTACGCGGGCGCCCGCCTCGCCCGCCGCCTGCCGTCCCAGGTGCTGAAGGCACTGATCGTCACGTTCGGCACCGTGATCGGCCTGATATTGCTGTACCGCGCCTTCCTGTAACGAGTTACCTTGGTCCCTAGGTAACCAAGAGGAGGTGGCAAGCATGGTCGATCGAGTCCAACTCGGCGTCCGCCTGGAGACGCGACTGGTCAAGGTGCTGAAGGGGCTGGCCGAGTTCAACGACGAGACCCTCGGCGAGCTGCTCGAGAAGATCGTCCTGCACTCGTTCGAACCGGTCCCGGGCGACGAGGGCGAGTCCTGCGCCAGCCCGCACAGCAAGGCCGCGCTGACCGCGATCACCGATCTCAAGCGCGTCTACGGCCTCGACTACGACACCCACGCGATGCGCGGTCAGAACAACTGATCGAGGGTGGCGGACGGGCGTACCAGAGGCAGGCCCTGAAAGCCGAGCCGGACCGCCGCCGCAACCAGGTCGGGGTCGTCGTCGACGAACAGGCACTCCCCCGGCTGCAGGCCGAGCATCTCGCTGCCGGCGAAGTACATCCGCGGATCCGGCTTGGTGCAGCCCAGCACCTCGGAGATCACGAAACCCTCGAAGTATCCGTCCAGGTCGAGCTCGCGGAAGAGATCCGGCAGCTCGGCCCACGCGTCGGAGACCACACACATCCGGATTCCGGCGTCCCGCAGGCGGTCCAGGACCGGCCGCACGTCGGGGTAGGCCTCGAGCACCGGGCCGGCGGCGGGTGCTTCGAGGGCCCGCAACAACGAGGACGCGGGCGAGGGTACGCCGAGCACGCGCAACATCGCCCGGTGGTAGTCGGCGCGCGGCACCGTGGCCGGGCCGGCGTCGAGCACCCGCTGGCCCTCCTCGAACGCCGCCGGGAACAACGCCGGCCGGATGCCGGGGTGGTGCCGCAGCACGATCTCCTCGAAGTCGTAGCGGGGGTTCCACCGCCCACCGGCCGGCCGGGTCAGCACGCCCCCGGCGTCGAAGAGGATCCCGCGGTAGTTCATCGGGTCTTCCGGCCCGCTTCCAGGTGCTCGATCATCTCCGCGATGCGCTGGGCGCGCAGCTCCGGCCGGCGCTTGGTGCCGTCGATCCACTTGAGATAGGCGCGCCGATAGAACTGGGCGAGCGAGTCGAAGAACGCGCCCGCCCGCGGGTGGGCGTCGAGCGCCGCGACGATGTCCGGCGCGAGGTCGTCGCGTTGCGGGCCCTCGGGCTCGAGCGTGATGGTCACCTCGTCGCCGACCGGCACCGGGAAGTCGCGCAGCCACCCGGCGCCGATGGTCATCCCGAAGCCGTCGGCGACCGTCTCGATCGCGCCGCGCACCCGGCAGCCGTCGACGGTGCCGTGGACGAGGTGGCGCGATTTGGCGCCCCACTCCTGGTCGGGGTCGAAGGGCACCGGCAGGAAGACCCGCCCGCGCCCGGCGTCGACCGGGGTCGCGTCGAACGTCACCACTTGATCTCGGAGAGGAAGTCGTCGATGGCGGTGACCATGCGGCCCAGCACCTCGACGGTGCCGGTCACCGGCCCGGGGACGGCCATGCCGTGGCTGGCCTCCTCGACCTCGAACACGTGCGGGGTGAGCCGGCGGGCCGCGGCGCCGTCCCAGACCTCGTCCGCGGTGCCGCCGATCAGCAGGAACGGCGCGGTCGCGCGCTCCAGGCCGGCGACCACCCACGGCATCGTCAGCAGCGGGGTCAGCCAGACCGCGGGCAGCTCACGCTCGGCCGCGATCGCCGCCGCGTTCGTGCCCATCGACTTGCCGATCAGCAGGGGCCGGCCGCCGACGGCGTCGAGCAGGGGCGTGATCTCGGCGCACACCCAGGCCTCGATCGCGGGCGAGAACGCGAACGACGCCGGCCGCGACCAGTGGTGCCGATGCACGGTCGCGCCGCGGCGCTCGAGAACGTCTCCGGCATACATCAGCATCCCGGCGCCGGGCCCGAAGTTGCCGCCGGGGATCACGATCGCGTCGGCCATGCGCTCACTCCCAGGTGTGTGCGAGCCGGTGGAATTCCTCGCTGTGCACCGGGATGACGCAGATGATCTGGCCGCCGGGCACCCGCAGGATGTGGCAGCCCTCCCACTCGCGGAGTTTCACCGCGCCGAGCGCGATCAGCCGCGCGGTCTCGGCCGCCGTGTCGTCGGTCTCGATGTCCAGGTGGTAGCGCGGTTCGTCGTCCACGGACTGCACCGCCACCACCACGTCGGGCAGCGCGCCGGGCAGACCGGTGAACTGCGGCTCGCCCGGCACCGGGGTGGCCGGCACGCCCAGCGCGGCGGCCCAGAAGGTGCTCGCGGCGGCCGCCTCGTCGAGCGGGACGTCGATCAACAGTGTGGACAGGCGACTGCGATGCACTGCAGAAGGCTAACAGCGCGGGACAAAAGCGTCTGCCTGTAGTAGGAAGCTTCCGTGACGAACGACGACGTACTGGGGATCATCGAAACGCAGGTCGCGATGTTGATGCGGCTGGGCGAGGCGACCCGGCGATCGACCGAACTCAAGCCTCATCGTGCCCTGGACCGTTCGGCGTACGTGATCCTGCGGCACCTGCAGGCGGCCGGGCCCCTGAACGTCTCCGCGCTCGCCGACCGGCTCAACCTGGACGGCTCGACGGTGACCCGTCAGGTCACCGCGCTGGAGGGTGACCGGTTGGTGGAGCGGCGCAAGGACCCGACCGACGGGCGCGGCACCGTGATCGCGCCCACCGACCTCGGTCTCCGGCAGGTCAACGATGTGCGCAAGGCGCGGCGGGCGATCTACGACCGGGTGCTGCGGGACTGGGACGAGGCGCAGCGGGCCGGGCTCGCGGACACCCTCGAGCGGCTGACCGGGGCGTTCGAGGCATACATGCGGGACTCGAAATAGTGGACGCCGCGTCCCCGAGGCGAGGGGACGCGGCGCCCGTAGGGAGCAGGGTCAGGTCGAGGACGGCACGTCCTCCGTCGAGGTGCGGGCCTTTTCCAGTCGCGGGTCGCCCTCGTCGGCGAAGTAGTCGTCCGGCGAGGTCCCGTCCACGCCGTCCGGCGTCTTCATCGCCCGCAGGATGAACGTCACGACGACCGCCACCAGCAGGTTCAGCGCCACCGCGATGAAGCCCACGTAGATCGTCCTGGGTGTGTCGAACCCGAGCTTCTCCAGCGCGAAGGCGGAGCCGCCGAAGTGCTGACGCTTGGTCGCCGCGTTCGGGATGTTCCACAGCATCCAGAAGCCCGCCGCCATGCCGACCGCCCAGCCGGCGATCAGCGCACCCCGGTGCAGCCACCGGGTGAACAGGCCGAGCGCCACCGCCGGGGCGGTCTGCAGGATGATGATGCCGCCGATCAGCTGCAGGTCGATGGAGAACTGCGGGTCCAGGAAGATGATGCAGGCGACCGCGCCGACCTTCACCACCAGCGACACGATCTTCGCCACGCCGGCTTCCTGGGCGTGGGTGGCGTCCTTGCGGATGTACTCCTTGTAGATGTTGCGGGTGAAGAGGTTGGCCGCGGCGATCGACATGATCGCGGCCGGCACCAGCGCGCCGATGCCGATCGCGGCGAAGGCGACGCCCGCGAACCAGCTCGGGAACTGCGTGTCGAACAGCAGCGGCACGACGGTGTTGCTGTCCACCGTGCCTTCCTTGGCGCCCGGCAGCGGTTTGACCCCGGCCGCGATGGCCGCGAAGCCGAGCAGCGCGAGCAGCCCGAGCAGGAAGCTGTACGCGGGCAGCGCCGACATGTTCCGCTTGATCACGTTGCGGTTCTTGCTGGCCAGCACGCCGGTGATCGAGTGCGGGTAGAGGAACAGCGCGAGCGCCGAGCCCAACGCGAGCGTGATGTATTGCAGCTGGTTGTTGGCGTTCAGCGTGATGCCGTCGCCGGGCGCGGGTGACGCCGTGAACTTGTCGTTGGCGGCGTCGAAGATGCTGCCCCAGCCGCCCAGCTTGTAGGGCAGATAGATCACCGCGACCAGGATCACGATGTAGATCAGCGTGTCCTTGACGAAGGCGATCAGCGCCGGCGCCCGCAAGCCGGACTGATAGGTGTACGCGGCCAGGATCGCGAACGCCACGATGATCGGCGCGTGCCGGGCCAGCAGGCTGTCCCCGGTCATGCCCATCGTCTTGAGCACCGCCTCGATGCCGACCAGCTGCAGCGCGATGTACGGCATGGTCGCGACGATCCCGGTGATCGCCACCAGCAACGCCAGCGTGGGCGAGTCGAACCGGGTGCGCACGAAGTCGGCCGGGGTCACGAACCCGTGCCGGTGCGAGACCGACCAGAGCCGGATCAGGATCAGGAAGAACAGCGGATAGATGACGATCGTGTACGGGACGGCGAAGAACCCGGCCGCACCGGCGCCGAACATCAGCGCGGGCACCGCCACGAACGTGTACGCGGTGTAGAGGTCGCCGCCGACGAGGAACCAGGTGATCCAGCCGCCGAAGCTGCGCCCGCCCAGCCCCCACTCGTCCAGATGCGCCATGTCCTTCGGCGCGCGCCACTTGGCCGCCACGAAGCCCATCGCGCTGACCAGCAGGAACAGCAGGCTGAAGACGATGATCTCGGTGATGTGATCGCTCATCGGGCCGTCACCGCTTCTTCGTCATCTGATAGACGATCGACGTGGTGACCACGCCGAGCAGGATGAACGCGAACTGCAGCCAGTAGAAGGCCGGGAATCCCCACAGCCGTGGCGAGTCGAAGTTGAAGATCGGGGTCAGCACGGGCACCACGATCGGGATGACGAGCAACCAGTTCCACGGGCTGCGGTCGGACCGCGGCGGTGGCGAAGTCTCGGGTTCGGCCATCAGCCGTTACCTCCCCGCTCGGAGGGTCAGATCTCCGTGAGGTTAACGATTTGGGACGCCGTTAACCGATCTCGATGCGCCGAACGGCTCCGGTGGTGCGCCGAACGGGCCGCCGGCCACCCCGGTCCAGCCCCGCCCGTAATACGGCGGGCCAAGCACCAGCTGTTTGCGCGGGCTGCCGCGGTACAGCCACGCGCCAA
>NZ_JBVJIP010000022.1:0-7434 GCF_055586225.1 Actinoplanes sp. NPDC051388 | reverse complement strand
TCCTCTCCCCCCCGTTTGAGGGGTTACATTCTTTGTGTGTTAGCTTCTTTGACCCCCTCTCCCCCACCCTCCCCCCCCCCCCCCCCTCTCTCCCCCCCCCCCCCCCCCCACCACCGGAGTACAGATGTCTAACTCCGCAGGCCGGCGGCCACGGCACGGGTCAGCGAGGCGCTCTCGTCGTCGCCGTCCAGCGACCACATCATGGCTCCGCCGAGGCCCTTGTTCTTGATGTAGTTGGTCTTCTGCCGCAGTTGCTCCGGATCGTCGTAGGTCCAGAACGTGGTGCCGTCGTAGAGATAGGTGTGCCCGGCCCGCTGGTCGCGGTGCACGGTGTAGCCCTGCTCCGGCAGGTTCTTCAGCGTCTTGTAGTCCTCTGTGCCGTTCGCGAAGACGCCGGGCGCCGGGCCGGTGGCGGCGCCGAACAGGCCGTCGGTCACCCCGGTCCAGCCCTGCCCGTAATACGGCAGGCCGAGCACCAGCTGCTTGCGCGGGGCGCCGCGGTCCAGCCACGCGTCGACTGTGGTGGCGATGGAGAAGTCCGGGTCGTCGGGGGCTCCGGCCGGCACCCGCAGCGCCGACTGCTGGTTGGCCCTGGCTTCCCAAGATCCGTGGAAGTCGTAGCCCTGCACGGTGCCGAAGTCCAGGTGCCGGAAGATCGACTTCACCTCGAAGCCAGCGTCGATCTTGGCGGGTGCGGCCGGCAGGAACGCGGTCAGCTCGTAGCGGTGGTGCCGGGCGCGGCCGAGCCGGTCCAGCGACTCACGGAACTCGAACAGCAGGCGGGTGAAGTTGTGCTTGTCCTCGGGCCGGATCACGTTGCCGGCGTTGCCCTCCGAACCGGGCCACTCCCAGTCGAGGTCGATGCCGTCGAAGATGCCGGCCGCGGCGCCCGGCTCGACGCCCGGCAGGTTGCCCTTGAGCCACAGATCCACGCAGGAGTCGACGAGCTTCTGCCGGGCGGCCGCGTCGACCGAGGCGTCGGAGAACCATTTGGACAGCGTCCAGCCGCCCAGCGAGATCTGCACCCGCAGGCCCGGGTTGGCCTTCTTGAGCTCGGCGAGCTGGTTGAGGTTGCCGGCCACCGGCTGCCCGGCCTCGTCCGCGACGCCGTCCACGCTGGTCTCGGCCGGGAACGGGATCTGCCAGTCGGCCCAGGGGTCGGCCGAGGCGCACACGCCGCCCTCGGTCACGTCGCTGAACGCGTAGTTGATGTGGGTCAGCTTGGCGGCCGCGCCCGAGGTCTGCAGCTTGCTGACCGGGAACTGGCGACCGTAGATGCCCCACTGGGTGAAGTATCCGACCTTGACATACGGCGCGCGGCCGCTTGCCTGGACCGGGGCGGCTATGACCATCGTCGACGCCAGGACGGTGGCGCCCACGGCGATGAGACGGCGGAGCGGACTACGCATGAGCACTCCAACAGTGAAGAAACTTTCCTGTTGGAGGAAGCTATGCGGCCTATCGACCGCGGTCAAGCCCTGGTTACCGCAGGTGCGCGGTCTCGTTCACCGAACGCACCGCCACGCCGCCGTCCGGCCACACATCCATGGTGGACACCCCGGCCGCGTCCAGGAACAGCCGATGCAGAAACCCGTCCCCCGCGTCGAGCGCGTCCCGCAGGATCAACTTCAGTGGCGACACATGAGAAACCACCACCACAACCCCCGATGGGTACGCCCGCAGCACGGTCCCGATCGCCTTCCGCGCCCGATCCGCCACTTGGTCGAACGACTCCCCACCGGGCGGCGCGACGGCCGGCGAGTCCAGCCACGCGTCCATCTCCCGCGGCCACCGCTCGCGCACCTCGGCGAAGGTCAGCCCCTCCCAGTCGCCGAAGTCGCACTCGATCAGGTCGTCCAGCACGGTCACGTCGGCGCCGCCGGACTCGGCCGCGATGATCTCCGCGGTGCGCGTACAGCGGGACAGGGGTGAGGTGACCACCGCCGTGACGTCCCGTGCCAGCCCGGCCACCCGCCCGCCGGCGGCCATCGCTTGGGCCTCGCCCTCGTCGGAGAGCGGGATGTCGCCGCGGCCGGAGTAACGGCCCTGCTTGGTGTAGGCGGTCTCGCCGTGCCGCACCAGGATCAGCCGGGTGGCGTCGTCCAGTGAGGCGCGCGGCTCCCATGACTGCTTCGGCTTGGGCTTGGCGGGCAGCGCCGGCTCGGGCTCGATCACGTCCCGCACCGGCTTGCCGGCCGCCTCGTCCATCGCCCGGTTGGCCAGCGCGTCCGCCGCCTTGTTCCGCTCCCGCGGGATCCAGTCCCAGGTCACCTGCGCGATGCGGCCGGCCAGGGCGGCGGCCTCGGCGGCGAGCGGACGCAGACCGGGATTCTTGATCTGCCAGCGGCCGGACATCTGCTCGATCACCAGCTTGGAGTCCATCCGCACGTCGACCTGGTCGGCGCCGAGCTCCACCGCGGCACGCAGGCCGGCGATCAGGCCGGAGTACTCGGCCACGTTGTTCGTGGTGACGCCGAGGGACTCGTACCGTTCGAGCAGGACCTCGCCGGTCGCGGCCTCGCGCACCACCGCGCCGTAACCCGCCGGTCCGGGATTGCCCCGGGACCCGCCGTCGGCTTCGACGACAACCCTCACAGGCCCGATTCCTGGGTGCGGATCATGATCCGGCGGCACTCCTCGCAGCGGACCACCTCGTCGGCCGGCGCGGACTTCACCCGGTTCAGGTCGGCGCCGTACAGCTCGATCCGGCACCCGCCGCAGCGGCCCGAGCGCACCAGCGCCGCGCCCAGCCCGGTGTCCGCGCGGATCTTGTCGTAGAGCGTGATCAGCTCACCGGGCAGGTCGGCGACCAGCGGGCCGCGGGCGGAGGACTTGAACTCCTCCTCCTTGGTGATGTCCGCGTTCGCCGCGTCGCGCCGGGCCTCGGCCGCCGCACGCCGGTCGTTCGCCTCGGACAGCTTGGCGATCACGCCGTTCAGCGTCTGCTCCGCGGACTCGCGCTGCTCCATCAGCTCCAGCTCGGCGTCCTCCAGCTCGCCCTGCCGCCGGTTGAGCGTGGCCATCTCGTGCTGCAGGCCCTCGATCTCGCGCAGCGCGCCGCCCGCGTCCAGCCGCTTCTGGTCGCGGTCCTTACGGGTGCGCACCTGCTCGATGTCCTTCTCGAAGCGGGCGATGTCGCGGTCCAGGTCGTCCACCGCCACCTGCGCCCGCACCCGCTCGTCCTCGAGCGCGGAGATCTCCCGCGCCACGGCCTCGAGCTCGGCCAGTTCGGGCAGCGACCTGCGCCGGTGCGCGAGCTGGGCCAGGGCGGTGTCGACGGCCTGCAGGTCGAGCAGGCGACGCTGAGCTTCGGGGGCGGCCTTCACGGTCGGGACTCCTTCACGGGGCTATCAGCATGCACAGTCCAGGGGTCCGTGTCCACATCGGACACGGTCACTTCGATCGGGAAGCGCGACCGGAGCCAGCCGGCGACCTCGTCCAGCCACGGCCGCTCGCTGGCCCAGTGCGCGACGTCGATCAGGGCGGGGCCGCCGTCCGCCAGGTGCTCGCCGGCCGGATGATGACGAAGATCGGCACACAGGTACGCGTCCACGCCGGCTCGCGTGGCGTCGCCGAGGAACGAGTCGCCGGCGCCGCCACAGACGGCGAGCGTACTGATGATCTGTTTTTCCTCCCCGGCGGCGCGCACTCCCGCCGCGGTCGCGGGCAGCCGGGCGGCCACGAACGCGACCAGGTCGCGCAGCGACATCGGGTCGCGCAGCTCACCGATGCGGCCGATGCCTCGGCCGTCCTCGCCGACCGGCACCAGCGGTCGAGTCTTCCGCAGGTCGAGCCGAGCCGCGAGAGCGTCCGAAACGCCGGGATTGGCCACATCGGCATTGGTGTGCGCGACATAGAGCGCCACCCCGGCCTTGATCAGCCGATGCACGATCCGGCCCTTGTACGTGTCCGGCGCCAGCGTCGAGACGCCCTTGAGCAGCAGCGGGTGGTGCGCCACGATCAGCGTCGCGCCGGACTCCACGGCCTGCTCGGCGGTCTCCGGGACGCAGTCGACGACGCACAGCGCACGTGCCACCGGGGTCTCGAACTCGCCCAGCACCAGACCGACGCGGTCCCACTGCTCGGCGTGGTCCCGCGGGTACCGCTCATCGAGCGCGGCGACGACCTCGCTGACCTTTACTGTCACGGCCGCCAACTCTATAGGTTCAGGACAGGGCTCCCGGCTCCAGTCGGCTGTTCGCGATCACCGGGTTGCTCACCGCCTGCAACGCTCGGCGCCACGGGAACTGCGAGCGGAAGCGGTCGGTCTGCCCGGGCTTGCCGAGACGGCAGACCTCGTCGCCGTAGAGCACGCTCACACCCCAGTCGCGGAGCTTGGCGAGACTGTCGTGCAGCGCGGGGTGCCGGGCCATCACGTTGTTCGTGTAGGGCACCACCGCGGTCGGAATGTCGTATCCGTAGCCCTCGATGAGCAGGCCGAGCACCAGGGTGTCGGTGATGCCGCAGGCCCACTTGTTGACGGTGTTGACCGTCGCGGGGGCCACGATCATCGCGTCGGCGGGCGGCAGCATGTCCGGATCGCCGGGATTCTTGTAGTGCGTCCGCACCGGGTGGCCGGTCTGGATCTGGAGTGCGGGAACGTCGACGAACTTGCGCCCGTCCGGGGTGGTGATCACGCACACCTCCCAGCCGTCGCGTTGGGCGAGTTCGACGAGGACGCCGACGTCGCGGGCCATCGGCGAGCCGCACACCAGGATGTACAGCACGCCGGGTGAGGGGTTGTTCATCACGCGGGGACCAACCTCATACGCCGACTCCCATCTGTTCGGCCAGCTCCGCGATCGGCGCCGGCGGCGTGCCCCGAGTACGTCGGAGCACGTCGGAGAGGACCTCATGGGCGAGCGGCCGGCATCGGATCTCCGATGGCGCGAGCCGGTCTCCATCGAGCAACATCTCGCTCGCTTTCTCCACATCGCCGATCTGCGCGTAGCCGCGGGCGATGTCGAGGTAGTAGTGGGCGCGGCGCTCCGGGAGCATGGCCTGGAAGCCGTCGAAGTCGATCCGCTCGAACAACTCCACCGCGGTGCGCCCGTCGCCCAGCTCGACCGCCGCCGCCGCCCGATGTAACTGCACGTTGGTCGGCCCGAAGCTGGTCCAGTAGTGGTTGTAGTCGCCGCCCAGCGCGTTGGCCGCCTGCTCGGCCCCGCTGACCAGGTCGCGCACGGTCGCGCTGTCGCCGATCCGGGCCGCCGCCATGGCGCCGTTGAGCAGCAACATGCCGTAGACCGAGATCTGCTCCGGGTTGTTCGGCTGGAAACCGGGGGCCAGCCGGTTCGCGATGTTGACGTTGACTTCCAGCGACGGGCGGGCCCGGCCGAGAGCGAGCAGGGCACTGCCCACTCGGTAGCTCGCGATGCCGGCCAGCAGCTGGTCGCCGGCCCGCTGGGAGACCGCGATCGACCGGTCCGCGGCCAGCCAGGACAGTTCGTGCTCGCCGACCTTGCGTAACGCCGAAGAGGCGATCTGATAGACCTGCCCGAGCAGGTGCGCCGCGTCGCGGGCCTCGTCGCCGCTGGCGTGCGCGCTGTCCGCCGCCTGGGCGTCGCGCAGCAGTTTGGGCAGGGTGCGGGCCAGGACGCCGTATTTGGCATGCTGATAGGTCAGCCAGGCGTGACTGACCGCCTTGCGCATCTCGTGCAGCGGAGGGCTGTGCGGCGCGGGCTGGAAGAACGCGCTCATCTGGTCGTAACGCTCCAGCGCCGCGCGGATCTCCTCGACCTCGACCTGGTCGATGCAGTTCTGCGTCTCCGGCCGCCGCTCGACGTCCTTGCCCAGCAGCAGCTGAACGTCGACCTGCAACACGTCCGCGATCTCGTAGACCACGGAGAACTTGTCGAGCCGGCGGACGCCTCTTTCCACCTTGTCGACCCAGCTCTTCGACTTGCCCAGCCGATCCGCGAAGACCTGCTGGGACATCTTCCGGCGCCCGCGCCAATAGGCGACGCGACGACCGATCGGCAGCTCGTCCACGGGTGCCTCCCCCACTCACCCGGCGACCCCACCGAGTGAGCTTCCTTTGTGTCACCTGCAGTGTGGACCACACCAGACCGCACTGGTCGCACAGCTTGTGTGATCGTCCGCCCGGCGACGCTCGTATTTTGGCATGCATGTTGCGATAAGTGGATCTGACCGAAGCAACGACGCGTGTTGCGCTAGGACACGGCATTCCCGACTGATATAGCGCCGGATCGTCGGTTTCCAACTGCGCAGAGGAACGACCTTCGACCGTTCGGACCAGCAGCGTTCCTCGATCGGCTGCGGCCGCGGCGGTCCGCGCCCCACGCCCGGCCGGCGCCGCCCGAAGCCCGCCCAACCGGCACCCGTTCCGCCCTCGGCCGGCCGGGCCACCCGATCATGCGATGCCATCAGGCGAAGAGGTAGCGATGCCCTCCGGCGAACAAGCTGCGATGCCCTCCGACGAAGAGGTTGCGATGCCCTCCGGCGAAGAGGTCCTGGGAGGACGACACGACGACTGAAGCCGCCCGGGTGGCGCACTGATGGCGGGACCGTCCACACAAGGTGCTGCCGCCCACCGGCCTGAGGGTGGTGGTGAAGCCGATGCTCGCCGAGGCTCTGAGCCCCCGACCCACCGCCGCTTTCCGAGTCGCCGCGCCCCGGCAGAAGTCCACATCGCGCAGAGCGGCTTGACACCCGCGCAATCCGGATCAACCCCAAGATCGGATACGCCGAAGCCCTCCCGGCCGCCGAATCGTTGTTGCAGGTAGCGGTCGGTATGCGGGCATGGGCGGGGGCACACATGTCAGGTGGCAGGGTAATGGGGCAAATCACGCGGGTCGAGTCACCCGAACGGGTGAATGCCTGTTTCCGCTGGGCAGGGACCAGACCATCCGGTTCCCGCCCGGGCGGGTCGCGCCCCACGGGCACCCGCCCAGCAGGCACCCACCGCCCAGTCCGAAGCACCTGACGCCACGCTCCACTCCCCCAGAACACAGAGCACGATCCCGCGCCCCGCTCCTCCGAAAGCGACCGCGGCCCTCCGCGCTGCCCCACAACACGCGGCCGCCGAGCCTTTGCTCTGCTTCCTCTGAGGAAGCAGCCCACGACGGCATACTCGGCTCTCCCGAGGCAGCCCGCGGTGGCCTGTTCCGCTGCCTTGGAGAACGCGTGGCCTGGCCATGGCTCTGCTTCCTCTAAGGAACGGGCCTTCAGCGACCTGACCGCTTCCCTGGGGAAGCGCGGCCAGGACCTTGCTCAGCTTCCCTTGAGGAAGCACGGCCAAGACCCCGCTCTGCTTCCCCTGAGGAAGCACGGCCAAGACCCCGCTCTGCTTCCCTTGAGGAAGCACGGCCAAGACCCTGCTCTGCTTCCCCTGAGGAAGCACGGCCAAGACCCCGCTCTGCTTCCCTTGAGGAAGCACGGCCAAGACCCTGCTCTGCTTCCCCTGAGGAAGCA